>SFRL01000071.1 GCA_004562765.1 bacterium | reverse complement strand
ACTCAATTATACCACGGACATATCATCTATGCCCATTTTATTGCCTACATTGTTGAATTTTCAAGGTTCTGCACACCTTTTCGGTGTGGGAAGTTTTAGAAAAGTATTTATGAGATTGGAGGAAATTGATGATGAAATTCAGAATGTATCACGAAAATTATAATGTACTGGATTTGAACCGTTCATTGGAGTTTTACAAAAAAGCGCTTGGCCTGACGGAACAGCGCAGAAAAGAGGCATCAGACGGCTCTTACATCATCGTGTATGTAGGAAATGAGGAGGCAGATTTTCAGCTGGAGCTGACCTGGCTTCGTGACCGTACAGAGCCGTACAATCTCGGTGATGAGGAGTTCCATCTGGCATTTGAAACGGACGATTTTGAGGCTGCACATGCGCTGCACAGTGAGATGGGCTGTATCTGTTTTGAGAATGAGAAAATGGGTATCTACTTTATTCAGGATCCGGACGGATACTGGCTGGAGATCGTACCGGTACGGAAATAAAGGAAATGCGGCATGAAAAAGATTCAATTGGAACAGCTGACACCGGAGCAGATCGAGCAGCGCAGCTTTGAGATCATCACGCAGGAGCTTGGCGGGCGGACCTTTGATCCGCTACAGGAGCCGATCATCAAGCGCGTGATCCATACGACCGCAGATTTTGATTATGCGGACAATCTGGTGTTCTCGCCGGGGGTCGTGGAGCATGCCCACAGGCTTTTGCAGAATGGCGCATGCATTGTCACGGACACAAAAATGGCAATGTCAGGAATCAACAGATCTGCCCTTTTAAAGCTGGGCGCAGAGGTATATAATTTTATATCGGACGAGGATGTGGCAGCGGAGGCACGATGCAGGGGAGAAACACGTTCTGCGGTGGCGATGGAAAAGGCAGCGCGCATGAACCGACCGACGATCTTTGCCATCGGAAATGCCCCGACAGCGCTGATATGCCTTTCTGAACTGATGGAAAACGACGGATTTCTGCCGGGAATGATCATTGCGGTTCCGGTAGGGTTTGTCAACGTCGTTCAGGCGAAGGAGCTGATCTTGTCCTCAGATGTGCCGTCCATCGTGGCAAGAGGGCGCAAGGGCGGATCCAATGTTGCGGCAGCGATCGTGAATGCACTGATGTATCAGTTGACGAGGGAAAAATGAAATTAAGAATGATCGGAATTGACCACAGCAGGGCACCGGTGGAGGTGCGGGAGCGCTATGCATTTACAAAGACGGCGGTGCGTGCGGTCATGCAGACAGGAATTCAAACTTTGGACAATACGAGTGGGATCAGGGGTTGTGTACTCCTGTCCACTTGCAATCGGATGGAATTGTATGTCAGTCTTGTGCCGGAGACAGAGACGGATCTGTATGCGCTCATCTGTGGCTGGAAGGGCCTTATCCCCGGCACAGAGCGGGCGCTGTTTTATGAGAAAAAGGATCTGGAGGCAGCACGTCATCTGTTTGGATCAGATCCTGACACAGGTGAAGGACGCGCTGATGCTGGCGCGTGAGGAAACCGCTACGGATAACTGCATGGAGGTGCTGTTCCGCCAGGCGATCACCACGGCAAAGGAGATCAAAACCGATATCTCCTTTGACAGGGGAAACTGCTCTGCGGCGACAGCAGCAATTATGCATTTGCAAAAGAGAGGAGCTGTGTTTTCCGGTAAAAAGGCGCTTGTGATCGGAAACGGCATGATGGGGAAACTGACTGCGCAGGCACTGATGGAGGCAGGCGCTCAGGTGACGGTCACGGTGCGCCAGTATCACAGCGGTACCGTGGATATCCCGGAGGGAGCGCAACGTATTAATTACGGAGAACGATATGAGAAGCTTGCGGATACAGATTATGTTTTTTCTGCGACAGCAAGCCCGAATCTGACGATCACACCGGACCGGCTGTCCGGCATGGTATTAGACGGAAAGACCTTTGTGGATCTGGCTGTGCCGAGAGACATTGATCCGGCGGTGGGCGATCTGGCAGGTGTGCGGCTGCTGTGCATGGATGACCTGGATATGGAGCAGCTGTCGGAGGAACAGAAGGAGCAGTTGGCACATGCACAGGAGAAAATCTCGGAGGCACTGGCAGAATTTGAGCGATTTTTCTATGGACGGGATCTGATCCCGCGTATCGGAAGATTTGCGGATGAGATGGCAGATGACTTGTGGGGACGGATGCGAAAGGACTGCGCAGGACTTGATGAGAGTCAGCGCAGACATGTAGAACAGGCAGCAAAGCGAAGCGGAAGCAAGGTGGCTGCACATATCCTGTTCGCTCTTCGGGACGGATTGGATGCAGATACGTTTGCACATTGCATGCAGGTGCTGGAAAGAGATCGATCATAGAGACCAAGAATGCATGAAACAGTGATGGAGGGGAAAGATGGATAAAAATGAGCAGAACTGGCAGTATTTTCCGTTTTATGTTAAGATGGACGGATCCCATATCGTGATATTTGGTGCAGGAAAGATCGCAGCCAGACGGGCGGCTGCGCTGGTGAAAACCACCTGCTGTCTGACGGTGATCGCGCCGGAGTGTAGTGAGGAGATGAAAGCACTCATTGATGCATATGGGGAGCGGATCACTTATGTGAAGGATGTTTACCGCGGCGGATGCCTCATGGAGGAGGATATGAACGCGGTGATCGCAGCGACGAATGATCCGAAGGTCAATGAGGCGATCTATAGGGAATGCCGTCACCGAGACATTTATGTGAATGTGGCAAGTGATCACACACTGTGCAGCTTTTATTTTCCGGCGACTGTGGAAACAGAGGACGGGCTTTTGCTTGCCATTGCTTCCGGTCAGCCGACGGAGGAAACGCACAGCTCCGTGAAGGCACTGCGGGAAAAACTGGAGTGTGAGCTGGGAGTGAAAACGCCATGACAAAGACATTTCGGATCGGCAGCAGAGAGAGTGTGCTGGCAGTGGCACAGGCACAGCTTTTGATCGATCACATCAGAGAAAACTGTCCTGAGATCACGCCGGAGCTGGTCACCATGAAGACGACCGGTGACCGGATCTTAGACCGCACCTTAGATACAGTGGGCGGGAAAGGTTTGTTTGTGAAGGAGCTGGAGCAGGCACTGTTTGACGGACGTATTGATGCGTGCGTGCATTCCCTGAAGGATGTGCCGATGAATGTTGCCGGGGAGTTGCCGATACTGGGCTATTCAGGCAGAGAGGATGCACGGGATGTGCTTGTGCTGCCGAAGGGAGTGACGGTGTGGGAACGGACAAAACCGGTGGGCACATCGAGCGTGCGGCGCACAATGCAGTTGCATAAACTTTATCCTGACATCGAAACACGTCCGGTGCGTGGCAATGTGCTGACAAGACTGCAAAAACTGGATAATGGCGAATACGGCGCACTGATTCTGGCGGCTGCAGGACTTCGACGCCTGCATCTGGAAGAACGGATCACCCGTTGTTTTGAACCGGAGGAACTGCTTCCGGCAGCCGGACAGGGGATTCTGGCAGTTCAGGGCAGAGCGGGAGAGGATTATCAGTTTCTGGAAGGATTTTTTGACGAGGACAGCCGGGTTGCGGCAGAGGCGGAGCGCGCTTTTGTGCGGGAGCTTGACGGCGGGTGCAGCTCACCGATCACGGCGTATGCGCGTGTCCATGGAGAACAGTTGATCTTACGCGGATTTTGTGATACCTATGACGGCAGCTTTGCCTATGAGAGTGCCAGCGGCAGCCGTCATCAGGCGGAACAGACCGGCATTGGGCTGGCGCGGTATATGAGGGACGGATTATGAGACGATCAGAAGCACGCGAAAAAGCATTAAGATCAGTGACATCGAAACAAACAGTCCGAAAGGGGAAGGTCTGGCTGGTAGGCGCAGGACCTTCTGCCCCCGGGCTTTTTACATTGAAGGGGAAAGAGGTACTGGCGCAGGCGCAGGTTGTTGTCTACGACGCGCTGGTGGGAAGCGGTATTCTTTCCATGATCCCGGAGACGGCAGAAACGATCTACGTCGGAAAACGGGCGGGAAACCATGCGATGACGCAGGATGAGATCAATGAGCTGCTTGTGCAGAAGGCGGAGGAAGGAAAACGTGTTGTGCGTTTAAAGGGCGGAGATCCCTTTTTGTTTGGCAGGGGCGGAGAAGAACTTTTGGTGCTTCGCGCAAACGGGATCGATTATGAAGTGGTGCCCGGTGTCAGCAGTGCGCTTGCAGTGCCTGCCTATAACGGAATCCCGGTCACGGATCGCAGCTGTGCAAGCTCCGTGCATATCATCACCGGACACAAACGAGGGGATGAGCCGCTGGATCTGCCCTTTGAGGCATATGTAAAGGCACAGGGAACGCTGGTGTTTCTCATGGGATTGTCGGCGCTTCCGGATATTGTGCACGGACTGCTTGCCGCGAAAATGGATCCGCAGACCCCGGCTGCGGTTCTGGAAAAGGGAACAACTGCGGGACAGCGGCGCGTATGTGCAGCACTGGCAAAATTGGAAGATGAAGTAAATGAGGCACATCTGCACACGCCTGCGATCATTGTGGTCGGTGCGGTAGCAGCACTCGGTGAGCAGCTGGCATGGTATGAAAAGCTGCCCTTCTTCGGGCGGCGTTTTGTGCTGACCAGACCGAAGGAGCGGATGGATGCGCTGGCAAAGCATCTTCGGACGCGGGGTGCGGAGGTGATCGAGCTTCCTGTGATCGAGACAAGACCGCTGCCTGTTTCCGGAAAAATACTAGCCGAATTTGAAAAACTGTCAAAAAAGGAATATGATTGTATTGTGTTTACTTCTCCGGCAGGGGTGAATACATTTTTTCAGATGCTGTGCGACAGCGGGCGGGATACTCGTGTATTAGGTGACATGACGCTTGCGGTGATCGGAGACGGCACAAAAAGCGCGCTGCGGGAGTATGGGCTGTTGGCGGATCTCATGCCGGAAGTCTATGACGGGGCATCACTGGGCACGCTGCTGGGCGAGCAATTACCGGATGGCAGCCGCGTGCTGGTCGCACGCTCGGATATCGGTAATCCGAAGCTGGTCACCTGCATGGAGCAGCGAGTTGCAGAACTTGGAAAAACAGTTTCAGTGACCGATCTGGCGATCTATGAGACGGTAACGAAGCAAAATGAGCTGATCCCGACAGCACTGCTGTTTGAAAAAGATCTGATCGACGGTGTCTTTTTTACAAGTGCATCGACAGTTAGGGCATTTGTACAGACAAATCCGGAGGCTGATCCGACGCGGATCCATGCGCTCTGCATTGGTGAGATGACTGCGGAGGCAGCACGCGAGGCAGGGATGTGGGTAGAAGTAGCTAAGGAAGCGTCTGTGGAAGGGCTACTACAATTAACGGAGAATGTTTTTGTGGGATGATATTACAGAAAAAGAGGTACAAGTGATGATACAACGACCCAGACGGCTGCGCGGCAGCCAGCAGATCAGAAATATGGTGCGCGAGACCCGCATCAGTCCGGATTCCCGCATTTACCCGATGTTCGTGGTAGAGGGTGAGAATATGAAAGAGGAGATCACATCCATGCCGGGGCAGTACCGTTACAGCATCGACCGCATGGATGAATGTCTCGATGAACTGGAATCAGCGGGTGTCCATGCCGTGATGTTTTTCGGTATTCCAGACCATAAGGACGAGACCGGAAGCGGTGCCTATGACCACAACGGCATCGTGCAGAAAGCGCTGCGCCATGCAAAGCAGACGCATCCGCAGATGTATTTCGTGGCAGATTTGTGCATGTGCGAGTATACCTCACACGGACACTGTGGCATTTTGCATGGCACAGAAGTGGACAATGACGCGACGCTGACTTATTTACAGAAAATAGCAGTTGCGCAGGCAGAGGCGGGAGCGGACATGATCGCGCCGTCTGATATGATGGACGGCAGAGTGGCGGCGATCCGAGAGGCGCTCGATGCGAACGGATATACAAATATTCCGATCATGGCATACTCTGCAAAGTTTGCATCTTCCTTTTACGGACCGTTTCGTGACGCGGCGGATTCTGCGCCCAGCTTTGGAGACCGAAAAAGCTATCAGATGGATTTTCACAACCGCAGAGAGGCTTTAAAGGAAGTGCTGCTGGATGTGGAGGAGGGCGCGGACATCGTCATGGTCAAACCGGCTGCCTGCTACGGTGATCTGATCCGCGAGGCTAAGGATGCCACAAATGTGCCGGTGGCTGCATACAGCGTCAGCGGTGAGTATTCCATGGTGAAGACGACGGCAGCGGCAGGCTACATCGATGAGGAGCGGATCATGTGTGAGATGGCAGTCAGCGCTTACCGTGCCGGAGCCGATATTTATATCACTTATTTTGCAAAAGAGCTTGCGGAGTGTATGCGGAAAGGACTGATCGGATAATGACAAAATCAGAAAAAATCTTTGAGGAAGCAGTTCATTTTATTCCGGGTGGAGTCAATTCCCCGGTGCGTGCTTTTGGTTCCATCGGTTCCACACCGCGCATGATCGCCCGCGCTTCGGGCGCAAACATGTGGGACGAGGATGGAAATGAATATATTGATTTTATCGGATCCTGGGGTCCGATGATCCTGGGACACAGCCATACACAAGTGTTGGAGGCGGTCATTGATGCCTGTGCAAAGGGTCTGAGCTTTGGCGCATCCACGAAGATCGAGGTGGAGATGGCAAAGCTCATCTGTGACAGCATTCCGTCCATAGACATGATCCGTATGGTCAATTCCGGCACGGAGGCAGTCATGAGCGCGATCCGCACTGCACGTGGATTTACCGGAAGGGATAAGATCATCAAATTTACCGGCTGCTATCACGGACATTCAGACGGTCTTCTGGTGAAGGCGGGAAGCGGGGCAATGACCTCAGGAATTCCGGATTCCGCAGGTGTTCCGGCGGGCTGTACAAAAGATACGCTGACGGCAAACTATAATGATCTGGCATCTGTGGAAGCACTGTTCGCGCAGTTTCCGGAGGAGATCGCCTGTGTGATCGTGGAACCGGTGGCGGCGAACATGGGTGTGGTTCTGCCGGAAACGGGATTTTTGGAGGGGCTGCGCTATCTTTGTACAAGGTATGGTGCATTGTTGATCTTTGATGAGGTCATCACAGGATTTCGTCTCGCCTTTGGCGGTGCTCAGGAATACTTTGGTGTGCGTCCGGATCTGACGACTTATGGCAAGATCATCGGCGCAGGCATGCCCGTGGGCGCTTACGGCGGCAGAAGCGAGATCATGGAGATGGTAGCTCCGGTCGGCCCGGTCTATCAGGCGGGAACGCTCAGCGGCAATCCGGTGGCGATGGCGGCAGGCTTCGCGCAACTGTCCATTTTGCGGGAGCATCCGGAATATTACCGGGAGCTGAACGAGAAAGCGGATATCTTTTTCCGGAAGCTTGCCGTGGCGGTGGAGGCAGCCGGAAAGCCGTATCAGGTCAATCATATCGGCTCGCTGGGATGCCTCTTTTTTACAGGGGAGCATGTGCGCGATTATGAGAGTGCAAAGGCCTCGGATACAGCGCGATATGCGGACTATTGCAATTATATGTTGAGCCGCGGCATCTATCTGGCACCGGCACAGTTTGAAGCGATGTTTCTGTCGATGGCTCATACGACGGAGCAGCTGGATCATACGGTGGATGTGGCGATGGAGTATCTGGCGGGAGAAGAGTAACGATTGAATGAACAGGCACTAAGACGAAGGAAAAAGAGAAGAAATGAACGCCGGGTATTGCTGATATGTCTGGGAGTGATCCTGCTCATTTCCTGCGGGATCATCGGAGGGATGATCTACAGGCATCAGAAAGAGCAGATCATCATGAGCAGCGAGCGTGTGCAGCTGGCAGCGCCGTCTTCACCGGATCAGCCCCGCGAGGTGAAGGAAATGGAGCGGCCGTCACTGGATGTACAGCTTTTGACGGTGAATGAATATTCCAGACCGGGCATTGCGCTGGAGCAGGTGAAGGGTATCGTGATCCATTACACGGCAAATCCGGGCACTTCGGCGCAGGACAACCGTGACTATTTCGAGGGGCTGAAGGATTCACATGCGACGAAGGCCAGCAGCCATTTTATCATCGGACTGGATGGAGAGATCATACAGTGCATTCCCTGCAATGAGTGGTCGTATGCGTCCAATGAGCGCAATCAGGATACGATCTCCATCGAGTGCTGTATTTCAGACGAGAGTGGAAAATTTGCGCAGCCGACGTATGATTCCCTTGTGGAGCTGGTGTCGTGGTTGTGTTTCCGGTATGAGCTGACAGAGGAGGATCTACTGCGCCATTATGATATTACCGGAAAAAACTGCCCCAAATATTATGTGGAGCATGAGGATGCATGGGAGTCGTTCCTTGAGGATGTAAAGATCTATATGGAGAAAAAAGCGAATGAATAAAAACTATGAAGCGATCTGCAGGGGA
This sequence comes from bacterium, assembly GCA_004562765.1. Lineage (GTDB taxonomy): Bacteria > Bacillota > Clostridia > Lachnospirales > Lachnospiraceae > W0P33-017. The sequence goes on along the minus strand of SFRL01000071.1, from coordinate 12,388 downwards.
GAGGAGATCCGTGCAAATCTGATCGAGCTGAAAAAAATATGTAAGGACCCACAGGTGGCGGCAGAGCTTTTGGAGGGAGAGATCGACCCCGCTGTCATCGCCTCGTTGTTGGGAGATGATGATGCCAAGATCCGGAAAAACGCAGCGCTGCTGATCGGTGAGCTGCGTGCGCAGGAGGATGCACAGGCACTGTACAAGGCGTATGAAGTGGAGAAAACGCGATTTGTGCGAAGCTCCTATCTGACAGCGCTCAAGGCACTGGATGTGTCTGACTATATTGATTCTCTGCAGGAGCGGTATGAGGAATTGCTGGCCTATGAGCCCCAGGAGGAAGAACGCAAGCACGTGACAGAGGAACGGGGACTGCTGCAGCAGCTCCTGTCACAGTCGGGTGTTCTGCAAAAACATACATTCAACGGATGGAAACGCAGAAATGACATGATCTTTACGACAGAGCGCGCGTTGCGTGAGCCGTTAAAAAAGCAACTGGAAGCACACAGCAAAAATGGGATCCAGACGACCGTTCATCCGATGGGAGTCATGGCGCGCACAACGGAGCTGGATACACTGTGCAGGCTGCACAGCTACCGGGAACTGTTACATGCGCTGAATGTGAAAAAGACGCTGTCCGGATCGCCGAAAGAGCTGGCGGAGGCATTGCTTTCCTCCAATCTGATCGAACTGCTGGAAAGCAGTCACCGTGAAGCTGCGCCTTTCTATTTTCGTGTGGAGCTACGCGGGATTGCGGACTCAGCAGAAAAGGCAAAGCTCGCGAAAAAACTGGCGCAGGAGCTGGAACAGCAGAGCGGCGGTAAACTGCAGAATTCCACGACTGATTATGAAGTGGAGCTGCGCCTGGCGCGCACGAAGGACGGGACCTTTTACCCGTGCCTGAAATTTTATACGCTTCCGGATGACCGTTTTGAATGGCGAAAACAGACGATTTCCGCATCCATGCACCCGTCGCTGGCGGCAGCGCTCATTGAGCTGGCACGGCCTTATCTGAAAGAAGATGCCGTCGTTCTGGACGCGCTCTGCGGTGTGGGAACATTTGTGATCGAGCGCAATCTGCGCGGCAGCCGGTGTGGACTGTAATTTTATCATGAAGGATTTTCTGGAGTTTTCATCGAAGCATCAGATGACGGAGATTTTTGCGGACATGCCAAAGCGCGGCAAGAAGACAAAGGAGGAACTGGACGCGTTTTATACCGGGTGCTTCTGCCAGTTCGAACGGCTTCTTGCAACCGGCGGTCATCTGTTTTTATACTCGGACGAGGAGGGCTTTGTGAAGAAAAATCTGCGCCTGCACGGTGACCTGGCGCTGCTTCGCGAGTACGAGATCCGTCCCAAGGAAAACGGCGTGTATTATATCATCGAAAAGCGGTAACGCAGCAAAAGGAGAATGAAACAATGTCATTAGAAATTGCAAAGAGATACTTAGAGAAAAAAGGTTACGCAGATCATATCATAGAGCTGGAGCAGTCAAGCGCCACCGTGGCGCTGGCGGCGGAGGCTCTCGGAGTCGAGGAGGGAATGATCGCAAAGACCATGTCCTTTTTACAGAATGAAACGGCAGTGTTGATCCTGGCAGAAGGTACGGCACGGATCGACAACCGAAAATATAAGGACGCTTTTCACACAAAAGCGAAGATGATCCCTTTTGACGAAGTGGAGCAGTATGTCGGTCATGCACCCGGCGGGGTGTGCCCCTTTGGGATCAAGGACGGCATAAAGGTATATCTGGATGAGAGCCTGAAGAAGTATGACGAGGTCTATCCGGCAGCAGGAAACGATCACAGTGCCGTAAAACTGACTATTGCAGAATTAGAGGATGCTTGCGGAAACGTGGAATGGGTGGATGTGTGCAAGGAACAATGAGATAAGCAGATAAGTACAATTTGGTAAGTAAAAAATCATGAAATGTGTAAGATATAAAAAAGAAAGCTCATAAAATGTGATGAAGATAGTTTTAAACGCTCATAAAATGTGATATAATTCCGATTAGGAGGGATCAGAATGTATTTTAAACGAAAAATAGATGAATTCCTGATTCAGTGGAAATTAGATCCTGCACATAAGCCGTTGATCGTAAAAGGAGCGCGACAGATTGGAAAAACCGAATCCATTTTGCATTTTGCACACGAAAATTACAGCAATATTGTTTATATAAATTTTGCGCTGGAGAAAAAATACAGAGCGATCGTAAGTGATGGATATGATGTAGAAACAGTCATTAAAAATATAACGCTGGCAAATCCGTCGCTTAGGTTTTTAGAGAATGAAACAATTATTATTTTTGATGAAATTCAGGAATATCCGGATATTGCAACTACCTTAAAAGCATTTAAAATTGATGGCAGATACGATGTGATTTGCAGTGGTTCCATGTTAGGAATCAATTACAAAAAGATACACAGTAACAGTGTAGGATACAAGTCTGATTATGAAATGTATTCCATGGATTTTGAGGAGTTCCTGTGGGCAAAGGGCTATCGCGAGGAGCAGGTAAGATCAATTTTGGATCATATGGTGGAGAATGTACCCTTTAGTGAGACGGAATTGTCGGTATATAAGTCCCTGTTTCTTGACTACTGTGTTCTGGGTGGAATGCCTGATGTGATCAAGGGATATATTGAAACAGGAACCTTTTCCGGTTCGCTGGAGACACAGCGGCAGATCCGACTGGATTATGAAGAAGATGTCCGGAAATACGCAGAAGGTTGGGATCAGACAAAAATCATCAGAGTTTACAGAAGTGTTCCTGCCCAGCTGGCCAAGGAAAATAAAAAATTTCAATTTAATAAGATCAGTAAGAATGCCCGTTCCCGTGAATATACAGGGTGTATTGAATGGTTAATGGATGCGGGTGTCATCGTGGAATGCAATTGTCTGCTTTTTCCTGAATTACCGTTAAAGGGGAACGCAGATGAATCGAAATATAAGCTATATTATCCGGATACCGGATTATTAGTTTCTGCCTTGGATGAAGAGGCGCAGGAGGATCTCCGAGTAAATAAAAATCTGGGTGTATACAAAGGCGCTTTGTACGAAAATTTTGTGGCAGAGGCTTTTGTAAAGCAGGGATTAGGACTTTATTATTTCAAAAAGGAAAATTCCACATTGGAAGAAGACTTTTTCGTAAGGTCAAAAAATGAGCTGATTCCGGTAGAAGTGAAATCTAACCATGACAGATCAAAATCCTTAGCGATACTGATAAAAAATGAGAATTACAGTGATATCAAGCACGGAATAAAGCTTGGAGATTTTAATGTAGGTCAGTCAAATGGAATATATACTTTTCCGTATTTTTGTGCATTTATGATGAAGGAATATTTGCGAACCTGGGATTAATGATTTCAGTACCTTGAGGATGGAGGAGAAAACGACATGTATTATGTACCTGACAGCACGCTGATGTGCGGGTTTTATGAGTGTGAAGCGTGTGGAAGTAGATTTTTAGATTTGAAGATCGGACCGAAGCTGGTATGTCCATACTGCGGAGAAGAACCGGATATGGAGATCGGGCCGGATGAGGAAATGCCGGTCACGGTAGAGACGGCAAAACTGTTACAGGTGGTAGAGGGTGAAGAAGAAGTAGAAAAGATGGATGCCTTGTTGTCCCTTGCTATCACAGGTGGAGATTATAACTGGTTATAAAAAGAACTGCCAGAAACACCATTTCAGGTGCTTCCGACAGTTAGCAAAGCAGGATACGGGAGTCGAACCCGCATACTACCTTCAAAAAGCCTTGAAAATAAAGGGCTTGCGAGACGCACAAGCGAAAAGGTACTCAAAAAGGTACTCAAACAAAATACGCAAGAAAGGAGAACTCTTGCACGTATGCTACTTAAGATAAATCGACCACAAATCGGTTTATTTTTTTGCGCAAAAATAGTGCAAAATTTTTTCAATCCCCCCACCCTATCATTTTCAGCTCAAAATTTTATTTTGGAAAAGTCAAGAATTTTACTCAGATTTCGTTAAGATTTTAGTCGCGCGCCGGATTTATTGCAAAAAATTTTGAATCCCCCCCGGGGTGCAGATTTCACCAAGAAATTCCATTTTAGAAAATCTTAGAATTTCACTCGGATCCTGATCGGATTTCACAGATCGTTCATATTCGGCATCTGACGCGCCGGAACCTCACGATCACGCCATGGCATTCGACAGGATGAATAAAGCGCACCTGTGGACGCGCTGAACGGCTCAAATTTGTGATTTGTTTCTGATAGTGTTCATTTGGTCGAATTGACGCATAAACGCCTTAAAACTGATTTTACGCGGTCGTTTTGCAGTTGTCAAGCTGCAGTCGAAGAAGGGCGCACGTGTCGCCCTCAATCTAGCACTTCTATTTCGCCGTAAATTCCTTTCAGCTGATCTAATGGCGTAAGCTCCAGATTAACCCACTTTGCAGACCAGACAGCACACAAAGCCGATTGAGAAAGCATTTTAGACAATTTCTCTTGGCTCATAAGATAATACTTTTGCGGCTCGTATGGCTCGAACAGTCCGTTTTTCCTTGATGCTTCAACAAGATATTTGCTCACGTGATCGCCCCCCCCTTTGCTTTATATTTGGAAATTCCGCTCCTAGGTCGCGAACCTGCGCCGGCTGAACCGGAGAAGCGGGAGAGTGTGGACTATTTCTCTATGACCTCAAAACATGCTTTGACTTCTTCTAATCCGTGGCAACATACGCCGCCCAGATATCTGTATATAGCGCAATAATCGCCATCGTTGGGTGGCTGAATGTCATACAATACCGCTTCATAGCCGCCGTTTCCTTTAATTCTATACGGGTAGCCGTCTTTTCTCATTTTCTCAATCAATTCTGTTTTGCTCATACTCAAAACCGCCTTTCTGTTGTTTTTGTCCTATTACGAGGTAGAGCAAGCCCGGGAGTTGAACCCGGGAAAAGCCTTTCTTTCTTGCTGTTTACGATGTTTTTAATGCTTCTGTTGGATCATACCGGAAAATAAAAGCCTTGCGGAATTTGCTATAGTAACCATTTAGATCCTTGATCCGCTTATGTTCTGCAATGTATGCATTTTTATCTAGGGTTTCCGCGATTCTAACGAGCCATAGCACTGAGCCATCGCGGGTATCTTCGCCTTTGGTGATCTTGTATGTGTAACCCGTTGTATTTACGTTAATTTGTGGTGCTTCGTGTTCATTTTCTGACGGTGTTTCATCTTTGTGTGTGGTGCTGTTTGTCTTAGCCGGATTTGTATTTTTAGTTTTTATTCGTGCAGTTCTCGGAACGACTTTGATATTCATTCCGTTATTCTGGGCGCATCCGAAATAATAAAAATCAACGTGAAAATAGTCGATTTGCCCATCGCAATCTTCATAGTTGTAAGACTTTACAAAGTTATCTACATCTTCAATAACTGACTGTGTTACCTCGTTAAGACACTTATAAAAGTTTCCGTTTTCGCTCCATATTCTGTCGAATTCTGCTTTCAGTTCTTCATCGCTCCAGCAAGTGAGAGTGAATAACCGGTTGTGCTCCGCGCGTCTGATCAATGTATTTTTATCATCATTTGTGAGATCTTCAAAAGTTTTGTAAATCTCTATTGGGCTTTCTTTAAGTTCTACATGTAGTTCTTGGCACATGGAAGCATAGGAAGTGCGAACACTAAATTTATATGTTGGATACTTTTCTTTTACGTAGGACCTAACAATTTGTGCAACTTCCTTCAAACTGCGGTTCCAGTCGTGGTTCTTTCCCTCCCACCCGAACTCGGTATAGAACTGTCTGCGGGTGCTGTCTGCTGTTTCCTGCACCGGCGCACCGGTCTCTTTCTCTTTTCGGTTCTTCCAAATCTTGAAAAGTGCGTCGTACTCTACATTTATTTCTTTCATTGCTTCCTGATCTCCACCGTTATCTGGGTGATTTGCCTTTAACAGAGCTTTGTACTGTGATTTGAGATCATCATAACTCTTTACATTTTTAAAATATTTTGCCATTGTGATTTCCTCCTGTGTTGAAATTTTGTTGTGCTTCATTTGTTGGCATTATAGTAACATACATAAGTTGAATATACAATTGGAAACATAAACAAAATACATAAGTTGAATATGCTATAAAACTGTGAAATTTGTATAAGTTGAATATATATTGACTTTATGTGCAAAGTTGTGCTATTGTATGCATATAGTGAATATGTCAACAACATATATTAGGAGTGCGTAAAATGGGAAAGGTACCAGATTATAATTTAAGAGCAATAAATAAATACAATGCAAAATTTGATAGAATAGCCGTTAATCTTCCTAAGGGAACAAAGGAGCGCATAAAGGAATTGACCGGAAAGAGCTGCAACGCTTATCTTTCAGAATTAGCACTTGCCGATCTGGATAGATTGGAGAATTTGGGAGTAAAAGAGCAGCCACAAGCCGAAAACAGACATGAAATACCAGAGACCGTAGAAATCAATCCAGAAGCGAAAGAAATCGATTTACAAGCCTTATACGAGGAGTACGGCAAAGACGCAATTCTGTCGGTTATGGGTCAGATCAACATTATGGAGAAGTACGGAAACGAAGTGCTGCAAGATCTTGCGAAGTATGCGAAAGATCAGGATGCAGAGCAAGCACCAGATCCGAAGCAAGACTTTTCTGATGTTCCGTTCATGAATTAGACAGAAAGGAGCTGATAAGGTGCGGATAGAGTACAGCAAGAAAGCCGCTAAATATATTAACGCATTAGACAGACCAACAAAACAGCGTATCAAAGCAGCTATTGAGGGTTTGACAGAGACACCACCGGTTGGAGACATAAAGATGTTACAAGGCTTTACAGATGGCAGAAAGCGCCTGAGGGTTGGAAAGTATAGGATTATATATAATTATCGTCCAAATGGCGAAATAATAATATTATATATTATTAACATTGATTCGAGAGGGGATATATATAAATAATATCACGAAGAGAAAGGAGCGATATTATGAGCACAGCAACAAAGCAGGCGATCGACCTTATGGAGATCTTACCAGAGAGCGAACAAAATTTTGCGCTTGAATTTATTAAAAAATTAGTCCTTGCGTGGGATCCGGATTTTACAAAGCTAACACCGGCAGAGAAAGCAAGCCTAGAAGAAGCGCTTGCAGATCCGGAAACAGTTCCGCATGAAGCTATAAACTGGGATTAATAAGAGAGCCGCCAGAAATGGCGGTTTTTCTATTTTACTTGACAGGTTGAAAAAGAAATGTTTTATAATAAACCATAGCTGCTCTCCGTGGTGGATCTGTCTGCCTGCGGCGCGGTGGCTTTAGTGGTGCCTTTGGCGTTCGTTGTTTCGGGTTCCTCTGGTGTCGTTTATAGGCGGTTCCTTTAGCGTCCTTTATGGGGTTCTTTTGGCGTTGCCTTGGATCCTTGCATTTGGCGTGTTTATACAAGCCTGTGCATAGGAGCCATTTAACTATCATTCGTTATAGCAGTAATTGCTTGATGTTATGAGAGTAAATAGGCGGGTTGGCGATTGTGTTCGGATTTATCCGGGTGCTGCGTCTGTCAGCTGGTGTATATTGTAATTTTTAGGCATGGCTATATTGGCGATGCCTATTAGTGTTTTATAAGGCATTATATTCGACATGTTTTTACGGTGTCGCCTATATTTATAATATATATAATTATTATTAAGAGTAAAGAAAAGAATAGTAAATCATATTACGTGTTCGCGCGTGTGCGTGCGTATATTCTATATCCATTACATGAGATTAAGAGGGGATAAATTTAAAATATATCCTTGACAGATCAGATGTATTGTGATTATTATAATGCCATAGAGCAAGAGAGCGTAAATTAAATTATTGATACCGCCATAGCCGGAAGCGTGGCGAAGTACAGCCGAAGCGAAACAGTAATAGTGACGCCTTGACACTGTAGCAGATCAGAAACAGATCTGTTTATGTGTCAGGCGTTTTTATTTTGCAGAGTTGTAAAGATTGGAGGTGTAGACTATGCCGGATCAGGTAGAAACAATCAGAACAGAATCAGGTGTAGAAGTATTTGAGAATGCGGTGTCTGCATACCTTCAGGAGTACATAGACACGCACCAGATCGAGGACATGCACAAGGAGCCGCAGAGCAGATGGAATGCAGCACTGTTGTATATAAATAAAAATTACTTTAAGCTGCATCAGGATTTATTAAAGGCTGGTAATTACTGTGATGGTAATTTAAAACATGGTAACAGTAGTAATAATAATGCTTATGATTTAGATGTTATTGATAGTATATGTAATATATATATAGATCTGTGTTATGAGTATGATAAAGAGATATCTATAATGGGATTTAGTAAATTAACTGGTATTAATACAGATACACTGCATGAATGGGGCGCTGAAACCAGTAGATCCAGCTCGTCGGCTTCCGACATTTACAAAAAGTTGAGCCGAGAAAGAGAAGAGAGTCTATCAAATATGCTTATATCCGGCAAGCGGAATCCGGTCGGGCTTCTGGGAGCTCTCAACCGCCATTATGGGTGGAACATGGGACAGCCAAGAGGAGCAACTGGAGAGCATAAGCAGAGCATCGAGCAGATACAGGAGAGGTACAAGGTGGAGCAGGCACATGATCAGCCACTTTTAGAGCCTCCGAAAGCAGATTTCTAGTCAAATTGCACAATAGATACAAGCACGGTGCATAGACCGAAATCCAGCGAAAAACGCTGAAACCCGCATAAATACTTGATAGTTAAGGATTTGTCAATTAAGTATTCGGAAAAGAGTAATTTTGCGAATAGTTTCGGAATGGCAGAATGTGGATGATGGCTGGATCGGCTGCAGGGCATAGGGGTGGGGGTCCGGCGGAGAGTTGCCACGGCGCTATTCAGTCGGTTCAGCACAGAAAAAATAAAAAAGCCATTATCCAATACAGAGGTCTATGATTATGAGATATACTAAACTACTTCGTTTTCCAGTTGTAATAATAATTCTTCTGTCACATGGCATAAATCCATTTCGAGACTTGATAGATATACTGCCACTCATACGGTTACATCTATCAGGCCGAGAGAAGGAATATATCATCAACACTTGCTTGCATCCAAAGATAGCGGAGTGTATGCGAGAAATGATCTACGGATAAATTTTTCTACCACACATCAGATAAAATTCAAAAGTTACATTCGATAACGATATCTCAAAAAATTTCAAAATCAAAAAAGGACATGTGCATATGGCAATTCCGAGAGTAAAAGTCATAAATCAAAATGAGGGCAGTATAGGAACAGAATATTACATAGACGGAAGCCAGATACATGGTGTTCGGAGCATAGATTTCCGCGTTGCAGTTGACGAAATACCGGCATTCACATTTGAAACACTCGGCCTTCCGGACATTGACATGACTGGAAGTGTTCAATTCAGTTTCACACCGGAAACAGTTCAACAGGCGGCAATCGTTTTGAAACATGATTTTGAGACGAACGAAAAATCTCGATTTGCATTGTACGATTCAGTGCGAAGTGTTTTAGAGGAAAGTGATGTAGATCGTTCGATAGTAAAAATGCTTGCGGTGCAAATAGGAGATAGGATTATCGGAATGGGGGATAAATGATATGGCAAAGACATTATGCTGCACATGCGGAAAGGTCACCAACTACACGTTACACAGCCGCGTTGCAAGTCGCGAGATTGACGGCAAGGAAATAATATTCCACGAGAAGTATGCTACATGCAATAAGTGCGGAAGCGAAGTAACTATTGCAAGGCTTGTTTACGAAAATGCGAGAGAGCTTGTAAGCGTGTGTAACGGTTTGAAAGGATGTGGTCTGGTATGAGAAATTGCGGAAATTGCAACTATTGCGAAAGAGAGGCCGGAGATCTGGTCTGTGTGAATGATGAGAGCGAGTATCTTGCAGACTTTGTTGAAGAGACGCATACGTGCGACGATTGGTCTGGATCTGAGGAGGATGACGAAGAATGAGAGTGGTATCGCAGAAAAGAGATTTTTCATTTGACTTTGACCGGACCGTGTTCTGGAAGCAGAATGATATCATTTACGCGAAGATCGGGAGCGAAAGCACAGTGATCGGCAAGTATGAATCGAAAGAGCGTGCCGCAGAAGTGTTTGAGGATATGCACAGAGCATACGCGCCAGTTTATAGCATTTCTGACGGATTGAGCAGGGAGCAAATCGAATCGATGATTGTTCCGTCAAAAAACGTTGCGGCAATGAACGTATTAAATGCCGGACAGAGCATGTATATAACCACGTTTGATAACTATGTTTACTACATGCCGGAGGAATAGCTCGACGATTGTCTTAAAATCCATCACAACGGTGTTTATCGTGATTTTCATGCTTGTAATAATTCGTCAGACGCTTACAGACAAGAAAATGAGCAATCAGACGATGGTTGGGCACATAGTAATTCTTCTGGTGTATGCATCAAGCATCGTCTGCATGTGGTCATAAAAAATTGGGAAGTTGGCGTATGTGGTCAGCGCGCCAGACTGAAAATCTGGAAATAGTTGTTCGATTCAACTACTTCCCATTGAGCCCGCTGGGGCTCTACCTATAGCGACCTCCTAGCGGAAAGCTGTTAAAGAGCCGTCGCAAGGCTCGGGAGGTTTCGGTCGTATGGACCGACAACAATTCTGATCAGAAAGCGAGGGAGTTTTAATGATTATAACTACATACGGTTTAATTGTTTTTCAGCTCGTGATCTGGATTGGAATTGCATCCGCGAAGTCCAGGAAATCGGGAGATGAAAAGTATGGAATAGATATGTTAGGGTTTGCATATCCGGCTATACCAACGAGGCATGATGTCTCGGAAAAGCTGCATCTGCACGAGCAAGGAACATAGTCACGGTTGGATTTTACTTCTCATTTGTATCAATGAACCAACAAAACTGAATTTTGTTGCGGATGCGGCAGAACAAACAATGATCATAACTACAAAAAGAATGCCGGCGGTGTGGTTGCACTCATTGACGCCTGTTTTTTAGGGCTATCACCAAGCGGTAAGGCACAGGACTTTGACTCCTGCATTCACCAGTTCGAATCTGGTTAGCCCTGCGCGGGAAATGGTATGTTTCCAACATCTGTGATTTGGCATTGGCTGAATCTCCTTTAGCCGCTAGGACGATTCTATTAAGGGCGGAGCGTGCCCGCCCGGTGGTATTAACCGGTTTATGAAAGCCCGGTTCATGCAGAATGCCGTTGTTGGATAAATTATCAATCTGCATCTTGTCAGTAAAGACATTAAAATCCTGCACAGTCCTTGCAGACATACAATGGATGTTGCCAATATGGTGTATGACGCATACCAAGTAGAGTTGAAGCGCGAGAAGTTAAGCATCATCTTGTGGAATGATGGCTGACGAAAAGACTTATACGGGAGGAACGGTTCAAATCCGTAATTGGCAATTAGTACCGCAAAAATCAAACACTGTAATGGTGTCATAGCAGGAGCGTTGAGTATTGCGGGAAAGATGGGGCATATTGAAATGCTCCATCAGACTGGATTCTTAGCACAGTTGGTTAGTGCATCCGGCTCATAACCGGACGGTCATAGGTTCGAGTCCTATAGGAGCCACTATTTGAACATTGAGAATTGAATATTGGTTGGTGTTGATTTGAAAATAAGAACGTGATATATTTGATTTAATATACAAATGATAAGGAGTTTTTCTATATGAAATTCAAGAATATTTATACTTTGTGCAGAGACAATTTTGACATTATTTCAAACATAAATCATCAAGAAACAACGAGCAGCGGGAGAGCATGTTCGAAAATAACTGGATGGATAGCAGCAAGAGACGCGCTTGTTGTTTTGAAAAAAATCGGATCGTTAGAGGAAGAATCAAATAATCTTTTAAAAAGCATATATCCTATTGCGAAAGATGAAATATACAATTTCATTGTATGAAGGAATGAGACTAAACACAGAAGAAAGAATAGGATTAGATATTAAACTCCCAAAGTTTAATGATTTTCATGAATTTGTAAAGTATATTAATGACATTGAGTTTGTATTAACAAAATGTCCTTTTTTGCAGTCGAAAGACGAAGAGTTACAATTTGAAAACGTGGATATAGGCAGTACGTGGTTAACTTTTTTTGTGGTTGGCAGTAGTGCATTGGTAGGCGGCAGCATATTGTTAAATAATATTGCAGCATTTGTAGATAAATGCATTATCATAAGGAGTCATTATTTGTCTACACAGAAACAGAAGATGGATCTGGATGATCAGAAAAAAAGCGAGCAAGAGAAAAGAATCATATCAAATTATATTGATGAGTTGTATAAGAAACAGTATGATATGGTTATTAAAGAATTGGAAGATATCACTAATTATTCTGTTGATAACAAAGATGGAGATGAATATAATCGAATAGATCAGTGTTTTAAAAAGATGGGAGATTTA
>SFRL01000070.1 GCA_004562765.1 bacterium | reverse complement strand
TTCATCGCTACGGAGCAGGCAAGATCGCCCACTACGTTACAACAGGTTGCACCCATATCGCACAGTGTATTGATACTGATGTAGACGCCCATGACTCCGGTGGGAAGTCCGGCGATGGATGCCAGAGCTGCAAATGACGCGATGGCGCCGCCCGGCACACCGGGTGTTCCGATACTGAGTAGCGTATTGGACAGCAATACGATCGCCAGCATTCCAAAGTTTACCTCAACACCACATGCATTTGCGAAGAACACGATCATGAATGACATCAGAATGGATACCGCGTCCATGTTGATCGTCGCACCCAGCGGTAATGCCAGTGAAGATATTTCGTTGGGTACGTCCAGTTCATCTGCACAGCGCTTGCTGATCGGCAATGTCGCGGAGCTGGAACAGGTTCCGAATGCATTCAAAGCGGCCGGTAAGATCGTCACAAAAAACTTTCTGATACTGCATTTTCCCAATGTTCTCACGATCAGACCATAGAAAATAAACAGATAGCCGAACATTGCCAGATACAGCGCGATCAGCACCTTACCCAGCTCAATGATCGTGTCGGTTCCGTTCGCATAGATCACACCTGAGATAGAACAGAAAACTCCGATCGGTGTGAAATACATGACAACAGAGATGATCTTAATAGAGATCTCATTGATCGCCTCTGCCAGATCCACCACCGGCTTTGCCTTCTCTCCCACTGCCAGACAGGTGATTCCAATGATAATGGCAAAGACAAGCACCTGCAGCATATTTCCCTCTGCGAAGGATGCAACCGGGTTCGCCGGGATCAGTGACTGTACCGTATCAAGCAGGCTCGTGAAGGGAGTCGCCTCGACATTGGACTCGATCATCTCGATCTTCACACCTTCGCCAAGTCTGAGTGCCTTCGGTAAAAACAGACCGATCAGACTTGCGATCAAGGTAGTAATAACATAATAAAGCACACTCTGTCCGCCGATCTTTCCGGTGGCGGACACGCTGCCGATTCCCTTGATACCCACGATCAGTGAGCAGAACACCAGCGGATAGATCATCATGCGCAGTGCATTCATGTACAAGTTCGTGATCAGCGTGATCACCGGCTGCATCCAGTCGAAACGTCCGGGCATCAGAAGTCCGAAAATGATTCCCAGGACCAGACCGACAAAAATAGCCAGCGTAATGCGCAGTGAACTTGCTTTTTTCTTTTGTGACATTTTCATTTCCTCCTAATATGTGTGTCGATTTCCTTGACTCTGAATAGTTATAATTTGTGGATCGCCACACAATTGGGTTTGTCAACCGTCAGCGGCTTACCCTGCATCAGGAAATAATGCTCCTCATAGTTCATTTTGAAAATGCATATCTCATTATTCTCGTGATTCAGTGTCATAAAATGTTCATTGTCAGGGAAAACGCGGACTGCCTTCGGGAACTCACCGCTGATCTTGCTGTTACAGTTTAAGGTCAGCATACCGGTCTCCGGGTCAATGTCATAAATAACTGCTGAGTTGACACCTGCATTGACAACATACAGGTGCTTTCCATCGGGCGTGATCGTCATGGCAGTCGCACTGCAGATATCGTCATCCTTGGGATCTGTCGTTGTGATCTCCTGTAAAAATTCAAACTCAGGCTCACCGTTACGCTCCTCATAGCGGTATACATTTACACAGTTTAACAGCTCGCAGAGCACATACGCAAAGCGTCCGTCATCAGAGAAACGCATGCTCTTGGGAGCAGAGTCGATCTGACAGCGCAGAATATCCGTGTTGTGGATCCTTCCGGTATCATTCTCCATATGATACAGCTTCACCTGATCCAGTCCGCCGTCCACGGCACACACATACTTCTGATCCGGTGTCAGACGCACACAGTTCACATGCGGACGTGAGCTTCGCTCGGCGATGCAGCGTCCCATTCCCTTGTGGAATACACCATCTGCAATACCGGTAATGGAACCGTCCTCCGGATTGAGATTCATCACAGTCACTCGCGCATCGTGATAACCGCCGACAAACAGGAACCGGTCATCCTTGGAAACATCCACGAAACAGCCTCTCATTCCGCCGATCCATGCCTTGTTGATCGGTTCGAGATCGCCATCCTCCAGAATTCGGAAGGACTGCACACCTTCGTCTGCGATCGAATACAGATATTTTCCACTATTTGCAACGACCAGGTAAGAAGCGTTATTGATCGGGATCACCTTTCGCTCCACCATCGTTCCTTTCCCCTCATCCAGATCGTACAGGTGAATACCTATACTGTTCTCGTGGGTATAAGTACCCACATACGCTACATATTTGTCTTTACTCATGACCCTCATCTTCCTTTCTGCGTAGTATGTCATATATCTCAAGCGGGCAGCCAAGATCGATCCAAAGCTTTTGCTTCGGATGGGGCGCACTCGTCTGATCTTCTCCATCTTCATTGACGATCCGTCTGACAACGACCTCGATGTTTGCCCCATCAGGCTTCATTACCTCGATCGTCTCTCCGACGGAAAATTTATTGCGCTGCTCGATCTCGTAAAGTCCCTGCTCATTCGCAGCTCCTACGATACCGAGGTATGTGTATTCCTTTACATAGGTGTTGCTGTCGTAGATCTGTGCCTCCTCCGACGGTTTACCGAAGAAAAATCCGGTCGTAAACTGACGGTACGTGCAATTCGATATCTGATCCAGATACCAGGGCATATTTTTCCGGTACAGCTCGGGTGACTCCAGATAGTCGTCGATCGCACGGCGATACGTGCGCGCAACGGTCGCCACATACAGTGCTGTCTTCATTCTACCCTCTATTTTAAAACTGTCAATACCCGCATCGATCAATTCCGGGATATGCTCGATCATACACAGATCCTTGGAATTGAAAATATACGTTCCGCGCTCATTCTCATAGACCGGCAGATACTCCCCCGGTCTGCTCTCCTCCACCACTGCATATTTCCAGCGGCACGGATGCGTACATGCACCCTGATTTGCGTCTCTGCCCGTAAAATAATTGGACAGCAGACAACGTCCGGAATAAGAGATACACATCGCACCGTGAATGAATGTCTCGATCTCAAGATCATCAGGAATGTTTGCCCGGATCTCTTTGATCTCCTTCATCGACAGCTCTCTGGCGGAAACAACGCGCTTTGCGCCCTGCTTCTGCCAGAACTGATAGGTTCCGTAGTTTGTATTGTTTGCCTGCGTGCTGACATGCAGTTCCATATCGGGCAGCACTTCCCGGGCGATCATGAAAACGCCGGGGTCGGAAATGATGAGCGCATCCGGTCCGACACTTTTCAAGTCTTCAAAATATTCGCGCACACCTGCCAGATCTGCGTTATGCGCCAGGATATTGGCAGTCACATAAACTTTGACTCCGCGCGCATGAGCAAATTCTACACCCTCACGCATTTCCTCCAGAGAAAAATTTTTCGCTTTGGCACGCAGTCCGAACGCTTCACCGCCGATATAAACGGCATTCGCGCCAAACACAACCGCTATTTTTAACACTTCCAGACTGCTCGCCGGAACGAGAAGTTCAGGTACTCTCATGTTTCATTTCTCCTGTTTTATTGCTTTTTCACACTGACCGCTGCGCCGTCGCCCACCGGAAGCACCGTGGTCACAAGCTGTTCATGATGGGTCAGTGTATACAGATAATCCCGCATCCGCTTGTGGATCGTGCGATTGCGCCGCGTCACCACGAAACGGGATTCAATTATTTCTCCGTCAAACAGCACGTTGTCGCTCACCAGCACACCATCATCCGCCAGCAGCTCCACTGCCGCAGGAAGCAGCGCCGGATACTGTCCCTTCGCCGCATCCATAAAGATCCAGTCATACTGTTTTCCCTGAGCGCACAGCTGTGGCAGGATCTCACCTGCATCACCCTCAAGGAGTGTGATCTGTTCTTCTCTGCCGGCCCGTCGGAAATTTTCCCGGGCCACGGGTATCCGCGGCTCCCAGTTCTCGATCGTCGTGACCGTACAGTCTACCGGATCCCACTGTGCCATGAGGATCGCCGAAAAGCCGACTGCACAGCCTACTTCTAATATCCGCTGTGGCTTTTTTACCGCCAGCAGAAATTTTAAAAAGCTTTGCATGTCCTTCCGGATGATCGGCACATCATCCGCCAGCGCCTCTTTTTCAATCTGATCCAGAAGTTCACCGTTACCGCTGTCCAACGAATTCAGATAGGTCAAAAGTCTCTCGTCCAGGATCATTCTTCTGCCTCTTCTTCCACAGGTGTCATCGCCGCCATCAGTTCACGTGCAGTCATGGAGGTGCTCACCTTGTACACACCGGGCTGCAGCTTAAATCCGGACAGCTTCGCCTGAACGTAAAACAACCGCGCATCGCGCACAAGTCCTTTTTCCTCCAGCAGGTCAGCCAGCTCTTTTGTTCCCATATCTTCTGTAATCTGCACGATCTGTTCCGTACCTTTATCCTGTGAAACTGCCGGCTCCGTGTAGACACGATAGCCGAAATCATAACATTTCAGTCCCACCTGATAAAGTCCGCAGACCACCAGTACACAAAACAATACCGTAATGCTGATACTGAGCACACGCATTACCACCTTGGTCATAGCAACCTCCTGTCACTTACCCCTGCAAAAAACCGGTGTCAAAATCCAGATTCTGCATAATCGTCCAGTTTACCTGCTGGAACATACGGCACAGCGCAAGCTCTGCCGCGAGAAATTCCTGCACGTAAGGGTTTTCGCGAAAGTCCATATACTTCTCCTCCACCTGATCGATCTGTCCGAACAGATCCGGTGAACCACTGCTCTGCAGTGCGTACCAGCTGCCGCGAAATTCATCGATCCGCTGCTGCAGTCCGGAAAACTCTGCCACCTTCGCCTCTGCCCGCTTAAAGCGGACATATTCCTCACTGTTTTTCATTGCTGTCACAAGCTGCTCTAAAGCAGCTTCAATATTCAATCTTTCGTTTTTTTCCTGTTCATCCATCGTGCACTTCCTGTCATACGTCTGAAAAAACGAATTTCTATGCTTTCATAATCATACTTCCATAATGATCGGAATGATCATCGGCCGGCGCTTGGTCTCCTTCCATACAAAACCGCCCAGCGCGTCCTTGATCTCCTGCTTGATCTTGCCCCAGTCCGTAACACCCTTGTCCATCAGATGATCCATGGTCGCGTTTAAGACCGCCTGCGCATCATCCATCAGATCTCCTGCATCGCGCACATATACAAAACCACGAGAGACGATATCCGGTCCTGCCAGCACCTGTCCGGATCCTCCGTCCAATGTCAGCACTACGATGATGATTCCTTCCTCTGCCAGAATGTGGCGGTCGCGAAGCACAATGTTTCCGACATCGCCAACGCCCAGACCGTCTACCATGACATCGCCCACATGAACCTTTCCGTTCACACGTGCACCATTGTCATCCAGCTCCAGCACATCACCGGAATTGATCAGGAAGATATTGTCCTTGTCAATGCCAAGCTCCTGCGCGATCTTTGCCTGCGCCTTGCGGTGCTTATATTCACCGTGGATCGGGATCGCATATTTCGGACGTACCAGAGAGTAGATCAGCTTGATATCCTCCTGGCAGGCATGTCCGGAAACATGCACATCCTGGAAAATGACTTCCGCACCCTTGCGCGAAAGGTCATTGATGACCTTGGAAACCGCCTTCTCATTGCCCGGGATCGGATTGGAACTGAAGACGATCGTATCGTTGGGGCGAATGCTGACTTTGCGATGTGTACCGTTCGCCATACGCGATAATGCAGCCATAGACTCGCCCTGGCTTCCGGTAGTGATGAGCACGGTTTTCTCCGGCGGATAATTTTTCAAATGTTCAATATCAATCAGCGTATTGTCCGGAATGCTGATATAGCCCAGCTCCGTCGCGGTGGAGATGATATTCACCATACTCCGTCCCTCGACAACAACTTTTCTTCCGTTTTTGTACGCATGATTGATGATCTGCTGCACACGGTCGACATTTGATGCAAAGGTCGCAACGATGATGCGGCTGTTCTGATGCTCCTCAAAAATACTTTCTAACGCTTTACCTACCGTTTTTTCCGACATGGTAAAGCCGGGACGTTCTGCATTGGTGCTGTCGCACATCAGTGCCAGCACGCCTTTCTTTCCGATCTCGCCAAAACGCTGCAGATCGATGGTATCACCGAATACCGGTGTGTAATCCACCTTGAAATCACCGGTATGCACAACGATACCTGCCGGTGAATAGATCGCCAGCGCCGCAGCATCCTGGATGCTGTGGTTTGTCTTGATAAACTCTACGCGAAAGCACCCTGCATTGATATGCTGTCCGTATTTCACGATCTTTTTCTTTACCTTGCGGAGCAGATCGTGCTCCTCAAGCTTGTGATCGATAATACCCATTGTCAGCTTTGTTGCATAGATCGGTACATTTACCTCACGCAAAATATACGGCAGTGCGCCGATGTGATCCTCATGTCCGTGCGTGATAAAAAATCCCTTGACCTTGTCCAGGTTGTCCTTCAGGTATGTCACGTCGGGAATAACAAGATCGATTCCGAACATATCATCCTCCGGGAATGACAGTCCGCAATCCACAACAATAATACTGTCCTCATATTCGAAGGCAGTAATATTCATTCCTATCTGCTCTAAACCGCCTAAAGGAATGATCTTTAACTTCGTATTCTGTTTTTCTTTCTTCAAATGAAACCTCCTTATTTTTCGGATACAAGACCCACAGAAGTCTCTGCCGGATCACAGTATGACTGTTCCATACGCTCACAGCACCTGTGATCTAGACGATCTCCACATCATCCAACATCTCGGCAAATACTTTTGCAAGTACATTTAATTCCGTGTCATCCTCCACCATATCGTAGGTAGATTCTCCGTCCGATTCGATGGTCTCCTTCATGATATAGCAATCACAGTCACCATCCTCGTCCTCTGTCACTAAAATATAATTATATCCGTTGATCTTTGTTTGTTCTAACACGTAAAATTCTACTGTTTCCCCGTCCACCGGGTCTGTAAATACAACTTTTTCCATCGCGTCCTCCGCTTATCATGCTTTTGAAGCCATGTAGCCCTGCAAAATAAATACAGCAGCGATCTCGTCCACATGCTCTTTGCGCTCGTAACGTCCCAGACCTGCCTCCATCATCGCACGGTCTGCCGCGACCGTCGTCAGACGTTCGTCCCAAAGCGCCACCGGCAGTCCTGTCCGTTTCTCTAACAGTTCCTTGAATTCCTTTGTCTTTTCACAGCGCTCACCCTCTGTACCGTTCATGTTTTTCGGATAGCCGAGCACCAGTTCCTCCACATCGTATTCCCTGACCAGTTCATCGATGCGCGCCAGCGTCTGCCGCAGCTTATTCGGCGACTTGCGACGCACGATCTCCACACCCTGAGCCGTGATACCCAGCGGATCACTGACAGCTACTCCTACGGTTTTCGAGCCGAAATCCAATCCCATGATTCGCATCACGCCACCTACTTTTCAAAATTCTTTTTGATATAGTCGGCAAGCAGCTCCTCCACAAGCTCGTCGCGCTCCACCTTCATGATGAGGCTGCGGGCATTGTTGTGGCTGGTAATATAAGTCGGGTCACCGGACATAATATAGCCCACGATCTGATTCAAAGGATTATAGCCTTTCTCTGACAGAGAGCGGTAAACGATCTCCAATACATCCTTCACCCGGATCTCCGGTTCCTTTTCCACTTTAAAAAATTGTGTTTGATTCTTATCCTGCATAATTTCACGTCCTTATATGTGCTCTTTTGTATCGAAAGCTGTCCCAAGCACGATTCTTTTCTATTTTAATATAGTTGTCCCAAAAATTCAACCTTTATTCGAATTTGCACCCGGGGAGCGGTACATGTCCCGGATCACCCGCCGGTCTGGCAAAAAAGATACAGTTCCTCCGTCAATACCCCTGCCACGGTTCCGGTGCAGAGCCGGTTTGTATAGTCTGAGGCAGCTTCATCCGGTGCAAGCTCCATTGCCAGACGCATATACTCCGGCGTAAATCCTACCATATAACGCTTCGCGCCGATCTGCATGTCCTCCTCAAAAAGTACCGTTTGTTCTTTTCCGATATAGTAATCCCGGAACGCCTTCGACTGTTCCTCCACCAACGCGAGCAATTCCCCGCTTCGCTCCTTTTTCACCGTTTCCGGCACCTGATCCGGCATGCGCTCCGCGCGTGTGCCATGGCGCTTGGAATATTGAAAAACATGCATCTCATAAAAACCGATCCGCTCCAAAAACCGCTTTGTCTGTGCAAATTCCTCCGGTGTCTCCCCCGGAAAGCCCACGATCACGTCTGTCGTGATCGCCGGGTGCTCATAAACACCGCGCAGGAGCTCGCAGCTATGCGCATACTCCTCTGTCGTGTATTTCCGGTTCATACGCACAAGTGTCTCATCGCACCCGCTTTGCAGAGAGAGATGAAAATGCGGACAGATCTTTCGCAGTCCGCTCAGCTGCTGCACAAATTCTTCGGTAATGATGCGCGGTTCCAGAGAGCCGAGCCGGATACGCTCGATCCCGGGTATCTCATGAACCATCCGGATCAGTTCCAACAGCCCAAACTCCTCTCCCACACCGTAGGAGCTCAGATGAATCCCCGTCAGCACGATCTCCCGGTAGCCGTTTTCCGCCAACGTGCACGCTTCCTCATAGACGCTCTTCGGGTCACGACTGCGCACTCTTCCCCGCGCATAGGGAATGATGCAATAACTGCAAAATTGGTTACAGCCATCCTGAACCTTCATGAAAGCGCGGGTATGCTCGCCCGTTTTTGCAAGCGTCAGTTCCTCATAAGGCTGTATTCCTTCATTGATGTCTATGACATCCACAGCATGGGCATGATCCGCAAAAAACTGTTCCAACAGTGGGATCAGCTCTGCCTTTTTGTTGTTTCCGATCAGAATATCGATGGATAGATCTTTTTTGATCTCCTCTCCGGCCGTCTGCACATAGCACCCCGCCGCCACGATCACCGCAGCCGGATTTTTTCCTCTGGCACGATGGATCATCTGACGTGATTTCCGATCCGCCATATTAGTCACAGAACAGGTATTGATGACATATACATCAGCTGTTTCCGCAAAGTCCACGATCTCGTAGCCTGCCGCTTCCAGCATCTGCTGCATGGACTCGGTCTCATATGCATTTACTTTGCAGCCCAGATTATGAAGGGCTGCCGTTCGCTTTTTGATCTCTTTTTTCACTGTTATTTTATTCCTCTAATCAGTTGACTTTTCCTTTGAAAAACGTTACTATGTGAATAGATGAAAACGTATTCCAAGGAGGTTTTTATATGAAAACAGTACAGATTTCTTTGAATTCCATTGACAAGGTAAAATCCTTTGTGAATTCCATCACTCAGTTTGATTTTGACTTTGATCTGATTTCCGGAAGATATGTCATTGATGCAAAATCCATCATGGGTATCTTCAGTCTGGATCTCTCCAAGCCGATCGAGCTGGCCATCCATTCTGAGGCAAACATCGATGAGATCATGGAAGTGATCAAGCCGTACTTAGTTGAGTAATCGCGTTGCGAATACTTATCAAAGCCGTCACCTGAAGGTGACGGCTTTTTATTTACCTATTGATCAAGGTTCCACATAGATCACTTCTGTCGTTTCAATGGCAGTCTGCAACATCTCATCGATCTTCTCCTGCAGATGCATCTCTGATTTTTTGATCGACTTCAGGTTCGGCTTTGTCACCGGATGCTTTGCCACAAAGATCGTACAGCAATCCTCAAAGGGCAGGATGGATGTGTCATAAGCATCGATCTTATAGGAAATATCCACGATCTCCTGCTTGTCAAAGCCGATCAGCGGACGGTACACGGGCAGCGTACACACCTCATTCGTGACGGCAAGTGACGGCATCGTCTGACTTGCCACCTGTCCGATACTCTCTCCCGTGATCAGTCCGAGACAGCCGGATTCCTTTGCAAAATGTTCTGCGATCATCATCATGTAACGCCGCATAATGATCGTGAGCTGGTCATGCGGACATTTCTCGTAAATATAAAGCTGAATCTCTGTAAAATTCACAACATTCAGCTTAATCGGACCACTGTAGCGCGCCACGATCTTTGCCAGATCGATCACCTTCTGCTTTGCGCGTTCTGAAGTATAGGGCGGTGCATGGAAGTAGGTTGCCTCCAGTCTGACACCGCGCTTTGAGATCATATATCCCGCCACCGGACTGTCGATACCGCCGGAAAGCAGAAGCATTGCCTTTCCCGCCGTGCCGACCGGCATACCACCGGGTCCGGGGATCTCCGTTGAATATACATTGATGTGGTTGCGGATCTCCACATTGATGCAGACCTGCGGCTCATGTACATCCACACGCACCTCCGGGAACGCATCCAGGATCTTCTCTCCCAGTGCCGCTGCCAGTTCCATGGAGGTCATCGGATAGTTCTTGCGGGCTCTGCGGGCATTTACCTTAAAGGTAAAATTCTTCTCAGCATATGCCTCATCCACATATGCGACGACCGCCTCTGCCAGCTTGTCAAATCCCTCATCCTCCAGACGTACCATCGGACAGATGCCAACGATACCGAACACCTTCGTCAGCGCACCCATCAATTCCTCGTAATCATAAGCACTGAGTGTCTCCACATACATACGTCCGTTTTCCTTGCTCACGTGGAATTCACCTTCCACACGGCGAAGTGCATTCTGGATCTGCGAAAGCAGCGTATCTTCAAAAATGTGTCGGTTTTTTCCCTTCACGGCGATCTCGCCGTACTTGATTAAAAATGCCTGATAATTCATAAATTCTCCTTCTATACGATATCGGTAGTGTCAAAAACTACCCGTTTTTATTGTTCTAAAATCCTTTAAAACCTTGATTTATTGGAGGTTTGCAAATAAAATGAGCAATTACCTCCTTTTTT
>SFRL01000026.1 GCA_004562765.1 bacterium | reverse complement strand
CCATTCCAACCAATAAATCTCCAGTATGTAATACATATTCTTCTGGGTATTCACCTGAATAATATGTCTCTGAAAATCCTCTCTTTACATCCCGTATTCTCACTAGTGGTGGATATGAACTATCTTCAGTAAAGCACGCAGAATCAAATGCATACCCATATTGAATGTCACATATATCAGTTAATTTTTCCATCTGCATCAACCCTACAAACCCGAATTTATCAGATTTGTATATCCTTCCTTACAAATTCAGCAATCTCTCCAATTCTTCCATCTCGTTGCCAATCTCCATCTCAATCTCACGGATATTAGCCATAATCTCCAATGTTGGAGGATACTCAACAGCTACATACTCAACTTCTTTATACTTATTGATGCTGAGGTCATAAGCGTTATCAACAATCTCCTTTTTAGAAACCATAAACGATTTATCTGTACGCTTTCTATCTTTCTCAGCATCACGATTACGGAATCTTTCAATGATATCCGGAATATCATTTTCAGTCACAGGGGAACGCTTATCATCCAGGCTGAATCCATCTGCTTGCATATCATAGAACCATACATTGTCAGTTCCTCCATAATTAGTTTTAGTGAAGATAAGAATTCCTGTTGATACTCCGGCATATGGCTTAAACACACCGGAAGGCATTGAGATAACAGCTTCTAATCTCTGGTTCTCAATCAGCTCTTTGCGAATATCCTTATGAGCCTTAGAAGAACCAAATAATACTCCATCAGGAACGATACAAGCACATCTACCACCAACCTTAAGCATTCGAACAAATAATGCTAAGAAAAGAAGTTCTGTTTTCTTTGTCTTACACATTTTTAATAAATCTGCAGATACAATATCTGCATCAAGGCTTCCCTTAAAAGGTGGATTAGCAAGAATTAATGAATACTTATCCTTATCAGGATTCTGATCTGATAAGCTGTCCCTGTATTCGATATATGGACTTTCTACTCTATGATTCATCATGTTCATAGCACCAATACGAAGCATTGTTCTATCCATATCAAAGCCATGGAACATGTGATTCATGAAATGGTCTTTCTTCTGCTTGTCGTAGAAGATTTCATCCTTCTTATTCCTCCACAGATACTCTCCTGATTCTACAAGGAAACCAGCTGTACCGCAGCTCGGATCACAGATAACATCATCCGCCTTAGGATCCATGAGTTCTACCATCATCTTAATAATGTGACGAGGTGTTCGAAACTGACCATTTACACCTGCAGTTGCAAGTTTTGAAAGAAGGTACTCATACACATCTCCTCTGGCATCTGAGTCATTCAGCTTTGCCATCTGTGTATATAAGTCATCCATTGCATCCACAACCTTAGAAAGCATTAACGGTGTGGGAAGCTTGAAGATTGCATCATCCATATATTTTGAAAATGCACTGTCTTTATTGGCATGCAGATTCTTGATAAACGGAAACACCATTTCCTGCACTACAGAATACATTCTATCAGCAGGATAGTCCCTGAAAACCGACCACTTAAGCTGTGTTCCATCAATCGTTCTCTCCCCGATTTTTACTTCCTTTGCAAATACGCTTTCGTAAGGAAGACCCAGCATAGCACTTTCTTTTGCATGTGTATTATCAGACACATCTAAATCATGAATGAACATAAGATATGTCATCTGCTCAATAACATCTAATGGATTTGTAAGACCACCGGTCCAGAAAATCTCCCATAAGCTGTCAATTCTATTTTTTAATTCGCCTGTAATCATCTTCTAATTCTCCTTATCCCAGTTCCATCTATACTTTGTATAACGACCGTTTCCAATCTTTATGATCTTTTCTGCCTTAACCAAATCCGTTAAGGTTCTCTGTACCGTCGTTGTGCTTATCCCTGGTGTAGCAGCAACAATCTCAGCTTTCGTTATTGTGCCCAAATGATTCTTTATCAGTTCCTCAATTCGATCCGGTTTAGGCACTTTCTTTTCTTCCACAATCCGTGCTCTATCAAAGAATTCTCTGTATGCTGCTGTGATAATTCCAAGAATATATTTTACAAAAGGCTCGTAGTCATTCTCTTCTTCCGTCCACCCTTTGGAACTTTCCTGAAGCGCATCATAATAACTGTCTTTTGTTCGCTCTATCAGTTTTTCCAAACTAATATATTTGCCAACAAGATAGTCATTCTGATATAGCAATAATAAAGTCAACAATCTGCTCATTCTTCCATTTCCATCATCAAATGGATGAATGCACAAGAAATCTATGATAAACATTGGTATGATTAAAAGCGGATCTGCTTCGTTTCTGTTAATTACCTCATTATAGGTATTGCACAGGCTTACAATTGCTTCCGGAGTCTCCCATGCAGGTAAAGGTCTGAATCTAACAAACTTATTACCACTTTCATCTTCTTCCTCAATGATATTGTCAGCAGTTTTGAATCTTCCTCCATTAGAGGCATTCTCAAATTTATACAAATCTCTATGAAGTTGCAATATAAATGTATCACGGATTGGAATGTGAGGGAAATTCTCGTGTATTGTGTTAAGCACGTCCCTATATCCTGCAATCTCACGCTCATTTCTTGTCTTTGGCATTGTCTTATCCAAAACAATCTTTTTCAAACGTTCATCAGAAGTATAAATACCCTCAATTTTATTAGAACTCTCTGTACTTTGAATCTTGGCCACCTCAACAAGACTTTCTAATACATCCGCATGATGTTCAGCGATTAAGCGCTGTTCACCCTTGTATTCATGAATTGTTGTAAGGTAACGCACAATTTCTGGCGTGAGCAATTTTTTCCATTTTTCCATGTAATCAAATTGTCTCATTCTAATTACCTCATTTTGAATTTAACTTCGTCATTTTATTCATTATGACTTAATTGAATTATATACCTCAACTTCACCAAAATCAAGTTTAACTGTATCTTTTTTATCAAAATGACTAAATTAAAATTATTTTGACGCAATTGAAAAAGGACCAGCCCAAGCTGATCCTAGTCCTCTATCACATCACCCTTTGTAGACATGTGACGACTTCAACGTGGACGGTGTGGCTAAACTGGTCCACCGGCCTTACCCGCTTCAACTCATACCCTCCATCGCACAGGATACGCAGATCACGTGCCAGCGTAGCGGAATCGCAGCTCACGTAGACGATGCGCTCCGGCTGCATTTTGAGCATCGTGTCAAGGCAGGCAGGGTCGCAGCCCTTGCGCGGCGGATCCACAACGATCACATCCGGGTGAGACATATCACCCGCGCCAGACCCAGAAATTGATGCCTCATTGTCACCCGTCATCTCTCCGGGTTCCGCGCCTGACGCATTCCTCGCGTAAAACTCCGGCAGCACCTCCTCCGCCTTCCCTACAAAGAACTGCGCATTCGTGATTCCGTTGAGCGCGGCGTTGCGCTTCGCGTCCTTGATCGCCTGTGGCACGATTTCCACGCCATAGACCTGTCCCGCCTTCTGCGCGAGGAACAGTGAGATCGTTCCGATGCCGCAGTACAGATCCCACACACTCTCCGTTTCGGTCAGCCCTGCGTATTCCAGCGCCAGCGAATAGAGCTTTTCGGTCTGTACCGGATTCACCTGATAAAAGGACTGGGGTGAGATCTGAAATGCCACGGCTGTATCCGTCAGCGCGAAGCGATCATCGCTGCAGTCCCGCAGATGGATATAGTCTGTGATATACGGGTCGCCCCAGATGCAGATCGTCTCCTGACCAAGGATCACGTTTGTGTTTTCCCGATTGATGTTAATGGAGATACTTTTCATACCGGGAAGCGTACACAAACGCTCTACCAGCGCATCCTGCGCCGGCAGTTTTTGCCCGTTGATGACCAGCGCCACCATGATCTCCTTCGTTGTGAAGCCGTAACGGATGAGCACATGGCGCATGAGTCCTTTTCCGGTGGCCTCGTCGTAAGCGCTGATGCCGTTTTCCTTCATGTAGGCAAGCACCATCTCCAGGATGGTGCGGTTTTCCTCCACGCCCAACAGGCAGTCCGTCACCGGAATGATGCTGTGCGTCCGCGCCGCATAAAAGCCTGCCACAGGATTTCCCTCACGGTCGGTTCCGATGGGGAACTGCGCCTTATTGCGATACCGGTACGGCTCGTCCATCCCGACGATCGGCTCCATCACACTATCAATAAAATCCGCTGCAAACCCACCCAGCCGGATGAGATTGCCGCGGACCTTCTCTTGTTTGAACTTGAGTTGCGCCTCTGGTGCCATCGCCTGAATCTGGCAACCGCCGCAGCGCCTGTGCTGCGGACAGCGCGGCTCACAGCGCAGCTCGGAGGGCTTTACCAGCGCTTCCACTCTGGCGTAACCATATGTTTTTTTCAGCTTGGTGATGCGCGCCCGGATCGTATCGCCGATGATGGCGTCCTTCACAAAAAAGGTCAGACCATCCGCTTTTCCGATTCCTTCGCCGCCCACACCCATATCTGTGATCTCTAATTCGATGATATCGTTTTTCTGCATCTCTGTTCTCCACAAAATATCATGGGCAGAACCCATGATATTTATTGCATCAGTTTTTAACAGCTAGATACTTGATCTGCGGATATTTGACTCAAACAGGCGGTTAAATCCCTGCCAGTCCGTATTTCCTGCAGGCACATTTGTGAACAGTTCCTTCATGGTCTCCATCTTCGCATCCAGATTATCTGCAAAATTCAGTGCAACCGCCTCCGGAATCGCCGGTTTTTTCGGTGAGCCGTACTCCAGCTCGCCGTGGTGCGCCAGAATACAGTGCTTCAGTTCATTTGCCAGCTTGCGAGGGAATCCGCCGATCGCACGGATACGCGTTCCGACGATCTCCATACCCATCGCGATATGACCCAACAGCTGTCCCTCGTCTGTATAGTCATTTTCCGGGAACGTGGAAAGCTCCTCCAGCTTTCCGATATCATGAAACAGCGCTGCTGTCACCAGCAGATCCCGGTTTAAGATCGGGTAAGTATCCGCAAAAAACGCGCACAGTTTTGTCACGCTTAATGTATGTTCCAAAAGTCCGCCGACAAATCCGTGATGTACGCTCTTTGCTGCGGAATGAAACTTGAAGCGCTTTGCGAAATCCGCATCCTCTAAAAACAGATCTCCTGCCAGTTTCTTTAAGTACGGATTCGTCAGACTCTTCACATATCCCTGCAGTTCGCGATACATCTCCTCCGCATCATATTCACTCACCGGAAGATAATCCTTCGGCTCATACTCACCCTCAGATGCCTTGCGCAGCCGTTTGATATTCAGCTGCAGGTTTCCCTGAAAGCTGGTCACGTCTCCCATGACATTCACGTAATCCAGCGCATCACAATCTTCGATCCCCTGCGAAGAAGGGTCCCATATTTTTGCATCCAGTGTTCCGGTCTTGTCCTGAAGCACCAGTGATTCATAGGGTTTTCCCGCCTTTGTCAGGGCTGTCTGTTTCTGTTTGCAGAGGTAGATCTCATTGATGCGCTCTCCCTCACGCAATTCTTCGATAAAATGCATTTCTTTTTCCTCATATTTCTCTATTTTTTATTCCAGCACGCCGACCTTCGCGTCGATCTCCAGCGGAATGTAATCCTCCGCACTCTGACGCTCATAAGTGATATGAACCATGTCATCCACCGTCAACCCGCGCAATAACTTTTCATAATCCTCGGCTGCGATGACTTCTTCCCCATTGATGGCTGTGATGACATCACCGCTCTGAAAGCCTGCCTCCATCGCCGGAGAATCAAGTGCTACATCGCGCACATACACGCCCTTTGGCATGTGATAATCCTCGGCGATCTCATCCGTCACGGTACTGATGCGCAATCCGAGATACGGCACCGGCTTATCGTTTGACAGCAGTTCGATCACGCCCTTCAGCTCAGAGATCGATACCGCAGCCAGTGTCGTCTGTTCTTTCTGCATGTTGTAGTCCTGCAGCACAAAACCGATGATCTCTCCGTTCGTGTTGATCAGCGCACCGCTGGCATCCGCACTGCCCACCATGTCCGTCGTAAAGATCGTATAGTTACAGTCCATCGTTGATATCGTGTTCCGGTTGGATGTAATATTTCCGGTCAAAATGGAATGGATCGTTCCGATCGGGCTTCCGACGGCAAGTACGGTCTGTCCCTGCGAAACCCCGACAGAACTGCCCAGTGTCGCTACCGCGATCTGTTTTCTCGTATCCTTTGTGACATCCTCTGCTTTTACCCGCAGCACAGCGATTCCTGTATTTCCGTCGTACTGCTGCAGTTCAGCCTTGACGGTTGCTCCGTCCGCAAATGTGACACGGATGGAGGACGCTCCCGCGATCGTCTTTTTCTCCGTCAGGATCAGAAAATGCTCTCCGGTATCCGCGATGATCACTCCGGATCCGATTCCCTTTGTCTCATAGGTCGTATTGAAAATGTCCGTATCGTTTTTTACATTCGTCACAGACACGATAAATTTATCCGCCTCACGTCCTACCGCATACAGTTTATTCTGTAGCGTCTGATACTGGCTCAGATCCAGCGGCGTCGGTTTTTCGATAATGACGGTCTCCGGCTCTGTTTTTTCTTCGTTGTCCTGTGGCTCCTCAACCGGTTCTTCTTCCGGCTCCGGCTCCACAAAGGACACCTGCGGCGGTTCCTCCGGTGAAAAATACTGCTCCAGCCGGGGCTTCAGCACCACAAAAGTCAGACTGGCAACCGATCCGAACATGACTGCCAGGACCAGTGTCTCTACGATATGACGAAACAACCGTTTCCGGTTGATCGGTTTTTCTTTTCTTGTTTCCTTAATAAACTGAAAATCATCTGCCATATAAAAACCCTCCGGTAACTGTGTGTTTTCCTCACAGTTACTTCCCTGTTTTTTATTCCGCGTCATCTACAAACGGCAGCGTAAAGATATACTCCGTGCCGACTCCTTCTGTACTGATGACATTGATATTTTCACCATGTGCCTGTATGATCTCCTTTACGATCGCCAGTCCGATTCCGGTTCCCTTCTTGTCCTTTCCGCGTGAGAGATCCGTCTTGTAAAAACGCTCCCAGATCTTTCCGATGGCCTCTTTCGGGATACCGATACCGCTGTCCTTGACAGAGACAAATACCTTCTCATTTTTGACATGTGTCTCTATGCGTATGGAAGAATCATGATGGCTGAACTTGATCGCATTGTCCGTCAGATTGTAAATGATCTGCTGGATCTTTGACTTGTCCGCATGTACAAACAGCTCGTCTCCGGTCAGAACCAGTTCCAGCACAATTCGTTTTTCATTGCATGCGCCCTCGAAGGTAGCCGCCGTCTGTCCAATGACCTGATTGATGTCAAAATCTGTTTTATCAAGGATCGTCTTTCCATGTCCGCCGTACTGATTGAGCTCGATCAGTCCGCTTGTCAGCTTGGTCAGACGCTCCGTCTCCGTGATGATAATGTTCAGGTATTTATCCTGCATCTCCACCGGGATCGTTCCGTCGAGCATCGCTTCCACATAGCCCTTGATCGAAGTCAGCGGCGAGCGAAAATCATGTGAGATGTTGGAGACAAACTTCCGCTGATCCTCCTCCAGCGTATTCAGCTCATTCGCCATATAATTAAAAGAAGCCGACAAAAATCCCAGTTCATCCTCGGATGTGTCATCCATCACACTGGACAGATCACCCTCCATATACTTATGCGCGATGCGGTTCATGCGCCAGATACGCCTGTAGTTATGCCACAAATACGCCACAAGAAATACGATACTGAACAGCAGCAGTGTGATGAGCGCCATATAGGACATATTCAGGAAATGATCGGCATCCTGATAGATCTCGCGGATGCTTTTGTGGATCATCACATAGCCCCTCACCTGATAATCAACCGTGATCGGCGCAAAAACGGTCAGCATCTGCTCATCAAAGCTGCCGTAAAAATTTCCTGCACAGTAATATTTTGTTCCGAAATCCGAGATGCGAAAATCCGGAATCTCATAAGGTTCCCCATTCTCTTCGTTTCCGATCAGAACGATTCCCTTGCGGTCGATGATCCAGATCTCACCCTCTGTATAGACGGACAGCACGCGCATCTGTGCTTCCAGTTCCTCCTGCGTCAGACGATTCCTGTAATAATCCTCTGCATAGTTGGAAGTGATCGCCAGCGCCTCTTTGTAGAGTCTGGTCGCCTCTGTACTCTGTGCCTTCTGCTGAAATGTCCACTCTACCAGAGATGCCACCAGAAGGAAGCCAAGCACGCCATACAGTACAATACCGCCGATCAGCTTATATCCAAGCGTTCGTTTCATTCCTATTCCCTAACCTCAAACTTGTAACCGATACCCCATACGGTCGTGATGCCCCAGCCATCGTGATCCTTGATCTTCTCACGAAGACGTTTTACATGGACATCCACCGTTCTGGTATCTCCGATGTATTCATAGCCCCAGATATTGTCCAGCAACTGTTCTCTCGTAAACACCTGATTGGGAGAAGATGCCAGAAAATACAACAACTCCAGTTCCTTCGGAGGCATATCGATGTTTTCACCCATATATACCACGGAGTAATTCGAAAGATTGACCTCCAGATCCGTGTAAGACACCATCTTGATCGCCGCAGCTGTCGGGCTTTCCGGCTTTGCAGCCTGGTAACGCCGCAGTACAGCTTTTACACGCGCCACCATCTCCTTGGAATCAAAGGGCTTCATAATGTAATCATCCGCACCCAGCTCCAGCCCAAGCACCTTGTCAAACACCTCGCCCTTTGCGGAGAGCATGATGATCGGAATATTATCTTTTGCCCGTATCTCACGACAGACCTGATAGCCGTCAATGCCCGGCAGCATCAGATCCAGCAGGATCAGATTCGGGTTGTAGCTCTTGTACGCCAAAAGCGCTTCCTCACCGTCGTTGACGATCTTTGTGTCAAAGCACTCTTTCGTCAGATAAAGCGAAATGAGCTCCGCGATATTGTTGTCATCATCTACGATCAATATTTTCTGTTTTGCTACCATAATCGGTTCTCCTATTTAAACTCTGCGATCGTCACACCTGCATCGCCCTCGCCGAACTCTGCCAGATGATAGTTATCAATATAGCTGAGACGTTTCAGATGCGAATGTACCGCATTTCTGAGTGCTCCGGTTCCTTTCCCGTGTACAATGCGCACAGACGGCATATGCGCGAGCAGCGCATCATCCAGATATTTGTCCAGCTTTGCCAGCGCCTCATCGACGGTCAATCCGATCAGCATAACCTCTGTGGAAACAGATGCCGACTTGGACATCTTGATGCTGCCCGAACCGGTCTTTTCATACTTTTTCTTTGCAGCCTTCACATCTGCATTCTCATCGATCAGCACCAGATCATTCACATTGACCTGCGAGCGCAGAATACCCATCTGTACGAACAGATTTCCCTTGGCATCGGGAAGTGTGTGCACGGTTCCGGTCAGATTCATGCTGAGCACCTTGACCTTATCGCCCACACGCAGCTTTTTCGGTGCCTGATGATTGTGTTGCTGCTGTTTTTTCTTTTTATCCGCAGCCTTATCCTGACGCTTGCCGATCTCTTCACGCAGCGCTGTGCGCTCCCGCTCCATGTCCTTCATGGAAGGAGCCGCCGCTCCGTATTTCTGGAAATTGCGAATCGTCGCGTCCGCATAATCCTTTGCCTCTTTTAGGATCGCTGCCGCCTGCTCGTTGGCCTCCCGCAGGATCTTGTCACGGCTCTCATCCAGACGCTCCTGTTTGCGCGCCAGCTGCTGATTCAGGTTCTTATTCTTTGATTTATACTGCTCGATCTCCGCGCGTTCCTTCTCGATCGTTACACGGCTCGTTTCCAGATCTGCGATCAGATCCTCAAAGCTCTGCTGTTCCGAGGTGATGCGCACCTTTGCGTCATCGATCAGATAGGACGGCAGTCCCAGCTTGCCTGAGATCGCAAATGCATTGCTCTTGCCCGGTATACCGATCAACAGACGATAGGTGGGGCTTAACGTCTCCACATCAAACTCACAGCAGGCGTTTTCCACGCCCGGTGTGCTGAGGGCATACACCTTGATCTCGCTGTAGTGCGTCGTCGCCATCGTGCGCACCCCGCGCTTATGCAGATCATCCAGTATTGCGATCGCCAGTGCCGCGCCCTCGGTCGGATCGGTTCCGGCACACAACTCGTCGAACAAAACGAGACATTGATCATCCACATGGTCCAGAATGCGGATAATATTGGTCATATGCGATGAAAAGGTGGATAAACTCTGCTCAATACTCTGCTCATCTCCGATATCTGCAAACACATCGTGGAAGATTGCCAGCTCCGAGCGGTCATTCGCCGGGATATGCAGTCCCGCCTGACCCATCAATGTCAGTAGTCCGACGGTTTTTAATGATACCGTCTTACCGCCGGTATTCGGTCCGGTCACAACCAGCAGGTCAAATTCCTCGCCAAGGCGGATATCGATGGGCACGACCTTTTTCTGGTCAAGCAGCGGATGTCTGCCCCGTCGGATATTGATGCGTCCTTCCGTATTAAAAAGCGGTGCCACACCGTTATAATCCTTTGCCAATTCTGCCTTTGCAAAGATAAAATCCAGTTCCACAAGCACGCGATAATCCGATTCCAGTGTCACGGAATGCTCCGCTGTCTGGTTGGACAGCTCCGCCAGGATCGCCTCGATCTCCTCCTGCTCCTCAATGAGCAGTGTTTTCAACTCGTTATTCAGATTCACCACGGACAGCGGCTCGATAAAAACTGTAGAGCCGGTGGAAGACTGATCATGCACCATGCCCGGGATCTGTGACTTGTACTCCGCCTTGACCGGCAGACAATAGCGGTCTCCACGCATCGTGACAACGGCATCCTGCAGGCAGTTTCTGGTACTCTCCTGCGCCATCAGCTTGTTTAACTGCGCGTGCACGCGGTCATTCATACCACGGATACTTTTTCGGATGCTGCGCAGCTTCGCGCTGGCATCGTCCGCGATCTCCTCCTCGGAAATGATACAGCGGCGGATCTCATCCTGCAGGCTGTTTAACGGTTCTAAGGCCGTAAACATCGCATCCAGGCTGTCTCTCGGTGCATCTTCGGATTTGCCTTTCGCAAAATTTTTCATGCGCTTCGCGGTTTCCAGCAGCGAGCAGATGCGAAGCAGCTCGATTGCGGAAAGCGATGCTCCCAGCCGCAGTCTCTGCAAAGATCCATTCACATCCGTGATACCGGAGAGTGAAACGCTTCCGTTTTTCAGGATTCGCGACAATGCATCTTTCGTATAGGTCTGCGCCTCTTCAATGGCTGCGCGGTCTGTCATCGGCTCCAGTTCCCGGCAGCGTTTTTTTGCTTCTGCCGAGAAAGCGTGCGCCTCTAATTTATCGATTATTTTGTTGTATTCCAGTGTTTTATAGACTTTTTCATTCATAGCCATTAGTATATCACAAAAAAATGCCTAAGGCAATTTGCCTCAGGCATTTAATCAATTCGGTGTCTGAATTAAACTAACTCGATAACAACAGTCATTGCGCCGTCGCCCTTACGCTCACCGATCTTAACGATTCTGGTGTAACCACCCTTACGGTCAACGTACTTCGGTGCGATCTCATCAAATAACTTTGCAGGAAGATCTACCTTCTTGGTATTTCTCTTACGTCCGGCCAGCTCAGCAGGAACCTCAGTTACAGGGTAAAGGATCTGTAACATCTGGCGACGTGCATGCAGACGAGAAGGCTTATCCTTCTTGATAGTCTTGTCAACTTCGTCATATACGGTAACTTTCTTTCCGTCTACAACTTCCTTTACACGCTTGCCATCAGCGTCCTTGCGGGCAACCTTAGCCTTAACGGTAACTTCCTCGTAGTTGTCTTTCTCTTTTACTGCCAGAGCGATGAGCTTCTCGGTCCACTTACGGATCTCCTTTGCTCTTGCCTCTGTAGTAACGATCTTTCCATTATAGATCAGCTGTGTAACCTGATTTCTCAGTAATGCTTTTCTCTGGGAAGAAGTCTTTCCCAACTTTCTATACTTTGCCATTATTTTTTCCTCCATCTGTGGTACATCGGCATGTGCTCTTCGGACTTATCATGTCAATGCCGGCTATTGCCACATTTACTCATCACCGGAATTAAGCTGTAAGCCTAACTCCTTTAATTTTGCCAATACTTCATCTAAAGACTTGCGTCCAAGGTTACGAACCTTCATCATATCCTCAGGTGTGCGGTTGGTCAGTTCCTCAACCGTATTGATACCTGCGCGCTTCAGACAGTTGTATGAGCGCACGGATAACTCCAGCTCGTCGATATTCATCTCCAGAACCTTTGCCTGTGCATTGTCTTCCTTCTCGATCATGACCTCTGCCTTCTGGGCATTCTCTGACAGATCGATGAACAGGTTTAAGTGCTCGCTGAGCACCTTAGCTGCAAGAGAGATTGCTTCATCCGGCTCTAAGGTTCCATTGGTATATACATCCAATGTCAGCTTATCATAGTCTGTGATCTGTCCGACACGAGTATTCTCGATCAGCAGGTTCACACGCTCTACCGGAGTATAAATGGAATCTACCGAAATCACGCCGATGGGCAGATCCTCACTCTTATTTTTGTCTGCGCTGACATATCCGCGACCGCCGGTGATGGTCAACTCCATATACAGTCTGCAGTCCGGACCACCATTTAAATGTGCGATCTCCAGTTCAGGGTTCATGATCTCGATATCGGAATCCACCTGAATATCTGCTGCGGTCACAATGCCTTCGCCTTCAAATTCAATATAAGCAACTTTAGATTCGTTTGTCGGGCTAGTATTCTTGATAGCCAGGTTCTTGATGTTCATGATGATCTCAGTCACATCCTCTTTTACTCCGGGGATGGAGCTGAACTCATGTAACACACCATCAATCTTGATCTGGCTGACTGCTGCACCCGGTAATGATGAGAGCATGATTCTTCTCAAAGAATTACCAAGTGTTGTACCATATCCTCTTTCCAAGGGTTCTACGACAAATCTGCCGTATTTCTTGTCTTCGGAAATCTCTGCTATTTCAATCTTCGGCTTTTCAAATTCGAACACTGCAAAGTCCCTCCTTATTTGATATCAACGTTGCCTATTATTTAGAGTATAACTCGACGATAAGCATTTCATCTACAGGTACATCGATCATGTCACGGGTAGGTAACTCTTTTACGGTTCCCTGTAAATTCTCTAAATCTGCATCTAACCACTCGGGAACTAATCTTCCTGCGGTGGTCTCCTTGATATCTTTAAATCTCTGGATGTTCTTGCTCTTCTCGCGGATCTCGATCGTATCGCCAGCCTTTACAAGATAAGAAGGGATGTTTACCTGCTTGCCGTTTACTAATACGAACTTGTGGTCAACAACCTGTCTTGCCTCTCTTCTGGTTCTGGCAAAACCAAGACGGAAAATAACGTTGTCCAGTCTGGACTCAAGCATTGTCATCAGGTTGGCACCGGTCATACCCTTCATCTGATCAGCTCTCTCATAGTAGTTGTGGAAGGGCTTCTCCAGTACGCCGTAGATGAACTTTGCCTTCTGCTTCTCGCGAAGCTGTAAACCGTACTCAGATACCTTACGGTTTGCTCTAACTAAATTACGATTAGACTTCTTATCATATCCTAAATAACTCGGCTCTAAGCCAAGGGATCTGCATCTTTTCAGAACAGGTACTTTATTAACTGCCATCTTAATAATACCTCCTAATTAAACTCTTCTACGTTTGGGTGGACGACATCCGTTATGAGGTACGGGAGTTACGTCAGTGATTGATGTAACCTCAAGACCGCATGCCTGAAGCGCACGGATAGCTGCCTCACGACCTGAGCCGGGACCCTTTACAAATACGTCAACTGTCTTTAAACCATGAATCAGAGCAGCCTTGGTAGCTGTCTCTGCTGCCATCTGTGCAGCATAGGGAGTAGATTTCTTTGAACCTCTAAATCCAAGACCACCAGCACTCGCCCATGATAATGCGTTACCTTCAGTATCTGTAAGAGTTACAATTGTATTATTGAAAGATGACTGAATGTGTGCCTGTCCGCGTTCAACGTTTTTCTTTACGCGCTTTTTTGTTACTTTTTTTGCAACTTTTTTCGCCATGCTAAACTAACCTACTTTCTTCAAAATATATATTACTTCTTCTTGTTTGCTACAGTTCTCTTCGGACCCTTACGTGTACGTGCATTGGTCTTTGTCTTCTGACCACGTACGGGCAGACCCTTTCTGTGACGGATACCACGATAGCATCCAATCTCCTGTAATCTCTTGATATTCAGAGCGATCTCTCTGCGAAGATCACCTTCTACAGTCATAGTCTCATCGATAACAGCACTGATCGCCTTAACCTCATCG
The DNA here is from genome assembly GCA_004562765.1 of bacterium. GTDB lineage: Bacteria > Bacillota > Clostridia > Lachnospirales > Lachnospiraceae > W0P33-017. Next base: position 29,022 of record SFRL01000026.1, on the reverse strand, counting down.
TCAGTTAAGTCTCTGCAGCGAGTATCAGGATTAACATTTGCCTGCTTTAAAATCTTTGTCGCACTTACTCTACCGATTCCATAGATGTAAGTTAAGCCGATTTCTACACGTTTTTCTCTTGGTAAATCTACACCTGCGATACGAGCCATGTGTATTGACACCTCCGTTTAATTTTTCGTAAATATCTGTCACCTTCTCCGAACCCATGCAGCTCCGGTTGCCCGGCCTGAAATGTGTGCATACACCCGGATCGTGACGCCTCATTTTCATTATTACTTTTGAAGATCTCCCTCTCGGTATGTAAGGAAAAATCTTCCAGCCGTATAGCTGTTTATTATGAATCAGCGAACTTAAGATAGTCATCCGCTGACAGCCGCCATAATCTTTGTTCGCCCCATTTACGGGAGCATTCGGTAATTAACCCTGTCTCTGCTTATGTTTAGGATTTTCACAGATAATACGGATACTACCTTTTCTCTTGATAACTTTGCATTTCTCACAGATAGGTTTTACTGATGATCTGACTTTCATCTCAAATCCTCCTTTCCTAAACGCCTATATTACGTGTTTCCGGACGCACTGGTAGAACAAAAACAGACGCGTCCGAGTGCTATTGTAGCACGGACGCGTCAAGAAATCAACTTCTTTTTGCACTTTTTGAAAAAAATTTATTTATCTCTCCAAATGATTCTGCCCTTGGTCAGATCGTAGGGTGACATCTCGATTGTCACCTTGTCTCCGGGTAAGATGCGGATGAAGTTCATGCGAAGCTTGCCGCTGATGGTGGCAAGGATCTGATGACCATTCTCCAGCTCTACCTTGAAAAATGCGTTCGGTAACTTCTCTACAACTACACCTTCTACCTCAATAACATCTGCTTTTGACATATTGATTCTCCTTTAACAATCTTAGAAACGTTTGCGTATTTATTCTTCTACTAATGACAGGATCTCCGGTCCGTCCTCCGTCACGAGAACCGTGTTCTCATAATGAGCGGATAGAGAACCGTCTCTTGTCACAACTGTCCATCCGTCCGGTTTCCATTTCACCGCATAAGTACCGGCATTGATCATCGGTTCAATGGCAAGCGTCATGCCCGCTTTCAGTTTCATACCGCGTTTTGCAATGCGGTAATTGGGAATCTCCGGTTCCTCGTGCATATGGCGTCCAATGCCGTGTCCGCACAGATCACGGACGATGCCATAGCCAAAAGGTCTGATATATGCATCGATCGCTTTTCCGATATCAAACAGGTGATTCCCTGCTTTTGCCATGCGCGCACCTTCAAAAAAGCTCTGGCGTGTTCTTTCTATTAAAAGAGCTGCCTCCTCAGAGATCGGTCCGATCCCGTGTGTGCGGGCCGCGTCCGACTGGTAACCCTTATAGATGAGTCCCATGTCAAGGCTGACGATATCGCCCTCCTGAAGGATCCGGTATTTACTGGGAATACCGTGAACAACTTCATCATTGACTGAAACACACACGCTGGCGGGAAATCCCTGATAGTTCAAAAACGACGGCGTACATCCATAGCTGCGGATCAGATCTTCGGCAAGATGATCGATATCCCAGGTGGTCATTCCGGCTTTCAGCTCTTTCGCCACCTCATTATGCACTCTGCCAAGAATCTGTCCGGCAATACGCATCAGTTCGATACCTTCCGCATTTTTGATTGTTACCGGCATGATCTTAAGCTCCTAAAATGTCTGTGATGGCAGTAAATACAGCTTCCATCGGCTGTGTTCCGTCCACAGATTTCAAGATGCCCTGGTTCTTGTAATAATCGATCAGGGGCTGTGTCTGCTCATGATAAACCGTCAGACGCTTCTGTACGGTCTCCGGCTTGTCGTCGTCGCGAAGAACGAGATCGCTTCCACAGTGATCACACTTGCCCTCTGTCTTGGGCGGCAGGGATACGATGTGATAAGTAGCACCACAATCTAAACATGCGCGTCTGCCTGACATACGGCTGACAATATTCTCGTCGGGTACATCCACATCGATGGCATAATCCATTTTCTCACCGATCTTCGTGAGTGCTGCGTCAAGCGCCTCTGCCTGCGGGATCGTTCTGGGGAATCCGTCCAGTACAAAACCGTTCTTGCAGTCATCCTGCTGAATACGATCCATGACCAGATCACAGGTCAGCTCATCGGGAACCAGAAGTCCCTGATCCATGTACTCTTTTGCCTTTTTTCCTAACTCCGTACCGTTTTTGATATTTGCACGGAAAATGTCACCGGTAGAGATATGCGGGATGGAATACTTTCCTGCAATCTGCTTTGCCTGTGTTCCCTTACCTGCTCCGGGTGCACCTAACATGATGATCTTCATTGTAAATCCTCCTTATATAATTTCCGCTAAACCACCTATGGAGATACACCTCGGGCGTATCTCCATAATAAATTGCATGATTTAATTGCTCAAGAATCCTTTGTAGTGGCGTACGAGCATCTGTGACTCGATCTGCTTGATCGTCTCTACAACAACACCTACGATAATGATGATAGATGTTCCTGCAAAGGATACGGATGCATTAAACACTCCGTTAAAGAAAATCGGAAGAAATGCACAGATTGATAAGCCGATCGCACCGATGAAGATGATATAGCCCAAAATGGAATTCAGATAATCGCTGGTGGGCTTTCCGGGTCTGATACCGGGAATAAATCCACCCTGCTTTTTCATGTTATCTGCAATCTCCAACGGATTGAAGGTGATTGAGGTATAGAAATAAGCAAATGCGACGATCAGTACCAGATAGATCACCAGACCGATGGTGTATACCGGCTGACTGGGATCGCACCAGTTTGACTGATTTAAAGTCTTGATAATCTGAGATCCGATGCCTGTACCGTTTCCTTTTCCAAGCATTCCTGCAATGATCACCGGGAACTGCATGATAGACTGTGCAAAGATGATCGGAATAACGCCCGCTGTATTCACCTTTAAGGGAATATTGCTGCTCTGTCCGCCCACCTGCTTGCGTCCTTGGATCTTACGGGAATACTGTACAGGAATCTTGCGCTCTGCGTTCTGCAGAACATCAACAAATACAACCAGTGCAAGAATGATTGCCACGATAACAACGCCTGCAAGCACTGCTCTTGCAACACTCTTGCCGGAAATAAACTGCTGCCACAGCGTACCCAGATCATTGGGGATTCGTGAGATAATGTTGATCACCAACACGATGGAAATACCGTTTCCAACACCACGCTCTGTGATACGCTCGCCGATCCACATCAGTACTGCAGATCCGGCAGTCAAAATAACAATCACCTGAATGACTGACCATGCATTGTAATCATACAGCCATCCCTGTCTTCCAAAGCTGATGCCCAGTGCAGTAGACTGCATAATTGCAAGTCCCACTGTGACATAACGTGTGATAGCGGTCAGCTTTTTGCGGCCGTCCTCGCCATCCTTATGCATCTCCTCCAGCTGAGGGATCGCAATTGTCATCAACTGAATGATAATGGATGATGTGATGTACGGTGTAATATTCAATGCGAAGATTGACATATCAAGGAAAGAACCACCAGTGATCGCATCAAAAAAGCTGAATGCTCCGCCGGTCTGGCTGGCAAACCATTCTTTGAACAGTTCGCCATTGATTCCGGGAACCGGGATCTGACAGCCAATACGGATGACAACTAACATCAAAAATGTGAATAACATTCTTGTTCTGATGTCTTTTACCTTAAATGCATCTCGAAGTGTTCTTAACATTAGATCACCTCTGCTTTTCCACCAAGTGCCTCAATCTTTTCCTTTGCGCTTGCGCTGTATGCGTTCACCTGAACGTTGAGCTTCTTGGTTAATTCTCCATTTCCAAGGATTTTCACGCCATCGCGGGGATTGCTTACAATACCAGCCTCGATCAGTGCATCTACAGTGACAACAGCGTCATTGTCGAAGCACTCCAGACGATCGATGTTGATCGCAACGATCTCTTTGGTATTGCGGTTAGTAAATCCACGCTTGGGGATTCGTCTGTATAAAGGCATCTGGCCACCCTCGAAACCAGGTCTCGGAGCTCCTGAACGAGCTTTCTGACCCTTGTGTCCCTTACCAGCGGTCTTGCCATTTCCTGAACCGTGTCCACGGCCTCTTCTGAAATTATCGTTATGTGTTGAACCTTCAGCCGGTTTTAAATTAGATAAGTCCATGCTGACACCTCCTTATCGTTTTTTTGATTAAACTTCTTCTACTTTTACATACGGTGCAACCTTGCGAAGCGCGCCTGCTGTTGCAGCGTTGTTCGGCAGCTCAACCGTCTTGTACATCTTGGTGAGGCCTAATGCTTCGATGGTCTTCTTGTTCTTGGGAACGGCACCGATTGTAGATTTTACTAATGTTACTTTTACCTTATCTGCCATTTCGATGTCCCTCCTTAGCCTACGATCTCTTCTACAGATTTGTTACGAGCCTTAGCCACTTCCTCAGGGGATTTTAACTGGCTTAAAGCGTCGATTGTAGCAAGTACAACGTTCTGCTTATTGTTTGATCCCAAAGACTTGGTACGGATATTCTTGATTCCGGCAAGCTCGCACACGTTACGTGCAGGACCTCCGGCGATGATACCGGTACCTTCGATGGATCTCTTCAGCAATACGGTAGCTCCTGTATGCTTTCCCTGAATGTCATGTGTAATACTCTTGTTCTCGTCTAACTTAACAGAAATAAGCTTCTTGGTCGCATCCTCTTTACCCTTGCGGATTGCCTCAGGGATCTCGGCTGCTTTACCAATGCCTGCGCCAACATGTCCGTTGCCGTCACCAACAACTACTAATGCAGAAAAGCGCATGTTACGTCCACCCTTAACTACCTTTGTTACTCGCTTGATGGCTACAACTTTTTCTGTTAACTCTAATTGACTAGCATCAATAATTTCGCGTTTCATGCAAATATTTCCTCCTTAATTAGAATGTTAACCCAGCTTCTCTTGCTGCATCAGCTAAAGCCTTGATCTTACCCTGATATATGAAGCCGCCTCTATCAAAGACTACAGTGGTGATTCCCTTGTCTAACGCCTTCTTTGCGATAACAGTTCCTACCTGAGCTGCTGCATCTACGTTATTAGTCTTTTCTACTGCATCCTTTACTTCTTTGTCTAAAGTACATGCAGAAACAAGGGTGTTGCCAACTGTATCATCAATAATTTGAGCGTACATATGATTATTACTTCTGAAAACAGCTAAACGCGGTCTCTCTGCGGTTCCAGCAAGGTTATTACGAACTCTTCTGTGCTTTTTCGCACGAATCTCAGATCTTGATTCTTTCTTAACCATTTTTAGTCACACTCCTTCAATTATTTCTTACCAGTCTTACCAACTTTACGTCTAATAACTTCATCAGCATACTTGATACCTTTACCCTTGTAAGGCTCAGGACGTCTCTTATCTCTGATTTCAGCCGCATATTGGCCAACTTTTTCTTTATCGATACCTTTAACAATGATCTTGTTACCATCAACGGCAGACTCGATTCCCTCAGGATCGATCATCTCTACCGGATGAGAATATCCAAGGTTTAAAGTAAGTTTATTACCGGATTTTGATGCTCTGTAACCAACACCGTTTACCTCTAACTCCTTGGTATAGCCATCGGTAACACCGACAACCATGTTGTTGATCAGAGTTCTTGTCAGACCATGTAAGGACTTCATCTTCTTCAGATCGTTCGGTCTGGTTACGATGATCTCCTCGCCCTCTTTCTTGATCTCCATCTCAGAGGGTAATACTCTCTCAAGGGTTCCCTTGGGACCTTTTACAGTCACTTTATTATTTTCTGCAATATCTACAGTTACACCTGCAGGTACCGCGATTGGCATTCTTCCTATACGTGACATGCCCGTACCTCCTATAATATATATACGTGAATTAGTTGATTACCAAACGAAAGCTAAAACTTCTCCGCCGACCTGAGCCTTGCGAGCCTGCTTGTCGGTAAGGATACCTTTGTTTGTTGAAAGGATCGCGATTCCAAGTCCGCCAAGGACGCTGGGGATCTCATCCTTTCCTGCGTACACGCGAAGACCCGGCTTAGAGATTCTCTTGATACCGGTGATGATCTTCTCGTTCTTATCTGCACCATATTTCAGGGTCACACGCATGGTCTTGTAGCTTCCCTCGTCAATGATGTCGTATTTTGCGATATATCCCTCGTCAACAAGAATGTCAGCGATTGCAACCTTGATCTTGGATGAAGGGATATCTACTGTATCATGTTTTGCAGTGTTAGCATTACGGATTCTTGTAAGCATATCTGCAATAGGATCACTCATTGTCATGATGAATATTTACCTCCTTTTGTTTTGATATCTGCTTTTTTCTTCTTTTTATAAGGAAGTTCTCTTCGCTAAGCTCGAACTTCGTCGTTGACTCGTTCTTGCTAATCTCAGAGAACGGCCTCGCACTAAACTCAATCATCGCCTGTGGCTCGATTTCGTTAAGTTGCTTTCGGCCTACCAGCTAGCCTTCTTTACGCCGGGGATCTCTCCCTTGTATGCCATCTCGCGGAAGCATACTCTGCAGATACCATATTTTCTTAATACAGAATGCGGACGGCCGCATACTCTACAGCGTGTGTAAGCTCTGGTAGAGAACTTGGGTTTGCGCTGCTGCTTAATTTTCATAGATGTCTTTGCCATTTAAGTTTCCTCCTGCTTCTACTTTGCAAACGGCATATTGAATAAGGTCAATAACTCACGCGCTTCCTCATCGGTCTTAGCGGTAGTAACGAAAATGATATCCATTCCGCGTACCTTATCAATCTTGTCATACTCGATTTCAGGGAAGATCAACTGCTCCTTGATTCCGAGTGCGTAGTTACCTCTGCCATCAAAAGCGTTGGGGTTTACGCCACGGAAGTCACGTACACGAGGTAATGCAAGGTTCACTAAACGATCAACGAACTCATACATCTTCTCTCCTCTTAAGGTAACCTTACATCCGATGGGCATACCCTCTCTGATTTTGAAGTTTGCGATGGAGTTCTTAGACTTGGTTGCGATGGGCTTCTGACCGGTGATGATCTCCATGTCTCCCATAGCAGCTTCCAGAATCTTTGCGTTCTCCTTAGCCTCGCCAACACCCATGTTGACTACGACCTTGTCAAGCTTCGGAATCTCCATTACATTTTTATAGCCAAACTTTTTGACCATTGCGTCTTTGATCTCATTCTCGTACTGATCTCTTAATCTGCTCACTTCTGGACCTCCTCTCTACTTAGTCGATAACGTCGCCGGTTGACTTTGCGAAACGTACCTTCTTGTCTCCGTCCATCTTGAAGCCTACGCGGGTAGCCTTTCCCTTGTGAACGTACATTACGTTAGAAATGTCAATGGGACCTTCCTGATGAATAATACCACCCTGCTGGTTTGCCATGCTGGGCTTGGTGTGCTTTGTGATCATGTTCACACCCTCAACCAGAACGGTATTCTTCTTAGGATCTACGGCAATTACCTTGCCCTCTTTGTCTTTATCTTTGCCGGCGATCACCTTAACGGTATCACCTTTTTTAATCTTTAATGATGCCATTGTCTACCTCCTATAATACTTCCGGAGCCAGAGAAACGATCTTCATGAACTGCTTTTCACGAAGCTCTCTTGCTACTGGTCCAAAAATACGGGTTCCTCTGGGAGTCTTATCATCCTTGATGATAACTGCGGCGTTCTCATCAAACTTGATATAAGAACCATCTTTACGACGAGCGCCCTTTACGCTGCGGACAACAACTGCCTTTACAACGTCACCCTTCTTTACAACGCCGCCTGGTGTTGCATCTTTAACGCTGGCAGTGATGATGTCACCGATGTTTGCATATCTTCTTGTAGAACCGCCCATAACACGGATGCACAGTAACTCCTTTGCACCAGTATTATCAGCAACTTTTAATCTACTTTCCTGCTGTACCATGCCGGTATCCTCCTTTAATTATTTCGCTCTCTCCATAATCTCAACAAGTCTCCATCTCTTGTCCTTGGATAAAGGTCTTGTCTCCATTACTTTAACGGTATCACCCTTCTTGCACTCATTGTTCTCATCATGAGCCTTTAACTTGTAGGTTCTCTTGACGATCTTATTGTACAGAGGATGTCTTACGTTGTCCTTTACGGCTACAACGATTGTCTTGTCCATCTTATCGCTTACAACCACGCCGACACGTGTTTTTCTAAGATTTCTTTCTTCCACGGATCTGATCTCCTTTCACTGGGATTATGCATTCGCCTTTTCAGTGATGATAGTCTGAATTCTGGCAATATTTTTTCTTACTTCTTTGATTCTTCCAGTGTTATCTAACTGATTCGTAGCGTTCTGGAATCTCAAATTGAAAAGTTCCTTCTTTGCATCTACTAACTGCGCATTCAGCTCGTCAGCGGACTGTGTACGCAGATCTTCTAAATATTTACTAGTTTTCATTTGATTCACCGCCTTCTAAGTCTGCACGAGAAACTACTTTACACTTGCAAGGTAATTTGTGTGTTGCCAGACGTAATGCCTCGCGAGCGATCTCCTCGGATACTCCTGAGATCTCGAACATTACACGGCCCGGCTTAACGACTGCTACCCAGTACTCTAATGTTCCTTTTCCGGAACCCATACGAGTCTCAGCAGGTTTTGCTGTAACGGGTTTGTCAGGGAAAATCTTGATCCATACCTTACCACCACGCTTAATGTAACGGGTCATAGCGATACGGGCTGCTTCAATCTGATTTGATTTAATCCAAGCCGGCTCCATTGCGATAATACCATACTCACCGTTTGTGATCTTGTTACCTCTGGAAGCCTTTCCTGTCATAGTGCCACGGAACTGTTTTCTCCGCTTTACTCTCTTCGGCATTAACATTATTGTGCTCCTCCTTCCTTATTACCCTTCTTAGGAAGTACCTCGCCCTTGTAGATCCATACCTTTACGCCAACCTTGCCGTAGGTGGTATCTGCCTCAGCGAATCCATAATCGATATCTGCACGCAGTGTCTGAAGGGGAATGGTTCCCTCGTTGTAGAACTCGGTACGAGCCATATCTGCTCCACCAAGACGTCCGGAACAGCTTGCCTTGATTCCAAGTGCGCCGGCCTTCATTGTTCTGCTCATGCAAGACTTCATTGCTCTACGGAAAGATACACGGTTCTCTAACTGCTGAGCGATGTTCTCTGCTACTAACTGTGCATCCTTGTCAGGTCTCTTGACCTCTTTGATATCAACAACCAGCTTCTTGGTTGTCAGCTTCTGTACCTCAGCCTTGATCTTCTCGATCTCAGCGCCGCCCTTACCGATGACAACACCGGGCTTTGCGGTATAAACGATTACCTTTACACGGTCAGATGCACGCTCGATCTCAATCTTTGAGATGCCTGCTGCATATAATTTTTTCTTTAAGAACTTTCTGATCTCATGATCTTCGATTAAGTTGTCTGCGAAGTCAGCCTCTGCATACCACTTAGAGTCCCAATCTTTGATTACTCCGACTCTTAAGCCATGAGGATTTACTTTCTGTCCCATGTCCTACCTCCTATCTTTCATTCAGCACGATTGTGATGTGGCTCATTCTCTTCTCGATACGATAAGCTCTACCCTGTGCTCTCGGTCTGATTCTCTTCATTGTAGGTCCTTTGTTTGCGTAGCACTCCTCAACGTAGAGATCTTCTCTCTTCATTCCGTTGTTGTTCTCAGCATTTGCGATCGCTGACTTTAACAGCTTCTCTACAACGCTTGACGCATATCTGGGATTGTATGTCACGATAGCCAGTGCGGTATCAACATCCTTTCCACGAATGGCATCTAATACAAATCCAGCTTTCTGAACAGACATTCTTGCATAAGATAACTTTGCAGAAGGTCTGGTATCTTTGTTTGCATTTCTTTCTCTCTTAATCTGGGATCTATGTCCTTTAGCCATGACTAGAACCTCCTTTCAAATATTTATCTTACTCCTGACTTCTTCTCGTCCTTACCGTGACCTCTGTAGGTTCTGGTAGCAACGAACTCACCAAGCTTGTGACCAACCATATCCTCTGTCACATATACCGGCACGTGCTTTCTTCCGTCATGAACAGCGATTGTGTGTCCAACGAAAGAAGGGAAGATCGTGGAACGGCGTGACCAGGTCTTAATAACGCTCTTATCACCAGAAGCGTTCATAGCATCTACTTTCTTTAACAGGCTTGCGTCTGCGAAAGGTCCTTTTTTCAGTGATCTAGACATATCTTACCTCCTATTTAGTCTTGATGGCTCTACCATCTCTTCTTCTTACGATCAGCTTGTTAGAAGATTTCTTCTTCTTACGTGTCTTAAGTCCAAGAGCAGGCTTGCCCCAAGGTGTACAGGGACCGGGACGTCCGATGGGCGCTCTACCCTCACCACCTCCATGAGGATGGTCATTCGGGTTCATAACAGATCCGCGAACGGTAGGTCTGATACCCATGTGGCGCTTACGTCCGGCTTTACCGATCTTAACCAGGCTGTGATCACCGTTTCCAACTACTCCAACAGTTGCTCTGCAGTTCAGAGGAACCATTCTCATCTCGCCGGAGGGAAGACGAAGTGTTGCGTACTTTCCTTCCTTAGCCATGAGCTGTGCGCTCATACCAGCGGAACGAACCATCTGGCCGCCCTTGCCGGCATATAACTCAATGTTGTGTACCTGAGTACCAACCGGGATGTTCTCTAACGGTAAGCAGTTACCAACTCTTACCTCTGCCTCTGCTCCGTTCATAACGGTCATGCCATCAGTCAGTCCCTCGGGAGCGAGGATGTATGCCTTCTGACCGTCTGCATAACAGATCAGTGCGATATTAGCGGTTCTGTTCGGATCGTACTCGATACCGATAACCTTTGCAGGGATTCCATCTTTGTTTCTCTTAAAATCTACGATTCTGTATTTCTTCTTGCTTCCGCCACCCTGATGTCTCACAGTGATCTTACCCTGATTGTTACGTCCTGCATGCTTCGGGATGGAAACGAGCAGAGACTTCTCAGGTGTCTTCTTTGTGATCTCAGAGAAATCAGATCCAGTCATATTTCTTCTGGAAGGTGTATAGGGATTATATGTCTTAATTCCCATTGTCGTTCTCCTTTCAAACTCTCGTTACGTTTTTGTTATCGCGAACTGTTCGATGCTCTCACAGTTTGCAAAAATCCATTTAAAATTGCTGACGCAATGGGATTTTTGCACTCTCGCATCATTTTCTCACGGTCTCAGCAGTAAATGCTTCGACCTGCCTACACATTTTACAGTCCGCTGAAGATCTCGATATCAGCGCTGTCCTCAGTCAGCTGAACGATTGCTTTCTTCTTCTTTGCAGTCTTTCCAACGGTCATGCCGCGTCTCTTGTTCTTGCCGTCAAGGTTCATGGTGTTTACCTTCTCAACCTTTGTGCCGTCGAACATCTTCTCAACTGCCTCTTTGATCATGGTCTTGTTTGCTTCCGGATGAACATAGAAAGTGTACTTCTTTTCAGCCATCGCATTCATACTCTTCTCGGTAACTACCGGAGAGAGGATTACGTCATAATACTGTACGTTTGCCATTATGCATACACCTCCTCGATGGTTGCTACAGCAGCCTTAGTTACTACTACGGTGCTGTACTTTAAGATATCAAATACGTTGATGGTGTTGGTCTGTGCAACCTTTACAGTCGGGATGTTCTTTGCGCTCATCACGATGTTCTGGTCGTTGTCGTTGATGACAACCAGTGCCTTGTCAACGTTCAAGTTTTTCATAACCTGTGCGAACTGCTTGGTCTTGATCTCATCCAGTTTTAACTCATCAACAACGATCAGCTTGTTCTCCTGAACTCTGGATGTTAAAGCAGACTTTAATGCTGCTCTCTTCTCTTTCTTATTGATCTTGAAAGAGTAATCGCGGGGAACGGGTGCGAATACAACTCCGCCGCCGGTCCACTGAGGAGCTCTGGTAGATCCCTGTCTTGCATGACCGGTACCCTTCTGTCTCCAAGGTTTTCTTCCGCCGCCACGAACTTCAGAACGTGTCTTTGCCTTCTGTGTTCCCTGACGATTGTTTGCAAGCTGCTGAAGAACTGCCATGTGTACGAGATGCTCGTTCACTTCCACGCCGAATACTGCGTCGTTTAAGTCCAGCTTTCCAACTTCCTTGCCTTCCATATTATAAACAGCTACGTTAGCCATTGCCTGATTCCTCCTTTCCCAAATAAGCACTATTTACCAGCTTTTACTGTCTCTTTGATTGTTACTAAGCATTTCTTAGGTCCAGGAACTGATCCCTTAACTAAAAGCAGATTGTTCTCTGCATCTACCTTTACGATCTCAAGGTTCTGTACAGTTACCTGTACGCTTCCCATGTGACCGGGCATTCCTTTTCCCTTAAATACACGGCTGGGAGATGAGCAGGCACCGTTTGATCCCTGATGGCGATGGAACTTTGAACCATGAGCCATGGGTCCTCTGTGCTGTCCTAATCTCTTGATAGCGCCCTGGAAACCTTTTCCTTTTGAAATTGCAGTAGCGTCAACCTTGTCGCCCTCTGCAAAGATGTCAGCCTTGATCTCGTCTGCCAGATTATAATCAGCAGCGTTATCAAACTTGAACTCTCTTACAAATCTCTTGCCTGAAACACCTGCTTTGTCGAAGTGTCCTTTCTCAGGCTTGTTCACGCCATGACGATGGCGGATCTCTTTCTTTCCGTTGGCATCCTTGTTGACTACCTTTTCCTTCTTGTCAACGAAACCAACCTGTACAGCGCTGTATCCGTCGTTCTCTACGGTCTTAACCTGAGTAACAACGCAAGGACCAGCCTGTAATACTGTTACGGGAGTTAATACTCCGTCAGCATTGAAGATCTGGGTCATTCCGACCTTTGTTGCTAAGATTGCTTTATTCATGTTATACCTCCTGTTGCGGCCTTGCCGCGTTTCTACAGCGGAACGCTCACGCGTTCATTCTAGAAGTCAGGGTAGACTTCCTACTTCATTTTGATATCGATGTTCACACCTGCAGGCATCTCTAATCTTGATAATGCATCTACAGTCTTCTGTGTGGGAGCAATGATATCGATGAGTCTCTTATGGGTTCTCTGCTCGAACTGCTCACGTGAATCTTTGTACTTGTGTACTGCACGTAAGATGGTAACTACTTCCTTCTTTGTAGGAAGAGGTACGGGTCCGCTCACCTGCGCTCCGTTCTTCTTTACGGTCTCGATGATTTTCTTTGCGGATGCATCTACCAGCTCGTGATCATACGCCTTTAAGATGATTCTCATTGTTTGACTTGCCATAAAAAAAGTCGCCTCCTTTTCGCACTTTTAAATTCAGTACGACAAGCGGTGACTGTACACTTCTCCGTGTGTGTCTCAGTTTTAAGGAGGGGCCCGCTTGCGGGAAGATTCCTTAATACTACCTTGCCTTACACACGTTGTTTCTACACTTTGTAGACATTTTTGCTTGGTACAGTGACTTGTCGCCAGTTTCCTAACTTGACATTCGCTCCACGGAAAACCTGCCACATAGGGCAGCAACCTCACGCTTCATAGCTATCATGCCACAGCAAGTAAGAGTATACATGGATTTTTCAGGATATGCAAGAGAAATGTGTGTTTTGGATTGTATTTTTTCTTGTACAATCCAGATTTCGAATGCGCCTGCTTCCTGCGTGACAGTATTCGACAGTATGTTATGCTTACCGGGTAAATCACGCGCGCGGCACAGAGTCCAAGCAAAATCTGCTTGGCTCTGCTGCCTGATCGCTGGCTGATCTATGTTTTCTCCGCGTGAACCCGTCGCATAAACAACTGTTACATACCGTCACGCAGGCTACAGGCACCTTGGCGTATCGGCAGAGGATTTGACAGGTCGTTTGTGCGTTCGGGTACGCGCGGAGAAAGAAATCCGCTATTCATAAACATGGCAGCAGAGAAAAGCCGGTTTTGCTTTTACTCTGTGCCAATCGCGCGAATTTACCGAGGTGCACAACCGACTGGCAAAACTCTGCCGGTACGCCAAGGTGCCCGTAGCCTACGCGATGTAGATGTCGTGAATGCAAAAGATGCAGCACCCGAAAATATGAATTTCAGTTTGACGCACGTATTTCTTCTATATATAATAATAGGAAGAAAAGATATCGTCAAGAAAGGAACTACACATATGTGGATTGCAGATAGATGGAATGACTACGAGGTACTGGATACGAGCGACGGTGAGAAGCTGGAGCGATGGGGTTCTTATATCCTGCGCCGCCCGGATCCGCAGGTCATCTGGAACACCCCGCAGGACAAGCGCTGGAAACAGTTGAACGGGCATTACCACCGCAGCGCCAAAGGCGGTGGTAACTGGGAATTTTTTGATCTGCCGGAGCAGTGGACGATCGAATATCCGCTGGAAGGACATGCTCTGACCTTCAACTTAAAGCCCTTCAGCTTCAAACACACCGGGCTCTTTCCGGAACAGGCGACCAACTGGGACTGGTTTTCCGATAAGATCCGCACCGCAGGTCGTCCGATCAGGGTCTTAAACCTGTTTGCCTACACCGGAGGTGCCACGATCGCGGCCGCTGCTGCCGGCGCATCTGTCACACATGTGGATGCGTCCAAAGGCATGGTGACCTGGGCAAAAGAGAATGCGGTCAGTTCCGGTCTGGGTGACGCGCCGATCCGCTGGATCGTCGATGACTGCGTCAAGTTTGTAGAGCGTGAGATCCGCCGCGGCAAAACATACGATGCCATCATTATGGACCCTCCGTCCTACGGAAGAGGTCCCAAAGGCGAGATCTGGAAAATAGAAGAAAAGGTTCATCCACTCATTCAATTATGCACACAATTGCTGAGCGATGAACCACTGTTCTTTCTTATTAATAGTTATACAACGGGTCTGCAGCCCGCCGTACTTGCATATATGCTGTCACTGGAACTGAAAAAATGGGGCGGCATGGTAAACGCCGGTGAGATCGGTCTTCCGGTCACCGGAAACGGACTGGTACTGCCCTGCGGTGCCAGCGGAAGATGGGAGCGCTGATCGCGCGTTCCGCTCAACCACCCCGATATTTTCATCCGATCTTCAGACACCCTGTCTGTCGGTCGGATGTTCTTCTATATAGCTCTCCAGTATGGTCGCGGCCAGCATCACCAGTTGACCGCACGGTCTCTTTTTATAGTATTCCGCCGTGCGAAGCTCAGGTGTAGGCTGATCTGCTCCGGGTGTAGCGAGCCCCAGCAGTTCACGACATACGATCGATCCATTCACCGCACGATACTCACCGGCAAGTTCCTGTATCCGCGCGTAATGCGCTGCCTTTTCCTGCTGTCCGGCAGCCCCCGGCGCCTCGTAACCGTACAATGCACCTGCCACAAAAAACATGCCGCTCACCGCTCCGCACACTTCGCGCAGTCGTCCCATACCACCGCCAAACGATGATGTCATGCGCGCCAGCGCCTTTTCATCCATTCCGATCAGATCTGCAAATGCAAGCACCACTGCCTGCGAGCAGTTGTACCCCTCTTGAAATAGTCCGAATGCACGCTGCCCTCTGGAACTTCCCTCTGCTTTCTCCAACCAATATTCTACCTTCTTTTCATCAATATCAAGCATCTACACTTCCTCCAGCAATGAATACGCCCGGTCTCTTGCCAGCAGATCCAAAAACCCTTCCGCATTCACCGGTTTAGAAAAATAATAGCCCTGGAAATAGTCACATCCCATATGCTCTAGCATGGTTGCCTGCGACTGTGTCTCCACACCCTCGCAGATCAGCTCCATATGCATGGACTTGATCATCGCGATCACATGCTCCAATGCACACATCGCCTTCTCGCTATCCGTCGCGGACCAGAGCATGGATTTATCCAATTTAATTGTATGAAACGGATACTCGATAATGCTCGCTGTATTTGAAAATCCCGTGCCATAGTCATCCAGTGAAAAATTGACACCTTTTTCCATGAGTTTCGTCATATTGCCCCGCAGATTTTCAGAAGAAAGCACTGCCGCTGTCTCCGTGATCTCCAGATTAATACAATGATACGGCAAGTGAAATTCATCCATGATGGCGATCAGACGCTCATGCAGATCTTCCTGCATACACTGTACAACCGAGAGATTCACATCTACATATTCGATACCGCGCTCCCACAAACGTTTCTTTGCAATAAAGCTACACACTTCCCGGAACACAAAAGTCCCCATCTCAATAATCAGACCATGGCGTTCCGCAATCGGTACAAACTCCTCCGGGCTGATATAGCCCATCGTCTCATCCCGAAGGCGGATCAGCGCCTCTGCCGAACAGTAGCATTTCTTTTTCACACTGTAGATCGGCTGATAGTACACTTCAAATCGCTGGTAGCGCAGCGCCTCGCGCAAAATATGCAAAATCTCACTTTCACGCCGACCCTTTTCCAATAGCTGTTCTCCGGAAATCACGATCATCTCGGCACCGGATTCCTCTGCTTCCTGCAAAGAACACTCCAGCATACGTATAATATCCTCCGCATCCGAAATCCCCTGATGCTCTTTATTGGGAAGCAGTGTCATTGCAAGATCAAGACTGAAATCTGTGCCCTCAAAGGTAAACGGTCGTTGAAAACGTCTTTGCAGTACTTCTCTGAACATATCCCAGTGCGCATCACTGCCCTCCACCAAAATCATGAACCGGTTCTGTTCAACGTAAAAGACCTTTCGCCTCCTGCCTGAAATGCTCTCCAGAAAATCCGCGATCATTTTCATCAGACCGTTAATATTTGTCAGACCGATCACGCTCCGCAGATAACCGATACCGCCAATCTGCACACCCATGACCTCAAAATCCTTTTCAGTTCTCAGATAACTGCTGATCGTCTCTGAAAAAGCAAGCCGGTTAAATGATCCAATCTGCGCATCGGTAAAGTCCTCGGGATTTTCCAACGACAGATAGACCAACAGCAGGGCCAGCGATATTGCAAACTGCACGATGAGAAGTCCTGAACACACCAGTTGGAAAACAATGCTGACGATCGTTCCGACCGAATAGAAAACAACGACAAACCGTTGAGAACGCGTCAGCTTGCTCTGGTATCTGATCGTCTGTATCAGTGCTGAAACCATGTAATAAAACGCACTGACATACAAAAAAGCCATCCATGAACCGTGCTTATAATACAGACCATTTTCAAAATAGAAAATGCCCTTCGTGATCGGTGTCGTAAAAATCAGAAGTGCATCCACAGCAAACATGCCGAACGCCTTCACATATTCCCATCTGCTCCAACGCTCAGACGGTCTGATCGCCTCACGCACATAAACATAATACAACATCGGAACGCAGTTGAAGCTGAGCAGATACACCATGTTCACCAGATAATTCAGCCAAAGCGGTATGCTCTGCGGATGCTCGATCGTATACACAGTGATCAGATCAAGTGCATTGGATCCCGCCGCTATCATCAGCATCACGACGAACACCTTTCGCACGCCCAGGCTGATCCTTCTGTTTGAATAGTATTGTGCGATGATTATCAATGTGATCAGCAACGCTGCCACATCATAATGTATAATATAGTTCATCCAATTCCCCTCACGGTATTATCGCCAGTTCGTACAAATAGTTACCGTTAACCCAAATACTTTTGTGCCGCCTCCAGAATTTTGAAGGGTGACGGCGGCTTCAGCAGATAGCCTGCCGGTTTCAATCCGATCAGTTCCTTCACGTGACCCGGATCAGACATGGCCGTCAGAAATATGATCGGCACATTCTCCATTCCCGGATGCTGCTTGATAAATTCATAGGTATCCTTCCCGTTAAAATCCGGCATGGCATAATCCAAAAAGATCAGATCCGGTGGGGTTACCTCTATAATGTCCATCGCTTTCGGACCCGATGTAGCACAATATACCTTATATTTACCGCCAAGCATATTACTGACACTACTCAGTATCATTGCGCTGTCATCAATAACCAGTACTTTTTTTCTTTCGTCTCCCATAAACTACTCTCCCGTCATTCCACTTAATTCCTGCGCCATTTCATGCAGCTTTCCGATAATGACTCCGACCTCTCCGGTCACCTTACTGTTCTCGGAGCTGATAGACAGCGTCTCATTGGAATGTGCCGTCACCTGCTCTGTGGCCGCTGAGATCGTCTCAATCCCCTGCGTGATAGCTGCATTGGCGTGCTCCAGTTCCTTCATCAGCCGCATGGTGCGCTCCGTCTGGTCGTATACCTCATCAATCTTCCTGCTGATCGCATCAAAGCTTTGAGCAGTGTGGTTTGCTGCCTCATTCTGTTGCTTTGTATTTGAAATAACATTCTCGATCACCCGGACAACAACCTCCAGCTCTGCCGAAATGTTGTTGATCAGCGCAGTAATATCTTCTGTTGCCTGCTGCGTCTGCATTGCCAGGGATGAGATCTCCGTTGCGACAACTGCAAAGCCTTTACCGGCTTCTCCTGCTCTGGCCGCCTCAATGCTGGCATTCAAAGACAGCAGACTGGTCTGCGAAGTCACATTATCGATCACATCAATGATGGACTGCATCTGATCCGTATATGCAGTCAGCTTGGACAATTCCTCTGCCATATCTTCATTCGCATGATTCGAGACATCTACCTGTTCGATCAGTGCATGGATCGTTGCCTTCGAATCGTCCAGTTCCGCGCGTGCCGCATCAAGATCGGACGCTATCATTCCGGCAGCTTCACCGACGTTCCCGATCGTATTTTGAATCTCTTCTGTTTTCTGCATCTGTATCTGAATGGACTCTGCAGTCTCATTTGTTCCCATCGACACTTCTTCCATCGCTGACATGGTCTGTCCCGTCGTGTTTTCCAAAACACCCATTCTATCCGAAAGCATACCGATATTTGTCGTAATCTGCTCGGAAGCGGACAGCACCTGCTCCATCAGATCAGCTGTGCGCTGTTTTTCTGACTCGATCTCCTCCAGACGATCCATGTTATTCGCCACGAGCACTTTTGTGCTGACCACCAGATAAATACCAAAAAGAATGGTGGAAGCAACACGTATTTCTATGTTTGGCAGATCTGCCGCCATAAGTTGACCACTCACTGCCAGATAAATCACCTGCACAACATTGCCCAGCGCTACCACTCCTGTATACACTCCGGTTACCTTGATACTGCCCATCGGTATCAGAACAATCGCCATAATAAATGCATAAACATACGCAACAGGAGATATTGTCGTGAAGATAATAAACAGATAAAATATGCAAAAACCCGCCGGAATCGTATACTGGATCAGTTCTGATGTTTTGTTCTTTTTATAGATCAGTCCACTGATCACCCACGGCACAACTGCCAATATGCAAAATACGATGAAATAGTTAACTGTCCGGCTCTTTTTTATAACCTCAAGCAAATAGCACGCGATCAGGATAAAGTTCATCACACCATAGCAGATCAACGCCGTCTTGTTTGCTCTCTGCTGCGCAGAAACCCGCTGTTCTCTTTCCATATATGTACCTCCTCGTATGCAGGGTATAATTATACATATTTACATTATTGTAGCACAAATGAGGGGCGCTATTCAATGCTTGTTGTATTTTTGCTTTGACCTTTTACATCTCTCACAAGTTCCTTCAGCAGGTTCTCCTGATAGCCCGCATACTGTTTTGCCAGTATGCACGTTGCGGTCTCTTTCAATGTTGGATGCTGAATATGCGACAGCTTTGCCAGCCGCGCATCACTGATATGTTCGTCGGAAATACTTTTCTTGTAGTCCTCCGATTGCATACGCCAGATGCTGATTCCGTCTCCGTATTTCTGCCACAGCCGATCAGCAATATCTATGCCCTCCGGATCCAGATCTCCACTGTAGTAAATATTTGCACCTGCTGTCAGGATCAACGGAATCAGTTCCAGCGCCACAGAGCGCAGCTGCCCGGATGTGCAGAGAACCGTCACGTCATTCCCCTTCACGTGCTCCAAAAGATAGCTGAACACCATCTCATTTTCAACGATAAACACCTTGTCTCCGCGCACAGAAACTCCGGTAATATCCTTCATATTTTCTAATGTAATGACAAATGGCTCTCCCAGCCTGCAAAATGCATCGTATGCTGGATGAACGCCTGTATCTGTCAACAGCTGCAGTCCATACGCATGCACCATGCTGGATATGTTATCCGGCGTAAGCCCTGCATCCAGTAACGACTCGCGCCACTCATGGGAAGTCTTCGGCAGTTCCCTATCCTGCCAAAAACAAAGTGCATGAAGCAACAGCTGCCCGGCGGTCGTCCCCCGGTCAAAATAATGCGGATTTCCGGATATTTCTGCCGCAAAGACAGCCAGTGGACGCTCGGTCTCTGTCTCACCCCGCCGCGTGAGCAGTTCCATCTGCCGGACCTGCAGCTTCGCCAGTGACAGACCGATATGTTTGACGAGTACTGCTGCCTGATCAGCATCCTTTGCATATTCACGGATGATGAGCTGATAGCCGTATTTTCCCTGCTCCGCTACCGCGCGCATCCACTGGTACGCGGTAGGAGCGTCGCTGTGCTCCCTGGCAAAATACTGACACAATCCTTCCAGAAATGCTTGCTTTTTCTGCTGTTCTCTTTCGCGCTGCTCCTGATTGGTATCCATCGCCTCGCCAAAATAGCATTCCAACAGTTCTTTCATATCAACCGGCACAAACCGCGTTTTTTGCAGTCCTGCCTCAAATTCAGCAAATGTAAAACTGATCTGATCGTCAAAAAAGTTTTTTCCGACAATCCCTCCGATGGCACGGCGTTCTTCATCTGTGGCATCCTTCAAAATGATCTTTCCTGCTGCCTTCCCATAAGAACGCCACTTTTTTCGCAATTCCAAAAAGCATCTGTCAAAGGCTCTATGCTGTTTAAAATATTCTGCGCATGTAATACTATTGTGCATCTAAGATCCTTTCATGCCCATTCCATGTAAACCGGATCACTGTGACTACCTGCGAGTTCATCGGCCGTCGCAGTTCTGCGATCCGTAATCCCTTGACCGTCTCAAAACAGCCCCACAACGCCTGCGAATTCATGATATAGTCAAAATCCAGTTTCTCCACCAGTTCAAACATACTGCTGATATTTTTGTCATCCACGCCTGCAAATGCCTCATCCAGTGCGATCATGCGCGGATGATCTGCGTAATCTGCTTTCTTGTACTGGGCGTTAACTGCTGCAAAGAGCGGTACATACATCGCCATCGCCTTTTCACCGCCGCTGAAACGGTTGAATGCTGCATTGGTCAGTGGCTTTCTCACTTCCGCTCCGCGTCTGTAATACATCTGGAATTCAAACCACCTACGGTAATCCAGCGCCTCTCTGACAAGTTCCATATAGTTGATCATGCCGCCAGTCTCTTCCAGCTTTCGCTTTTCCATGCGGATCTTGCTACGAAAATGCGCTGCAACTTTTTCAATATCCTCCGTCGTCAACAGTTCACGGTCGCGCAGCAGGATCTGCTCCAGTTCTGCGGTATCAAGCTCCGTGTCATTATCCGCTGCGCGCGGCTTCCAGTCCAGCGAAAACGTCAATCCCATGGATGTATCCATCTCCTTCATGAGCTTTGACATATCAGACACCCACTTACGGCTCTCTGCGATCCGGTCTGTCAGTTGCTGGCTGATCGTCTGCGACAGGATATCCTCAAATAATTCCCTATCCTTTTTCTGGATCAATAGTTCTGTCTCATCTATCGCACTCTTTAAGATCCGATAAAATTCTTCCAGATATACTTTTTTTCCATTCCATACAGAAACAATACGCATACGTTGGCGAAGCGCGTGGGCACCCCCATCCTTCATCAGCGCCTGATCTACTTCACCAAAGCATTCCTCCAGCGAAGTTCCATAACTGGTCAGACTGCCGTTATGCTTTTGATATACCTGATAGAGCGAATTGAACAGATCTGTCAATTCGCGGTTCTTATCGCTGTCCCGGATCACGCCAAGTGCCTGTTTCGCACAGTCTGCAAGCGTCCGCCCCTCGCGGTCAAACACCATCCCAAGTGCCAATTCTTCCTCGAAGTAGCTGCGAAGGCAGCTCTCTTCAGCGATCATTTCCTGCAAACGCGCTTTTTGTCCGGGCGCAGTTGCGCGCAGCGTCTGCAGCTTTTCATCCAGTCGGATAAGCGTTTCACGCAGTGTGGCACTCTCTTTTTCGATCTCTGTCAGTTCCTCCCGAAGTTCCTGCAGTCTCCGTGCTTTTTCAATGTTTTCCGGGCGGTTTAGGTACTCCTCATACTGACGGATCTGGATATCATATTCCTTGATGGATCTGCTGTAGCGGCGCTTTTCCACCAGCGCTTCATCCATCGCCTGCTCCTCCTGCTCGATGCGCTCCTGCAGGGTGCTGCGTCTGCTGCGCTCGGACACGAGGCGAAACAGGATCTCCCGGCTTTCCTGCCAGAGGCTACGATATTCCTCGATGCACGTGAGTACCTCGTCATACTCCTGTTCCGTGCGACCGTAGGGAAATGGCTTACAGCTCTGCAACATGACCTGATATGCCTGATTTTTGTCCTGTGCTGCCTTTTGCTCCTGCTCTGTGGCACGCGTAAACTCCTGCTCCATCATCTGAAGTGCCAGCTCACACTCTTTTTCTTTTGCCAGGGCATGGTCTATTTCTGTAAAATCAGGGACACTGCCATATTCCCGTTCCAGCTGTTCCAGCTGCCCGCGAAGCTCTGAAAGTGTTTTCCCGATTGCTGCAAGCTGCTCCTGCAAACCGGCGATCTCCTCCTGCAGTTGCCGGATCTTCTGTTCTTTTTTGCGTCTGCGTGCCATCTGACCGACGTACTCCGCATCGCCGTCCTTTTTGGCGCGCCCGGTCAGCATGCCATGTGCAAACCATCCGTCTGCGCCCAGATAGATACCACCTTGTGCGCCGTCCGCACCCGGATATCCGCCGCCCGCTGCGCCATCTATATGATTCGTGCCCGCATGGCTGTCATTTTCCGTATCCCGGAAGACATACAGATTACTCAGAATACACTGCACGCCGGTGCGAAGCTGCCCCTCCAGCTCCTCGCTGACAGTCAAACCCGCAAAGCCGGATGTTCCGGGCTTTGTCACGTTTATGACAGCATCTGCAAACTCCGGACACTCCTGTCTGACTCTTTCCAGATCTTTCGGAGCAACAACAAGCGCATCTAAAATACCTGTTTTCTCCATCTGGGCTTCCAGTACGGCGCATGCCGAGTCATCCAGCATCTCCGAAAACTCTACCGTCTTATAAAACGGCATCGCCGTGATCCCAAGTGCTGCCAGCGCTTTTCTGCTCTTCTCCGCGTATGGATCCCGCGCCGGTTCCAATTCTTCCTGTGCCTGCACCTGCGCCAGCTGTACCTCTGCTTCCGCAAGCAGACCGGCGATCTGCTCTTTTTCGCGCTCTTTGGCAAAGAACACATCCCCCAGCACCTGACGCTGCCCTTCGTAATCCGTGCGAAGCAGTTCGCGCACGGCTCCGGCATCCGAAACATTCTGATAATCACTGACTCTCTGCTCTGCTTCCCGCAATACCTCCTCCGACGGATGCCAGACTTCTGCCTGTTTTTTCACGTCAAACAATGCTGTGATCCACTGATCCTTCTGTTCAGTTGTCAGTCCCGTTGCTTCATCTGCGAGCTGTTCCAGTTCTGCCTTTTTTCGGTTCAATGTATCGAGACGGCTCGCCGCTTCATCATAAGCCTTTGCCATTTCCTCATACCGACGGATCGTTTTCCGGCAGTTTTCGATCTGCACCTTGTGGGAGCTCAACTGTTTTGCGATCTCATCCGTTCCCTCATACCGCTCCATACCCAGCAGATTCATTGCCTGTTCATGCATTTCCCACTGCAGCGTCTCCTGCACCTCAAGAAACTCCTGCTTTTTCTCCGAAAGCTCTTCCGCATATAATTCCAACGTTCCGGTCAGTTCCCGCAGTTGGTTTTCCTGTTGAAGGATTTTCTCCCGATAGTTCTCTGCTTTTTCGATCCACCGTTGCTCCAGTTCCCCAGCGGCTTCTTTTCCACTCCGTGCCAGTTCTAGTTTGTGATCGATCTTCTCCATGTCGGTATCCATCAGACCATTTCGCTCCGTCTCTGCCAGCACTTTTCGATCGCCAAGCACGGTCAGCTGATCTGACTTTTCGTGCTGGTCCTTTTCCATTTCCAGAATACGTGCTTCCTGTTCTTCCAACTGCTGTCTGACACGCTCAACCTCTTGCTTCTTATTTAGGTAACCCTGTGCCTTTTTAGCCAGCATATACTGGTTATAGCGCGTATATTCATTACGTATGATTTTGACATCTGCAAATGCGCGACCCAGCATTTCAAGACTATCCTGTATCTCATCCATCTTTTCCATGGCATCTACCATGGCACGCAAGTCCTCATCACTCAGCGTCTGCAGGGAGTCATTGAGGATCTCATATACCTTTGTCGGCTTGAATTCCTTGGACAGCTTCGGCGCACGCACTTTCACAAGCAGCCGGATAAACTGCTCATACTGCTCTGCTTTGCGGAATCCAAACAGGTGGTGATTGACTGCCTTTTTGTACTCACTCTGGCTGTCCGTGAAGATATTTTCCTCACCCAGCTCCGTTCTCAGTTCCCGCTTGTCAAACGGTATCTTGTTGCTGCCAACCTCCTTATACAGCCACAGGTCATAGCCGATCCGCCGCCCGTCCAATATGATAAATCCCCAGAAATCCATTGGTTTTCCGCGTTTGGCACGCTGTCCGATACCGATCGTGCGATATTCATCCGAATGCGCTCTTTTAAATTCCAGAAACAGATAGCCGGTGGCTTCGTCTTTCCCCTCCTCGCCCAGAAAGTAATATTCCATACGCCGGTCGCTGGAGCCAAAAGGATCCAGACGACTGGGCGTGCGATCTCCGTCCAGCACAAAGGGAATAAAGCTCTGGGTCGTGATGGATTTTCCGGATCCATTCTGCCCACGAAGAAGCAGTTTTCCATCTGAAAACTCAAAATCCTCCTCATCATACAACCAGAAATTCACAAACCCGATACGGTTCATTTGAAAACGGTCACTCACTGCTTCTCACCTCCCTGAAAATCATCCGGGTACATACCCGCCAGCCTGCCCACAGCCGGCAGAAGGATGACCTGTTCGCCTTTCTCCCGCAACATCATCCAGTTTCTCATATATTCTGTCACATTTTCCAGCATTTTATGGTTGTCCATCTCACGATATTCCTTGCTCCACGCACGCTCCCACTGATTTCTGCAGTCCATGACCAGCTCTGTAAATATCTCTCGCGGCAGAACGATACATTCATTTTCCTGCTTGTCCAGTTTTCCTTCGTCTATCTGTTGACGGATTCCGGCACAGATCAGCAGTACCACCTCTGGCAGCTGTGCATCCCTCGGATGGACAGCACCATAGTAATCACTCTCTTCCAACATCAAAAACGCACTGTTTTTGTAAATTTCCAGCATTCCACCGACATTTTCTTCGAGGTATTTGCCCACCCATTGTCTCTGATTCTTCAAGTAATAGGCGTCACCGTCGTCGCTATTCTCCCAGTAAAAGGATGGGCAGACGACAAGCTGCCGGTACACGCGGTTGATACGCGCGCTTCCACGCTGCTCCTGCAGTTCCTCAAAATCGCTCTGTTCAAAATCCTTCCACGATTCATATCCAGAAATATCGGTAGGAAAACTCGTGGCGAAATACTTGGAATAGCCTGTATTCTCGTACAGCACTTCCTGCCCCGCCTCGATGCCAAATGCTTCGCTGCTGCCCTCGTAGACGCGCAGCATCTGGAGCTTTTCCATATATAAGAGCACGCGCACCAGCGATTTACGCTGTGTAAAGGATGTCCAATCAATCTGCATGTATGATTTTAACTGTGTCTCCACATAATCAATCAGCTCTGACAGTAGAAACTGTTCCTGCTCCTCCTTATCCTCCAAATACATTAATACCACACACAAAATGCAATAGTCACGAATATCGGAAAACTCCTGAATTCCCATAAAGGGCTCAGCATGTGCTGGGCGCTTCTCCAATTTCAGCAGATTTTCCGTATGAATCAGTTTCCAGCCCAGCTGCTCCCTCACAAAGCGCTGGAAATTCGGAATGTCCCGTTTTACCTTATAATAAGTCTCTTTATCGTTATCTTTACAGATCCAGAATTGCTCGATCAGCGTTCGTACTTCGTTCACACATGTTCCTCCTGAAATTCCAGCACATAGGCGGGCATGGTCAGATCTCCATCCTCACATTTTAGTATACAGCTTCCCATTTTCTGCACAAGATGATATTCCTGCCCATACTCGGTCCTGCCCTTTTTCTGTGAGTTCATATTTGCCTGCGTGATCCACTGTAAAAATGTGTTTCTCGTCTCCTCGGAGATCACCTCATCGATCTGCGAAAAATCAACTTTATTGTCTTTGATGTATCGCATCACGATGCCCTGCTGATTCTTTACTTCACGCAGATACCGCTCCCGCTCCACCATTTTCTCCAGCGACTTGTCAGCAAAACCGCGCCGGTCTTTTTTCTCCTTGTACCCACGCGTATGGGGCTTCAACAGGAATTCTGCCGGAGCTTCCTCATAAATGCTGCGGTTGATGTTTTCCTCCTCGCGGGGCTCATTGACTTTAAAGTGCTCTATTCTTTGCACGCCAAATACATGTGCCGACAGGCAGTGCGCTTCCTCCAGATCCTCACATTTCAAAAACAGCTCCAGAAATTTCCGGTAATCATCCTTCCTGCTGATGCCCCAGTTCTGGATCTGAACGATGAGCGCCGCATTCTGGATCAGGCTGCGGATGATGTCGTTGGTGATCTTCAACACCTTTTTACACTCGCATTCATGCCCCTTGGAATCAATAAACCAGTTTTTTAGCGAATCCCATTTACCCATGATGTTTTCGCGGATACTCGGCTCGGCATTTCCGTTAATCTCCAGCAATGCATGTGGAATATCCAACTCACTCTGTACAACACGTTCCAGCACACAGTTCTCCACAAGCTGAGTCTGGTGCATCAGGATCTGCTCAATCCGTTTGGAATGATGCTGCAGCTCCTGCACAAATTCATTCAAATATTTGATAAATTTATCCTTATGCAGCACGAACTCCACGGATTTCATCAGGTGATCCGTCTTGCCGGAATAGAAATCGCGCAAATAGTCCTGATAGTTCTGGTTTAACCGCTTAAAGTCCTCCTGCAGCATGCTCCACCACTCATTGACTTCTTTCAGACTCGCATGCTCCATGTTCTGAGCATCTTCAAGGCTTTTCTCCAGACGCACAAAAAAATTGGTGGAAAGATTGCCCGACTCCAGAAAGATGTTTTCCAGACGCACTGTCAGACGCTCAATTTCCACCGCATATTCAGACATTGTATACCGATACTGTTTGTTTTTATAATCCGCAATTGTATACACTCTGCCCGGATCCTGGATCGGGGTCAGATTCTTCCACTTGACCAACGCATCCAGATCCTGCTCCATCTGGTTCATCATATAATCAGAAAACTCCTCATCCTCTTTCAGAAGTGCATAGATATCTTCCTTGTACATCTGGAAATGCATCTTCTCGTATTCACGATAAAAAAGCCGCATAATCTTGCGATATGCGGGTGCATTTGGTACCGACAGATATGAGGTTTCGTTGATCGCGTCCAGATGCTTCACTTTTTGCTCCCTTTCTGATATGCTTCGCGGTTTTTCGTCATTATAGCACAGCCTGCAATGTTTTGCCAGCGCTATTTACATTGTTACACCAAACAATTTCTTTACATCCACATAATCATCCAAAATCCTGTTGCTGGGCTTCTATGCTTTACCGGTGTCCCACCATGAATGATATATCCCTTCGCATGAAAAATTCAACTCATTGTCCCTTTTGCATAAAATCAACGCAACGTTCATTGAGCACACTGAATAAAATTGATATACTTCAACTAAGGAGGTGCATACGATGAACGCCCAAGAACTAGGAAGTTTTATAGCATCTATACGCAAAGAAAGGAATATGACTCAGAAAGATCTCGCTCTGAAAATTCATGTCACTACTCAGGCTGTTAGCAAGTGGGAACGCGGAGTCGGACTTCCAGACATCAATACACTGGAACCTCTGGCTGCAGCTCTCGACATAGAAGTTGATGAATTGATGCTCACCCAAAGACATACCACTTCAACTAACGATGCCCAAAATAATCCAACAACAGCATACAGTGGCACTCTAAATGGGTGCCACTGCGCTTATTCTATCATCTCAAACTCAAATACTTACCTTTCCTGACACCCTGAATCATATCAAAAAATGTTCAATATAAGAATCTACCACAGCTATGTTTAGCGGCGATTTACTCGTTTCATGTGTTAACAGCAGATTTTTCCCTAATAAGAATCCATTCTTCTCATACAATTCCAGCTTTTTCATATTGCTTTCTATGTATGCCTGATTATCCATCATGCCTAAATGTTCATATATGTATCTTTTTCCATTCGTTCTGTTCATTACCGTAAAATCAGGTCTTAACGTAACCACACGCCCCCAATCATTTAACTGCAGCGGCATCTCATAATGATAAGGGACATCATATCGGACCAATTCCCCTGCGATAATTAATTCAGACTTTGACCTGACACGTTCCCCCTTATGCGTGTAAAATTCCGTCATATCCTCGTCCGAAAAACCACTTGGCTCGTACGTCTGCTTCATGAATGCTTCAACTTTCATATCTATTGTTTGAATGGACGGAGTAACAAGTTGTTTTCTGGCTTTACATTGCTTGTCAAAACATTTTTCCATCATATGGTTATCATAAAGTGCTACTACGCCACTTAATTTTTGAATCGCATCTTCCAGCACCGGAACAAGTTTCTCATAGTATTCTCTCTGTGCAACCTTGGTGACCAATTCCACTTTTTTCTTGCTGATATAGTTTCCATCAATATAGAATTGATCTGTACCATTACTGCTTGTGCAACGCAAAGAACCCTGTGGCAGTATTTCCAGTTCCTCCTTTGCCGTTTCCAGCTTTTTTCTCAAATATTGTATCTCTTTTTTAATATCTTTTAATATATAAATACCCCCTCTTCTTTTATTTTACTATTTAAGC
>SFRL01000069.1 GCA_004562765.1 bacterium | reverse complement strand
GCAGGGAGCATAGCTACACTGGTCAATGCCGTTGCACAGATGAGACTAATTGCGATTCTTCCTTTTTTCATGTTATACCATCCTTTCACAATCAAAATAATATAGAATTTCTTCTATAACACTTTCAGATGCGGAGATTCTTCTCCGCATCCCTGCCTATAGGCAGGGATCTATTCATGCCGTCTTCCCTGTGGTGGTTATAGTTTTTGTTTCCGATTTTCCATTAATCCACACAGTTACTTCAGCTTTTGCTCGGTATGTTGTCCCCTTCTCGGCTTCTACTGATTTGCTGAGAGATGCATTCCGTCCATCTTCCTCCACACTCCAAGACTCAACAGTGACCCATTGACTTCCCCGCTGTTTTTGAATCTCCAAGATGATTTTGCTACGTTCCGCTCCACGATTTCCATTCACGCTAACACGCGCTGCTGCTTTCCCGTTTCGAATACTCAACACACACTGGGCATCTGAGATATTCTCCATATAAAAGCTGATATCCGTATCGGGATCAGGCAATTCCACAGCATAGCCTGGAATCGCCAGAGAGAACGCGCATATAATGGCACAGAAAAAGCCAAAGAACTGCTTGGGAATATACTTTCTCATAAAAACCATCTCCCTTCCCTTTCATATATTGTGACGAATGAAGAAGCAATTATGGGACAGTAATTTCAAAAATTTTTTCAATTTATTTTGTCGTTACTGTAATCCCTTTAGCCACTTGAATTAACTCATCCGAATTCATATCTCCTGTTACCATCAAAATGAAGGGCTCATCTTTCCACAACAACGTACTCCTCTCACCTTTAACAACGAGTTTTGCCTCGTTTCCGGCTATATCAACCTTAGTAGAGTCAACAAGCTCCGTATCCAAAATGATCTCATAGTCTGTTTCCTCTGTTACTAACTGTATATCTATTCTAAGCTGTTTGCCATCTAAATCTTCAAAATAAATTATTTGTCCCTGAGTTTCCTCGTCACACATTCGCTCAACCTCAGACATTCCTTCCGGTAGATATCCAAATATAATTTCCCCCATTCTTATACTTTCGTTCCAAGAAGAGAAGATTTTAAAGTGTGTCAAATCATCCATAACTTCGGTAATCATCTCAATAAATTTTTCACGGTATGCCTCTACAGTCATTAATCCCGAAAAACTAAGCATGGTTAAAACCAACACAGCTGCCGTGATCCGTTTTGCTGTAAGAAATATTTTCCTGATTCTTGGTGTACGCCGCTGATTTCGAATCAACCGCTTCATCTTCCTCTCAAATCTTTTAGAAAATATGTGTTCAGGAATTTCCTCATCCGTCGGCAGCCAGCTCAACCACAACTTTTCTGCTTTAGGTACATACTTATAAAGCTGTGAGTCTGTTATTTTCATATCTGCCCCTCATTTTTTAATGCTTGTTCTAACTTTCTTCTTGCTCGTTGAATTGTCTTCTTTACATTCTCTTTTGACATTGAAAGAATCAGCGCCATTTCATCTATAGAATATCCGTGGGAATATTTCAGAAAAAGAACCTCACGATATTTTCCTGACAGAGAGGCAATCGCTTTGGTCACTACCTCATTATCTTCTACGCTCTCAATATCCGAGCAATTTGGCACTCCTAAGTATTCCTCCTCAAAAGGCAGGACTGTTTTTCTTTGCCGTTTGCGGTACAAATCTATCGCTTTATTTTCAGTTATTGTAACGATCAATGATCTTGTTTGGGGACTCTCTACGTCTTTTATATCATCGATTATTTCAATAATTTTTAGAAAGGCATCATGCACAGTATCCTCAGAATCTCTCGTATCACCCAGAATTTTATTTGCTATATAAAACATCAGTTTTTTATATCTATTATATATAAATTCAAACTTTTGCCGACCTTCTTTGGAATCAATTATAGTAAGATACATTAACATGTTACTTATTTTCTCTTTCAATAATCACATATATTTTTCTAATCCTTTTCGCAAGATATTATTAATTGTCTCCGTAAGGTTCTTCTCCTCATCTATTGCCATGCGCCGTAGCGCCTTGTCTATATCTCTATCCAGAAAGTACGACCGCTGCACTCGATCCTTATTCCTCCCTTTTGCAATAGGTGTCTCCCGACTACCAACCTTCAGCTCTCGGTCAGCTCCAATGATAGACTTGAACGCTGCCTCCTGGTCAAACTTCGCTTTCCCTGCCATCACCCATTAACTCCTTTCAAAAACTCCTCAATAAACGACCTGTAATCCTCTGCCACCGTGGACTTCCCCGCATAGTCAAATATATCGGCCCGGTTTGCCTGGGCCTCCTCCACGGCCACTGCAGAGCGAATATAGGTCTTGTAGATCGGCGCCGAGATATATTCACTCAGCTGCTCCGCCAGCTCCTTAATCTGCCGGCTAATATTTGCCCTGGGATTGAACCTGGTAAAGAGAATGCCCCTGATCTTCACACCAGGATTGCAATACTTCTGAACGCTGGTGACTGTCTCACTGAGCTGGGAGATCCCGGCCGTAGCGAAGATCCCGGCCGTAGTTGGAATCAGAATATCGGTGGCACAAGTGAAGGCATTTACTGTCAGCACTCCCAGGGAGGGCGGTGTGTCGATCACAATGAAGTCATAGTCGCCGGCGACCGGAGCCACGGCCTCTTTCAGCCGATGTTCTTTCCCAGTCTGGGACAGCTCTTGCTCAGCTCCGGCCAGCATGATATTCGCCGGCACAACATCATAGCCTCCCTTGGTGCGCTGCATGGCATCCTGGATGGTGGCCCCCCGTTTCATCACCTCATAGACCGTAGGTACATTGTAGCTCTCCACGCCACAGGCCGATGAGAAGTTCCCTTGGGGATCGAGATCAATGCCCAGCACCTTATACCCCTTCCCGGCCAGACCTGCAGCAAGTGCCTGGGCCGTGGTCGTCTTTCCGACGCCACCTTTCTGATTGGCTACTGCAATTATCATTTGTCACACTCCTTCTACAATTATAGGATTATAGTTTTCTATGTATCTTTATTTCTATTTTACTATATATCTATTTTTATAGCAATATAGAGATTCAGAAAACAAGAAAAAGCCGGCCTGGTTTGGCCGGCTTTTTCCATCTTTACTCCCATTGCCAGGGTGACTCAACTAAATGCACCGTGTCATCGGAATCGGCACGATAATAATAAAAGTCCGTACCAAAGGCCCGGAATCGAATGTGCCACAGGCCGCAGAACTGGATCTTCTCAATATCCTTCGCTCTGATCCCGATGGTACGCTCTACATCTTCCTTCAGCTCTTCATCCGTATAGCGGCAGTTCATATCAACCCTCCGCTCTCTCGCGTGCCCACAGGCCCACTGGAGAAACACCAGGACACCCAGGCATATACCATCCCTCGTCATTGTACTCAAAGGAGACGACCAGCCATGTTCCGCCATCGAGCCGATCCGGAAGTAGCACCTCCATTCCCTGGCCACAGTGAATGTCCCAACCATCCCAGGTCAGGCGATCACGCTCCGGCTCGTAGCCGATCTGCAACACCTTAGCTTTCATCTTTTCCCATCGCCTCCAGCTCTTCCATGGTCTTTGTAATCCCAAGGCCCGCACGCACCTGTTCAAGCCCTCTTTTCAGCTTTTCCAAATAGAAAGTGCTATCCCCTGCTCCAGAGGACTGTTCCTGCTTATGGACATTCATAAACTTCTCCCTATAGCTCAGAAACCTTCCCGTTCTTCTTGAATCTCCTGGTCACGGCCACCCTCAAAAATGTCGGAAGTGAAGCTATCCAGCTCAAAAGGGAATCTCCCCAGGCGAGCTGTTTCTTCAGCAAATAAAACGAATGCTTCTTCCAAGGTCAAACCATTTTCAGCACAAACCTTTTCTGCTTTCATTTTCAGCTCTATATCAATCTCCAGCGTTACTTCGACCAGCTCACCCATCTGACACGCTCCTAAAACAAATCGCTATGCGAACCTGTACGAATTAACTTCAAAATAAGCATATCTTGAACAATCTTATAGACCAGCAACCAATCCGGCTGTATATGACACTCTCTCATGTCTTTATAGTTCCTCGAATTGGTAAGGGCGTGATCCCGATACTTCTCTGGCAGCGGTGTTTCACTGCATAAAAGGGAAATTACCTCTTCCAGCTTTTTAGGATCACAGCCCCTTTTAACCGCCAGCTTGTAATCTTTCTTGAACTGCCCCGAAAATTCTGGTTTAAGCATTCAGAGCCTCCATCAGATCCGCCACGCTATCAAACGGGCCATACATATCCTCGTCTTTTTCTGCTGCATCCATCGCAGCATAGGTAACTTCATTAGGCTCATCCAGTCTGACGTCAAACGGCAAGCCCTGATACCGAAGTGCCTGCCTGTAAAAAATACCCGTTGCCGTACTCAAATCCATTCCGAGAGCCTTAAAAAGAGCTGCTGCCTGTCTCTTCAGATCCGGCTCAATCCGAAGTGTCGTATTTTCTTTGTTCGCCATAATATCGCTCCTTCCGTAACTGCTATTTTCTACTATCAGTATATTCAATATACATTTGCATTGCAAGCGAATATTGTTAATTTTTAATGTGTGGACATCTATAGATTACTCACCACCTAAAAGAGAGAAATCGCACACAGCTCTGGACGGGTATTCCCACCACTTTCGGATCGTCTTAGGGTCAAGGCCGGTATCCCGGTGGCAGTCGGCCTTGCGCCCCTCCGGATGCTGCTGACGCCATTCATGTACTCGCTCCTGGGCTGTCCCGCTGCCGATGGGCCGTCCATTCTTATTGCGCCAGTCCTTATTACCATTGATTTCATCACGAATCAAATTCATCAGTCTTATATGTTCACTCTGCTTACGCCAGTTTCTCTTGTTCACTGGCATAGTCAGGCCGGAGAGCTTCGCTATATCGTCCCTGGGAAATGTCACATAGTCCTCATTGAACATCTCCAGGGCGCACACCACATCATCCTTCGTGAAGCGATTGATGTCCTCCACGCTCATATCGTCATAGGGTTTCAGCAGAGAAAAGGCATCCTCCCGCAGTTCCTCTTCATCTATCCCACACTTCTTCGCATAAATCGCCAGCGTCATAATGCCATAGAATCGATGGCCAACCCGGATCTCGTCCCTGATCCGGTGCAGCCACCAATCGTAAAGATCCCGCTTGACCGTCCAGCGGCCCCGCCGCTCCTTCCTGACAATCCGCCGCTCATACCAGTCCGGGTACTTCTCCTTCGCCTCGGCCAGCGAGAGCCGACTTTTCCGCATGAGTCCCAGGAGCTTCTGCTGCTCCCCGTTGCTATCCGGGATAAACTCCAGCAGTTTTTCCAGCGTCACCTTCCCGCCGAGCCGGTAGGCCGTCACAGGGTATTCCCGACCAAGTTTGGAGCCGGAGCCAACCACCCGGAACCCCTGCAATATGCCCTGCATCTGCGGCTCCTTGATGGTGGAGGTATACCTGTTCCAGATCTGCCGGGTGAGGGAATATTTCAGCTCCTTCAAGCACTTCTGATTGTGCGGGTACATAGGAATCGGCTCCTCCAGGACATAATACAGGTGAAGCCCCGTCCCACTGTTTACGACAAAGGTTGCCTGGGGAAGAATATCCTTGTTCATCTGGTGCAGCGTGTCCCGGAGCTGGGGCATCCCCACCCCATCCAGGTCAAAGACCAGGGCATAGAGATACCGGGCATTCTTACCGCACCGCCGCCGGCCAAAATAAGACAGAGGGGACATAATGGTGAAGTCCGTATCATAGACCTCCGACAGCTCCGACAGTTCATCGGTGATGGTGTAGCGTTTGGCCTTGCCTTCCTCCTGGATCTCCAGGGCAATCCCTGCGGCCTTCGGCACCGTCACCGCAATCCCGTTTCCTTTTGCGTCCTCAAAATGACCCTTTCTCTCAAAACTACCTACCGGGAAGATCTCCCGATAGAACTCAAATGGCGTGACCGGCTCCAGGAATTTCTCCAAATGCTCATTTTTTTCTTGATACAACACCCGCAGCTGCTCCATATTATCCTGTTTATCCCTCACTCTGTACCACCACGCTCTTTCTTCAACCGCCTTTTCTCCTGAATTATCAGCTGCAAATACCTCTGACCATAGCCCTTCTGATCTGCTAAAAAATCTGCCTTTTCCTCTTCTGTCATTTCTCTGGTATTATCCTCATGATAATAAACCGTTACCGGCCCATCGGTCTGTGTCTCCCATATGTAACACGGCTGTAGCGGATCTATGGGTATCCGCCCCAAAAGCGCCCATTGCCGGACAGTCTTACTTTCTTCTGGTTTTCCTTTCCGTCTCCTAATAAACAAAGCAATCACCTCCAAAAGGAAAAGTAACAAAAAGAAAATCCGCTGCAGCGGGGAACGCCTGCGGGCGGGAGGGGGGAAAGGAGGAGCCAAAGAGCGGCCCCTCCGGGGCCTTAAAGAGAAAGTCACCTCCCCCTTTCCCCCCTGGCTCCGGCCATGGAAATGATGGAAAACCCTACGGGTTTACCACATTCCCACAGCCTCCGCCCACCCCCTATTTCCCCTCCGACTTTCTCCCTGTCCGAGAGAAAAATAAGACTATTTTTCCAGGCCCAAAAAGGCCTTTTATGGGACATATATTATCAATGAAGTTAATTCCCTATTTTCGATAAACGCAATTTGAGCTATATCCAGCCTGGTCATCCCCTGCCTCTATGGGGCATATATTATCAATGAAGTTAATTCCCTATTTTTGCTGTTATTATAGCCTGTCCTGGGCATTCTTTCAAGGTCCCTGGACAGGCTAATTTCAGACATTATCTTTCCTAACCCCAATGGGGGCCACATTGGTACGCCGCAGCACCCAGCCGCTCTCCAGGTCCCGCCAGCACCATCCACCGTCAGAATCACGCTCCAGCTCTGCCTCAATCCAGTGCCCAGCTACCTGGATCTCCAGCTGCTCCCCTTCTTTAAGCTCCCCGGCATCAAGGCCAGTCCATACCACAGTCAGGTTATGCGTTACCGCATCCTCTGCACACAGCCCCAGTTTTATCGTCTCTACCTCCTTCAGCTCGCTCGCATACTCTTAATTTTCTCCTAATGCCCTCTTTTATCACAAATTATAGAGAGGTCAACTTGACAAATTACTCAAGTAATTATATACTATCTTATGGATAAGTTTTACAAAAATACATAATGGAGGTCAGAAATAATGAGGAAGATTTTCTCTAAAATTCTTTGTTCGGCTTTAGTTGTTACAGCCATAGTATCCCTTTCCTCTATTCCCGCTCTTGCTTCCGATGTACAAACAACTGAAAAGGGCTTTATTCCTTCTGCAAATTCTACATGGGGTGACCTTTATCGTTATTTCGATCCAGACGGATTTGCTGCTTTGTCTCCGGAGGAGAAACAAATTTTTAATTCCATACTGTTAGATGATGATACTACATCTACTGGATTCATCCTCCCTGCAGAAAATGCTGATATTGCATCTACCGGATTTACCTTCCCTATTGAAAATGATGATACTACATCCACCGGATTCATCCTCCCTATAGAAAATGCTGATACTCAAGACCGTTCCATTGACTTAGGCATAACAGCTTTTAAGTTGACTGTAGATCCAACAACAGATTCTATTGATTATACCAGTAGTTTACTGAGCACAATCCCTTGTCCTAAATTGGGAATCGCAGTAACTCTTTACAACGAAGATGGCATATATGTTGACTTTAATTCAGAATCGGAAGATGATGCAATTTTTTGCAGCATAGATGATACTTTCAATGGGTTAAAAAGTAAAACAACATATACGGTACACGCATTAGCGTTGATCACACCTCCACCGAACTATGTTGCCACTCCGCAGTTCAAAACAAAGGAGTGTACAACGAAATAAAAAGCCCCAAACTTGCACCATTCCTCATTAAGAGAACTGAAAAAATATGGAGTTTTCTCGGCCAGCAGCCCATGTGTTGCTGGCCAATTTTTATGCGGCGAGATACAGCTTCTCTACCTCCTTCAGCTCACTCGCATATCCTTCGGGACAACCCCCAAGGGCCTTGTATGAACTAACACCACTTCCCAGTACCCTGCCCGATAGTTGGCCCTGAAACTCCGGTATCCCATCAGAGCCACATTCTGCTTCATAAATTCCTCGTTTTTATCCGCAGCACTCAGGAAATCCTCATAGTCACCGGCAACCCATCGTTCTATCCCTAACCTGGCAGCTTCCCACTCCCCGGTTTCTGGAAAAAACTCTTGCAGTATCAGCTTCTTTGCCTCTTTTGCTGGAAACTCTATCGAATACGGGCTTTGAATCACAGTTTCCCATAACTTCACTGCTTCCAACCTACGGTTATACTTATAGCGATAAACTTTTTCTGATGACACTACCACCACATAGCCGGAATGTTCTTTCTTGGGCTTCAGCTTTCGATCCGCATTAGCCCTTTCCCTGGCAATACGCAGCAGGTTTTCATTCAGCCCTTTCTGATAGGCGCTTTCCGCCTTCTCTTTTTCCAGCGCCTTCATCCATTTTTCTATAACCTGGTTTGCCTTTTGAACTGTCTGCTGCTCCCTGCTCTGGGAAGATCTTTTTTCTTCCTCAGCCTTTCTCTTTTCGTCCCTGGCCTTCTGTTCCGCCTGGGAGATCTCCCGCAAAAGACCATCGTACTCCTTCAGAGTCAGGATCACATGAGTACACTCCGGGTCAGCGTGGCCACTGTCCAGCTCTTTATATCCTATCATCGTCTTTTTTACGAACTCGCTCACGGCCCACCCTCCTTACAGCCCCCGGATGTAGTTGTCGGCCACGACACTGATCCGGTTATGTCCCAGGGCCTTACTGCACACCAGCATAGCAGCCTTATCCAGCTTCCTGCCGGCCTCGTCCTTCCTGCAGGTATAAACTTCACTCTGATACTTCCTGCCGGTCCCACGGTTCACCCGGTCATAAGGAATCTCCTCGATGGGGCGAGCATGGGCCTTATACATGGCCGTGGCATACTCCGCCCGATAACCATGAATGTCGGCGCTCTTGTGGACGTGCTGCCACACCTTTTCCTCGCCGGGGGTGTTCTGCATCCGCTCTATAATCTGCGCCGAATCCGGGCCGATGATGGGGCTTAGACGCGCCCTGCCGCCCTTTCCGTTGCGGACATGGGTAAAGTAGTCCCCCTCGAACAACCGGGTGTCCTGGAGCATTTCAAGCCGCTTTGTGTCAGCTGGCGTCAGCTCCGCTGCCGGCCGGCTCTCCAGCTGGGAAATCTCCGCCTCGATCTCCTCCCTGGTAACCAGGTCTTTCCCTCGCAGCTCTCCCAGTTCCGCCCGGCGCAGGCCCGTCCCCTTGCAGAACTTGATCAGCTCGTCATTATTGGTCTTTGAAAAATGCTTGTCTCTCACCCGGTCTCCGCGGCTCCGTTTGATGTCCTCCCGGTTCCGTTTTGGGGGCTTGAAGTAGTTTTCATCATCCGGAGAAATGCCGTACAGCTTTCCCATGGCCTTGGCCTCTAGCTGGACCGTCCATGCAGAAAGGCCCTGGTCCACCCTGGCCTGCAGCCACTCATTCACATATTTTTTTGCGCTCTTCAATGTAGTGCATTCCGGGTGATTTTCCTTGATGTACTTGATGAAATACTTTGTATGCTTCCAATATGACTTGTAGGTATTGAAGGAGAAGATCTTCTCCTTCTCCGTTCCGTTGGCCACCGCCTCCTTCTTGCTCTCGCCAAACGCCTGCATCCCAGTCAAGCGGTCATAGGCTTGCTGGTGAAGATCCTTGGAGTATGCCTTGTTGCGTCGGCCCATGCAGCATCCTCCTTTCTTGCAAAAACTATATAACTATAAATTTATAAAAATATATTTATAGTAAACTACTTTTCTATAACTCTATTTTTCTATTCATCATGTATTTCGTTAAAGCTAAGGCCGCCTCATGTCAGCTCCCCTCGGAGACTCGGCAATCGGCAAATACACTTTTTAGCGTCTTATGTGTGACGGTTTTGGGATTGCTCCCGACACTTTTTTGAACTGCTTATGTGTGCAGCCCCGATTTATTGAGATCTACGGCAGTTCGAGATCTGTCGGCACTTTTGTAGAGGGTGCGGCTCTCCAGGAGATCTACAGTATCCTGGCTACTATCAGAAGGTGGGTAGGGACATGATACATTTTGCTTACCCAGGCTTTCACAAAGATTACTTACTCTGGGGTCCATGGTGTGCTTTCCAGTTCACAAAGGTTACTTCGGCAAGCCCGCACACCATACAGGAGTATCAACCCTGATATGGCTTCTGTATTAGCAAACTGCTAAACCCCTGACCGGCAGCTCCCGGCCAAGACGCTCTGGGCCTAATTACTATTTACCCTCGCCCAGACGAGCATCGAATCCTGCTGCAGCACTCAGCTGACGCCGACCGCAGCCCCGCAAAATACTCTTCTAACCCATCCTCATACTACCATAAATAAACGAGGAAGTCAACAGCATACGCAGGAAAACAACCGGATAACGGTTTACCCGTTCACAGCTCTCGCAAACGGGTAAACCGTTATAGCACAAAATATCAAGGTACCATCCCTTCGTATCCTCTAAAAATAATTAGAAGCGGCAGCCAATACAATTGGCTGCCGCTTCAGTCCTTCTTAAATTGCTTTTAAATATCGAGTTCAGGAATGGTGGATGCTACACGGCAGGCGGCAGACCCCTTCATTTCTGCCTTTCCACAGGTAAAGTTGGCATAATAGGTATCCGCAGGCCACTTATTCGTACTATAAACACTTGTAGAAGTACCTGCAGCAATAGAAACGCTGGTTCCCTTCACAACGCTTCCCGTTTCGGACCCCTTCGTAATCGTGAATTTGATACTTTGGGAACCCTTGTTGTCGACCCACACCTTCGCGTGCGGATAAGAAGACGTTACTTCAATCCCCTTACTCATCTCGGTTCCGGAAAGAGAAATGCTCCATCGAGAAGTGCTTGCCCTGGTTTCGGGGGCGGTCACTACAGATTCGACCTCTTCTGGTGTAACAATCTCAAAGACGAGATCGCCAACAACAAAGAAGTCACCAGGCTCTCCTTCGATAATGATTTCTTCAGGAATCTCGTCGGAGGCAGCAAAGGTTGCATTAGTGTTGATGGCACAAGCGTGCCCAATCGCCGCAGCAGGAACATCATCCGGCTCCGATGCTGCAAAAGCAGGGAGCATAGCTACACTGGTCAATGCCGTTGCACAGATGAGACTAATTGCGATTCTTCCTTTTTTCATGTTATACCATCCTTTCACAATCAAAATA
>SFRL01000068.1 GCA_004562765.1 bacterium | reverse complement strand
TCTTTCTTCTTGTTCGCCATAATTCAGGCCTCCTATGTTTTTTATCTTATCACAGAAGGCCTTGGTTTTCATCTTTTACAGAGTTTTTTTCACAGGCTCCATTCCGCAAGCGAATATGGGACTTCTTTACTTAATGGTATTTTTCATGATCGCCGTTTTTCTTTTCCTAAATCGCTTTATGCGGTACAAGACACTATTCGCTTTTTTGTTGCCAATAAACCCAATGCCCTCATTGTTGACTTTTTTGCTGGTTCCGGCACAACCCTCCACGCTGTCAATCTTCTCAATGCCGAAGATTGCGGTCATCGTCGCTGTATTATGGTCACGAATAACGAAGTGTCGGCAGACGAGGCCAAGGCCCTCTCCGCCCAAGGCTACCAGTCTGGCGATCCGGAGTGGGAAAAGCTCGGTATTGCCCATTATGTAACATGGCCACGCACCGTCTGCTCCATCGAGGGACACGACGTGAACGGTAATCCGCTCAAGGGCAACTATCTCGGCAGTGATATTCCCATGTCAGACGGCTTTAAAGCAAACGCAGCATTCTTCAAGCTTGGCTTCCTTGACAAAAACGCCGTCGCGCTGGGCAGGCAGTTCAAAGAAATGCTGCCCACGTTGTGGATGAAGGCCGGTGCGCATGGTGCCTGCCCGACCATTGGTGATGACCAATTGGACATGCTTATCCTGCCGGAGAACAAGTTCGCCGTGCTGGTGGATGAGAAAGAGTATTTGACTTTTGCCGAGAAACTGGATGAGCACCCGGAGATTGAGACTGTGTTCATCATCACAGATTCAGAATCTGGCTATCGTGATATGATCGCCGGACTGGATGTCAAGGAAAGCTACCAGCTCTACCGGGACTATCTCGACAATTTCCGTATCAACGCAGCAAGGAGGTAAGCGAATATGAAAGTTGAGTTATTCCCGTTCCAGAAGACGGCGCTTGCCAGACTGCGTCAAAGCGTTGCGACTGCGCTTGGTAATTACCGCAGTACCAGTATTGCTACGAGCAGCACTATGGACAGGTAAATCCGATCTTTGTTATTCAGGTGCAAAACGGTACCGCACATCAGATTTCCACAACAGATCTGGATGAATGCCTGCGGATCATTGAGGAACGTCTGGGAGACCGATTCTTGGAAGGCCAAGTTGTTCATGCTTTTGGTGAAGGAACTTCTACCATCCAGATTGGCGGTCTGGACGTGCCGTATTGTGAGCCGTCCCGCATTGCAGATGACAAGCGCATCAAGGTCGTTTTCTTCAAAGAAACGCTCTCCACCGGCTGGGACTGCCCCAGAGCGGAGACCATGATGTCTTTCCGTCGTGCCGTGGATTATACCTATATTGCTCAGCTTCTCGGAAGAATGGTGCGTACACCTACCCAGCAGCATATCAATGTCGATGAAACGCTGAACGACGTGCATCTTTATCTGCCGCAGTTCAGTGAGACCACCGTGTATGATGTTGTAAAAGCACTACAGGATGAAGAAGGCGCGACCATACCCACTGATGTTGAAGCTGAAGAAATGGGCAGCGCCAACTATGATACGCTGAGTTTGCGGCCCACCTATCAGACTGCGCCGCGCCAGCCGGGAAGAGAACGTTCTCAGACACCGGGACAGCTGACGATCTTCGATATAATGAATCCCGGTGAAGCAGAAACGCCAGAGCCCACATCCAGTGAAGCGCCAGCAGAACAGACGACTTATCAGCCTGCTTCCGGGACAGTCGTCGGTGGCTCTACGCCTGCTGTCCGGGAGCCGTCCGCTCCTTATCAGGAACCTGCGCAACCGACACAAACCACACAACCACCCATTTTTCAGCCGACAACGAGCGCTGAACCTCCTGCAGCACCGGTTCCGGATCATCCTGACATTGACCGCGAAGCTGTCGTGAAAGCAATCAACGACGCAGGCCTTCTGACGTACAATGTCCGCAGAGTGCGCATCACAGATTACCTGAAATCAATGTACGCGTTGGCGCGTTTCCTTACGCAGACACGAATTGATATGGACGCCAAGGAGCATGTCATTGCTGACATTACAAAGACGATTCATGAGCATATTGAGATGTTGAAGCAGAGCAATATGTATGATATCCTTGCCGGACAGGTGCTGCAGTTCAAGCTGAATGCTCAGATTTTTGATGTGTTTGGACGGTCGATTGACGACTACTCTATCCATGATCTGTTTTCTACAACGGATACTGATATCGAGCGTCAATTTCGACTGGCAGAAACGCGTCTCGGTAATGAAGGAGTTGCGAATGCCTATGTGAACCGCTACTACAACGATGATGAAGTTCTCAATCTGAAAATCCATGTCATCATTTTTGCGGCAAACACAGATTGTATGGATGCTCTCAACGTCTATGCCAGAGAGAAGTTCCACGATCTGAATGACGCCAACCGTCGCCGCACTGTCACGTTGCCGGAGCGGTTCAAGAAGAAATATGATGATATTGTCTCCGATGGCGATATCGTCAGTAAGCATAACTTCCGACTTCCTGAGACTATCCGCGTTCCTCATGAATCCGAGGGACGTTTGTACAGCAATCATCTGTTCGTGGATGATTCAGGTACAGCGCTGATCAACCTGAACGGCTGGGAGCGCAAGGTCATAGCCGAGGAGGAACAGCAGGAGGATTTCGTATGCTGGCTACGTAATCCTTCGAGAGGATCATGGGCGCTCTGCATCCCCTATGAGATCGATGGGGAGACAAAGCCGACCTACCCGGATTTTCTGATTATCCGGCGTGATGGTCCTGATTATGTCGTTGATATTCTGGAACCGCATGATCCGACGAGGGTGGACAATCTGGGGAAGGCAAAGGGATTTGCTGAGTATGCCCGGCAGAATCCTGGCGTTGGGCGGATTCAGTTGATCCGGATGCAGAGAGACTCTGTTGGTCGGGAAAAGGCATTCCGTCTGGATATGTCCAAGAGTTCCATCCGCGACAAGGTCTCCCGGTGTGCCAGCAACGACGAACTGAATCACATTTTTGAAAGTGACGGATTTTTCCAGTAAAGATATACAGAGGAAGTGAAGCAAATGAACGAACAGGCCATTGTCAGTAAGATGCATGAGTACCTGCACATAGCGGCAAAAGAGCTCTGTGCTTGGCTCGGCAAGATGCTTCCCCGTGTAGGCGATGATTGGTGGCAAGTGTGCGTCATGGATAACCTGTCCTTTACACAGAAGAAATACGCCGAGGAAAACGGTTACTCGAAGCTGGAAGATCTTGATCTTGCGGCTATGCTTCGCGTAGCAGATAAATCATGGTATGACATGCGTTCGTTTGCCTATCTTCCCACCCGCGACCGGCAATGTGTGCGTGACATGATGAAGGTACGCAATAACTGGGCGCATCTTGCCGGAGCCATAGCAGATAAAGATATCGTACTTCGG
Organism: bacterium; assembly: GCA_004562765.1. Lineage (GTDB taxonomy): Bacteria > Bacillota > Clostridia > Lachnospirales > Lachnospiraceae > W0P33-017. Next base: position 8,007 of record SFRL01000068.1, on the reverse strand, counting down.
GATCTGGATACCATCTTAGCATTTTTCGAGAATGTGATGGTCACCAATAAATACACGCAGGGTATCAACGAGTTCAAAAGCGCAGTAGAAAACACGGACTTCTCTGCAGTGTTTGAGGAAGAGCCGGTAACGGTCAAGCAGCCAGAGCCGGTTGTGTCGGCTGGAGATATCCAAGAAAAGGACCGCGTGTATCTTACCGGCGATCCCGACACCAAAGGCATGGTGTTTTCTGTTACAGATGTTGGCGGTACGAAGAAATATGAGGTGTTCGTCGATGGAGAGCTCAAGACGTTTTACGACGGACAGATTCAGAAAATCGATGCTGCCCCAGCATACAGCTGGATCGACCTCAGTACGCTGCAGAGCAATCTGACCGCCTATGAGATCAACAATCCTTCCGCAGGCAATCTGTATTCACTGAATGCAGCCAGAATTGATTTCGTTCCGTATCAGTTCCGGCCAGCACTGAAGCTAATCAAATCTGACGAGCCCAAAATCCTGATCGCAGACAGTGTCGGCGTCGGTAAAACGATCGAGGCAGGCCTGATCATCAAGGAACTGGAAGCCAGAAACGAACTGGACAACATTCTGATCATTTGCCCGAAGCCTCTGGTCGCGGAGCGCAAGTGGGAATTGGAGATGCGGCGGTTCGATGAAGACTTCATTCCGCTGGACGGCGCTATCCTGCGGCAGGCCATTTCCGATACCCATCGGGATGAAGAATGGCCAGTCAGGTACAACAAAGCAATCATTCCTTATTCTATACTGGACGGTCGCGTATATGAGGGCGAAGAGCATCGCAGAGGCAGGCAATATGGACTGCTTGATCTTGACCCTGCTCCGCATTTCGATCTCGTAATCATCGATGAAGCGCATCATATTCGCAACGGAAGCTTGGATAAGGACAAGGCATATGCTTACAAATGCGTCCGGTACTTCTGCGAGCACGCGGATGCTGTCGTGATGCTGACGGCCACTCCGCTACAAACCAGCGATGATGATCTTTTCACTCTGATGAACCTTCTCCGGCCAGATGTCATCATGGACAAGGATGTATTCCGCATGATGTCTCGCCCCAACGAATTCATTTATCGCTGCTCCCACGCCATCCGAGGCGCAGGCGAAGGATGGCGAGAAACCGCAATCGCGGAGCTCACGAACATCAGATCTACACAGTGGGGAGAAAACGTCATTGCGAAGAACCCTTTGTACGCGGATATCATTGGAAGACTTGAGAAGCCGGAGATCAGCCGAGAAGAGCGGGTAAAGCTAGTGTCCGATGTAGAATCCCTGCACAGCTTCAATACTATGCTGAACCGCACGCGCAGGAAGGATATTCAAGATTTCTGCATCCGACGTTCCTACACAGTCGAGACCAGCTTCACGCCGCAGCAATATGATCTGCACAATGAACTACTGAAGTTCGAGTTTGACGCGCTTGCCAAACTGCACAATGTGCGAAACATTCCGTTTATGATGAGCACGATCCGACGTCAGGCGGCCAGCTGCATTTTCGGTCTGGCACCCCATATTCGAGATCTGATCACACGGCGCTTTGACCAGATGGTCGAAGACCCAGACGTCGATCTGGATGAATACGATTTGGATGCAAAGGCGACATCAACACTGATGTCGCTGGCGCAGCACGTCCTGAATCTTGCTGATATGCTTCCGGAGGAAGACCCGAAATTGGAAAGCGTACTGAAGATCATTGATGAGAAGCAGAAGCAGGACAACAATAAGATCATTCTGTTCAGCTCCTTCCGGCATACGCTTTCCTATCTCGAGAGAAAGCTCCGCGCACTCAATTATAGGGTAGCGCAGATCAATGGCGGCATCAAGGATGATGACCGCCGGGCGCTCCGTGAAAGATTTGAGCTGGACAAAAGTGACCCCGATGCATTGGATATTCTGCTCTTCACTGAAGTCGGATCAGAAGGTCTCGACTACCAGTTCTGTGACACTATGATCAACTATGACCTGCCGTGGAACCCGATGCGTATTGAGCAGCGTATTGGTCGTATCGACAGACGTGGCCAGAAGAGCGAGGCTGTTAACATCTATAATATAATTACGGCGGACACGGTGGATGCAGACATCTACTCCCGCTGTCTCATGAGAATTGGCATCTTTGAGCGTAGCATTGGAGAATGCGAGGAAGTGCTTGGCGCGATCGGTGCCCAGATCGAGCAGATAGCTGTGAGCACCGTCCTAACCGATGAGGAACGCAGGATCAAGCTGGAGCAGATGGCGGACAACGAAGTTCGCCGGATGCAGGAACTGAGCAAGTTGGAAGATGAAGAACGTGCCCTGTTCGGCTTCGATCTATCCAATTATACGGCTGCGAAGGAGATCAAGGATGCGGAAAGCCCGTGGATTTCTCCGCTCAATATCCAACGGCTGGTGGAGCGGTATCTGAGAGATCGACTCGGCGAAGGACAGTACATAATTGGCGCATCAGAGCTGAAGCTGATCCGCCTGAGCAAAGAAGCCAGGATGATGCTGCTGGAAGATTTCCGGAAGTTGTCGAATGTCAAGTCAGCGCTGAAGCGGAGATGGGAGAATTACCTAAAGGGCTCCGAGCCGATGCATAAGCTGACGTTTACTTCGGAAACGGCATCCAAAGAGAGAAAAGCTTTCTTCATCACTCCGGTGCATCCGCTGGTCAAGCAGGCGGCAAGGTACTATGCCACGAGCAATGTTTCCTATATTCATCTGGAATACTATTCCGATGAGCTACCAGAAGGCACCTATCCGTTCTCGATCTATGCGTGGAGCTATGTTGGCCTGAATCCCATGTTCCGCATCGTGCCGGTTTGTGGAAGCGACCTGATTGCGGCAGAGCTTACGGATATCCTTCAGGAAGCCGAAACTTCCCCGATACACTTCACTGTCGACAAGGGTATGTGGGCAGGCTTGGAAGGAAGGCACATTGCACTATGGCAGCGGGAGAAAGAAAGCTATTTGGCTAGCATACAGAGCACAGCCAACTATAAGCTGGAAAGCATCAGCAGTAACTATCGAAACCGCAAACGGACACTAGAGCAAAAAATCCGCGATGCATTTGAAGAGAAGATTCGCAGAATGTACCAAAGTGAGCTGAACACGGCAACTGAGAAATACCAGGTCAAGGTAGCTGAGATCAACGATCGTGCTTCCCGCGCGGATATCCATACTGCCCTGATCGCAAATGGGATTATTGAGATCAAGAGAGGTTGAGTCATGAGCACCATTGCCGATAGAGTCAGAACCGCTCAAGATAAGGACGGAATGCTACGTCGTGCGTTGGAACGCATTATCCAGCTCTACACAGATAAATCCCATTTCGTCTATGAGCTGCTTCAGAACGCAGAAGATGCTGAGGCAAAGAGTATCAAGTTTATTCAGTACCCCGATAGACTGGAAGTTTTCCATGACGGTAGGCCCTTTACGTCTGCCAACCTACAAGGCCTGTGTGACATCGGCAAATCAGACAAAGTGGACAATCTAAATCAGATCGGAGAGTTCGGCGTCGGATTCAAATCGGTATTCGGTATTTGTGATACCGTGCGTCTTTATAGTGTGCCGGATCATTTCCGCGAGCGAATTGATAGCGATGCGGTTCCCTTTGCCGTGGAGATTTGCGATTTTACCTGTCCCGAGGACATTCCAGAAGAGCCGCTTCCAAAGGGATATACAACGCGCTTTGTTTTTCCTTATACTGTTGGGAAGACGTTTTCCGGCTTTGCGACGGTTAGCGCGCTAAACGAAACACTTTCTCGTAAGTTGCAAAACCTGGGCATAACCACTCTGCTGTTTATGAAAAACCTCGAACTGATCGAGTATCAGATCGAGTTGGGCGGCGGAATACCGATTACAGGCGAATACCTTCTGGATAAGACAGAGATCAACGATCACTGCCTCATGGTATCTGCGCTGGGAACGGAAGCCCAGAAGGTAGCAGGCAGCAAATCGGAAGAAATCATTTCTTACCTGAAGTTTTCACGCCGCATAGCGAAGTATGCACAGCGGACGGTAGATATTGCTTTCCCAATCCGCATCGCAGCGGATGGCAGTTATCAGTGCATAAAAGCACCGAGTCCATATGTCTCAGTGTATTTTCCGACTGAAACTGAGAGCAAGCTCGATTTCATCGTGCAAGGACCATACCGGACTACGCCAAATAGAAGCAGCATTCCTGCAGATGATGAGGATAATATCATGCTGGCGCAGGAAACTGCAACACTGTTGCGCGAAAGCATTCTGGAGCTCAGAGAAGCTGGCAAACTAAACATGAGCTTTGTGAAGGCGTTCCCCATCTCAGAAGAACGATTTGAGACCTTTGATCTGTTCTTGCCGCTCTATGAGATGGTAAGTGAATTGTTCCGGACAGCAGCAGTAATTCCCAGCCATTCAGGGAAATACATTCATGCCAAATATGCTAGGATCACAAGGTCAGAACAGCTGGCCTCTGTTCTCACGGATACCCACCTGACACAACTGATCAATAGCGGGCATCAATACTACTGGCTTCCGACATATCTCACGGAGACCAATCGAGAGTATAAGTCGGTTCGTGACTTTCTGACCGGCGAACTCAACGTGACGGTTATTCAGGCAGAAGATTTGCGGCGGCTCATTGCAGCGAACCCCAAATTCCTGCCAGAACAGACTGATGATTGGCTGGTAGAGCTTTATGGTATTTTTGAGAACATTCCGGCTGCCTTCTCCAGATCACGTTTTGAAGCTAACCTGGCCACTGCTGACATTGTAAAAACGGTGACAGGAGAATTTGTTGCTCCGTTCAGACGTGAAGGGAAAACCTACATACCGAATGTTTTTCTTCCATCCCCTAAAATTCATAGCACAGACATTCACTTTGTTGATCAAGCAATTTACAACAGGTGTCGCCACTTCTTCGACGAGATCCTCCAGCTTCAGAAGCCGAACGAATACGAGTTCCTGATCAAGGATATCGAGAAGCGATATGCGAGCGGGGATATTTCCGATGGCGAACAGCACATCGCAGATATCAAGGCGTTGCTGAAGTACATCAAGTATGAAGAGTACAACGATGAAGTAACTCGCATCATTCGAGATACCCTCGCGTTGCGCTGCAGCGATGGAAAAATGCGCAGCGCCCTTGCTGTGCGAATTTTCCTGCCGATTAGCCAAGACGGGATTAACATTGAAGCCTACTACCGCAATTTGGGACAAAAAGTCTTCTTTGTAGATTTGGATTACTATAACCTACACGATATTGGGAGCAGCAAGCTCGTGGAGCTGGGTGTGCGAAGTTCCATTCTGGTCGGAGAGCGGGAAACTGAAGGTGAATACTATACTTACTCTCGAGGCAAAAACCCATCCTGGCATACGACTGGGGACTTTCGTTGGAAACTATCAGCAGATGCGCTGAGGGATGTATTGAAGTATATTTCCTCCCACCCTACAGCAAAAGACACAATTCTAAAATCACAGACCATCATGAAACTTCTGGTCAACAATGAGGCGCGTCTTTGCGGTCGTGTGAATATAGTCAGTAGTGTAGTTCCGGATTTAGAAAATGAACCATGTGAGATGATCCGTATCCTTCGAGGGGAACGTATGCTCGGCTGGGACGGCAAGTGGATCTTCACGGAATCAGGAGAGCTCGTTGCGCCGAAAACCATCTCCAAGCATGATATCAGTACTTCGTATTATGGAAGGATAAAGCCGGATTCCATAATCTTTAAGCTTCTTGCATTCAAAAGAACCGAAGCCGACGAAGTGGATGATCTGAAAAAGATGGTGCCACAGGACAAGCTGGATGCCTTTTTTGAGATGGAACTACGGCAACGGTACGGCATTTCCATCGCCGATCTCAACGATCGCTATGGTGGGTCTGAACGCACTGAGGAAGCAGTTGAAGAAGTGCAGCTGCCGTTCCCGTCGCTCAATGTGAAAAGTTGGGATGCGCTACGGAAGCATGCAGTGGAGATGCTGATATATGCAGATCCCGTTCGATACGAAGAGCGCATTCGTAGCATTCGAGTGAGCAATCACTCACGGGAGGCCAAGGCATACCTCCAAAACATGTACCGCCACGAAGGCAACAACCGGTTCAAGTTCGCCTGCCAGCTTTGCCATGAGACATGCTCCAGCTTTGAAGCAACAGAAGTTTTCCTGAAGCCGGAAACAGAGCTGGATCCGGTCAATCTTTGCCTTTGTCCCAACTGCGCAGCGGCATATCGCAGGCTGCGCACCAACGCGGAAATCATGGATAATATCCGGAGAGCCTTCCTCACGAAAAGTGAGGCAGACATTGAGAACGGAGAGTACGTCGCGATTCCGATTGACGATGACGATTCGCTGTGGTTTACACAGACGCACTTTGCGGAAATCCGTGAGCTGTTACGCCTTACGGAAGAAGTGAAGAAGACAAAGAGCAATCCACCAACAGCAGTAAGCTCCGATGACGCAAGCGAGAAATCCGGACTCTCTGTGTATAATGGGTACAAGGGTAAAACGATAAGACGGAAGGATGGATTTGTTGGTACGGTAACCGATGTATACACATCAGGGGGTGAAACATATTTGAGTGTTCATGTCACAGGTGGAAAAGATGCCGGAAAAGACACCAAGATACAGCTCTCTTTTATGCTGAAGAATAAAGGGGTTTATACGGTTACGGGCTAACGCAAAAATCCGCTCTGACCCCGGAACAGGAGAAAACACTATGGCTATCAACATTGCGCCAAAATCTCTCGCTACAGATCTTAATGAGCTTATGAAGGATCACTTTTCACTGAAACATTATTATTTTTCCACACAATTATATTTTTCCTCACACTTTTTAACTTTTCCTCTGTGAGAGAATAGTGAGGGGTAAGTCGCCACCTTGCTCCGCGCCTCAAGCGAAATCTTCATAAAGAGAAAGGGCTTTCACACCCTTACCGGATAGACCGGTGAAACCGTGAAAACCCTTGAAATCAGGCCGCTTCTGGGCATTATGACCCAGAGGCGGCTTTTTCATTTTGTATCAAAGACGACGTTAAGATGGACCTGATTATCACGAAGTCGGTATCGCGCTTCGCCCGAAATACAGTGGACACCCTGACCACCATCCGCAAGCTGAAGGAGCACGGCGTGGAGGTTTACTTCGAGGAGCAGAACATCTACACGCTGGACGGCAAGGGCGAGGTGCTGCTGACGATCATGTCCAGCATCGCCCAGGAGGAGAGCCGGAACATCTCCGAGAACGTGACCTGGGGCATGCGCAAGCGCTTTGCGGAGGGCAAGGTCACGATGCCCTACGGGCAGTTCATGGGCTATCGCCGCGGCGCGGACGGTTCCCCGGAGATCGTCGAAGCCGAGGCCAGGATTGTGCGCACGATCTTCCGGCGCTTTCTGGAGGGCGCGACGCCGGCGATCATTGCGAGGGAACTGAACAACGCAGAGATCCCCTGTCCCTCCCGAAAGGGTCTGTTGACAGATGATGAAATCGAAGTGGAAAAAGCCAGAAAGAAAACGGCGCGCTGGAGTCCGTCCACAGTGGAGAGCATCCTGACCAATGAGAAATACAAGGGCGACGCAATCCTGCAAAAGACCTACTGCACGGACTACATCCGAAAAACCTTCGTGGTGAACGACGGCAGTGAGATTCCCAAATACTATGCACAGAACAGTCATCCGGCCATCGTCAGCGCGGAGGTGTTCGATCTGACGCAGATGGAGCTGGAGTGGCGCAGGAGCCTGAAGGGCAGCTACAGCGGAAAGAGCTGCTTCGCATCCCGCATCGTCTGCGGCGACTGCGGTTCATTTTACGGCAGCAAGGTCTGGCACAGCACGGACGCATACCGGCGCACCATCTGGCGGTGCAACAGCAAGTACGATGGCGATAGAAGGTGCTCTACCCCGCATGTGACGCAGGACGAGTTGGAGAAAGCCTTCGTCAGCGTGATGCAGAGGATGCTGCAGGAGAAGGCAGAAGTCCTGACCGCCTGTCGCGCGGCGCTGGATGCGGTGCTCGACACCACCGAACTCGACCGG
>SFRL01000127.1 GCA_004562765.1 bacterium | reverse complement strand
CATCAGCATGAACACGCTCACGAGTGTGGTGAACACAACTAAATCGGTGATGTCATCACGGAAGAAACACTCCGGATGATATATCATAGAACACAAGGATGCGAGAAAACCGTATGATGGGCGTTAAGGCTCCTGAGCTTTGCCCTGTATGTAAGCATCCTCAGGCATTCTTCGAGGTCCGCGCAGAGAACTATTAAGGAGGAACAAAAATGAACGCTAAGTTTTATATCTGCCGTCACTGCGGCAATTTGGTGGGCATGATCCATGACTCCGGCGTGCCTATGATGTGCTGCGGCCAGAAAATGGAGCCTGTTGTCACTGTAGAGGCCGGTGTGATCAACGTCAATGTGGGCAGCGTGGATCATCCCATGATCCCGGAGCACTTTATTGAATGGGTCTATGTTCAGACCGAGAACGGTGGCCAGCGCAAGGCACTGAAACCCGGCGATGCTCCCAACGTTTCCTTCTGTCTGGGCGATGATAAGGCCGTTGCTGTTTATGCATACTGCAATCTCCACGGTCTTTGGATGACGGAAGTATAACCGGTAAATTTCGTCGCCTGTCGGGTATTCCGGCAGGCGACTTTTCTTAGGAGGCACAGACGATGCGGGGAGATGTCAGCTTTACATTTTTACACCGTGTGGAAGAAGTGGAACAAAACATTGAGGATGAACGTTGGCAGTCGGCATTGGCACTGGCACTGACCCTACCTGATATTTGCGGCGGTATTGCCTTCCCAGGGATCGTCAAGCGATATCGGGATGGCCGGATCATGCTGGATCGGCAGAAAAACCCGACCCGTGATGTGGGCGGTCAATACATACGCTGGTTTGATGAATATGCCGGAGCGTATTTCAAACTATCTCCGACAGACGAGAAGCCCTATATCTGCGGAGACCGCTGCTGGCAGCTTCGCTGTGAATATCTGCATCAGAACATCTGGGTGTGAACTGTGGGACATCCGTCTGTCAGCTGGATCAGACAACCATGAACTCTGACGGAATGGACATTCGTATCGATATTGAGCAATTTTGCCTGAGGATGTGCCTGGCTGCGAAAAGCTACTATAATGCCGTTCACACAGAAAATGATTTCAGCCTTTATAATACGCCGGTGCTGGATTTTGTTCAGGCCACCAGAGAGCCGGTTTCTGCTTCTTCTGTCGCATTGTTATGCAAAAATGAGCTTTATGCAAAAGGGCTTCTGCAGGCACTTCAGTCTGTTTCGGAACGCGTTTCCCTGTATTGCTCTCCGGAAGCAGCCAGAAAGAAACTGGGAAAGCAAAAGCCTGACCTTTGGATCGTCACGGAGGATATGACAACACAGCCTGACCAGCCATGGCGTGCAGACAAGACCACCCCTGTGATTCTGATTGCCCGTGATGCAGCACAGGGTACTGAGATTGTAAAGAATTCCGGGAAACTGACCGTTCTTTCCATGCCTGCATCTCTGGATGCTTTGCGGGATGCAGTAAGAAAATACATATCATAAGGAGGGCACCGTGCAATATATCATCTTCATTTTGCTTGGTTTGTTCATTGTGCATCTGGTGATCCGCCTTCGGAAAAAGGAAATGCAGCTTTTGGAACTTCAGACAAAGCTGTATCAAATGCAGACGGAAACGGAACAGGCAGTCCGAACCGCTAAGGAAGCCACCGCAATTAAAGACGAGATACGAGATCACATTAACACGATCCATCTATATGCTTCCCTTTCGGAGGAGGAAAGTCATTCGGCATCCGTCAAAGAAAAACAGAAGGACATCATTCGATTGTCCGAGATAATCCTGCACCAGATTTATAAATGACTGATAAAAAAGCGATGCGGGACAAAGCCGCATCGCTTTTTCTGTTGGGTGATGTCATCACGGAAGAAATGAGCTTCCCGCGGTATACTATGATCAAACAAAGGAAAGGTGCTGGCAATATGGCAGTTATTGATCCGGCTGGATACATTATTGCAGATGAGAGTACCCGCACCAACATCCCCGGTGTGTTCGCCGTTGGGAATGTCCGCACAAAGGCATTACGGCAGGTCGTAGCTGCTGTAGCCGATGGGGCAACTGCTGTTCACTATGCAGAGGAATATTTAGCAGGAGGAATGTGAGATGAAAGAAAAAATTAAAAAATGGCTGAAGCCA
>SFRL01000126.1 GCA_004562765.1 bacterium | reverse complement strand
TGCCAAATCTTCCGTTTCTCTGAATACCCGTGTGCCGTCCGCACCAAACTCCGCCTCATATCGGTCAGTCTCTCGCGCTGCTTCCCGGTCTGCCTCTAAAGATAGAATATCCTCGTGAATCTTCAGGAGGTTTTCCGGCGTGAACTCGATATAATCGCAGTCCATCTCATAGTCATTTTCAGCTTCTATGAAGAACGGAGTATTGATGTCCGCAAGGAACTGATCCGACATTTCTTCAAGGTCATTTCGGAAGTCGGCGGCGTTTTCCGGATGGCTGGCAATGTCATACTGCTCGACAAGCTCTTCAAAAACAGAGAAATCAAGATCACCGGAAACATACTGTCCGCCTGCATCTGCATCGGGATTGAAGTAGATCCAGTGAACCTTGTTGCTGCCGGTGTCAAGGGATATTCTCGCCTTCGTATTGTCTCAGCTCCTTGTTAAACAGCGGGAACTGCGTATCAAAGAGGACGACCTTCTTCTCGTCAAAAGACAGCAGCTCGTATTCCTGTGTGCCGATATAGACCGTATCACCGAGATGATAGCGGTATTCCTTCCGGGGCTCCGGGGGAGGGTTCAGCTCATCAAAGGTCGGCTCAAGGGACTTCGCCACATCGCTGTTCAACGCTTCCAGCATGGCTTCGCACCGTGCGGTCAAGTGGGTGTTGTCCGCAATGATCGTATTCATTGCTTCGCGCATCATGGGGAGGATGAAGTCACCCTCCGCAGTACGGGCGTGCATTTTCTTATCGCCCACGCTGAACGCACCCCAGCAGCTTGACAAATAATACAGATTCAGCGCTTTGCTTTCCTCGTAATCATAGACAATCGACCGGAACTCCTCAGAGATTTCACCTCGTTTCCTCCGAGCTTCTGCCTGCTCCCGGTAGGCAGGATAGTTGTCCTTTTCTGCTTGGCTCAGATAGCGGTCGGCTCGGATCAGCTCCCCGATCCGCCTCTCGGCCTTATTCCACCGCAAAAGCAGTTCCGCATCGGGCCGAGAGATTCTGCCTCTGCTGATTTTGATTCCCTTGGCGTCGTGGCTTTCATCGAGATTTCTGCCGGAAACGGCAGGATACGCGCCGCCGATGCCATATTCGTTTTTCAAAAAGGCGATATTGTTCTCAGAAGAATCCTGTTTGAGAAACTGCTCATAGATGCGGAATTTGCCATGATGGATGCCGCTGCCCCGTGTCAGAATGGCGTCGATGTCCTCCTGAGAAATAGCAAAAGCGGAGGATTTTTCTTCCTCCGCTTCTGCGATAATTTCCTGCTGCTGTTCAACTATGGGGAGCGTTACGCGTAGATCAGGTCGTTCAGAATCACTTCCTCCGCCGAGTGGCGAATGGAGTTCATCATCTGCACCCATCGCATCTGATCCTCCGCCTTCAGCTGCTCCGTCACTCCGTTCAGCGCCTTCATCTGCTCGGTCAGGTCGTCCAGCATCTTCTGTGCCTGCCGGTCCACCTCCTCCAGATGACTGTTCAGTGTTCCGTTCAGCAGCATCCCGGTGTAGATCCCATCCCGGTGCTCGCGGAGAAATGTCCGCCGCAGCATTCCATACTTCCCAAGCTTCGGGCTCTCCGGCACGGTCAGATCGGGAATCAGATAATCGCCCTGCATCGTATAGGTCAGTTCCATATTCGTTGCTCCTTTCCTTGTTTTCCGTTCGGTTCTTATGATACGCAGAAGTACCCTCCTGTGCAAATGTGCGAATCTTCCGTTTTTCTTCCTTCTCCATTTCCTTGACGGTTTCGCCCATTTCCCGGATGACCATCTCAGAAATATCGCTGACTGCGGCACCGAGCACGGAGATTACCTCCACGGTGTTGAAATCAAAGAGATGGCTGAAATCCTCTCGGTCAAAATACCGCCTCGGCTCATAACCTGCACGGGAGAGTGCCATAAAAGCGACGCTGCTTTTCAGCGTGGTTTTCAGCCACGCCTCAAGGCTTGTGTCATCCAGCTCCTCCAGAAAGCTGCCGGCTTTGACAGCGTTCAGTTCCATGAGATAATCTGAAAGATTATCCTCCACGGCATAACCGGAAATATCCATGAGA
>SFRL01000125.1 GCA_004562765.1 bacterium | reverse complement strand
TACCTGTCTGGTAATAAGTCCGCTCAAGATGCGATTTCTCTGTATTGTATTCAGTTTATCCCACACCGGAAAGAAAGATTCAAAGCTCATGGTATCCCCCCTAATCAACTATAGCATACTACATTTTTTGGCATATGTCAATTATGTAATTGACATATGCCAAAAATAATGCTATAATAGCCGCAAAGGTACTCCACAGTACTTGTAAGGAGGTAAACACTGTGCCGAGGCCGAAAAAATGCAGAAAAGTATGCCAAATGCCAACAACGAAAGAATTCCAGCCTATCGGAGATACTTCCTGCAAAGCTTCCGTGATTCTGACCGTGGATGAATATGAGGCGATCCGTCTGATTGACAAGCAGGGCTTTTCTCAGGAGGAATGCAGCAATTATATGCAGGTGGCCAGAACCACTGTACAGTTGATTTACAATTCCGCAAGAAAGAAGCTGGCAGATGCTCTGGTAGATGGACTTTCCATCCGAATCGAGGGTGGAGATTTTCAGCTTTGTGATGGAAATAAACATTATGGAGGATAGAAAAATGAGAATTGCAATTCCTTTGGATGAAAACAAACAGGATGTCTGTATCGTTCTGGCCCGTGCGCCGTATTTCCTGTTTTGGGAAGACGGTAAGGATACCATTTTAGAGAATCCGGCAGCACAGGCTCATGGCGGTGCCGGAATCCAGGCAGCACAGTTCCTTGTGGATAACGGTGTGAATGTATTGATCACGGTCCGTTGCGGACAAAACGCAGCAGACGTATTCAAGGCAGCAGGTATGAAAATTTATAAATCCGCAAACAAAGCCGCAGCGGATGATCTGACCGCTTTTGAGGATGGCAAACTCAGTGAACTGACCGAATTTCACGGCGGCTTCCATGGTGGAAGATGAAGATCGCCTGTTTAAGCGGCAAGGGCGGTGCGGGTAAAACACTTGTTGCGGTAAATCTGATTGCAGCGGCCGCAGAGGGGACTTACATCGACTGTGATGTGGAGGAACCCAACGGGCGTCTCTTTTTGAAGCCGGAAAAGACGCAGACAGAAATCGTTAGTACGCTGCTGCCGGAGTTCGATGCAGAAAAATGTACCGGCTGCAAGCAGTGTGTGGAATTCTGCCGTTTCCATGCCTTAATGTATATCAAAGAAAAACCAATGGTATTCTCCGAGGTCTGTCACAGCTGCGGCGGCTGTATGCTGGTGTGCCCGGAGCGTGCCATAACAGAGCAGCCGAAAGCGATTGGCGCACTTGAAGTGGGAAAGCGCGGAAATATCAAGGTCGTGACCGGAATTTTGAACCCCGGCGAGGCGACCGGCGTTCCGGTGATCCGTGAGGCGCTCAGACAGGCGGATGGACTTGCCATTATCGACTGTCCGCCCGGCAGCGCCTGCTCTGTGATGGAGAGCGTTACGGATGCGGATTACTGCCTGTTGGTAGCAGAGCCTACTGCCTTTGGATTTCACAACTTCCAAATGGTTCACGAATTGGTGACGCTTCTGGGAAAAAAGTGCGGTGTGGTCATCAACAAACAGGACACACCCTATGAACCGTTGGAACAATTTTGCAAGGAAAAGGATCTGCCGGTCCTTGCAAGGATTCCCTATGACCCTCGAATTGCGGCGCTGTCAGCGGACGGGCAGATTGCGGCAGCAACAGACGAGAAGATGCGCTGTTTGTTCGAGGAGCTGCTTTGCAAGATCGGAGGTGCAGTATGAAACGACTTCTGATCCTCAGCGGCAAGGGCGGCACCGGCAAGACAACAACAGCGGCACGGCAAGGGCGGCACCGGCAAGACAACAACAGCGGCAGCCTTTATCCGTTTTTCCCAGACAAAGGCCATTGCGGACTGTGATGTGGATGCACCCAATCTACATCTGGTGTATGAGCAGACGGTTAAGCCCACCGTTTCCGATTTTTACGGGGGCAACAAGGCGGTGATCGACCCGGAAAAATGCATTAGCTGCGGTGCTTGTCAAAGCCATTGCCGGTTTGATGCCATTGAAGAAGCAACCACCGGTTATGCCGTCAATGAATATGCCTGCGAGGGCTGCGGTGTCTGTGCCTATGTCTGTCCACAAAAGGCAGTTGCGCTGCATACCGATGTGGCTGGCCGCAAGGAGCTGTATCTGTCGGGAGGCGTGTTCTCCACGGCAACTCTGAAAATGGGCCGAGGCAATTCCGGAAAGCTGGTCACTGATGTAAAAATGGCAATGCTGAAAAATGCTCCGGAAACACCCCTTGCCATTATTGACGGG
>SFRL01000124.1 GCA_004562765.1 bacterium | reverse complement strand
AGCGGGAAGGTACGGCAGTTCCATTGGAATGAGGTTGAGGACTTGCCTTGCGACGGCAGCGCGGCGCTGCTGGACGTCCGGACGGAGTGGGAGTATCAGCGGGGCCATTTGGACGGCTTTCGGAACATTCCCTTGGACGATCTTCGGGAGCATTTGGACGAGTTAGACCGGAGTAAGCCTGTTTATGTGAATTGCCAGACAGGGCTTCGCAGTTATCTGGCCTGTCGGCTTTTGACGCAGTACGGTTTCTCTTGTTCCCATCTCTCCGGCGGATACAGTTTTTATCAGGTCGTGATGAAGGAGCGGCTGGCCCAAAGCCCCTATCCTTGCGGAATGGAGAAACTATGAGTGAAAATTTATTTGGCTTGACGGTTGCGGCAGATAAAGGCCTGGATGACCTGCAATGCCAGCGCCTTTTGAGTGAGAACCGCAAATATCAGGAGGTCATGCTGCAATACCGATGTGCGCTGAAAGCACTTGAAAGCAGGTTGGAAATTCTGAACGAAGAGTTTTCATTGCAGCATGACCGCAATCCGATAGAAAGTATGAAAAGCCGCTTGAAGTCGCCGTCCAGCATTATGAATAAGATGCAAAAGCGCGGACTTTCTCTGGATTTTCCGACCATGCAGGCAAATATCATGGATATTGCCGGTGTGCGTGTGATCTGCTCTTTCGAGGAGGATGTGTTCTTTTTGGCAAAGTGCCTAAAAGAACAGTCTGACATTGAAATTATCACAGAGAAAGATTATATTTCACACCCTAAGCCAAATGGCTATCGCAGTCTGCACCTGACGATCCGGTTGCCGGTATTCTTTGCGGAAAAAGAAATCCGTGTGCCGGTGGAGATACAACTCCGTACAATCGCTATGGACTTCTGGGCAAGCGAAATCGAAACCGAACTGAAAGAGTGCGCCGATTCCAGCAGAGAGTGGGATGGTAAAATGGAGCATCTACTGCACATCCTAACTTAATATGCACTGAATCAAGGCTCAAAAAAAACAGCCCCGCAGCAGGGGGGGAAATTATAGATTATTTTATCATGCCGATCATTCTGGGGAGACAGTAGAAAGATTTCCATTGTTATTGACATGATGTGCGTTACAGAGTAAAGTATTCATCAAGACTGATTCGCAATAAAGAATATCATGGTCGTTCCGTGATCGAGGTCGTTATGATAAAAGGAAATGTAAAAATAGATCACAAAAATCTCATCAGCATCCTGCAAAGCTGCCTTGTGCTGATTTTGGTGATCCTTGTCGCTCTGATGATGGTCGAGATCGGCAACCTGAAGGGCACGGCCCGCGTCATCAATTATGCCGGGCTGGTGCGCGGAGACACGCAGCGGGCGGTAAAGCTGGAGATCACAGGCACCCGAAACGATGAGTTGATCGCGTATTTAGACGATATTTTAAGCGATCTGACATCCGGAGATGGGCACTACGAATTGGTAAAGCTCAAGGACGCGGCCTATCAGGACAGGCTGGACATCCAGCGTGCCTACTGGGAGCGGCTCAAGGCGGAGGTCGCGGCGGCCAGACAGCGTGGATATGAGAACACCCAAATCGTTGCCATGAGCGAGACCTATTTTGAAATGGCGGACGAAACGGTGTCTGCCGCGGAACACTATTCAGAAAAGATCGCCATGAAGATCCGCACTATTGAGATCCTCTCGGCACTGGATATGCTGTGCCTGGTGATCCTGGTCATGCTCCAGACCGCCATGGCACTGAAAATGGCCCGGAAAAACCAACTGCTGGAGCAGAAGGCATACATCGACATCCATACCGGCCTGCCCAACAAAGGCTCCTGCGAGGAGCTTCTCAACAACAGGGAAATTCTCCGGGAGCCTACGGCCTGCGTCATATTTGACCTGAACAATCTGAAAACCGTCAACGATACGATGGGTCATTCGGCGGGTGACCAACTGATCCTGAGCTTTGCCCGGCTTTTACGCCGGGTGATCCCGGAAAAGCATTTCGTGGGCAGATACGGCGGCGACGAATTTATGGCGGTCATTTACCATACGGACCGGCAGGAGGTGGAGGGCATACTGGACAGTCTGCGCAGGGAAGCCGACGCTGCAAACCGTGACGGCAATCAGCTTCCTCTCAGCTACGCCTACGGTTGGGCGATCTCCGCCGATTATGAAGGCTGCGTCATGCAAACGCTGCTGGACAAGGCCGACTATTGCATGTACGAAAATAAGCGGGCCTACTACGCCACCCACGACCGGAGAGTGCCCAGGTCATAAGGCTCTTTTCAAACGAAAAACAGCAAGAACGAATTCGTTGCCACTATTGCGAAAAAAGCCTGGCCTGACGAAGAAAGGACAGGGAGGCGGCACTGAACGTCCACGTCGCAGTTGTGATGGAGGTACTGAAGGCTGGTGGCAGCGTGCAGTTCATC
>SFRL01000123.1 GCA_004562765.1 bacterium | reverse complement strand
AGAAAAGTGTGACGGAGGGATTCTATGGAGCGACTGATCCTGAAACGACTGCTGGAATGGAAAAACTCGCCTTACCGCAAGCCGCTGATCCTCAAAGGAGTGCGGCAGGTGGGCAAAACGTGGATTCTCAAGGAATTCGGCAGACGTTATTATGATAATACAGCCTACTTTAACTTCGATGAACACGAGGAGTATAAGCAGTTCTTTGAAACGACCAAGGACGTTGACCGGCTTCTGCAAAACCTGATGCTGGCCAGTGGACAGAAGATCACACCGGAAAAGACACTCATCATTTTTGACGAAGTACAGGACTGCCCGAAGGTCATCAACTCCATGAAATATTTCTGCGAGAATGCGCCGCAGTATCACATTGCATGTGCCGGTTCGCTGCTGGGCATAGCACTGGCAAAGCCGTCCTCTTTCCCGGTGGGCAAGGTCAACTTCATGCAGATCGATCCAATGACATTTACGGAGTTTTTGCTGGCCAACGGTGATGAGAATCTTGCAAACTATCTGGATGCTTTGGATACGCTTGAACCGCTTCCGGATGCTTTTTTCAATCCGCTGTATGAGAAGCTCAAAATGTACTATGTCACGGGTGGAATGCCGGAATCTGTGCTCATGTGGACGCAGGCGCGCGACGTGGAGGCCATGCAGGAGGCTCTGTCCGGAATTATCGGCGCATATGAGCGCGACTTTGCCAAACATCCGAATATCAGCGAATTTCCGAAAATCTCAATGATCTGGAAGTCTGTTCCGTCGCAGCTTGCCCGGGAAAATAAAAAGTTCATCTATAAGGTCGTCAAAGAGGGCGCGCGGGCGCGTGAGTATGAGGATGCGCTGCAATGGCTGGTGGATGCCAGGCTTGTCCACAAGGTATACCGCAGCACCGCGCCTGGACTTCCGATGTCGGCCTATGACGATCTGTCGGCGTTCAAAATCTATCTGGTGGATGTGGGATTGCTCCGCCGTCTGGCGCAGCTTGCACCGACTGCTTTTGGTGAGGGCAATCGTCTGTTTACCGAGTTCAAAGGAGCGTTGACAGAAAACTATGTGCTGCAAACACTCATCACACAATTTGAGGTGATGCCCCGTTATTGGAGCCAGAACAATCCTCCCTATGAGGTCGATTTTCTGATTCAGCGCGAGAATGATATTTTCCCGGTGGAGGTCAAGGCAGAAGCCAATACCACCAGCCGGAGTCTGCGAAAATTCAAGGAGCTGTTCCCGGGGCAGGTAAAGCTCCGCGTGCGCTTCTCCCTGGACAATCTGAAGTTGGATGATGATGTGCTGAATATTCCGCTGTTCATGGCAGATCAGGCAGACCGGCTGATCGGGCTGGCATTGGAGAAGAAAGCGTAAAGGGGAGTATACTATGGCCATCAGTAAAAAGCTTGAGATTATATATCACAATGGTCAGCCGGATGGGATTCGCTCTATCCGCCGCCACCTGTCAACAATGACTACCTATGTCATTCCACGTCCGGTTGCTTTCAGAAGCCAAGAAGCTGACCGGTATCAATCGGCCTGGCATTTATTATCTGATCAGCGAAACGGATGACAACAAGATTGCACAGATCTATGTTGGGCAGACCCGAAACGGAGTCAGCAGATTGGACGACCACAATCGTTCAAAAGATTTCTGGAACAAAGCAATCATGTTCCTTGCTGACAACAAGACCTTTTCTCTGGACATGATCAGCGGTCTTGAGGCTTTATCGGTAAGGCAATTGAAGCGAAGCGCTACAAGGTTGAAAACACGGTGAATCCCAAATACGAGATTGATGAATATGATCTTCCTTTGATTGAGGAAGTGTATGAAGAAATCAAATTCATCATGGCAACCCAGGGTTACAAAATGGAAAACTCCAAAACAACTCTGAATGAAGCCAACACATTGCATACTACCCGCAATGGTGTCCAGGCACTTGGTGTGTATGATGGAGAAAAATTTGAAGTTCTTGAAGGTTCTGAAATTGATATGAGCCGCAAGTGCCATTCAGATAATATTGAGAAGCTTCGGCAAACCGCCATTCAAAACGGGAATATAGTTTGCAGCGGTGACAAACATATCCTGAATGTTTCTGTCCCGTTTACTTCTCCCAGTTCGGCAGCAATGTTTGTGCTTGGTGGAAGCACCAACGGATGGATCGAATGGAAAAACAAAGACGGCAAAACACTTGATGAAATGTACCGAAAGTAACAACGGGTAATTGATACCGTAAATAGAGCAAGGAGGTGTGGTGCATGAGCAATGAAAACGTATATCTTCCCGGTAAAATCCGTGACCGCATACAGGACCTGATGAAAGCCAACAAGGTCACGCAGGCTGAGCTTGCTGCTCGCATCGGCTGTTCGGAAAGTATGCTGAGCCGTTTCATCAGCGGCAAGACGGACAAGCTGGGCGACGAAAATATCATCCGGATTGCCCGTGTGTTCAATGTCTCCACCGACTTCCTGCTTGGCGAAGTCGATATCCCTGACCGCCTGAATTATGATATTTCCGAACTTGGC
>SFRL01000122.1 GCA_004562765.1 bacterium | reverse complement strand
AAAAATGGGAAAGCAAAGACAATTCGTGATTGAAAGATACAAGTGCACGAAGTGCGGACAGGAAATGACGGTTCCGCGGGCGATGGGGAAAAGACGTCCGCGTGGGCATATAAAGCACATGTACTGCATTCGATGCAAGAAGGTGCAGCCATTCATTTTATAAGGAAGGAGGAAACCATGGCGACGAATGTACAAGATCTGCTGGGAGTCTGCAAAGGCTGCGGACAGACCATGATGGTGGTGGCAACTAGCCAGGAACAGGCAGACGAGATCGCAACAGAAAAGTGTGACTGCCCAGCAGGAGAGATGCTCAGAAAAAAGAAGGAACTGGACGAGAGGCTTGGAGAACTGATAGGAGAGGAAGCTCCTCAATACGGATGGGACGCAACAACTCCGGAGATTTTCGAAGCAATCAGGCAGATCGGTCACATCGTATCGGAAGGAAAAATTGAGAGTGTCGGCATCCGCATCGACAAGACGAGTCTGCGAATCGCGAACAGAGGCGGAAAGATTGTGATTGAACGATCCAAGACCGTGAAGCAAGGGGGGTCTATTGATAAATGACGAGAAATCTGGAACGAGAAAGAGAGGAACACATGCAGAAGTACGGCTCGATGCTGTTTTGCCCGGAAAGGGAGACGCTCTGTTTTTACATGGACGGCATGTGGGTAACCGGCTGCGAGAGAGATGGATGCATATTGGATGATCCGGAATATCAGAAGCAGCAGGAAGTAATACGCAAAAATCGGGAGGATTCATTCAGGCGTCAGGTCGAAGCTGAACGCAAAGAACTTGAGGCGGCCAAAATGAACGCCGAGAAAGAAAAACGCGAGAAATTCATCGCAGAGAAGATGAAGGTGATCCACAGGATCGAGGAGATGTCAAGAGAGGCATACAGAAGTAATCGGCCGAGAAGAGGCGATGAGTTGTTCGAAAAGGCAAGATTTATGAGGAATGAGCTGAAGGAGCAGATAAATCAATAATCGTTGAGTTAGTACAAGGAGGCGAATGATGAGTACAAAGACAGATGAAGCGGTCAGAATGCTGACTGAGCAATGCAAGGACAAAGACTACCTGATTCCGTTCGAGGAATATCTGACAGGAATCATGACAGACGACATTGCGGACAAGGTCCTCGCAGACGGAAAGAGTCTGCAGGGCTGTTTTGATCACATGAAAAGCATAGCGCAGAAAAGGAAGACTGGAAACTTCGCATATATTCCTCCAGAGGAAGGATATGAGATCATCCGGGACTATTACGGAATCAGCATCTCGAAGAGAGAACCAAGAAAGCACGACAGGGCGAATGTGCTGGATCTGTTATGAGGAGGTGCGCCATGGACGACGACAGAAGGTGGAAAATCCGCCCGCCGAAAGGCCTGGCGGAATACATTCTGAGGCATTGCCAGAATCAGAACTATCTTATTTTTTCAGAGAAGACCGGGACAGCAGTATGCACATGCTGTAACGAAGAATTCAGTATGGAGCAGGAAGGGATTTACCTGACACATTCAAGAGGAACGGAACTCACGACATTCTGCCCGAGATGCGGAGCAAAAGTCATTCCGAAGAACGCGAGATACGGACGGAAATCGCTCCGTTCATGGAGATGGACAAGTTCATAATCGATTATCAGGACCCGCACCCGTCTATCTGGACGGCACCGGTGCAGCAGATAAGACTGTCGGCAAACAGCCAGATTCGGATGGACTGGCAAGACGGATGGTTGACTACTGCGAACTGGCATAGCGTTGGCAACATAAGAGTGAAGCATCCAAAAACAAGTATGTGGGGAGTAATTCAGGAACATACACACATTATGTGGGAGTCGCTCAAAAATGTCGGGACGGACCTCAGATACGCGAATCTGGATCCGGAACGGTTCAAAGATGAATGGTGGAATGAATACGCCACGTCGAAGAGGCTCATCGCATACATGTCAGAATTCCTGAAATACCCTGCGATCGAACTCCTGGAGAAGGCCGGGTTCGAAACGTTGGTCATGAACAGAGCATCCGGAGCACGGACGAGGGCAATAAACATCAAAGGAAAGGACCTGCGCAGCATCCTGAGGCTGAACAAGGCAGAAATCCGATATCTAAAAGAGATAGATCCTACGACCGGAGATTTGGAAAACATCAGAATGGTTCGTAAATACTGGCCGGCAGCAAGGATTGAGGATATCGAGGATATTTGCAGAGCATTCCCGAGATATCTGCGGGACGAAACAATCAACCTGATAAGCAAAGAGGCAGAGTGGCCAAAAGTCCTGAAGATGCTCCTCGAAGAATATCGTGCGACCGGAGATGTCTATACCGTACAGGATTACTCCGACTATCTTGAATGGATCAACATGCTGGGAATCAGAAAGGACAAACGGGTGATATATCCTAAAAACTTCGGGCAGGCTCACGACACCGTGATGGAACAGTATGAAGAGGCAAAGGACAGCGTAGTGCTCGAAGCGTTCAAAACGGCGGAAACGACCATCACCGGAATGACGGAGCCGTTCGTTCTCGGAAATCTCATGATCAGGCCGGCAGCAAGCCCGAGCGAACTGCAGAAAGAGTCGAAGGCTCTGAATCATTGCGTGAGGACCTATGTGGACAGAGTGGCAAGCGGAAAGACGTCCATCCTGTTTATCCGGAAGGTCGAAGAACCGGACACACCGTGGTTCACATTGGAGCTGGACTGCAGCGGGATGGTTGTTCAATGCAGAGGAGATCATAACAAAACATACCCGGAAGAAGTCGGAGCGTTTATTGATAAGTGGATGAAATGGAGAGAGAAAGCGAGGGCATCAGTATGAATAACATCGTTGAAACGGATTACACGATCGTCCAGGCTCGGACACTGCCTGTGATAGCATCGGAGATTCACCAGATTGAGCGCACTGTATACGGT
>SFRL01000121.1 GCA_004562765.1 bacterium | reverse complement strand
CGCCTGAGGTGCTTTTGTCCCTTTCTTGATCGTCCATGCACGCACTTCCGGCTCCCCGGCCGTCAAATAACTAATCAGTCCAAGAAGACTGTAACTTGCCTTGATCAGTTTCTCCAGTCCGGATTCTTTAAGTCCCAGATCCTCAAGAAACATTTTCTTCTCATCATCCTCAAGCTCCGCGATCTCCTGCTCAATCTGTGCACAAACCACAAACACTTCACAGTTCTCATTTGCCGCATATTTACGCACACTCTGCACTCCTGCATTCGAAGCACCGTCATCCGCAAGATCATCTTCTTTCACATTTGCCGCAAAAATTACCGGTTTGTAAGTCAGGAGATTGTAGCTCTCCAGCCATGCCTGCTCGTCCTCATCCTGAACTCCGTCAAATGTCTTAGCAAGCTTTCCTTCCTCCAGATGCGCCTTGATCCGCTCCATAAGTGCAAGCTCCTTCGCGATCACCTTGTCATTTCTTGCAGCACGAACTGCTTTCGAAATTCTTCTTTCCAGTATTTCCAGATCCGAGAAGATCAATTCCAGATTGATCGTCTCGATATCCCGGAGAGGGTTAATACTTCCGTCTACATGAACGATATTGCTGTCCTCAAAACATCTTACCACATGAACGATCGCATCCACCTCCCGGATATTTGCAAGGAACTGATTTCCAAGCCCCTCTCCTTTGGATGCCCCCTTTACCAGACCCGCAATATCCACAAATTCAATTGCTGCCGGAATAATCTTTTTTGTGTGGTACATTTCCCCGAGGACATTCAGACGCTCGTCCGGAACGGTTACAACACCAACGTTCGGGTCAATCGTGCAGAACGGATAGTTCCTAATTTCATATATTCTAAATCTCCTTTATTTTCAATGGTTTTTCGGGTTTTGGGGACACACTCCGCACCAATTCCGCACCAATTTTTCGCAGCGCACCATTTTTAACTTGCCACATTGGTGTCCTGTTCGAACAGTTTGATGGCGTTGGTCAGGGATGTGTCGGTGACATGGACATAACGATCCATGGTTGTTTTAATGCTCGCATGACCGAGCAGCTTCTGCAAGACTTTCGGCATAACGCCCCGTTCAATCGCACGGGTAGCGTAGGTGTGTCTCAGAGCGTGCATACAGAACCGCTTGATTTTCGCCTCATCGCACAGCTTGTACAGATGGGTGTCATAGGAACTGTTTTTTGCAGGCTCTCCGGTACGGAAATTGATAAACACCAAATCTCGCATACAAAGGTACTCTGTCTGACCTGTCCGGCGATCCACATATTCCAGAATCTGAGATAACAGTTCTGATTCTTTGCGGGTGAAGCGTTCATCGTAGCACGATTTCAATACATCGTATGCCCGCTTCGTCAGCAGGATCGTGCGGTAGCTGGTCTTTGTCTTAGGAGGACCAGCACGCCAAATGCCTTCGCTGTGGCGATATTCCAAGGTCTTGTTGACAGTCAGTGTCCGCTTCTTCCAGTCAATCGCATCCCAAGTCAAGCCGATCATTTCCGAAGTGCGCAGTCCGGTCTCCAACAGCAATACATACTGTCTGTAGTTGTGAGAGCGTTTTGCGGTTTCCAGAAACAGCGTCTGTTCTTCCACAGTTAAGAACTTGATGTCATCCACAGCCCGGACGGGCTTCGTATAACGAACCCCGTCCATAGGATGTTTTGTAAGCATATCGTTCATGACTGCGGCTCGGAACATGGTTCCCATGGCAATATACGCCTGCCGAATGGTGGAGCCAGCATAAGTGGCTTCCATCCGATTCAGGACAATCTTGCAGTGCATGGGTTTGACATCACATAAGCGCATATTTCCGATAACAGGCTGGATGTTCTTTTGATACCGTTCCCGGTAATTTCGCCGGGTGTTGGGAGCCAGATCCGCAATCAGATTGGTGATCCAGAACTCAAACCAGGCATCCACCGTCATTTCGGAGGATGTGTTGCAAACATCGTGCTTATCTTCGTACTGCGCATCAGCCAGCCAGTTGCGAGCTTCCGGAAGTGTGTCAAAGTGCTTTTCCTTGCGGGAGCCGTCCTTTGCGGTATATCTTGCGGCGTACTTTCCGTCTTTTCTCTGGCAGATACCTTTGCCAATTTCTTTGCCTTTTAAGTTTTTGCCCATTTAATGAACTCCTTTCCTGAGTGCCGGAAACGAGAGTTCATCACGACACTCCATTCTATCATGAAAGTGCTTTTTTTTCAATAGATTTCGATGTTTTTGGTGCGCACCAATTTTGCCTGTTCTGTTCATCAAATCGCAACTCTCCCTTCGATAAATTCCTCAAAAGCCTTGCGTTTGACCAGTTTCTTTGTACCTACATACAATACAAAGGGACAGTTGGGTTGTTTCAGCATCTCGTCAATCTTGTTGATTCCGATATTGCTGTATTCAGCCGCTTCCCGAATGGAAAGCAGCATTTTACGGTCGATAGGCAGGATCGTTGCCTGCTGGTTCTGATTCATCATAGGCACAAATAATTCCTTTCTTATATTTCCATATCCCGTCCGTGCTTGCGGGCAGGAGCCTTGTGTTCACGAGTTTCCTTTCCTCTGGCGAGGATGGCAGAAAGAAAAGCCCTGACCCGTTCTGCTGCGATTTCCAACGCATCCAGATAGGGCTGGGCTT
>SFRL01000120.1 GCA_004562765.1 bacterium | reverse complement strand
CGGCGCAGCAACCGAGACCGAGATGAAGGAGAGCAAGCTCCGCATGGAGGATGCGCTGAACGCAACACGTGCAGCTGTTGAGGAGGGTATCATTTCCGGCGGCGGTTCCGCATATATCCACGCTTCCAAGAAGGTGGCTGAGTTCGCGGCAACACTTGAAGGTGACGAGAAGACCGGTGCAAACGTGATCTTAAAGGCACTGGAGTCTCCGCTGTACTATATCGCAGACAATGCAGGTCTTGAAGGATCTGTCATCATTAATAAAGTACGCGAGTCTGAGGTTGGGAGTCTGAGGTTGGTGTCGGATACGATGCGGCAGCAGAGGAGTATGTGGATATGGTGAAGGCCGGTATCCTTGATCCTGTAAAGGTAACAAGAAGTGCTCTGCAGAACGCAACCAGCGTTGCATCTACACTGCTTACCACAGAGTCTGTAGTTGCAAACATCAAGGAAGATGCTCCTGCAATGCCTGCAGGCGGCGCACCCGGAATGGGAATGATGTAAAATAAAATTATAATTTATGTAAAATGTACAAATACAGTCGGTTTCGATGATGAAATCGACTGTATTTTTGTGCATTTTGCACATTGCAATTGAAAAAAAGTATGATATACTAAGTGCGTAATAAGGAAAGCGAAAACAAAGAGCGCTGCTGAAAGAAGGAGCAGTCAAACAGAAAGGAGAACTATTATGAAAGTTCAGAACATTAAAGACGTAAATGCATTTTTCAAGATGATTGATACCTGTGACGGAACCGTTGAGCTGGTGACCGGTGAGGGCGACCGCCTGAATTTAAAGTCAAAGCTCAGCCAGTATGTTTCTCTGGCAAACATCTTTTCTAACGGAGATATCCCGGAGTTAGAGATCGTTGCACATGAGAAAGAGGATGTTGAGAAGATCCTCCACTTCATGATGAACAACTAATTTCATACAGTACATGTGAAAAGAGTTCCTTCGGGAACTCTTTTTGTTTGCCGCGTGAAAGAATGATAAAAGAGGCTACACAGCATAGAAATATATTGAAATTCCTACTGTAAATAGATATAATCTATCATATGTTAATTTTTGACGAGTAATCAGATAAACGGAGGGGACTATGAGCAAGGTAGCAATTTTGACGGACAGCAATTCCGGCATCACGCAGGCAGAGGGCGTGCGGGCAGGTATTTATATATTGCCGATGCCTTTTTATATCAACGAAGAGATGTTTTTCGAGGAGATCGATCTCGACCAGAAGGGGTTTTATGAGAGACTGACAGAGGGTGCACAGATCAAGACGTCTATGCCGATTGTCGGCAGTGTGACGGATATGTGGAAAAAGCTGTTGAAGGAATATGATGAGGTCGTATATATTCCGATGTCCAGCGGACTTTCGAGCTCTTGCGAGACGGCATATATGCTGTCTCAGAATCCGGAATTTGATGAAAAAGTGTACGTGGTTGATAACCAGCGTATTTCCGTGACGCAGCGTCAGTCCGTGTATGATGCAAAGATGTTGGCGGATGAGGGAAAGAGTGCCTTACAGATCAAGAAAATCCTCCTGGAAGAAAAGTTTCAGTCGTCCATCTATATCATGGTGGATACGTTGACTTATCTGAAGCGTGGGGGACGTATTACGCCGGCAGCGGCAGCGCTGGGAACGCTGCTCAAGTTAAAGCCGGTATTGCAGATTCAGGGCGAAAAACTGGATGCCTTTGCGAAGGCGCGGACGGTCAAGCAGGCGAAGACCATCATGATCGACGCGATGAAGAAAGATTTTGCGGAGCGTTTCCACGATGCTTCCGGTTCAAATATGTATCTGGAGGTAGCATACACCTATGATCTTGAGGCTGCAAAGCAGTTTAGAGATGAGATAAAGGAGCAGTTTCCGGATCACGACATTGTCATGAATCCGTTGTCACTCAGTGTCGCATGTCATATCGGACCGGGGGCGCTTGCGATCGCATGCTCACACAAGATCGGCACGCCGGTGTAGCGAACGGTTTTATTTCGGCCGGAGCCGGCTGATTGCACGGACAGAAATCCGCTCTTTACTTTACCAGAGTTATCATGTATAATCCTGTTTTTGACAGTTTAGAAAAAATAGAATCGCTACAATGCTTGAAAATACAGGCATTGTAGCGATTTTTAGCGTTGGTTTAAACTATAGTATTT
>SFRL01000119.1 GCA_004562765.1 bacterium | reverse complement strand
ATAACGTCTTACGCGGCGATGCTCCTGAACCGGCTCCGGTGCATACGCAGCGGTTTCGCAGTGCGCATACTCCGGCATTTCCGCAAGATCATCCCGAACAGCACGGATAAGCGCGTCTGCCACATCATCAATGTTCTTGCCGGTCTCCACGGCAACCAGTTCGTGCTTCCGAACTGCCTTGTCCAGATCACCGGGGGAACGGAACAGTTTGTACTTCATCATGCACGTCCTTTCTCTCTATCGGTCTGTCTATTATCATCGCTTGTGCGGCAATGCTCAGATACAAAACTCCAATTTCATAGATAAAGTCGCGGTCGATCACGATAAAGTATTCTCTAACGTGTGTAAAAACCAGTTCCAGCAAGTCCCTGTACAGTGGATCATCAAAGGGCTTGAACCGCGTAAACTTGCTTTTGGCAGCGTCCCATGTCATAGACGCTTCGCCCTCAGCACTGGTCATTGCCTCACAGAGAATCATGCTGACGCCCATTTTTCCGTTGCCGGTCAGGAGTTCTCCTTCGTAATAGCTGAGTAGGTCTTTCTTGCGTCGAAGCGGAACTACATCGCAGTTGTCATCCAGCTCAAATGCAATCAGCTCCGCAATCAGTTCCCGCCAGACCGCATAACCGGCGTTAATGGTTCCGTCCTAAGGATTCCGTCCGCGCCGTCTCCTGTGCCGACGAATGCAGAGGCGTGAAAGTCAAAATAGCCGTCCTCTGTATATCGGTCTTCCAGCCGGTCAGGGAAATACTGCTTGCAGAACTGCTCAAAGACTTCCTGCTGGTTTTCCGTCTGAAAGCAGCGCAGTACAAGATTGTCTTCGCTGAACTCTGCCCCCAAGCGTTCGTTAAAGATGGAAGCGGCATAGAAAAGGGCTTCTTTATAGTCGTTATCGTTCATCTAATTACTATCCTTCATCCTCATTCAACCCTCCGGTCTGACATTTTTCAGGAAGTCAGAGTGCGGTACATAAGGCAAGTTGAGCTGCCAGCCCATGCGGTTCAGCTCGTTGAGCTTGATCAGCATCAGGTTGATGTTTGTTCCCATTGCAGCCGAGAGCTGCACCACATCGTAGTCCTGCTTCATCAGGTCAATCAGCTCATCATCGTCAATGATCAGGTGTGAGGCAAACGCATTCGCCTCATATTCGTGTTTTGTGCGCATATCGAACAGCACGAACTCCGGAAGCGGTTCGTTTCCTTTGGCAAGATCACGGTGAAAGGTATCATGCCCGATCTCGTGACCGCAAACCATTTGCATGATCAGATACTCCATGTTGGAGTTCAGAAGAATATGCCGCTCTTTATGGCGGTAGGTGTACATTCCGAGCAGATCGTTCAGATTGTCAAGAAAATGGAGATGAATGCCCAGCTCACGGGCAATCTTCAAGGTATCTCTTGTTCCACAGCTTTTGACAATGCTGTTCGCCTTTTTGTATATTTCCTCGGAGCGAATTATCACGGGACCTTCACCCCTTTCATGTTGAAAACAGTCAAAGTAAATCCGTCAAGAAACCGAGACGCAGACAGTTATTCCTCTGCGTCCGTACCGGTCTTCTTGTATTTCTTCGGCGTGTATTTCTCAACATTCCGGGCTTTGGATTCCCAATATATATCCTGCAACGCCTTCATCACCGCATCCTTGTCCTGCTCAGACAGCGTACCGCCCGCAAACAAGCCGGACATCCCTTCAATCAGGTCCTTTGCCTGTTTCATGCCACGGGAGCCGTACTGCTCGGATGCCTGAACCACAAACTCTTCGTCCTCGGTCAGCAGATAGTTCACATCCACCTTGAAGTATTCCGCGATTTTTCTGTAAGCGTCCTTGGTACGGGGAAAGGAAATGCCGTTCTCGTACCGGGTAATCATACGCCTGTTGATCCCCAGTGCATCGGCTACTTCCTGCTGGGTCAGCTTCCGCTTCTCCCGTTCAGCCTTGAATTTCTCTCCAAACGTCATTTTGGTAATCACTCCTGTTCACAAAAAGTTTGCGACATCAAATTGCGCAAGTCTATTGACAAAGGCACTTGAAGTGCGTATAATAATGACTGAGCAATCCAACTACTCATAGTATATCCTGAATTGCTCATCCTGTCAAGGGGCATGAGTAGTTGTACACGAAAAAGTTACATCTTTTGAGCAGTTCAAATGGACAGGCATTTATGCTGCCGAAGATCATCCGTACCGGCATACACCGGTATGAGGGAACAGGAGTGAGAAAAACAGAAATGGCTACACAGTACAGAAAAGCATACGTCCCGGTTACGCTGGATGTGGACAAGGAGGGGGCAATCCTCCCTCGCCTTATCTGGTGGGACAACGGTGTAATCTTTCAAATCGACCAGATTCTATACAAATGCCGCGCCACATCCAAAAAGGTTGGGGGCGGAGGCATCCGTTACACAGTTCAGATTCGCGGAAAGGAGTCATTTCTTTTCCACGAAGGAGACAAGTGGTTCGTCGAAGCAAAGGAGGACAACTGCTCATGATTTTATCCCAGCGCCAACTTGAAGAAATTGCAGCCTCAACAACGAAGGACTTCAACCGGTTCTTTTTCG
>SFRL01000118.1 GCA_004562765.1 bacterium | reverse complement strand
GGTAATCAATGCAGTATACACAGAATAGAAAGCGAGGTGAAGATATTTGTCGAAAAAAGCAACCGTCATTGCCGTAGTCAACCAGAAAGGCGGCACAGGTAAGACCACAACCACGGAAAATCTGGGTGTAGGACTTGCAATGGAGGGTAAAAGGGTTCTGCTGGTAGATACAGACCCGCAGGCTTCCTTAACTGTCAGTCTGGGAAATCCGTTCCCGGATACCTTATCTCCCACCCTTTCCGACATGATGGGAAAGATTATGATGGAAAAGCCGATTGCCCTCGGTGAAGGCATTCTTCATCACCCGGAAGGTGTGGACTTGATGCCCGCCAATATTGAACTATCCGGTTTAGAGGTTTCCCTGGTCAATGCCATGAGCCGGGAAACCATTCTCCGTCAGTACCTGGATACAGTCAAGCAGAATTATGACTACATTCTTCTGGATTGTATGCCCTCTTTGGGTATGCTGACAGTCAATGCGTTGGCAGCTGCGGACAATGTGCTGATACCGGTTCAGGCGGCATATCTTCCGGCAAAGGGTTTGGAACAGCTGCTGGAAACCATCAATAAGGTCAGACGGCAGATTAACCCAAAATTGAAAATCGAGGGTATTCTTCTGACGATGGTGGACAGCCGAACCAATTATTCCAAGGACATCAGCAATCTGATCCGGGAAAGCTATGGAGGAAAACTGAAAGTCTACAAGACGGACATTCCCCGTTCCGTCCGTGCGGAGGAAATCAGTGCGGAGGGAGCCAGTATCTTTAAGCACGACCCCAAAGGCAAAGTGGCTGATGCCTACCGAGTTCTGACGAAGGAGGTGTTAAAGAATGCAGAAAAAAGGCGCAAACATCAGCTTGAAGGGGTACGATGATATTTTCTCTACCGACCAGTCACGAGCCGAAGCCCAGCAGGAGCGGGTGCAGGAAATCCCGCTTTCTGAGTTGCACCCCTTTGAGGGACATCCGTTCCGAGTGGTGGATGACGAGGAAATGATGAAAACCGTGGAGAGTGTTCGAGACTTTGGTGTTCTTACCCCGGCGATTGTCCGACCTGATCCTTACGGTGGCTATGAAATCATTTCCGGTCACAGGAGACATCGTGCATCTGAGCTTGCAGGCAAAGAGACAATGCCGGTTATTGTCCGTGATATGGATGATGATGCTGCCATAATTTTAATGGTGGATGCGAATTTACAGCGGGAAACCATTCTGCCGAGTGAAAGAGCCTACGCTTATAAGATGAAGCTGGATGCGATTAAACATCAGGGACAGCGTTCAGATTTAACTTCTGGACAAGTTGTCCAGAAGTTGTGGTCGGTAGAAAAAGTTGCCGAGGGTACGGGCGAGAGCTATAAAAATGTTCAGCGATATATCCGCCTGACGGAGCTTATTCCTGAATTGTTAGATATGGTGGATAACGGACAACTCAAATTCAATCCTGCGGTGGAACTTTCCTATCTGGCGAGAGAAGAACAGCAGGATTTTCTTTCTGCCATGGACTACGCACAGACTACTCCTTCTCTTTCGCAGGCACAGAGAATCAAAAAGCTCGCACAGGAGGGCGAGTGTACTCTGGATACTATGTGCGACATTATGAATGAGATCAAAAAAGAGGAACAGGGCAAGGTTACTTTCAAAACTGATGCCCTGAGAAAGTATTTCCCAAAGTCCTACACTCACAAGCAGATGGAAGATAAAATCATTCAGCTGCTGGAACAGTGGCAGAAGAAACGAGAGAATGTTTTCTCCCGAAGATTATGAGGGGTATGATGAAGATGAGATCGGCTATGCCGGTGGTTTGTGTCTGCCGGAGGTTTGCACCGCATTGAGAGGTGCGGCACAGACGGTATATCAGTATTCCGTAGCCGGTGGCTATGAGAAATGCTTCAATTACCGTGGCATGGAACTGTTTGACCAGCGTGCCTGCCTCATTATTTCCGATGTGGAACAGGCGGTTTTAGATGAAATCAAAACCACCTATGAAACCGAACTGTGGCTTATGGAAGATATGAATTTTGCCATTGTCCGCTGTGTGTCAATGCTGATCGGGTCTGATGATACCGGCTATGTGACGGAGTACCGGGCTTTCAAAAAGATTTTGAAAAGTGCGGAGGATTTGTTCTTTTCCCCGGAGGAACTGATCGAGGAACTGGAATCTATGTGTGTCCCCCAGTGGGAACATGAAGCGACTATTTATGAACTGTAACAGGTTCATGGAT
>SFRL01000117.1 GCA_004562765.1 bacterium | reverse complement strand
GGAAGGCCTGCAGACCATGCGCACCCTGGCCAGCAACATGAGCTTCCTGATCAAGAGCATCGCCCTGGGCAAGCAGACCTACGGCCTGCCGGAAAAGGAGCCCATCACCTTCACCAACTTCGTCCGGTAATCCCTCCGCGAATGGGTGTTCGGCCCATCCCAATTCAGGAATCCCCCGCCCCTTTGTTTCGTTCCTTTCGGAAATGATCGTTTATGCGGGCAAGGCCCGCGGCGAATGCGTTACGAACTCCCGCGTTGGACTTACATCCTCTGGGCCCCTCGACCATGGGTGCGGCAATTTGGTAAATGATCGTTTAGCTGCGCAGTGGGCAATACCTTCCCCCGGGATGCGAATCAATAGTTGAAATAGGAAAAAATAACAAAAAAAGATGACAAATAGTGCAAAAAGTAGGATAAAGAAAGTGTGAAAAACCTTACCGAACTGTATTGCACTATTTGTCAGTGCAATGATAGCAGATTTATCGAGAAATTGCAACACCGGAGCAACAATAAGTCCGCCCAATTTACTGATTTGGAGTTGATCACCGCATACTTCTGGGGCAAGAGCAAAGGCTTTTTGACGCGCAAGGCGATTCACAATTTCATCAAAGAGTATCATCTAAATGATTTTCCGAAACTTCCCAGCTACCAGGCGTTCTGCAGAAGGCTGAATCGTCTGGCCGAGGCTTTTGCTGCTCTGGCAGAGATCTGGATGGAACAGAAGCTCGCCCAAACTGACGTTTCCAATGGGTATGTTCTCGACTCCTGTCCGATTATGATCTCTACGGGGTCGCGGGCTAATTCTGCAAAAACAGCCAGAGATATTTGCAATTTAACAAGAAATCCAACCAAAAACCAGTGGTATCATGGGGTTAAACTGCATGTTTTTGCGGTATTGCGCCCGCACAAGCTGCCCATTCCCTGTGCAATTCAAGTCAGTAAGGCCAGCCTGTGTGACTTATGGGCTGCACGTCAAATTGACCTTGATTGCGCTCCAGTGACCAACGGAAAACTGTACGCAGACCGTGCGTATATCGATGCGGAATGGAAGTCATACTTGAAAGAGGAACGAAACGTTGAACTGATTACGCCCAGAAAAAAGAAAAAATATGATACGCTGGTATCGGAAGATGCTGCTTCAACCTTTGTCAGTGGGGTCCGCCAGCCTATTGAGATTTTCTTCAACTGGCTCAATGCAAAGACGGATATTCAAAACGCCGCTCATGTTCGTTCCCTTTCCAGTTTGCTCTTCCATATTTTCTCTTGTCTTGCTTTTGCTATGTTTTCATTACTTTTCAACTATTGATTCGCATCCCGGGGGAAGGTATTGTGCGGCCCTCATCCTTACAAACACCAATTTGTCGAACGCTGGGCAACGCCAGTCAGCACATTTCAAAATCATCCCCGAAGGGGATACCACATCTTATATCTTATATCTCGTATCTTAAATCTTCGTTCGGGTCCCGGACCCACAGGTACTTGTGGTAATGACGGCAGAGGCTCTGTTCAGAAAAATGTAAAAAAACCCTGCCACCCCATTGACAACCGGGTTTGGGCGCAGTATAATACTGCCATCCTATATCATATCAATCTGGTAGGAAAACTCAGGAAAGGGGAACGCGGTTCATGAAAGCCTTCGCTTCCAAGAACATGATGTCCGGAATGTACATGTGCCGCTGTCGCATGTGCATGTCTTGTCATGCGTTCCAAACCGATGAGTTCTCCATTTCCGCCGAGGGCAGACCGGAGATTTCCGGGACCTGAGGACGCGGTTTGGACCAAACCGGTCCGGATAAGGCAGGTAAACACCATGAAAAACGACTTTGAAAAGCTGGTCCGGGCAAATTTCCGGTTCGGACGAATGTGACCCCCAACGGATTTTGTATTATGTAAACTACAGCCCCGGGAATCGCGTATCCCTATTGTAAAATGCCAACCGGGCTGTCTCAGCAGAATTGGAAATGATCGTTTCGCGCAGCATCTATCATACAATGCTGCACCCAACGTAGGGCGGGGGCTCGCCCCCGCCGACGCACCAATGGTTTTGCATATCCGCATCCAACGCAGCAGACCACATATCTGACCTGCTCGGCGGGGGACAGCCAGCGCCCTACGTTGGGTGCGAAGCGAAACGATCATTTGGCTGCGTCAAATCAATAAGCACATACATTTATAAATAATAAGGAGTGTATCAAAATGAAAAAGCTGTTTTCTCTGGCACTGACCCT
>SFRL01000025.1 GCA_004562765.1 bacterium | reverse complement strand
CTCTTTCTGAAAAAACAACGACCTTGCGACTCACAAACTCCCCTATTGTTCCACCACTTTTTTCAACGAAATATCGTCAATATAAATTACATCGTTTTGTGCTGCCTTTCCAATAAAGAAGAATATAGCAGCAGGCGCACTGTCCTCGGTGCCATCTGTTGTTATTTCAGCACTTACAGTCTGCCATTCATTTGAAATATTGCATGTTACTTCTTTGTATTTGGAATAATCGCCACTATTTTTTTGCACTCCATAAATAATCTCATATGTACTCGTTCCCTTTATTTTAAAGGATAATTGATATTTGGAGTTATTGTCCAATTTCTCTGCAGCATA
Organism: bacterium; assembly: GCA_004562765.1. GTDB lineage: Bacteria > Bacillota > Clostridia > Lachnospirales > Lachnospiraceae > W0P33-017. The sequence goes on along the minus strand of SFRL01000025.1, from coordinate 52,036 downwards.
CATACACACCTGAGTATCCCATGCATTAACGGGAGAACCACTAATTGTTGCCTTTAACACACCGTTTCCATCAAAATTTTCCCACTCAATCTCCGGCGATTTTTCACCAGCTTTCCATGTACCATCTATATTTCCACTGAATGCACCGTTTCCAATCAATTCATCTCCAAGAGTGCTCCCTTCTCCGGCACCAGGCGATTCTTCCTGATTTCCTTCCGGAGCATTAGCAATCTTTGATACCTTCAAATTAGAAATAGTTATTATAACGCTCTGACCCTCATTCAATATATTTCTCTCGATATCTCCATATGCAGCCGGCTTATGTCCCAACTGAATGAAGAATTTTCCACCATCTGATTTTGCGGTAAAATCTGCCGATTTATTCTCAGTGTTTCCGACTACTACCGATTCACCCCAACCCATACTGTCATCATGAATAGAATAACCATTTTTCGGATCCAACATTGCTCTTCCAAGATACCATTCAGAAACATCTGTACTTTCCACTTTTATATCATATGATAATGTGTATTTAGCTCCTTTTTCAAGCACAACAGATTCTTTTGCAATTTCAATATTATCTAAGCTATTTCCGCTATTCGTTATCTTGATTTTAACACCATTCGCTCCGACTGCTTCAACAGTTCCTGCTGCACCATCCTTGAAGATACCATCATTAACAGTGATTCCAGCTAACAGGTCTGCACCAATTGTTACCCCAGCATTTTCGTTTCCACCTGTAGTTCCATGATTTGGTTTTGTGCCCGGATTACTCTGTGAATCCGTTCCTGTTGTTGCTACCTTCGTTACAGATAAGTCTGAGATCTCGATTGTGGATGCCGGCGTGTCTTCTGCTATATATCCTTCATCAGTAATCATTCCCATTGAGAAGAAAATACCTTTGTTGGCATTAGCAATATCAACATCTACGCCACCTACATTCATCTTTGCAGGCACATTTTTGATGTAAAATGTTACTTCATTCTCGGCATTTTCTTTTAAAAGTACATCTGCTCCGTTGAGCCATGCATATTTGTCACCGGATACAGCCATCACACTGGCTTTGATCGTTCTGGCTTTAGTTGATTTTGCTTTAAATGTAACCTTGTAGTTGCCTTCAACTGCAAGTGGTAATTCCATCTGCTTTAACTGTACATTCCAATCTGCAGTTCCCGGATTGTTAACAGTGGTGATTGCCTTTCCAGCACTAAAACTGATGCTTCCGCTACCCGGTGCTACGATACTCTTATCCCATTTACTGTAAGAACCGTCAAATTTAGAATTTTCCAGAACGGACATATTATTGGGAATCTCCGACGCAACAGCCTGTTTTACATCAATGTTATCAATTACAACTGTTGTATTTGCCGGAACCGTACCTACATAACATAATATCTTAGGTGTCTGTACAGTTGCATTCGTTCCCTGATAGAACAACACTTTTTCTTCCGATGTATCGCCTAATACAATATCTTCAACATCATCTGCGGACTTCAATATTTCTGGATCACTACTTCCAAACTTGATCGCAAACTTAACCGTCACATCTCCCCCTGCTCTCAATCTGGCGCTTCTTAAACTCAACATAGAGCCGGTCCCCTTTGATGCTTTAATTGTTATTTTGTTGACCTGATCAGGCTTTACATTTGATACCTGTGCAACCGGAACCTGAATATCAGAAGCATTGGATCCCGCAGTTTCTACCTTAATCTTGGTTTTTCCATCAGCAACTGTCGCAGATGCGTTTGTTGCAGGATTATTCTTTATTATACTGTTATTAATTGTTGTTGCATCCAGTTTGCTAACAACTGCATCCGGTTTTGTCGTTGGAGGAGTAACAACCGGAGGATTATTATCACCACCACCGCCGCCACCGCCAGCGTTTGCATTCTTGGCTTCCTTCTTCTCCTCCTCAGTGGCAACCCTCAGCACCACATCGTCGATCATGACGGTGTGCTTATCCTTGATCTGCTTGCCGACTGCGCCGAGGTTGAAGCTGAAGCTGGATTCCTTGTCGGTGTCTTTTTCCATCTTGAAGACGGCTGTGTAAGTCTTCCACTCCTTGGTCACAGGAATATTTGATTCCTCAAAGTATACGGTCCAGTCATCGCCGTGCTTGTTTCCGTCCTTCTGGAACGCATACTTGATATTGCGGTCAAGGTCCGATTTTGCGCGGAAGGAGAAGGTATAATACTGGCCCTTCTCTAAGGGGATGTTTACCTGCTTCAGCTGTGCATGCCAGTCCTCGCTACCGGTATTGTAGATAGTAGCATAAAATACCTTATCATTATCTACACCGGACTCCATCTTTGCAGAATCATGTGCCCATGTCTCAAAGGGTGACAGACCCTTGGTAAAATGTCCGTTGATGATCAAGCTGTCATCTTCCTCTTCTTTGACCTTCTCATCGGTCTTTTCCAGCACAATATCATCGATCAAAACGGTGTGCTTATCCGTGATGCGCTTGCCGCCGATCGCACCGAAATTAAAGCTCATACTTGTATCGGCATCCGTGTCCTCTTTCATCTCAAACACTGCGGAATAGGTCTGCCATTTCTTTGTCACAAGGATCTGCTCATCTGAGAAGTAAACGGTCCAGTCCTCGCTGCCGTCTGCATTTTTGCGCTTCAAGCCGTTTCTCTGGAATACAAACTTGATGTCTCGATCCGTCGTTGCTTTGGCTTTAAAAGAAATCTTGTAGTTCTGACCCTTTTCCAGTTTTACACCGGTCTGCTTGAGCTGGATGTGCCAGTCCTGATCGCCGGTATCCTTGATATCCATGCTGAATGCACTGTCTTCCTTCAATGTATCCACAACATAGGAAACATCGCTCGGGTTGTTTGCCCATGCTTCAAATCCGGTCATTCCTGCGGAGAAATCACCGTTGATGATCAGACCGTTCTCCATGATGCGCACATTGTCAATATAAGTCGTACCCTTTGTTCCGAGCTGGAACTCCAGTGTCGCATTTTTTGTGCCCTTCTTCGGCTTGAGTTCAAACTTATAGGTCTTCATACTGCCTGTCAGCTTTGCCTTGTAGGTCTTTCCCGCGATCTTGACGATCAATGTCTGATCCTTTGCGCCGGTCCGCTTTGCGTCAAAGCTGAGTACATAGCTCTTGCCGCCCTTGACTGCTACCTTGGTCTGCTTTACAGTTACATCGGAAGCCTTCTTGACACTTGCCGGAACAACCGCTTTGAGCTGACGGACATTATTTGTATTTGTCACCTTTACGGAAGCGCCCTTTGCCTTCTTTACCGTCCAGTAATTCAGACGGTCTGCTCCCTCCTGAAACTCTCCGTTATACACGTAGTTCCCGTCCGGGCGAACGCTCTTTTCTTCCTTGGTAGAAATTTTCTTTACCTTTACCACCTTGACATTCGTGATATGAACGCCTGCAGTAGAGCCCTGGTTTCCAAGGTTAAACTCAACACGTCCATTGGCATCCGTTGCGGATTTCATATCGAATGTATAGCTGTAGGTCTTTTTCTTTGTGGTCAGATTTACTTTTGTGTCATTAAAATATCTGATATAACCGTTATCCGGTGCAGTGATCGCCGTGATCATCGTACGGTTTTTGTCCGCATATGCGTCAAAGGAGAGCTTGTACTGATAGCCCTGCTCCATCGGAATGTTGGGCTGTACGACCTGTACGCTGTAATCAAGATCTCCGGCATTTTTGGTTGTAATGTGCAATGCATTTTTAGAAATCTTTGCAGATGCATCACCGGTTCCTGCCAGTAAAAACTCCCAGTTCTTGCCGTCGTTCAGCTTCTCAGCCTTTGCAAAATTGCTGTTTACGACATAATTCCCACTCTTATCAGGCTTGCGCAATTTTACTGTATTTTCCGGTTTCTTGACAGTTTCCTTATAAGAATCCTTCTGGTATACCTTTACATAGTCTACCACCATCTGCGCGTTGTCGCCGAATGCCGTTGTCTCATCCGGGTACCCTACCCAGCTTCCGCCGACCGCCAGATTGAGAATGATATAATACGGCTGATCGAAAGGTGCCGGGTAAGTTACCTCATCAAAACCTTCCTTCTTTGTAAACCAGTCATTGACTGTATAAAACAGCTTGTTATCAATATAAAAACGAATTTCACCGGGCTCCCACTCACATGCGTATACATGGAAGTCCTTGGAAAAATCACTTTTTTTCAAAGTATAGGTATTCTGTCTCTGTGTGTGAGGCTCACCGAAATGCAACGTGCTGTACGCAGTATCCGGCTGACTTCCGTGTACCTCCGTGATATCGATCTCACCACACTTGGGCCACTGGCCATAAAGATTCTCGTCGGTAGGCATCATCCAGAATGCCGGTAAAAATCCTTTTCCGCTGGGCATCTTGATACGTGCCTCAAAGCGTCCGTACTTTGTGTCTACCTTATTCTGTGTGTTGACACGTCCGGAGGTATAGCTGTAGGTTCCGTCTGCATTCTTTGTCTTTTTCGCCTGAATGGTCAGCTTTCCGTCCTTTACATAAATGTTTCCGGTCTTTTCATTTTCCTTCTGACTCGGATAACTCTGCCACTCAGCATTTACCCACCCCGGCTCATGCGCCTCGTAATTCCAATATTTTGTGTTCAGTGCATCGCCGTCAAAATTGTCCTCCCAGATCAGGTCAGCCGTCGTGTACGTGCTGCCTGCGATCTTAGTCGCTTTTGCTTTCTTTTCCGCTGCCAGTGCTGTCATATCGCTGCTGATCACGGTCGTGCATGCCACAGCTGTTGCCAGAGCTCCCGCCAAAAGACGTTTTGCTGCTTTTCCCATTTGATTTTCCCCCTTAATCATGATATGATTGTCAATTCATGTAAAGATTATAGCGTCCGAAATTGTTTTTCTGATATCAGATTCATTCCGAAAATATCATTTCCATGATATAATTCGTTGATTATTTTTCCTTCAGTCTGCGCACCAGCTCCAGCACGCGTCCGGCACAGTCACGAATCTCCTGTTCTGGCAAAAGTCCTTGTGCATACGCCGCCCGAATATTTTCTGCATCCTTCGGGCTTCCCGGCATGATGATATCATTCCCGGCCGCCACACATTTCCACGGAACACTGCCTTCCTCTGGTGCTGTCGTGCTCCAATCGGACATGATCACGCCGTCGAATCCCCATTCCTCGCGTGCAAGGACGGTACACAGATCCCTGCTGTTCGCCGCCTGCACACCGTTTACTTTATTGTAAGAAGTCATGATGGCCATGGGTTTCGCCTCTTTGACCGCAATCTCGAAACCTCTGACGTAGATCTCCCGCAGTGCGCGCTCGGACAATTGGGAATCCACTCCCATGCGGTTGTCCTCCTGATTGTTGCAGGCAAAATGCTTGATCGTCACACCGCAGCCACGGCGGCTCTGCACACCCTTTGTGACTGCTGCCGCCATCTTTCCGGAAAGCAGCGGATCTTCCGAATAATACTCAAAGTCACGCCCACACAGCGGATTTCTTTGTATATTCATGCCGGGCGCCAGCCACAGATCCACATGGAATTCCTGCATTTCATCACCGATCGCTTCCCCAAACTGCTGCATCAGTTCTGTATCCCAGGTCTGCGCCAGCGCAGTTCCCACCGGAAAGGCGGTACAATACTGATAATATGTCTCTGCCCCCTCGTGTTGTTCTCCGGGGTCCAAAAATCCGTTTTCCAGCATGCGCAAAACACCGGCTCCGTATACCTGATCAGTCTTCGGATCCACCTCATAGTTCTGCTGCAGGCGCAGTCCGGCGGGGCCATCCGCCATCGCAAGCGGCGGAATATCGTATTGTTTCTCCAATGCATGCGTTGTCTCTCCTGCTGATCCCGGCACACGGATTCCTGCCGTGCCGAGTGCTCCGGCCTGTGGAGAAGCCTGATCTTCTGTTTGTTCTTCGCACGTCTCATGTAACGCCCCATACAGCAGCGGGATCAGATCTTCCACCGGCTGTTCCGGCATAATCGGACACACCAAAGCCCGATCAGTCTCATTTTTCGGAACAAACGGATATTTCTTTATTCCCTCTGAAAACACTTCATGCTGAAGTTTCTCACGTTTCGCACCCGTCTGTTTGCTCTCTCCAAGTTCTTCAAAAAAATGTTGTCTTTGACAGATCCGCGTACACTGCTCGATCACCGAATACGCAGCAACCTTCAGCACAGCACATGGCTGCAGATCAGCTGCATTTTTACCAACAGATATCACATATTCTCCCGCATCCATATACCATACATGGACCCGCTCCCGGTAGCTGGCAAGCTGTTTTTGTGATACATTGATCGTTACGCGCTGTGTTTCACCGGGCGCAAGCATTTTCGTCTTTGCAAAACCGATCAACCTGTGGTGTTCTTTTACATCGTCGCCTGCCGGCGGTGTCACATACAGCTGTACGACCTCTCTTCCTGCACGTGCTCCGGTATTTTTCACGGAAAACGATGCCTGAAAACCATCCTCAGACATATGTAATCCTTCAAATCCAATGTCAAATTTTGTATAAGTCAGTCCGTATCCAAAGGGAAACAGCGGCTTCACTCCATAAGTATCAAAATATCGATAACCGACAAAAATCCCTTCTTTATATTCCTCTTTCGTAAGATCTCCGTTCAGGTAGCTGAAGCTGTCAGAAAACGGATAATCCTCATACCGGCGCGCCCATGTCGCAGTCAGTCTGCCACCCGGCGCGGTTTTTCCAAGCAAGACATCAGCCAATGCATGTCCGCCCTCCTGCCCCGGCTGGGAGATCAAAAGGATCGCATCGATATATGATGTCTTTTCCAATAATAGGGTTAGATCCACCACGCCACCCGAATTGATGACCAGCACGATCGGAAGTTCCTTTTTATCCAAGAATAATCACCCGCCTCCAGTCTGCGGTCATTGCCCTCGCCGGAAACTCGGCTGATCACATAAACGATCACCTGTGCGCCATCCACATCCGCATCCGTCAGCCCGCGCCCTTCCGGTCTGATAAATGGATTTGCCACGTAGGCATCAAAGGCATTGTCTACATGCTTTGCCGCCTCCAAAACCTGTGCTTTCCAGCTTTCCCGGGCACAGTTGTAACGATCGGCATAAGCCGAAAGCCAGTTGGCGCTGACAATGGATGCCCCTGCCTCCTGTAATCCCTCATAAACAGATACATTTCTCCGGTTATTCACATCGCCGGAACCCAGTCCGCCTTTTACAGTCTTTACCGCGCCTGTTCCCAGCAGAGCGATCGGCTGCGCCACATCCAGCGGCAGTATATTTTCATTTTTCAGCAGCACCATACCCTCTGCTGCCATATTTCTCGCTAAGGCCGCATGACGCAGCTCCCTCTCAGAGAAAGCTGCGTCACGTGTACCGCCATGTATTTGATTGTTTTTCATGACTTTATTACTCCTTTACACCACCAAGCGTTACGCCGGCAATGATGAATTTTGAAAGTAACAGATATACAATAACGATCGGTACGATCGCTACCGTGATCATCATGTAGATCTTACCCTGATCGAAGCTCATGAAATCTGCACCACGGAGCAATGCGATCAGAACCGGAACGGTCATCTTGTTCTTGGACTGCAGTACCAGTGCCGGAACGAAGTAATTGTTCCACGAACCGACAAAGCAGAAGATTGCCTGTACAGCGATCGCCGGCTTCATGATCGGCAGAACGATCCGGTTAAAGGTACGAAACTCTCCGCTTCCATCAATTCTGGCCGCTTCCACCAATGATAACGGCAGGGAGGACTGCAAGTAGCTATACATAAAATAGAAAATAGCCGGAGATGCAATTGACGGTATGATCAGCGGAAGCAGTGTATCGTACATACCCATCTTTGTGATCAGTCGCAAAAATCCCATAGCTGTCACCTGTGTGGGCATGACCAGAATTGCCATAATAAAGGTAAATGCTGCATTTCTCAGCTTGAACTGATAGGTATACAGACCGTATGCAGTCAGGGCTGAGAAATAGGTACTGAGTGCTGCCGAACAACTGGATACGATCAAGCTGTTTACGATACCCTTAACCATCGGAAACGTGCCATCGTTTGCTACGTTTTTCAGGTTTGTCAGGAAATACTTTCCCGGAAGTGCTGAAAATCCTTTTTGCAGATCCGCATGCGAGTGGGTCGCATTGACGATCAGTATGTAAAAGAAGAACAGACACATAAATGACAGGAGCACCAGTACCAGATGTACCAGAAAACTTTTAAATTTGCTTGCACTCTTTGATGTTTCCATGATTATGCCTTCCTCCTTCTCTTTTTCTCTTCTTTTGCCAGTCTCTTTGCCTCTGCCTTACGGCCGTCCGGATCGTTATCATTTGACATACGGTAAACAAAGAAGCACAGGATACCACTGATCACGAACAAATAGACAGATAAAGAGCCTGCCATACCATAGTTCTTACTCCGTAAATGGCTGTTTAAGAACATGATCAAGGTGAAGGATGTACGGTCAGGTGTTCCCTGTCCGTTTGTCAGGATCTGCGGAACGTCATACATCTGCAGACCACCAATGATCGCTGTGATCATGGTGTACGCCAGGATCGGACGGATCAGCGGTAATGTAATGTGGAAGAACCGCTTGGTTTTTGTACATCCGTCAATCTCGGATGCCTCAAAAATGTCAGGGCTGATACCCATAATAGCTGCCATCAGCATGATCGCCGTGTTTCCGAACCACATGAGGAAGTTCATAAGTCCCACCAGTGTGCGGGTTCCGAATACGGAATTCATAAAGTCGATCTTTTCCTTGATAAATCCACAGGACATCAAAATCGAATTGATCGGTCCGCTGGATGAGAATAAGGTAAAGAATAACATCGCAAATGCGGATGCCATGATCAGATTCGGCAAGTACATGATCACTTTAAATGCCTGTCTGCCGTGAATCTTCATGCGGATGTCCGTAAACCATACGGCGAGCAGTAATGCGATAACGATCTGCGGAATAAAACCGATGATCCACAGGATCAACGTATTTGCTGTATATTTTAACAGGTCTGACTGAAACAGACTCACGTAGTTTTCCAAGCCAATAAATTTAGGTCCAACAATTTTGATTCCTGAGCGATAATACTCATAAAAACTGTAACGAATCGTATCGACCAGCGGAATCAGAGAGAATATAAAATAGCATAAAAAAAACGGTAAGATAAAGAAATAACCCCATTTGGAGTAGCTGATGCTTTTGCGCTTTTTTCTCATAGTCTTTACTCCTTCTTAAAATCGGTCTGTGAAGCAGTTACGCTCCACAGACCTGATGAAATATTATTCGGGCCACTTAACCTCAGTGATATCCGGATAACGCTCCATGATTGCTGTCTCAAAGTTTGCCTTTGCCTTGTCGTAGTCAACCAGACCCTGGAAGTAATCGCTGAATGAGCTCTGGATCAACTCAACGCAACCCTGATCATATGCAGAAAGAGGAGCGATCTTGATTCCCTGTGCAACAGGTGCAAAATATGTGATCGGGTTCTGTCCGCCAAGGAACTCAGATGCGAATGAATCATCGGTAGAAGCCAGCATCATACCACTCTTGGTATTTGTGAAATCTGCGTAATCCTTAGAGATCTGTAACAGGTTGTCCTGATCAGCTGTAACTGCAAGGATGATATCTCTCACATGTCCCGGGTTGTCTGTTCCAGTACATCCGTGAACATAAGATCCACCCCAGTTGTACTCCTGCGGAGGTGTTGTAACTGCCCATGAACCAGCCTCGCCATCCCAGTTGGGATTTAATACGAAGTCAATACCCCATGCAGGGAACAAGAATGCGAATACCTTAGAAGAAGAACCCATTGACTTGTTCCAGTCATCGTTCCACTGTCCCTTGATGTTCTTATCGAAGTATCCGGCGTCTAACCACTCCTTAGAATCCTTTACCCAGTTCATGATCTGAGGATCAACATTGATAGTTGTCTCACCGGGTTTTACCCATGAATCTGCGATGCTGTTGCCGTAAAGGCGGAAAGTATCAGCATAAGAAGCAAGTGCGAAATATCCCTTAGCCTTTAACTCCTCTGCAGATGCTTTAAACGCATCCCAGCTTCCAACCTTATCTGCGATCTCTTCCGGGTTGTCAGTTCCCCATACGTCCTTAGCGATATCACGACGATATACTAACAGACCAGGGCAGCACTGCCAGGTAGATCCTCTCTGAACGCCGTTTGCGTCAGAAGCGGTTGCCTTTGTGAAGTCATACTGCTCAGAAAGATCTACATCGGGGTCAATTCCAAGATCCTTTAAAGGAATCGCTACATCAGCCTCAGCATCTGTATACTTATTTACATAGTCGGTCTCTGATAAGAAGATATCGATCTTATCATCAGCAGCTGCGTCAGCCTGATTCATCAGAGCTTCGTCTAACTTCTGCTGATATACACCATCCTGATTGGGATTTACGATCCAGTGAATCTCACAGCCATCCTTTAATGTTGTTACAGTTCCGTCCTCGGAAGTGCTCTCTACTTCGTCGTATACTGCCTCGACACGGGTGCGGAACTCGTCATTCCATGAGTAAATGTTGATGACTTTTCCTTCGTCGTCTGCTGCGCTGGGAGCGTCTGCTGTAGCGCTGTCGTCTGTGGCTGCCGCGTCGTCTGCGGTCTCTCCTGCGGCATCATCGGTCGCCTCGTTGGTGGTTTGGTTGTCTGCTGCGGGTTTACTCCCACATCCTGCAAATGTACCTGCTACCATGGTAGCTACAAGCAGGGCAGAGATCATTTTCTTTTTCATGATTCATCCTCCTAATATAATATGTGATGTGTTTTCTGTGAGATGTGTCTCACGTGTTTATGCTTGCATTATACGCAGAACTTCGTGTTCGTTATATTATAAATCCCGTCCAAAATATCAAATTCATGACATAACATAAAAAACATGTGTTTCTACCTATTTAATGCACTTTTTGAATACCACAGAAGCATGCACGAAAACGATTAAATTACATTAAGGTCATGCATCTGATATTTTTGACACGGTTCTTATTTTTTGAAATCCGTTCCTCCTTTATAATGCAGGCAGATGATCACCGTAGTTTATGATCATTCATCATTTGAAAAGATACCATGTTACATCATCTTTATATTGAAAGGAGACTCATCGTGAAACAATTACATTTCATCGATAAAGACGGAAGCTTTGCCATCGACAAACCGGAGAACATCAGCGGACTTTACTTTCCCCTCGCATCCGAGGCAGGTTTAAAAAGCGCAGTCACACCGAAGCTCGGCGGCGATTCTAAATTAGATCAGGTAAGCTTCTTATTAGAGCCCACCAGCATTGACAATCTTCACAACAACCGCTCCACCAGAAACTTCTGGTTCGTTGTAGATGATGCAGATGTCTACTCTGCCTGCGGCGCATCTGCTGCTCAGGAAGCTGGTCAGTTTACAGTCCGTCAGGACGAAAGCAGTGTAGAAGCCGGTCTGATGTGGCACACATTACATAGAAGCTCCCGCACGCTCGGCATCGCTTCTACCATCACCTCCTTCATCCCGAAGGAGGACAATGTGGAGATCATGCACGTAACGATCAAGAACGAATCCGACAAACCCGTGGAGATCACAGCTTATGCAGCAGTTCCGATCTACGGACGCAGCGCAGATAACTTAAGAGATCATCGTCATGTGACCTCTCTGCTTCACCGCATCCACACTACTGAAAACGGCGTTCTCGTATGCCCGACCATGTCCTTCGACGAGCGCGGGCACCAGAGAAATCATCGGATCTACTATACAACCGCAACCACCGGAAAAGGCGAGGCACCGTCAGGCTTCTTCCCCACTGTGGAGGACTTCATCGGCGAGGGCGGCAGCTTTACACGTCCGCGCGCTGTATATGAGCAGTCAAAGGGCACTCCTTGTGGAACGACTGCGGAAGGCAAGGAAGCAATGGGCGCTATGGTGTTCCCGAAGGTAACACTTGCTCCCGGCGAAAAAACAGATTATATCGTACTTCTCGGTATCGCTGATGATGAGGCGACTGTGCAGGCGATCGGTAATAAATACGCTACCTCCGCACAGGTGATGACCGCTCTGAATGCGACAAAAGAATACTGGAAACAGGCAGTAAATGTGGATTTCCACACGAAAGAAGCTGATTTTGACAATCTTATGAAATGGGTGAGCTTCCAGCCTTTCCTGCGCCGCCTGTTCGGCTGCTCTTTCCTGCCGCATCACGACTATGGTCGCGGCGGACGCGGCTGGCGTGATCTCTGGCAGGATTGCCTCTCACTCCTTCTCATGGATCCCGGAAATGTCGGAAAAATGATCGCTGAGAATTACGGCGGTGTCCGCATCGACGGCACCAACGCCACCATCATCGGCGACGGAAACGGCAATTTCATCGCAGACCGCAACGGTATTGCCCGTGTCTGGATGGATCACGCACTCTGGCCGCTGATGACTACAAAGCTCTACATCGATCAGACCGGAGATATCGGCATTCTGGATCAGAACGCTCCTTATTTTAAGGATGCACAGACCGCACGCGGCACGCAGATCGACACCGATTGGGATGATTCTTACGGTAACAAACAGCGCACCGCAGATGATTCCGTATACACAGGAAGCATTATGGAGCATCTGCTCATCCAGCAGCTGACCTCCTTCTATGAAGTCGGCGACCACAATATCTACCGGCTGCGTGGCGCAGACTGGAACGATGCTCTGGATATGGCATCCGAAAACGGCGAGAGTGTCGCATTTACCTGCGCCTATGCCGGAAACCTGATGGATCTGGCAGCGCTGATCCGCCAGATGGACCAGCTGCATCCGGATGGAAACATTGAACTTTTAGATGAGATTGCGATCCTTTTCAATGATGATCCGGCACTGTTCGACGACATTGAAGGAAAGCATGCACTACTTTCCCGCTATACCGATGCCTGCCGCCACAATGTGAGCGGCAAACGGACCAGTTTCTCCTTAAAGACGATCGCTACGAATCTGATCCAGAAGGCAAACTGGCTGACTGAGCACGTACGTGCGCAGGAATGGATTGAAGGAACGGACGATGAAGGATGGTTCAATAGTTACTACGATGATCACGGAAATGCAGTCGAGGGCTACCGCGAAGATCATGTGCGCATGATGCTCACCGGACAGGTATTTGCCATCATGGGATATGTGGCTACCGAGCCTCAGATCCAGAAGATCGTTCGCAGCGCTGACCACTACCTCTACCAGAAAGAGATCGGCGGCTACCGGCTGAACACCGACTTCCATGAGCTGAAATTTGATATGGGCCGCATGTTCGGCTTTGCCTACGGCGAAAAGGAAAACGGTGCCGTTTTCTCCCATATGACTGTTATGTACGCAAATGCCCTGTATCGCCGCGGCTTTGCAAAAGAAGGCTGGAAAGCGTTAAAGACACTGGCAGACACCGCTCTGGACTTCTCAACCAGCAAGATCTATCCCGGCATTCCGGAATATTTCCGCGCAGACGGACGTGGTATGTACCACTACCTGACCGGCGCAGCCAGCTGGTATCTGCTCACCATGATCACCGAGGTATTCGGTGTCCGCGGATCAGCAGGTGATCTGCTTTTCTATCCGAAGCTTTTGGCAGAGCAGTTTGACGAAGACGGCATCGCCTCACTGGCTGTCACTTTTGCCGAAAAGCAGCTTGTGATCGTATATGAGAACAAGGGACACAAGGATTTCGGCAGCTACACCGTTGTATCTGCTGATTGCGACGGTAAAGAACTGACGATTGTAGAAGATTCGCATGCACTGATCTCCCGCAAGCAGCTGGAAACACTTTCAGACGGCGTTCACAGGATCACAGTTACTTTAAGCTAAATACAGAGCTTCCTAAGGAGAATCAGACATCATACAGTTTATCGAGCAACTTGTACCTAAGATGGTACGGAACAAATACAAAGCAATCACAGAAAGGAATAACAGGTAATACACATGAATTATGGATATTTTAACGACGACAACCGCGAATATGTCATCACACGCCCGGATACTCCGGCTCCCTGGGTCAACTACCTGGGCTCACCGGAATACGGTGCCATCATCTCAAACAACGCGGGCGGCTACAGCTTTGCAAAGTCCGGTGCCAACGGGCGTATTCTCCGCTATGTATTCAACAACTTTGACGAGCCCGGACGTTACATCTACATCCGCGACAACAAGAGCAAAGACTACTGGTCCGCATCCTGGCAGCCGGTAGGAAAAGATCTAGACAGCTACAAGAGCGAATGTCACCACGGCATCGGCTACACAAAAATGATCGCCGATTATGCGGATATCCACTCTGAAGCACTCTACTATGTGCCAAACGGAAAATCCCATGAAGTATGGGCTGTCACACTGACGAACCGCTCTGCGCAGACGCGCGAGCTGACCCTGACCGGCTACGCCGAGTTCACCAACCACAGCAACTATGAGCAGGATCAGGTCAATCTGCAGTATTCCCTGTTCATCACGCAGACACGGTTTGAGGACAACCGGATCATGCAGAAGATCCACGGCAATCTGGACACACTGGAGAATGGCGAGCAGGTGGACAATAAGGATGTCATCGAGCGCTTCTTCGGTCTCGCAGGCGCTCCTGTTTCCTCCTATTGCGGAGATAAAGAAGCCTTTCTCGGCAGATATCACGGATACGGAGATCCCCAGGGTGTCAGCTGCGGAGATCTCGGCAATGTCACAAGCTACAACGAGAATTCCTGTGGTGCACTCTCCTCTGTCATCTCTTTGGAGCCGGGTGAATCAAAAACAGTCGTGTTCCTTCTGGGAATGAAGCATTCCTCCGCGGCGGCAAAGGTCATCGACAGCTACGCCGATCCTGTCAGCACAATCGCCGAGGAGATGACCTGCCTGAAGGCAGACTGGTCTCAGAAACTGGATAACCTGAAGATCCAGACACCCAGCCCCGAGTTTAATACCATGATCAATACCTGGAATGCCTACAACTGCTTCATGACCTTTATCTGGTCACGTGCCGCATCCTTCATCTACTGTGGACTGCGCAACGGCTATGGCTACCGTGATACCGTACAGGATATTCAGGGTATCATCCATCTCGCACCGGAGATGGCGGCAGAAAAGATCCGTTTCATGCTGTCTGCACAGGTAGACAACGGCGGCGGACTGCCCCTTGTAAAATTCACACACAATCCCGGACATGAGGATACTCCGGACGATGCTTCGTACGTAAAGGAAACCGGTCATCCCGCTTACCGCGCAGATGATGCACTCTGGCTGTTCCCGACGGTCTACAAATATATTTCCGAGACCGGAAACACCGCTTTTCTCGACGAAGTCATCCCCTTTGCCAACAAGGATGAAGGTACTGTTTATGAGCACTTAAAACGCGCGGTGCGTTTCTCGCTGGAGCACCTCGGTCCCCACGGCCTGCCGGCCGGTCTGTATGCAGACTGGAATGACTGTCTGCGCCTGGGTGCAAACGGAGAGTCTTCTTTTGTTGCCCTGCAGTTCTATTATGCGCTCATCATCTCCAAGCGCTTTGCCGAAGAGAAACAGGACCATGCATATATCGCTGAACTGGATGAAAAAATTGCGGAAACCGCAGAAAAGATCAATCGCCTGTGCTGGGATAACGATCGCTTCATCCGAGGTTTTACCGAGGCAGGAGAACGAATCGGCGCTGCTGCCGATCCGGAAGCAAACATGTGGTTAAACCCGCAGAGCTGGGCAGTCATCAGCGGTCTTGCCACCGAAGAACAGGCAGACGCTGCCATGAACAACGTTTACGAGCGCTTAAATACCTCATACGGTGCGATCCTGATGGATCCTCCCTATCATGCACATGCATTTGACGGTGCACTTGCTGTCATTTACAATCAGGGAACAAAAGAAAATGCCGGCATCTTCTCCCAGTCACAGGGCTGGCTCATCCTTGCCGAAGCGTTGCTGGGCCACGGAGATCGCGCATTTACCTATTTCATGGAAAATGCTCCGGCTGCCCAGAACGACCGTGCAGAGATCCGCCAGTTAGAGCCCTATTGCTACGGACAGTTTACAGAAGGCAAGGCAAGCCCGCACTTCGGCCGCTCACACGTACACTGGCTGACCGGAACTGCTTCCACCGTTATGGTGGGCTGCGTAGAGGGTATTTTGGGACTTCGTCCTGACCTGAACGGTATCCGTATCGCTCCTTCCGTACCAAAGGATTGGGAGAGCTTTGTCATCGACAAAAACTTCCGCGGAAAGCATCTGCACATCATTGTGAAAAATCCGGATAAGAAAGAAAGCGGATGCACAAAGATGAACGTAAACGGAACCGTACTGGAAGATAACTATATTCCGGAAGAACTTCTCACAACTGAGACAGTCATTACTCTCATAATGTAATATAGAACAAATAATATGTAAATAAAAAGGATTGGCAATTCCTACGACTTTTGCCAATCCTTTAATATTTTATTATTTATTTGTTCTCATTTATCTCCCACTGCACCATATAGTATTCGTCGCGATATTTTTTCGGTGTCATGCCGACAGCTTCCCGAAACTGCTGGATAAAATGGCTCTGCGAAGAAAAAGACAGACGGTTTGCAATATCGATCATGGAATAATCGCTGAACCGCAGCAGATTCTTTGCCACCTCAATTTTCTGCTCCCGGATGTATCCGCTGACCGAAACTCCGGTCTCCTGTTTAAACAGACGGGAAAGATAGCTTGCAGACACCCCGAACTCATCTGCCAGATCCTCGATCGTGATGCGCTCCTTAATATGCGAATAAATATATTCCTTGCATGCATTGATATGCTTGGAATTCGTATCCGCACGGGAATATCTGCGCATCTTCTCCGTGAAATCAATGACCATCTCGTCATGCAGGCTCTGGACACCCTCCGTGGTATGGATATCGTCCAGCTTCTGAATATAAAAATCACTCAGCCGGAACGCCTGCTCCAGTTCCATCCCATGCTGTCTGCAAAGACGTGTGACCATCGCTGTGGTGATCACAAAATGATATTTCAGATTGGTCACCGGATTTCGCGACAGCACACCCACGCCCTCGCTCTCCATAAAACGTCCCTGCTCACAGTTCTTCCTCACGGCTTCGACGTTTCCGACGGCAACCGCCTGATAAAATAAAAATTCTTCTGTCGGAGGTCTGTGTTCTACCTCATCGATCTCATCTCCGGCTTCATACAACAGCCATTCGTCCTGATAGTTCATACATCTTCCTCAAATAACGGTGTTGAAAAATACCGCTCCGCCGTATCCGGCAGGACCGTGACAACTGTCTTTCCTTTGCCAAGTTTCTTTGCGAGGCGCAGCGCTGCCGCCACATTTGTTCCGCTGGAGATTCCGCACATAATGCCCTCCTTGGATGCAAGATCCCGGGCTGTCTGTATGGCCTCATCATCCGTAACAATACAGATGTCCTCGTAAATGTTCTGGTTTAAGATGGCGGGGATCACTCCGTCACCGATGCCCATCTGTATATGCGTTCCGATGGAGCCTCCGGAAAGGATCGCCGCATGCTCCGGTTCCACTGCCCAGATCATGATATCCGGATTTTTCTCTTTTAAGGTCTCTCCGATACCGGTGATCGTGCCTCCGGTGCCGATGCCGGAACAAAAGCCGTGAATAGGACCATCCACCTGCTCTAAGATCTCCAGTCCGGTCTGATCCCGGTGTACCTGCGGGTTTGCAGGATTTTCAAACTGCTGGGGCACAAACACCCGCGGATCATCCTTTGCCATCTGAAGCGCGATCTCAACACATTCCTCGATCGCTTTTCCGATATTTCCCGCGTCATGGACAAGCACGACCTCTGCCCCGTAATGGCGCATGAGCTTTCTGCGCTCCTCACTGACGGAATCCGGCATGATGATACGCACATGATAACCCTCTACCGCGCCGACGAGTGCCAGACCGATGCCCTGATTTCCGCTCGTGGGTTCCACAATGATCGTATCTTCTTTGATCAGTCCGCGCTCCTTCGCATCCTTTAACATATTGTAAGCCGTCCGCGTCTTGATGGAACCGCCTACATTCAATCCCTCAAATTTGACCAGCACCTGCGCGCTGTCCTCTTCCACCATATGATTCAGGCGGATCATCGGTGTATGACCCATCGCCTCTAAAATGTTGTTATAAATCATCGTTTCCGCTCCCTATGTTTTTATACAGCTTTACTATTATACCTTATATTTCTAATTTATGCAAAAAAAGATGTGCCTGCTCAATCGCAAGCACATCTTTGTAAATATTTTAATTATGCTCTCTTTTTACGCGCCATGATCACACTCTGTACGATCAGGAAGATACACAGCATAGCTGCAACAGTGATTCCTGTCCACCATGCCTGATCCAGACCTGCGGAAGCAACGATGTTCTGGATCGTACTTAAGGAAAGTACACCAAAGAACGTTCCGATGATATTACCAACACCACCGGTCAGCATCGTACCACCGATGATGGAGGAAGCGATCGCGTTCATCTCCATACCACTCGCATGAGAGGGAGATCCGGAACCTACATGAAGGAAATATACATATCCACCGATACCTGCAAGAATACTACAGATCAGGTGTGCAAGGAACTTGGTACGCTTTACATTGATACCAAGCATCAGCGCACTCTGCTGATTTCCACCGACTGCGTAGAATGCACGACCGAGCTTTGTCCAGCGAAGTACACAGAACAAAATGACTACGATCAGTAATGCAACAACTACACCCAGCTCAACGTAAGCATCAACATAGATACCTTTCTTGTTGATGGAACCCATTCCGGGGATGATGACACGTGTCATCTTTAACTTTGTAAATGCCTCGTTCTCTACGTTGAACGGATTTGTGTGAACGATGGTCGTCATACCACGTGCAAAGAACATTCCTGCCAGTGATACGATAAAGGGCTGAATCTCAAGATATGCTACAAGGAAGCCCTGTACCAGTCCGAATGCCAGTCCGATGGCAAGCGCCAGCAGGATGGCGGTATACGGATTGCCGCCGCCAAAATCAAGATATACTGCACAGCTCATGCTGACCAGTGCTACCACACCGCCGACAGAGATATCGATACCGCCGGTGATCATTACCAGACTCATACCACAGGCGGTGATGATCAGTGCTGCCTGTGCGTTCAGGATATTGAAGAAAGCCTGCGGCTTTAAAAATCCGGAACCGAGGAAGATCATTGCTGCCATATACATTGCGAAGAAAACAACGATGGTAATCGTCAGCAGCAGATTTGTGTCTGACACATTTTTAAACCAGCTGCTCTTTTTTTCAGCTGCATTCTTTTCTGATGCCATGTTATGCTACCTCCTTTGTTTTCATCTTTTTGCTGAGTGAAGCAAGCTTCTCTCTCACGATCGGTGCACTCAGAACAACTAATACGATAACGACAACTGCCTTGTATGCAGGAAGTGCGTCGGACTGTACCTCAAACTTGTACAGAGTCGTTGTCAGGAACTGAATGACATATGCGCCGAGGATAGAAGCCCAGATATTGAACTTACCACCGCCCAGAGCATTTCCGCCCAGAGCGACTGCCAGAATGGCATCCATCTCAATGTCCTTTGCAACTACGGAATAGTTGATCGTTGACAGACGGCTGACCTTGATCAGACCTACAACAGCAACACACACACCGAGGATTACAAATGAGATGAACTTGATAAACTCAGGGTTCAGACCATTTAATCTGGATGCGCTCTCGTTGATACCGACTGCCTGTGTATATAATCTCAGGTTTGTAAACTTCATAACCAGTGCGATCACAACCACGCAGATCATAGCGATGAAGAACGGAGTCGGAATCGGCACACCGGGTATATATCCACCGAAATATCCGAAGCTGTCCACATTTACGATCGGCAGCTCATTGTTGTTGACCCACGCTGCGATGGAGCGACCTGCGGTAAACAGGATCAATGTCGCGATCATCGGCTGGATCCGGAAGTAGGCGACCAGTGCGCCGTTAAATGCACCGGCTGCCATAGATGCCAGCACTGCAACAAGAAATGCTACAATAAGCGGTGTCTGATAGGTGTCAGTTGTTGTCTGACCGCCGCAGAGCATGCGCAGGATCACAGAACCTGCGATCGCGATCGTAGCGCCGACAGAAATGTCCTGTCCACCGGAAGCTGCAGTAACTAATGTCATACCAATTGCAAGGATCGCCAGCTCTGAGCCGTAGTCCAGGATCGTGATCAGATAACCGTTCAATACCGGATCTCCGACAGCGTTGTGTCCCAGAGTGATCTTAAAGAATGACGGGTCCATGATCAAATTGAATAATGCAAGGATCAGCAATGCTGCCAGCGGAATAAATACCTGCTGTTTTACCAGTCCGGAGAAAAATGCTCCGATACTCTTCTTATTTTCCATTGTTGTCACCTCCCGCAATGGTACTCATAATCTTATTCTGCGTCAGTTCGTCACTGCCAAGTTCTCCAACCACGCGGCGGTCTCTCATGACGATCAGACGTGAACAGGTACGGATCATCTCATCCGTTTCAGAAGAGATAAATGTCACACTCATACCCTCTGATGCCAGCTTTAATACTAATTTCTGGATCTCGATCTTTGTTCCAACATCAATACCACGAGTCGGCTCGTCTAAGATCAGATACTCCGGATGTGTCAGCAGCCATCTTGCAAGGATTACCTTCTGCTGGTTACCACCGGAAAGTGACTTGATCGGTGTGTCTGCGGAAGCAGTCTTGATCTCGATCAGCTTGATATACTCCTCTGCGATCTTCTGAGCCTCTGCCTTTGAATAGGGATGTAAGAAGCCTTTCAGTACCTGCTGTGCGAGAATGATATTATCCCGTACAGACAGATCTCCAATAATACCATCAATCTTTCGATCCTCAGGCAGATATGCAATACCCTGTTTCATCGCATCGATGGGTTTCTTTATCTTTATCGTCTTGCCGTTTTTCTTTACAGAACCGCCGATCACGTGATCAGCTCCAAAAATGGCACGCACGCACTCGCTTCGACCGGAACCCAGCAGACCGGTAAATCCGTTGACCTCACCCTTCTTGATGTAGAAGTTAAACGGCTTGATACCTGCATTACTCTGCAGACCTTCTGCCTCAAAGATCTTTGTATCCGCGTCATCACCACTGTAGGAGATAGTGTCCGTCTTGATATCAGACATATCATCCAGCTCTTTACCGAGCATCTTTGCTACCAGTTTCACGCGGGGAAGATCTGCGATCTCATATTCGCCAACCAGTCCGCCGTCACGAAGTACGGTGATCTTGTCACACACCTCATATACCTGATCGAGGAAGTGGGTAACAAAGATGATTCCTACACCCTTCGCGCGCAGATCGCGCATCAGACCAAAAAGTTTCTCTACTTCCTGCTCATCCAGAGATGACGTAGGCTCATCCAGGATCAACACCTTACATTCCATGTCAACGGCTCTTGCAATCGCTACCATCTGCTGGATCGCGATGGAATAATTGGAAAGCTGTCTGTTTGCCTTTGCCGGAATATCAAGCGTCTGCAGGATCTTATCTGCATTCGCGTTCATTTTCTTCCAGCTCACGCCCTTTTGTTCATCACGACCTATGTACATATTTTCAGCAACAGAAAGGTTCGGGCACAGGGTAATCTCCTGGTACACTGTGCTTATGCCAAGTTTTTGCGCATCCTGCGGTGAACGGATGACAGCCGCCTTGTCCATTCCCTTCAGGAAGATTTCGCCTTCGTCTTTTTCATAGACACCGGTGAGCACCTTGATCAAGGTGGATTTTCCCGCACCGTTCTCACCCATCAGCGCGTGGATCTCGCCTTCACATAAAGTAAAGTCCACATCATGCAGAGCGCGAACGCCGGGGAAGCTCTTGCATATTCCTCTCATTTCCAATACAGATTTCTCTTTCACCTGTGCATTCACTCCTTTTTTGTTGTTATTTTCCTGTTAAAAAGGCGCGGCACTTATTCCGCGTACCGCGCCCTATGATTTATTGGATTAAATATACTGCGAATTAGATTCCGTAAGTATCAACATCATCCTGAGTAATAGTAGAAGCGTCGAAGCCCTTCTCGTCCATAACAACTACCTTCTCACCAATGCTCTCGCCAGCCTCAAGCTTCTTGATGATGGTATCGATGTATGCTGCCTGGAAAGGATTGCACTGTCCGTCGTAGTTCCAGTTCTGAGCTAACAGCTCCTCTAATGCCCACTTGTTGCAGTCAAAGCCCATTACGATGACGTCCTTGCCAACACCGTGAGAGATGTTTGCCTTGTCAAGAGCTGCTACAGCACCCTTAGCCATATCGTCGTTCTCAGCGTAGATAACGTTGAAAGACTTTCCTGAATCGATTACGGACTGAACGATCTGCTGTGCCTTCTCTGCGTTCCACTCAGCGGTCTGCTGTGCAACGATATTCCAGTTAGACTCAGCTGCTACCTTGTCATCTAAAGCTCCTGAACGACCCTTCTGAGCTGCAGATCCCATAACACCCTGGATATGGATTACATTGTACTCATCAAGTCCCTGTCCTGCTAACCAGTCAACAGCGGTCTGTCCTTCTTTAGCCATATCTGAAACGATAGATGCCTCATACAGATCTTCGCTTGCGTCGATGGTACGGTCGAATAAGATTACGCTAACACCTGCATCCTTTGCATCCTGTAATACAGAATCCCAACCAGCTGTATCAGCTGCGGATAACAGTAAGTAGTCAACGCCGTCAGTGATGAACTTCTGAGCTGCTGCGATCTGCTCGTCGTTCTTTAAGCTGTATGCGAAAGATGCCTCATAGCCGTTTGCCTCGGTGAAGAACTCCTTCATATCCTTATCGTTAGCTGTACGATATCCGGACTCGTTGGGGTCGTTATTGATGATACCAACCTTGATGAGTGCGCCGTCGTCTGCTGCAGGCTCTTCTGCTGCAGGCTCCTCTGCTGCGGGCTCCTCTGCTGCAGGCTCTTCTGCTTTCTCCTCTGCTGCAGGTGCATCTGCCGGAGCTTCTGCCTTAGATCCGCATCCAACTAACATGGTTGCTGCCATAGCTACTGTAAGTAAGCTTGCTAATACTTTCTTCTTCATTTTTTGTTTCCTCCCTTAATAGTAGTTCCTTTTTATTTGTTTTTGTAAGGTGTTTCGTCCTTACATGTTTCATTATACGAATCCTAAAGTTTAATTCAACCGGAAATTGTTTACTTTTCCCAGTTTTGGTTTGTTGAACAATACAAATTTTTTACTTTTTCAGTGGAATTCAATACAAATTTGTGTTTTAATGAAAATAGGTTGAAAATTTTACGATTTTTTCATCCGAACATTGAATTTTTTACGAACCCACTGCCGGATTTTTCCATTATTTTCATTGTTAAAGTTGGCAAAACACTTTATTTTATGATGTTTTTTTCCGATTTACTGACTTTTATCAGGTGAAATTTTCAAACCGGTATGTAAAAAATCTAAGAAAAACAGTAAATATTTTACCGGAGGATACCCATGATTCCAAAATATCAACGCATCGCAGACCGTCTGCGCGCACAACTCACCGGCGAAAACCGCATCCGAACAACCAAGCTTCCCACGGAGAAGGAACTGTGCGCCCTTTATGGGGTCAGCCGTCAGACCGTACGTCAGGCACTTCATGTACTGGAATCCGAAGGTCTGATCGAACGCCGTCAGGGCAGCGGCGCATATGCTACCGGCCTTCATCCGGATGCTTCCCACAACCGGATCGCAGTCCTTCTGCCGACTGACAATGACTACACCTACGCCAGACTTCGAAGCGATCTGCAGGCACCGCTGATCAAGGAAGGCTTTGCCGTCTCCTTTTACCTGACCGGATACAGTGTGGCAAAAGAGCGCGCGATCCTGCAGCAGCTGCAGTCAGTCCCTCTGCGCGGTCTGATCGCAGACCCGGTAAAAAGCGCGCTGCCTAACCCCAATCTGGATCTGTACGAAAAACTTTGGGCGGGGCAGCTCCCCACCGTCTTTCTGCACGCCGTCTATGGCAATTTTCCGCCCCGCACGGTCATTGCAGAGGATGATTTTTCCGGTGCCGCGCAGCTGACACAGTATCTGATCGACAAAAAGCACACCCGGATCGCCGGTATTTTCCGCCATGACACGCACGCCGGCTCAGAACGCTATATCGGCTTTACCTCTGCATGTGCCGCCGCAGATATTCTGTGGGATGACAACTGTATCCGCTGGTATTCCTCAGCAGAACTTCTGGCACTGCAAAAAAAACAGGCAACCGGATTTCTCGCGGATTTTATCCGCCAGAATCTCGGTGCCTGTTCTGCCGTCATTTGTCAGGATGATGAAATTGCCTACTGGCTCGTCAAAGAACTTACACGCGCCGGAAAGAATGTGCCTGAAGATGTGAGCGTCGTGAGCTTCGACAACAGCTTCCTGTGTGAATTCTCCGAACCCGGGCTCACGTCTCTCGCTCATAAAACCAGTTCTGAGCTTGCTGTCACTGCCGCTGATGCGCTGCTTGCGCAGATGCGCGGAGGAACTGCTCCCTCTGTCTCGCTGCCCTTTGAGATCGTCGAGCGCGGCAGTTGCGCGTCACTGGGATAGCCGGCTTCCGTTTACTGCTTTGCGCGCCAGTCTCGCGGAGAAACCCCCACCGTCTTTTTGAACACAAAGCTGAAGTAGTGGGCATCTTTATAGCCCACTGCCGCAGCGATCTGTGCAGAGGACTGGTCGCTCTCCCGAAGCAGACGCTTTGCCTGCTCCATTCGCTTGTTTGTCACATACTCCACAAATGTCATCTTCATTTCCTGTGAAAACAATCCGCTGAAATAGTTGGGACTCATACCGGTTGCCTGCGCAACCTCGTTCAGGTTCAGCGTAGTCTGCATATAATTCTCTTCAATATAATCAAGTGCATTCTGTAATACTTTCTTTCCCTGTGTCTGCTGTTTTTCATCCCGCAGCCGCAGTGCCTCCATCAGAAGCGCACGCACGTAATCCGCCATCGTGTCCGGCCCGGTCACCATCTCATGGATCCGGTCTGCCCCCACCGTCTCTAAGAACTCCTCCTGCTTGCAGCCGATGCTCTCAACAAATGCCTGCGTCGTGAACTGGATGTTGAGCAGAAGATAATCCCGGAACAGACGTGAGACAACCGCCTCTCCGAGCCCCTGCATATAGCTGCCGACGAACTCATCCACCTCTGTGCGCTGACCGTTGTTTAAAAATCCGCGGATGATCTCCGGATCCACCTTATTTGCATCCAGTGCGCCAAAACTGCCGCCGGTCGCTGCGCCCTCATCCTCCGTCAACTCCTCTGTCAAAACATGCTTCTCCGGAGTCAGATAGCGGTATGCGTAAATATGGTTGACCCGCTTATAGCAGTCAGACAGCTGACTGAAACGCTCCACCGGTATACCGGCGGCCACGTACCACTCCTGATCCTTCGACTGTTCACAGACTTTTTTAATATAGTCCAGATGCGTATTCGTGCGCTCGCTCAGACTGTCCGCATCACCCATCAAAAGTACACCGTAGGTGTTCATGTTCCAGCGAAACACCAGACATTCCGGGAACCGCAGAAAATAGCGCAGC
The DNA here is from genome assembly GCA_004562765.1 of bacterium. Lineage (GTDB taxonomy): Bacteria > Bacillota > Clostridia > Lachnospirales > Lachnospiraceae > W0P33-017. The sequence goes on along the minus strand of SFRL01000025.1, from coordinate 26,571 downwards.
AGTTCCTCACGGCTCTCATCCTCCTGTACGCCGAACAGGATCAGGTTGTAACCGGAAGCATTGATGTCCAGTCCCTGTTTACCAGCCTCCTCGTACAACTCCTGTGCCGACAGTTTTCCCTCGAACACCTTCTCGAAAAAGCTGCGCAGCGCATACTGCTCATACTGCTGCATCTCATTTTGGAATTTTTTTACATAGTTTTTCTGCTCCTGCTCCGCCTCGATCTTTTCGCGGATCTCAGAGAGCGCTTTCTGCAGCGATCTGCGCGTGATCGGTTTCAAAAGATACTCATCCACACCCTCAGAGATCGCCTGTCTGGCATAGTCAAAATCATCGTAACCGCTGATGATGATGATCTTCATGTCCGGATACTCACTCTTCACGATATGGCTGAGCGCCAGTCCGTCCATAAACGGCATCTTGATATCCGTGATCAACACATCCGGCACCGTCTTTCGAATGAGCGGCAGCGCCATCTCACCGTCCCCGGCCTCTCCCACAAACCGATAACCGTACTGCTGCCACGGAATATTGTCACGCAATGCCTCGCGCACCACGCTCTCATCTTCTACTAAAAATACCTTTAACATCTCTTACCCCTTTAATATACTCTGTCACTCAGATAGTCACTGACATTATTCTTTGTAAACACAAGTTCATCCACAAAATATTCTTTTTCAACCCGCTCGCCTGCCTCCAGCTTTTTGATCACCTCCGCAAGCAGCTCTCCCTGAAGCGGATTGCATTCCACATCACAATTGATCTTTCCGGAGTCCACAAGCTCTAACGCATCCTTTACCCCATCAAAAGAGATCATTTTCATCTTCCCATAGATACCGGTTGTCAGCCCTGCCTCAGCGATCGCCTCCATCGCGCCAAAGGTCATTTCATCATTCTGGCTGACTACAACATCAATATCCTCATATTGGCGCAACAGCTTCGCCATGACCTCCTTGCCTTTCACAACGGTAAAATCTCCCGACTCCTGCGCCAGGATCTTCCATGATTCATGTTGGGATGCCACCTGCATAAAACCACGGCTTCTGCCGATCTGCGAGGTGGACCCGAACGGACCTGTCAGCACCACGATATTCAGCGGATCATCTGCACGGCCTCTTCTCGCCAGATCATTCTCCAGCCAAAGACCTGCCTTGCGTCCTTCCTCCTCCATATCACTTCCGATAAAGGTCGTATACAGATCTGAAGAACCTGAGATCTTCCGGTCTACGAGAATGACCGGAATACCTGCATCCTTAGCTTCTGTGAGCACCGTCTCCCAGCCATCCTCCATAAGAGGTGAAAAGACGATATAGTCCACCCGCTGGGAAATGAAACCGCGGATCGCCTTGATCTGATTTTCCTGTTTCTGTCTTGCATTGCTGTATTGCAGGAAAAATCCGTTTTCCTTCGAGAGCGCATTCTGAATGGAGGCCGTGTGTGTCGCACGCCAGACCGACTCGCTGCCCAGCTGCGAAAAGCCCACCACGATCAGGTCCTCATCCGCCAGACTGCTCTCATCCTCCGTCGTCTGCTGCGGTGTTGCGCTTCCGAAGTCACCGCTTGCGCCCAGAAGTACCAGAAACATGACAACCAGCACAACCAGCGCCATCACCAGCCGTTTTTCGTTTTTCATACTGCCTATGCCCTCCGTTCTTCCTTCGGCGGAGTCTGCAATGCCGGGATCGTCACGGTCACCGTTGTCCCCTCGCCCTGTACAGAATCGATCTGCATGCCATAGTAATCTCCAAAGTACATGCGGATGCGCTCATTGACATTTGCAAGCCCAAATCCGCCCTCCGTATCCTTGCAGGGACGCTCGATCTCCCTGCGCAGATGTGCCAGTTTTTCAGGCTCCATGCCAACACCGTTGTCCTGTACCGCCAAAACGATCCGCCGCTCCTGCATCCTTCCGGTGATCGTGATCTTACCCATCGCGCGCTTGTACTTGATGCCGTGGTAGAGGGCATTTTCCACTAACGGCTGAAGGGTCAGCTTCAGGATCTTATACGGATAGATCGCAGGATCCATATCGATCTCATAATCCAGAATATCATGATAACGCGCCTGCTGGATCTTTAAATAGCTTCTGATATGCTGCTCTTCCTCCCGGATCGATATGTACTCTGCGCCGTGGCTCAGCACCAGACGGAAAAACTGCGACAGCGAGACGACCATGTCCACCGCCTCATCCGTGGAATCACTCTCGATCAGCCAGACGATCGTATCCAGCGTATTATATAAGAAGTGCGGATTGATCTGCTCCTGCAAAAGGCGCAGCTCCGCATGACGCATTTTGCTCTCATCCTCCTTGATCTTGCTCACCATTGCCTCTAAATGCACGGTCATGTCGTTGATGGAACCGGACAGATCCGCGATCTCCGCAGGACCGGTCGTCTCCGCCCGTGCCTCAAAATCTCCGTGTGCAACCGCCCCGGTCACCTGCCGCAGACGCTCGATGGGACGCACGATACCGCTCACGGTCTGCGCCACGATCAGCAGTACGAGCAAAAGGATCACCGCCAGCATCACGCCAAAAGCAAGCAGGAACTGTTCCACCTGCGCGTTCAGCTGCAGTTTTAAGTTGTTCATGCTGCGGGTCTGATAGTAGATATAGTACTGGATATCATCCTGGATCAACTCTGTCAGAATATAGATGTTGTTGTCGAGCATCTCCATGTTTTCATCATAATGCCCTCCCTCGTCCAGGTTGTACTTGATGTCGTCAATACGGTCTTCCAGCGTATCCAGGTTGCGCAGCAGACTCTGCAGCCACAACCGGCTCTCCCGATCAGTCGTGATGTTCACAAGAGCGCTGAAATCCCTGCGCAGCTTCTGTACCAGCTCGTAAGGATCTTTGACCGTATCGTCATCATCAATATTGTCGAGTGTGATGCTGCCCGCCACCAGACGATAGATACTCTCATCCAGCTCGTCCCGGAAGTCCAGGTTGTAGTTATTCGCGATCATCATGTTGCTGACAATACTGTCATACGCTTCGCTGTAACCCCTCAGCGACACGAGCAGATAGACGGACATCACCAGAAACGGCAGCATTGCCACACTGACGAGAAGCCCCAGTTTTTGTTTTAAAGATGCTTTTTTTAGCTGTTCAAAATTTATTCTCATATAATAAAAATACACCTTGTACACAGGTTTGTACAAGATGTATTTTTCGAAGCTGTTAAATCTCTTTACTTTTAACGATTCTGAAGCATTACATTACAGAAAAACAATACTTCGTGGTGGACTCATAGGTCTCGCCCGGTGCGAGGAACGGCTGCTTAAAGTTCTTCTCATTCACAGAATTGGGGAAATACTGTGTCTCTAAGCAGAAGCCCTGGCGCTTCTCGTATGCGACACCGCCTTTTCCGGTCTGTCCGCCCACATAATTGCCTGCATAGAACTGTACGCCCACGCAGGTTGTGTACACATCCATCTGGATACCGGAAACGTCAGAATGTGCTCTCGCTGCAAGCTGAAGACTTCCGTCTGCCTTGTCCAGCACATAGTTATGATCGTAACCACCCGTAAATTGGATCTGGTCAAAATCATCATTGATCCGTGCACCGATCTCTGTCATCTGGCGGAAATCCATGGGTGTTCCTGAAACAGATGCGATCTCACCGGTCGGAATAGCTTTTCCGTCTACAACCGGTGTATAGTAGGATGCCAGAATCTCCAGTTTCTGTGACTCTGCGCTGCCGCTCTCATGTCCGTCCAGATTGAAATAAGCGTGGTTTGTAAAGTTTGCCACGGTTGTCTTGTCGGTGGTTGCCTTATAATCCAACACAACCTCTCCTGCATCTGTGAGGGTATAGGTCACGGAAACATCCATGTTTCCAGGGAAACCCTGCTCGCCATCGTGGCTGTGATAGGTCAGCACCACATGTTTGTCATCCGCCTCCGCTTCCTTCCAGATCACAGTGTGGAAACCATCGGAACCGCTGTGCAGATTGTTTTCATTATCATTTACTTCCAACTGATAGGTCACGCCGTCGATGGTCAACTGCGCATTTGCGATACGGTTGCCGTTTCGACCGATCACCGCACCGAGATAGCCGCGCACATCCTGATATTCTGCCGGTGTATCATAGCCCAGCAGCACATCGCGCACGTTGCCGTCCTTATCCGGGACACGGATCGCACGCAGCGTTGCACCAAGGCTGATGATGTCCACTTCCATTCCCGCGGAATTCTTCAGCGTGTACATGGTGACATCCGCGCCTTCCTTTGTCTTGCCAAAATTCGTTGTCATCACTCTGCCTCCTTATTGTCCGTAGTAGCCTTTTCGACTATGGTCAATTTATTGACCATAGTAGGCATTTTCGCCGTGCTTGCGGTAAAAATGCTTGTCCTTAATGTTGTCGGGAGCAGGCTTTACCTGAGGGTTGATCAGCTCCGTGTTGCGTGCCATCTTTGCAACTTCCTCCAGTACCACTGCATTGTGCACTGCCTCTGCTGCATCTTTGCCCCATGTAAAAGGTCCGTGATTCTGGCAAAGTACTGCCGGTGTATAAACCGGATTAATACCTCTGTTCTCAAAGGTCTCAATAATCACAACACCTGTATTTTTCTCGTATGCCTCGTTGATCTCCTCTGTCGTCAGATTTCTTGCACAGGGGATCGGTCCTAAAAAGTAGTCTGCGTGGGTCGTTCCGTACAGCGGAATATCTCTTCCTGCCTGTGCCCATGCAACCGCTTCCGGTGAATGAGTATGTACGATACCACCGATCTCGGGATATTTTTTATACAGTTCAATATGTGTGGCCGTATCAGAAGAAGGCTTATATTTTCCCTCGATCTTGTTTCCGTCCAGATCCATGACAACCATGTCATCAGGTGTCAGGGCATCATAGTCCACACCACTGGGCTTGATAACGAAGTAGCCGGTCTCTGCATCTCTTCCGCTGACATTGCCCCATGTATAAGTGATCAGGCCTCTGCGGGGGAGCTCCATATTTGCTTCATAGACCTCTTTTTTTAACTGTTCTAACATATATGTTTATCCTTTCTGCATTTTTAATAATATCCTGGTGCCGATGAATTCACCGGATACCAGGATATTCGTATCAAAAACCATTGAAGTGCTGCCCTTCACATGCACAGCTACTCACTTTCTTTACTTCATCTCAGCAGAAACGCGCTCATAGATGCCATCAGCATCCAGTTTGTACTTGTGCAGCAGTTCCTTTGCAGGACCTGACTCTCCAAATACATCGTTCATGCCGATGCGGGTCACCTTTGTGGGGCAGTTCTCGCTCAGGCACTCGCTGACTGCAGCGCCGAGTCCTCCGATGATGGAATGCTCCTCAACGGTGAAAATGCGTCCGGTCTTCTTTGCTGCTGCGATCACAAGCTCCTCATCCAAAGGCTTGATCGTATGAATGTTGATCACCTGAGCGTCAATACCGTCAGCAGCAAGCTTCTCTGCTGCCTCTAACGCCTCGCTCACGCAAAGACCGGTAGCGATGATCGTGCAATCCTTTCCATCTCGAAGCTCTACGCCTTTTCCGATCTCAAACTTGTAGTCGGGACGGTCATTGATCACGGGTACCGCCAGACGTCCAAAACGTAAATAAACAGGTCCCTCATGCTCATAAGCAGCCTTTACTGCCGCCTTTGCCTCAACGTCATCGCTGGGGTTCAATACAACCATACCGGGGATGGAACGCATCAAAGCGATGTCCTCGTTACACTGATGGGAAGCTCCATCCTCACCGACAGAAATACCTGCGTGAGTTGCACCGATCTTGACATTTAAGTGCGGATATCCGATGGAATTGCGCACCTGCTCAAAGGAACGTCCTGCTGCGAACATAGCAAATGTGCTCACAAAGGGAACGAATCCGCAGGTAGACAATCCGGCTGCGATACCGGTCATATTTGCCTCTGCGATACCACAGTCAATGTGACGCTCCGGAAACTCTTTTTTGAATACGCCGGTCTTTGTAGCTGCTGCCAGATCGGCATCTAAAACGAGCAGATTCTCATGCTCTTTTCCAAGCTCGACTAAAGCATTGCCGTAGCTGTCTCTTGTTGCGATCTTCTTTACTTCTGACACAATGCTTCACCTGCCTTTCTCAAATCCTCCATTGCGATAGCAAACTCCTCATCATTCGGAGCTTTTCCATGCCAACCCACATTGTTCTCCATGAAAGAGACGCCCTTGCCCTTTACGGTATGGGCAATAATAGCGGTCGGCATACCCTTGGTTGCCTTTGCCTCGTCAAAAGCAGCCTTGATCTGATCAAAGTCATTTCCGTCGATGTTGATCACATGGAAATTGAATGCCTCAAACTTCTTGTCGATCGGGTACGGAGAACATACCTCGTCAATCGGTCCGTCGATCTGCAGATTGTTGTTGTCAACGATCACACACAGGTTGTCCAGCTTGCGGAAGCCTGCAAACATAGCAGCCTCCCAGATCTGACCTTCCTGAATCTCGCCGTCACCGCACAGCGCGTATACACGGTAATCCTTCTTTGCCTGCTTTGCACCGAGTGCCATACCGCAAGCAGCGGATAAGCCCTGTCCCAGAGATCCTGATGACATGTCCACACCGGGAATGTGCTTCATATCGGGATGTCCCTGTAAGTAAGATCCTGTATGACGCAGTGTCAGAAGATCCTCAACCGGGAAATATCCGCGGTGTGCCAGTGCAGAATATAAACCGGGAGCTGTATGTCCCTTGGATAATACAAAACGGTCACGATCCGGGCTCTTAGGATTCTTCGGATCGATATTCATCTCCTCAAAATAGAGGTAGGTAAAAATATCTGCTGCGGAAAGAGATCCGCCGGGATGTCCTGCCTTTGCAGCGTGAACACCCTCAACGATACCTTTGCGAACTTCAACAGCAGTTTTCTGAAGCTCAAGCTTGTTCATGATTTTTCTCCTTTATAGAATGATCTTGCAAAGCGGATTACTCACCGAAGACAGCCTTGTAGTCCTTCTGGAACTTCTCGATACCCTGATCGGTCAAAGGATGCTTGGTCATCTGCTCGATAACACCATAAGGAACAGTTGCGATATGAGCGCCTGCCAGTGCACAGTCAGTTACATGGATCGGATTGCGGACAGATGCTGCAATAATCTCGGTATCCAGACCATAGTTATCGAAGATCTGTACGATATCCTCGATCAGATTGATACCTGCCTGGCTGATATCATCCAATCTTCCAAGGAAAGGAGATACATAAGTAGCACCTGCTCTTGCAGCCAGAAGTGCCTGATTTGCGGTAAAGATCAGTGTTACGTTTGTCTTGATACCCTCAGAAGAGAGAACCTTTGTAGCCTTTAAGCCTTCTACTGTCATGGGGATCTTAACAACCATGTTGGGATGGATCTTTGCGATCTCACGTCCCTCTGCGATCATACCCTCTGCGTCTACGGTAGTAGCCTTTACCTCACCGCTGATCGGTCCGTCAACGATCGTTGTGATCTCCTTGATCACCTCATTAAAATCACGTCCCTCTTTTGCGATCAGGGAAGGGTTGGTGGTAACTCCACAGATTACTCCCATGTCATTTGCTTTACGAATATCATCTACATTCGCGGTGTCAATAAAGAATTTCATTACTTTGCTCTCCTTTTTATCTATTATTGACTGCTCTCCGGATCCGGAGAGCAGCCTTTGAAATCATTTTACACTATTTATCACAGATAATCTACATGACATTTTTGTGCTGATTACCCTAAAAATCTTAGTTTTGTGCTATCAGCGCCCGGTCCCGGACGCCGACACAGGGGCTTTGCCTGCCTTTTATCTGTAATAAACACTTCCTAACATCAGATCCTTCTTGAAGTCACGGATGTTGGTATTCTTGTCAATGTAAACAGCCTCAATGCCCATTGCATTTGCCCAGTCACCCATCTGCTCTGCGGTCAGATCATAGGTGAATGCGGTATGATGAGCGCCGCCTGCCAGTAACCATGCCTCGGTTCCGGTATAGAAATCAGGCTGCGGTGTCCAGAAATTCGTTGCTACAGGAAGCTTCGGCATCGGCTTCTCCACCTTCTTGCAGTCTACATCCTGAATGATCAGACGGAAACGGTTGCCAAGGTCGATCAGGGATGTTGCGATACCTGCGCCTGCCTTTGAAGTAAATACCAGTCTTGCGGGATCTTCACGGTCACCCATGGATAACGGCTGGCACTTGATGCTGATGGGACCGTCTGCGATGGACGGGCAGATCTCCAGCATGTGAGCCTGCAGGATTCCCTCTTTACCCTTTACGAGGTTATATGTGTAATCCTCAAGCATGGAAGTTCCCTTTGCATCCTTCTTGCCTTCGGTCATGATCTTCATCAGACGAACCATGGCAGCTACCTTCCAGTCGCCCTCTGCGCCGAAGCCGTAGCCCTTCTCCATCAATCTCTGGATCGCAAGACCCGGAAGCTGCTGTAATGCGCCGAGATCGCCAAAATGTGTAACGATCGCATGATAGTTCTTCTCCTCTAAGAAGCGCTCGAAACCGATCTCGATCTGTGCCTGAACAGCTACATGCTTCTTGAACTCCTCAGGATCACGTCCCTCTAATAAGATGTCGTATTTGCTGTAATACTCGTCAACCAGTGCGTTCACGTCAGAAGCGGAAACTGCTGCCACGCTCTCTGCGATCTCGTTTACCGGATATGCATCGATCTCCCAGCCGAATTTCAGCTGTGCCTCTACCTTGTCACCCTCGGTAACGGCTACGTTTCTCATGTTGTCTGCCACTCTCATGACACGGATATGACTGCTCTCGATGATGCCGACTGCAGTGCGCATCCATGTTGCGATACGCTCCTGGACGATCGGATCTGACCAGTGTCCGACAATAACCTTACGCTCAATGCCCATGCGGGTCACGATATGTGCGTACTCACGATCTCCATGAGCTGCCTGATTCTCGTTCATGAAATCCATGTCAATCTCATCATAAGGGATCTCCTCGTTGAACTGGGTATGTAAGTGCAGTAACGGCTTGCGGTACTCCTGTAAACCTAAGATCCAGGACTTTGCAGGGGAGAAGGTGTGCATCCATGTGATCACGCCTGCGCACTCCTCATCCATATTTGCCTCATTGAAAGTCTTGCGGATCAGCTCGTTAGTGATCAGAGTGGGCTTCCATACAACCTCATAGGGCAGAATGCCGGAAGCGTTCAGCTTCTCAACGATGATCTTGGAATGCTCTGCAACATGTGCCAGGCACTCATCTCCGTACAGATCCTGTGATCCGGTGCAAAACCAGAATTTGTAGCTCTTTGTCTTTAACATTTTTCTTTATCCTCCTATATATATTCTTTCTTATGATTTATAATTTCATGGCGCTGACTGCGGCTGCTTCGATGGGAAGTCCTGCCTTGTACAGCTCGATAAACTTGTCAAATCCTGCAACGTCCGCGGGATCGGGCTCCATGGTCGTTCCGGTCTCACCGGCAAAGATCTTGTTATTTAAGTAAGCATCCAGCGTCTCGCCCGCATCCTTGCTCACCATGTACTCTGCCAGCAGCGCGATACCCCATGCGCCACCTTCGCCTGCAGTCTCCATAACTGCTACCGGTGCATCCATAGCTGCAGCGAGAATGCTCTGTCCGACACCCTTAGTCTTGAACAGTCCGCCATGACCATAGATGCAGTCGATCTTCACCTGCTCCTCCTTCAAGAGGATATCAAGTCCGCACTTCAACGCGCCCAGTGAGGTGTACAGATTGACACGCATAAAGTTCGCCAGGTTGAATTTGGAATCCGGTGTACGCACGAACATCGGACGACCTTCAGTGAATCCGGTGATATGCTCACCTGAGAAGTAGTTGTATGCGAGCAGTCCTCCGCAGTCCTTGTCGCCTTCCAACGCCTTGTTATAGAGTGTGCCGAACAGCTTGTTCATATCCACATCGATGCCGAAGCTCTCTGCGAATTCCTTGAAAATGTTGACCCATGCGTTCAGGTCAGAGGTACAGTTGTTGCAGTGAACCATTGCGACTGCGTCTCCGGCAGGTGTGGTCACCATATCCAGCTCCTCGTGAAGCTTCTTTAACTCATCCTCCAATACAACCATCGCAAATACGGAAGTACCTGCTGATACGTTACCGGTGCGGACAGCTACGGAATTGGTTGCTACCATACCGGTTCCTGCATCACCCTCGGGAGGACACATCGGTGCGCCCGGCTGAAGTGTTCCGGTAGGATCTAATTTCTTTGCTCCCTCAGCAGTCAGTGTTCCGGCGTTCTCTCCTGCCACAAGTACCTTCGGGAAAATATCGCGCAGCTTGTAAGGCATGCCTTTTTCTGCCAGCTTTGCGTCAAACTTGTCTACCATTGTCTGGTTGTAATCACGTGTCTTGGAATCGATGGGAAACATTCCGGCTGCCTCGCCGATTCCGACTACCTTTTCACCGGTCATCTGCCAGTGGATATAACCTGCCAGTGTGGTCTGGAATTTAATTTTCTTTACGTGCTCCTCGCCGTTTAAGATCGCCTGATACAGATGTGCCACGCTCCAGCGCTGCGGAACATTGAAGTTCAGGTAAGGTGTCAGTTCCTCGCATGCCTGTCCGGTAATGGTGTTTCTCCATGTACGGAACGGTACAAGTAAAGTGTCATTCTCATCGAATGCCATATATCCGTGCATCATTGCGGAAAATCCGATCGCTGCCAGAGATTTGATCTCCACACCGTACTGCTTTTTCACGTCCTCGGTCAGATCACGGTAGCAATCCTGCAGACCGCCCCAGATCGCATCCAGACTATAGGTCCAAATGCCGTCTACCAGCTGATTTTCCCAATCGTGTGCTCCGGATGCGATGGGCTTTCCTGCCTCATCTACAAGAACGGCTTTGATTCTGGTGGAACCAAATTCAATACCGAGTACCGCTTTTCCGGCTTCGATCACCTGTGCTGCATTGCTCATGTAAAATTACCCCCTTATATGAAAAATTTTATTGTTCCCTATACATCATAGCATACAACTTGTATGCTTATCTTTACAAGTTGTTTTTTCCACCAACGTCTCTGTGTTTCAAGCCACGCTCCGATTGAAAACAGGGATAAGACATAGTATATATGCGTCCATCTTTTGTACATCCGCATCCTGCAGTCTGTTATGCTTATCGGGTAAATCACGCGAGGCGGCACAGAGTAAAAGCAACACCAGCTTTTCTCTGATGCCTGTCAACAAATACCACCACATCATCTCCGCGTGTACCCGCCGCATAAATGACTGCAGAATGCGGTCGCACAAGGCATGGACGCATACGCCTGTTTATAATCCTGTTTTCAACCGGAGCTCATTGAAGCAAATTTCGTAGCAAGGCTATAATCAAAAAAAGTATGTACTTCTGCAGTCATGTGTCTCGCTATAGCTTAGTCAATGCATGTGCACAAGAAAACGACAGTAGAGAATTTGACAGGTCGTTTATGCGATCGGGTACGCGCGGAGATTACATTTAGCTATCCATAACGCGGCAGCAGAGAAAAGCTGTTTTTGCTTTTCTCTGTGCCGTACGCGCGAATTTCCCGTAGAGCATAACCGACTGGCAAAGCTCTGCTGTCGTTTCTACGTGCACAATCGACAAAGTAACCTGCGAGACGCATGCTATGCTATGCCCCTGTTGATTTTCGCACAACAAGTTCCGGCGGAATGATGATCTGCGTGTCCTTGACCTGGTCGCCCTCGCGGATCAGCCGCAGTAAAAGTTCCGCTGCCATCTGTCCCAGCCGTTCCTGCGGATGCGTTACCGTGGTGAGCGGCACACGACAGGTCGACGCCAGATAGGAATCATCATATCCGGTCACCGCGATCTCCCCGGGACAATCCACACCTTTCTCTTCCATCGCCCGCAGCACCTGCAGCGCGATCTGGTCATTGTAGCAGACCACTCCGTCAAAATATAAATGCTCCCGCTCATCGATCAGCTGCTTCATCTTCTCATAAGGATGGCTTTTTCGGTCCTCCGTATAAAACCAGACGACTTTATCCGGATCGTAGGGAATACCTGCCGCCTGCAATGCCTGGACATAGCCCTTGTGACGCTGCTGACCCTGCGTATCATCTGCCTTGAACATACCGATGATGTCCCGTTTCCCCTGCGCGATCAGATGCTCCGTCACCAGATATCCGCCACGGCAGTCATCCATGAGAATATAGGGTTTGTCCTTCATCTGCGCATAGATGCCCTGAATGAACACATATGGGATCTTATAGGAATCCAGCATCTCATAAAGATTCCTGTGCCGACACATGATCTGGCTCTTACTGGGCTCAATGATCACTCCGTCAATGTCCTTCTGCAGCAGTTCCTCCAGACACTTCGCCTCCATGCCACGGGAATTTTTTGTGTTTTTCAATAAGATACTGTAGCCGTTGTCCGTCAGCACCCAGTCGATTCCCTGAATGACCCGCGGAAATATGTAATCTGACAGATACGTCGTAATGACCGCAATATTTTTTGACTGCTTGCGATGACGCATCAATTCAGAACAGAATGTGCCACGGCCATGTTCCGCATAGATGTAGCCCTCATTCTGCAAAATTTCCAGCGCCTTGCGAACCGTCTGCCGGCTCACCCCATACTGCGCCGACAATTCATTTTCCGAGGGCAGCTTATCCCCCGGCTTGATCTTTACCTCTAAAATGCGGCTGCGAAGATCCTCGCAGATATCCACATATTTCAGTTTCTTCTCCATACCTTCTCTCCTGCGTCTACGACTGCCGCGCCAGATCCTTCATCGCTGCGATCAGTTCCATATCCTCTTCATTTAATTTTATATTTGAAGTGATATTTTCGCCGTTTGCCTTGGTGACGGAAATCTCTATGACCGTCCCCGCCTGCATACACTCATTGCCTACCACCTGCAAAAAACGAGGAAATTTCGGGTGGTTTTTCTGAAACCGGTCCCACATATTTTTAACCTGAAAAATCATACTTGGATTAAACATCGCATTTCTCCTTCTTTCGTTCTACCGATTTTTTCATTTTTCCAAGATTATTTTACGTCATTTTATACATTTTTCCAAGTCATTTCCTTTTTGTATCTATTCAGACCCCATCTCGATTCCGCTATCGCTTCTTCTCGATGTGGCTTCTCGCCAAAGAAAGACATACAAAAATCACCTTGCTCAAGTAAACTTGGCAGGTGATTCTTCGCATGTCTTGCCTTGGCTCTGAATAGATACAAAATAAGCGCCATCGAAATCTATTTCTTCGATGACGCTTACTCCTTCGATTCATCCATGTTCATTGGACTGTACCTCATTTCTTTAAATTTGTGTTTGTACACTTTTTTAGGTTTTAACTACTATTTCCTTTGGACTGTACCGCCTTTCATAAATTTGTGCTCTGCACACGTTTTAGGTTTTAACTGCTGTCTCCTTTGGTCCGTACCTCCATTTCTTCAGATTTACCAAGGTTGTCTTAACTGTTCATTGGACTATCCTCCGTCTGTTGCCTTTACATGCGCTTCTGATCTGTCCTCATCTGTCCATTGGACTGTACCTCCTATGTTCGGTTTCCATCACATGTACTTCGTTCGGTCCTAACTGTTCATTGGACTGTACCTCCTTGGTATGGTTCATCTCCATCTGTTTCATCTATGTTAAATTTTAGATTCGGATGAAGAGTTTCCTTTGAGAACCGGTTCTGTGGATCTCTTTGTTTGTGTCTCTGTTGTTTTGTTGTTGAACTTATAATAACAGCCAATTCATGGTTTGTCAACCCATTTTTTAAAAATTTTTTGATAAATTTAAAATTGTCTTAAAATTCAGATTTATCTATACAATTTTGTGTATAATTCTACCCGACGGTCCTGCTTCACCGGGAATGCCTGTCGATAACCCGGCACATCATCAATGAGATCGTAATAGATCAGCCCTTCCTCATCCGAAAGCTCCGCCGCCACCGTTCCGTCCGGCAGGATCACGCAGCTGTCTCCGGTATAAGTCAGCCCGTTCTGGCTGCCGACCGTATTGACGCCCAGGATATAACACTGGTTTTCAATGGCACGCGCCTTGAGCAGACACTTCCAATGCTCCCTCCGGCTGCCGGGCCAGTCCGCCGCCACGATGATCACATGCGCCTGTCCGGACACCGCCTGAAAGATCTCCGGGAATCGCAGATCATAGCAGATAAAATGACTGAACGGAATTCCCGCCAGCGTAAAATGCGCCGTCGCATCTCCCTTTGCAAAATACCGGTCCTCACCGGAGTAGGAAAAGGGGTGGATCTTCACGTAATCGCTCAGCACTTCGCCCTGAGGGCTGATGACCGTGTAATGATTTTCGCCCTGCGCGCCGCCCGCATCGCGATCCGCCGTGAGTGCCGTCCATCCAAAGCCCACGGCGATGCCGATCCGTTCTGCTGCCGCACACATCCGCTCCACGCTCTCCCTGTTTTTTTCACCGGTCAGAGCGGTATTCATTGAAAAACCCGTCAGGCTCATCTCCGGAAACAGTACAAGATCTGCACCTGCAGACCTTGCCTGTTCCATAAAGCTGATCACCCGACGGGTATTTACTTCTTTTTTCTCAAATTCAATTGCCATCTGACATAAAGCAACCTTCATTTTATGCTTCTCCTTGTCTCTCGTGATCTCTATAGAAAAACGGCTCCACCAGTTTCCGGTTGAACCAGTCGATCAACGGACCCATTCCGAAGGCAGTGGCCACCGTCGCCACACCGACCACCGTTCCCAGCCCCTTCGTCCCCTGACTGAGCACGTAGAAGGATACGCCTGCTACAACACAGACCACATCGGTCGTGATGCGGACAAACTTAAATTTTCCCAGATGAAACTTGTTTGTCAGGATCAGCGCCACCGCATCGTAAGCAGATACACCAAGATCCGCAGTAATGTACAATGATGCAGAAAAGCACAACAGTACAAATGCTCCCGCGAACAACAGCAGCTTCATGGGCAGTGACAGTTCCGTCACGCCGCCAAAGCAAAGCTTCTGGAAAAACTCCACCATGTAGCCCAGCAGAAACAGGTTGATAAACGTCGCCAGTCCCAGATAGTGCCGGTCACAGATCAGGCTGAAACATAACATGAGCACACAGAGCGCCGAATAAACCGTTCCGTAAGAAAGCGGGATCAATGCATCCATGCCGCTGACAAAGCTCTGAAACGGATCCACGCCCATCGCAGCCGTCTTGAACATAGCCACTGCCAACGCTGTCAAAACAACTCCCAACACAGACATCCACAGTCTGCGAATAAAAATCTTTTTTTCGTTCATCTGTTTTTACTCCCCTATGTATAAACTTGTAACTATTCAAACCCATCTCAGTTCCGATAAATCCTCCGGTTACAGCTGCTGTCCTGCCAGATAGTTTGCAAACTGCTGCGCCGTACGTCCCGAAATGCCGCCGTGGCTGAGTTCCCACTTGTTTGCCTCCGCGCGGATCTCATCGTCAGAAAGCGTGACACCCAGCCTGCGCGCCAGCTGGATCGCAATATTGAAGTACTCCTTCTGGCTCGGCTTGGAGTAGTTGATGGTCACACCAAAACGATGTACCAGCGACAGTTTCTCCTCCATCGTATCGGACTGGTGCATACCGTTTTGAACCGTGATGTCATTGCGGTCTGACCAGTTTTCCTTGATGAGGTGTCTGCGGTTGGAGGTCGCATAGATCAGAATGTTTTCCGGCTTTGTCTCCACACCGCCCTCGATCACTGCCTTCAAAAACTTGTACTCGATCTCAAACTCTTCAAAGGAGAGGTCATCCATATAGATGATAAATTTATAATTCCGGTTCTTGATCTGGGCGATCACATTGGAAAGAGACGCAAACTGATGCTTATAGATCTCGATCATGCGCAGTCCCTGACCGTAAAACTCATTGACGATGGCCTTGATACTGGTGGATTTTCCGGTTCCGCTGTCACCGAACAACAGCACGTTGTTCGCCTTTCTGCCCTCGACGAATGCCTTTGTATTGTCCACCAGCTTTTTCTTCTGGATCTCATAACCGATCAGATCATCCAGTACCACCTGATCCATGTTGTTGATCGCCTTGAATTCCACGCGCGTGCTGTTCTCAGGGCAATAGATGCGAAATGCCTTGTTCAGACCGAACATACCCACACCGTAATCCTTATAAAAACCGGTGATCCCGTCAAAAAACTCATCCGCGTCCTTCGCTGCCGCAAGCGTGCGGCTGAGGGTCTGCACCTTCTCGCTGACATTTTTATTGTACATCAGCTCCGGCTTGCTGATGGCCTTGTAATCGGAGAGTTCTGAAAAGCAGTCGATGCCAAGCTCCTGCTCCAGCGGTCCGAAATCATAGTGAAACAGCTCGTAGAACGCCTGAAAATCATTTTTTGCAAAGTGATTTGCGCTGGCCCCCTCACTGGCGCCGATCTTCTCACAGGTCAGACTGAAGGGATTCTCATCCATGATCAGCACAAAGGTCAGATAATTCTGCCACAGATTTTCATTAAATCCGTAGTCGGTGGCAGTCATCAGGATCCGTTTCACCTGCTGAAACACACGGGTCCGAAGCACCGTCTTCTCTGTCGTCCCCGCCTCCAGCTGTGCGCAGATATCCGCCAGCTGCATCAAAATACTATCCTTGGGCATATCGCCATACATGATCAGTCTCGATAAAATATGATTCATATTGTTCTCCTATTCTTCCTCAGGGCGCACCGGTGCAGCCTCCAGGATGATGCTTCTCAGTTTCTCCAGATTTTCAGGTGTATTTGCTGCGATAAACGAGGTCTGTCCTGTATAGCTGATCTCGTCTGCGTACACATTCGCCACACAGCCGCCGGCCTCCTCGATGATGACACGACTCGCCGCGTGATCCCACGGAGCAAGGCTCATCTCAAAGTACAGTTCCACCCGACCTGCTGCCAGCGCGGTCATCTCGATCACCGCCGCGCCGAAACGCCGGAAATCATCACTCTGCACGAACACCTTTTCCAGTATCGCCGCGCAGGCATGCGCCTGCTCCTTATGGTAGCAGGATAAAGAAGTACAAAAACAGCTGTGTGCAAAATCACGGTCAGAGACATGGATCGGTCTTCCGTTGCAGAACGCGCCCGCACCCTTTCTGGCAGAAAAGAGCTCATTCCGGTACGGATTGTAGACAACACCGATAAAGGGCTGCATGTTTTTATACAGTCCCACGGAAATACCACTGCTGGCGAGATCACGCACATAATTCGCCGTACCGTCGATCGGATCTATGATCCACGTATACGTCGTATCTGTCCCGGCGTGATCGCTCTCCTCCGCAATAAACCCGCTGTCCGGAATGAGTTTTTGCAGATTTTCTTTCAAAAAATTTTCCACCGCCACATCATTGCTCGTCACCTGATTAGCGATCGTCCCCTTACTTTCCACGGTAAAATCGCGCGTCATGAGCGCTGCCGCCTCACGCACGATCTCCTCCATGTTTTGCTGTAAGCTGCTGTCTGTCATGTTTTACTCTCCTTTTACCACAGCATGCGTCTTGAGATACTTCACCCATTTGTCATAGTGCTGTGCATACAGATGCACATCATCAAAGGTCAGATCCTGCACCAGATTGTGGTTTTTATCCTCGTAGATCTCCTGAATATTCAGATAGAAAATGTGAATGCCGTCCGTCAGCTTGGCGATCGCATAGTTTTTATCGCGGATATTGGTATTGTTGAACACCGGGTCTGTCTTGTCCTTTTTCGGGCTGACACCCATGATCGACTGCACATAGATCACCGCATTCGGCTGCCACTTGCGAAACTTCTTCAGCACGTCTTTATACGCATCCGCAAAGCGATCTGTCCCTCCGGTTCCCAGCTCATTGATACCCACCATCAGATAGATCTTGCCGTAGGTATAATGCTGCATCATGTAGCTCACCGATACATTTTTTCCACTTTTCGGATCCTTCACAAATTCATCATCCAGTAAATTATATACCGTCAGTCCGGTTTTTGCAAAAAAAGTTGCATTGGTCAAACCGGAATAATCATTCATACCCACAATACGCGAATCACCGATAAAGACAGCATCGTCAAAATAGTCCTTTTTCACCTTCTGATAGTCATATTCCGTCGTCAGCGGGATCTTTCCGGGGTCCGTGTACCAGGGAGAATCCGTCTTCTTTTTCTCATAGGAGATATACTCCGGCTTGATCTTCTGCGGCTTTTCATCCCCTGTTCCGGAAACGTCCGCGTCGCCTGCTTCAGAGCCTTCCGCGCCACCTGTAGCCGCATCGGAATCGTCCGCGTCACCTATGCCGGTCTCACTGTCTGCAACATCCGCATCATCTGTGTCCGCCACATCAGGAGCCGCCACGCCGTTACCATCGCCCGCCATGATCGCCTGTTCACTCAAATCCGGCGCCCGGTTTGCAGCGATCACACCACTGAGCGTATCATATGCCGTAAACTCCTCGGTCTCGCTGTCCATCCAGTCCTCGTCCTCCTGCATATCCTCTGCAGACATCTCCTTTGCAGCCAGCGGCAGATGCTCCGCCGCCGCCACGATCGCCCAGCTGCACAGAATGCACACTGCGAGCGGACAGCCTTTTAAGAACTTCTTTATCTTCTTCATCTTTTGTACCTCTAAACTAAAATCTAAAATCTAAACTAAAATCTAAAATATAGAAACGGATTGTTCGCGCCCTGTTTGATCTCGTACACGCTCAGCCAGAAGATCACCAGGCAGATGAGTACAAGCCAGCGGCTCCCCTGCAGCTTTCGATAAAGACCCACCGGAAGCCAGGTCGCGCAAAGTGCGCACACCCCGAACAGCCAGCCATACTCTTTTACATAGCGCAAAAGCTGTTCACCGGTAACAAGTACCTGCTGTGTATGGATACCGACCATCTGCTTTAAATAAATGAGCAGTTGGGAAAAATCCGTGATCTCAAATACCATCCAGCTCACCGGAACAAGGATCCACAGATACAAGTGTCCAATCGCGGGATGCTTTTCCAGAAACGCTCCGTACACATTCTTTTCTAATACCAGTAAAACAAAAAATCCGATGCCCCACAAGACAAAATTCCAGCTGGCGCCATGCCAGAGTCCGGTCAACGCCCACACGACAAACAGATTAAAAACAGTCCGCAGTTTTCCCTTGCGGTTTCCGCCGAGTGGAATATATACGTATTCCCTGAAAAAACGCCCCAGTGTAATATGCCACCGACGCCAGAATTCAGTCGCACTGTGAGCCATGTACGGCACGGAAAAGTTTCGCGGGATCTGAAATCCCATCATGCATCCGAGTCCCATCGCCATGAGCGAATAACCCCAGAAATCAAAATATATCTGGAAAGAGAACGCCACTGCTCCCATCCACGCGATCGGGGTGGAGATGGATGCAAAGCCGATGCCCTGCACCTGATTCCAAAAAATAGAGATCTTGTTGGCAAGCAGCACCTTGGAGCCCAGACCCAGACAAAACAGCTCCAGACCCTGCTCAAATGCGCGGATCCGCAGCGTACGCTTCCGAAGCTGCTGCGATACCTCTTTAAACTGCACGATCGGTCCCGCGATCAGCTGCGGAAACATGCTCACATAAGTTCCAAACTCCAGAAGTGTCCCCGTGGACTGGATGTTTCCCATATAAAGATCCGCCACATAGGAGATCATCTGAAACGTATAAAAACTGATGCCCAGCGGCAATGTCAGCTGCAGCATCGGAAGCGCGTCCCTGTGCAGCAGCAGATTCACATTCTGAGCAAAAAAGTCAAAATATTTGAACAAAAACAGTGCGCCCAGGTCGACCACAATCGCCGCGATAAGCCAGAATCGTTTTGCCCGGCATCGCGCGATTCCCTTAGCCGCGCCGTAATTGAACAAAATCGATGCGATCATTAAAAAGATATAAACCGGTTCTCCCACCGCATAAAAAACAAGACTGCCAAGCAGCAGCACAACATTTCGTCCGCGCTCCGGCATCACAAAATAACAGAGAAAAAACAGCGGCAAAAACCGAAAAATAAACTCCAGACTCGAAAACTGCATCTCACAAGCCCCCTTATCTTTTATGTAAACCAAAGATACACCAATTGCTTAGTTTACGCCCCTGTAAACACAAAGTCAATAGGCTCTTTCCTATTTATAGACACGAAAAAATTTTTTTCGTTTGCAGTATTTGGAGATACGCGTTAAAATATTTAGGAGTTTATAGCAAGGAGAGGAATTTTTATGAATAAAAAAGATATCATGGAAATCAAACGACGTTTTAAAAAAGAAAGCTGCACCTTCACCCGCATGTGCGGCTGCTATGTAGACGCTGAGAAAAATAAAGTTGTAAAGTTCGGACAGACCTTTTTAAATCTGGAGGACGAAGAATTTTACAAGTATCTGGAAATTGCCAAAAAAGTGCTTTCCGGAACTGTCGGAAACAATCTTCTGACCCTGGACATTCCCTTGGAAGAGGAAAGCAGCGGCGGCAGACAGCAGTTTCTGATGGGTCTGCGGGAAAGCAGGCTCAAAAATGATGACTTAATGGACCGATTTTATGATCTGGTCATCGACAGCTATGATTACGCAGGCAATTATCTCATTCTCGTTTTTCACGATGCCTACGATGTCATGACAAAAACCACCGACAACAACAAGCTGGACGAATCCGAGGAGGTCTATGAATATCTGCTGTGCGCCATCTGCCCGGTTTCACTATCCAAGCCGGGGCTCGGTTACCGCGCAGACGAAAACCGTATCGGCCCGCGCATTCGCGACTGGGTGGTCGGTGTTCCGGATACCGGTTTTGTATTTCCTGCCTTCAATGACCGCTCCACCGATATCCATTCACTGCTCTTTTACACCAGAGATACCAAAGAGCCTCACTCTGAGTTCATGGAAAACGGTCTCGGCTGCGGCAGCAAACGCACTGCCACCGAGCAGAAAAATCTTTTCTCACATATAGTCAAGCATGCGCTGGGAGACGATGATGAAAACAGCAATGAAGTGCTCTTAGATCTGCAGCAGAAAATGAGTGATTACATTGAAGAACAGGAAGTCTTTGTCGACGAAGAGACCGGTGTGATCCTGGAAGGTGAAGAATTGGCAAGACTCATGGCAGACACGGGCATCTCCGACGATGCTGCGTCTTCCATCAAAGAAGCATATACGGAAAATTTCAGCAACCAGCTGCCGGAAGTCGCGCACCTGATCGATCCGAAGTCCTTAGAAGCGAACGCCCGCATCCGTGAGGAAGAAGAACTCCGCGCCCAGGTCGAAGAACTCAAACAGCAGATTGCGCTGCATCAGGCATCCTCTGCCGACGATCCGGACGATGATACAGATGACGGCATCAAGACCTACGATGTCATTCTGCGCGTGAAGCCGGAAAAAGTGCCTCAGATCAAATCCCAGATCATCGACGGACACAAATGCCTCGTCATTCCTATGGAAGAAAATGAACATGCCGCCGTCAACGGTGTCAACACAACCGTATAAGCCTTGCAAAGTTGATCAAAAAATCACTGTTTGACGGTCTGCCTTTCTTTTTATCATATGCATACGGATAATAATAGTTCAGTTGTGCCATGTTGATATCCCGGAAGGTCACTTCTATCGCATTACGAATGGAGCGCTCCACGCCCTCTTTGGACGTATTGCGCTCCTTTGCGATCACCGGATAGATCTCACTCGTCACATGGGGCGGTGTCCCGCTGTAATCCATCAATATCAGGAGTGCATCCACAATATAGGTAAAGCCCACCTGTTTTTCCTTAAATCCCATCTTTTGCAGTTCGTCCTCAACATAGCGGCGTTTGATATCCTCATCCCGCTCCCGGCCGAAAAGGCCGTCCGTCAGCGATTTCTCCCGCACTTTCACCACTTCCCGGTATGGGCAGACTTTCCGTATGATGCTAAGCACTTTTTCCGGAGAATAGGAAGCATTGTTTTTCTGATAAATGTAGTCCGCCCCGTGTTCTCTCATGTAATTAAGCGTAATGACAGAAGCGTTGTTCGTGACCACTGCAACAAACGGTCGGTCTATTTTCAGCCTGGCAAATTGATCCAAAAAGGAAAGGCCATCTCCCTCTTCCAGCTCAATATCCAAAATGATCACATCAATCACATGTGTTTCCAAATAATCCAGCGCCTGCTGCTCGCTCCCGGTCTCATACGCGATCGCAAGATCAGGCAGGTGTCGCACCGCAGCACGGTAACTTTCACACACGATCGGATCATCCTCAACCAGCATGATTTTTGTCAATTCTGCCATAGCCGTGTCCCTCTTTTGTAACTTTTCCAACAACTGTTCAGTACCTTCACAGTTCCGATTGTCCTCATCGGTTCTGAATGGAATATGTCGGCACAATGTCCTGTATGTAAGAACGGATATCATCCGGTTCCTCCACAACATAGTCCTTCAACTGCTGAAGCTGTGCAAGAAATCTCTCCTCATCCAATTCGATCGGCTTTCCGATGTGGATCAGCTGATTTTCTGTATTCTGCAACCCTTCCTCCTCCATGAGCATCTCCTCATAGAGCTTTTCACCCGGTCTGAGTCCGGTAAACTCAATCTGAATATCCTCACCCGGCTTGTGACCGGACAACAGGATCAAGTTTTTTGCAAGATCCAGGATCTTCACCGGCTCACCCATGTCAAGGACAAAAATCTCTCCGCCCTTTGCATAAGCACCCGCCTGAAGTACCAGCGAAACCGCCTCCGGAATCGTCATAAAATAACGAATGATATCCGGATGTGTCACCGTCACCGGTCCGCCCTGCTCGATCTGCTTTTTGAAAAGAGGGATCACGCTGCCGTTACTGCCAAGCACATTTCCGAACCGCACCGCCACAAACTCCGTCTCGGAACGATTGTTGTAGGTCTGAATGATCATCTCACACACACGCTTGGTCGCACCCATAATGTTCGTCGGGTTGACCGCCTTGTCCGTGGAGATCATAACAAACCGCTTCACATGATACTTATCCGCAGCCTGCACAACCTTCCATGTGCCAAGTACATTGTTTTTCACCGCTTCGTTCGGACTGTCCTCCATGAGGGGCACATGCTTGTGCGCAGCTGCATGATAGACGATGTCCGGACGGTACATTGCAAAAATATCATCCATACGCTTTGTATTGCGCACGGATGCGATCAGCACCACAAGATCAAGCTCCGGATAATCATGGATCAGCTCCTGCTGAATACTGTATGCATTATTTTCATAGATATCAATGATGATCAACTGTTTCGGCTGATGCGACGCGATCTGGCGGCACAGCTCACTTCCGATCGAACCACCGCCTCCGGTGACGAGGATCACCTTGCCCGAAACATAACCCATGATCGATTCCAGATCCACGCAGACCGGCTCCCGTCCAAGCAGGTCATTGACATCCACATCCTTCAGCTTGCTGACACTGACCTCACCGTTTACCAACTGATAAATGCCCGGCAGACGTTTCAGCTCACAGCCGGTCTCTTTACAGATTTCGACGATCTCCTTGATCTCCTTTGCAGACGCGGAAGGCAGCGCGATCATGATCTCGTCTACCTCCAATTCCTCTGCCCGTTGGATAATATCATCACGGGTTCCGATCACCCGGATGCCATGGATAAATGTCCCCTGTTTTCCCGGATCATCATCGATCACGCCCACCAGATTTTTGTTCACCATCCGGCTGTTAATGATCTCCTTGATCAACGAACTACCCGCAGCACCTGCTCCGATCAGCATGACATTCTTTCGGACGCTGCGGTCTCCACTGAGGCGGGCACGGATCGCACGCAGTCCGCGATAAGAATACCGTCCGCCGATCGTGAAGGCCAGAAGGAACACACCATAGAGCATATAAAAGCTTCGCGGCAGAGGATACGCCTGTTCCCTGTGGTTCAACAGGATCACTACCATGTTTAACAACGCATCCACCACACAGGCGGAAACCACATACATCATTTCCGTCGTTCCCGCGTAAGTCCAAAGACTGCTGTACAGTCGGAATGCTGCAAAGATCGCAACCGTTCCCAACATACTCATCCAGAGTGTTGCCCACAGAACGGTAAGATACTGCGGCGGGATCAGATTCGGATGCATATCAAAGCGCAGCAGCAGCGCCAGATAACTGGACAGCGCCACAGCCGCGATATCATAACAGACTAAATACATACGTCTTATCAATATTCTAGTGCTCATTTCTTATCTCCAGGTATATTACATATTTATGCCGGCGACTTGTGCGCACGGCATCACCGCAATCGCTTTCCGGCTTTCTTTTCATCATCAAAAAATGCAAGCATATCAAACAGCATCTGCCTCTCACGCTCGCTGAGATCATCCAAAATCACATTTTTGCTCGCTCTGGGCGCAAAAAAATAGTCCGAAGACAGATGAAAGGTTTGCGAGAGTTCAACACAACTGTCAATAGACGGATAAGACTGACCGCTCTCCCAGGATTCCACGCTGGAACGGCTGACATGTACACGCTTCGCCAGCTCCGCCTGCGTCATTCCCGCCTGCTCACGTACCTCTCTAATACGCATTCCAACCCGTCTCTGCAGCATGTGATCTTCCTCTCGTTTTCATTCGTTTATATAATGACTCCTCACCTTCATGCGCGGAGCATTATCGTATTTGTTTACATTATAGGAAAAGTCTATAGAGTTGTCAAATTTGATTTTGCGTGCATTATTTTTCACCTCATGATACAGTCAGAAGAAAACAAAGGAGAACACCCATGATTCAAAAAGATTTAGAAACAACAATCGGCCAATATCTTACTTTTTGCCGCGAACAGAAACGGTTAGACGAAAAGACAATCAAAGCATACAAGATCGATCTCCGGCAATTCTGCAGTCAGATCAGTGACTGCGATCCTGCGCTGATCACTTCCACCATGCTCGAAACATATGTCGTGTCGCTCCATCAGGCCTTTCAGCCGAAAACCGTAAAACGGAAAATCGCATCCGTCAAAGCATTTTTTCATTATCTGGAATATCGTGACATTATTGAAATCAATCCATTTCACAAGCTTCAACTCCATTTCCGCGAGCCGGTCATCCTACCCAAAACAATCCCACTCGCCACTGTGGAGCGTTTTCTGACTGAAATCTATCACACATATAACGCCACCGACAGCCCCAAACAGAAACGCTATATTCTACGCGACATCGCCGTAAGTGAACTGCTGTTTGGCACCGGAATCCGTATATCAGAGCTTTGCGCACTCCGTCCCGAAGATATAAATCTAACAGACCAAAGTATATTAATCTACGGAAAAGGTGATAAGGAGCGCCGTCTTCAGATTGGGACACCTGCTGTCTTGGCCGTCCTGACACGATATGCCAATGAGTTTCAAGAAGAAATCCAACAATGCAACCGCTTTTTTGTCAATCAATGCGGTCGTCCACTCTCCGACCAGTCCGTCCGGCGTATGATCAACAAATATACATCACATGCTGCAATCGACCAGCACATCACTCCTCACATGTTCCGCCACACCTTTGCCACCAGCCTGTTGGAAGCGGATGTGGACATCCGCTACATTCAGGAAATGCTCGGTCACAGTTCCATCAATATCACTCAGATCTATACACATGTCGCACTCTCCAAGCAACGTGACATTCTGACCACCAAGCATCCGAGGAAAGATTTTCATCTGTAGGAGCATTCTCCGCACAATTCCGGTCATGTCTGCTTCTTGTGAAAAAAACGCGCTGCAGAAAGACAATTTCTGCGGCGCGGTTAGGACTCTTGTCTATAATATCTTTTATTCACACGTATCAACGGATAATCTTATATTATCTATGCAAGGTGAGAGGTATGTCAAGTATGAATAGAATAATAGCGGACAATATGATTGTTTTTATTTCAGGGGTTCCAGGTGCAGGAAAGACCACAATCTCTTACACATTATTAAAGAATTTAGAAATATTTAGAATTGTTCAAGAAACAGATATTCTTCGCGAAATTTTAAGAGGTTATAATGAGTGTCTAATAAAAAACACACCAATAGATAAATCAGAGCTTATAAACATATTGCCTCACACAGATTTACTTAGTTATTCAAGAGCAAAAGAGCAGTGTGAGGCAATGAAATATTCAATAGAAGAAATTGTAAAACGTCAGAATAGAAAAAGTATTCCAACAATTATTTGTGGAGTACATATTATTCCAGAAATACTATATAAAACTATGTCTGGAAGTAATATTAAATATGTAAATTTATATTTTGACTGTGAAGAAGATTTATATTCTCATCTCAAGGAACGAGATGAAAATAAATATGGCAAAAAAAGCGTTCCATTTTTGTTTAAAATGAATTCAGAATTGCAAGATAGTATACTAGCCTTGCAATCAGAGAATCCTAAGTGTTTTACCTCAGTAAATGTAGGGAAGTGCTCAATCGAAGAAACAGCAAACATTATTATTAATTTTCTTTACCAATAATGCCATTTAGAATAAATCAATTGCGTTATTCCATACTTCCATATATTTTTGGATGCAACGTTTTCCGTTTTCTGAAAAAACGCTAAAAAGTTCAAAATTGCTGTTTGTCATAATATTAGGATTACCATTAACATCAAAATGGGGCTTGCAGTATACAATACAATTATCAATCCTAATAATTATTTCATCTCTTTTATTTGAATACATACGACAACATTTTTGCAATACTTTATTTGATCC
>SFRL01000024.1 GCA_004562765.1 bacterium | reverse complement strand
CACCTTTCTTTGCTTTCGTATTTTGGTTTGGTCACCTAATACTTTATCACAAAGTGGTGTTCTCTTTTCATTTATTCCGAATAAAATTTTACGCTAGCCCATCTTTTTCACGTTCTGCAAACGATCTAATAAAAGAAGAAAGATAAAATACAAAATAAAGAGCAATACAAGTACAAGCGCCACATACGGATCCCCTTGTCCGAATACATCGCGCGCCAGCAATGCGGCTACCATGGCAATACTGCTGACTGATAAGATCATTGCTGCCACAAGATACGATAAAATCTGTTTCATAGTAAACACCTGTCCTTTCTGATCATCATGGTCATCTTTTTTCCGTTTCATGCCAGTGACCGGCAGTTTAACATTTCCCATGGGACGACACACCGGTCATCGATATACAGATCCGCAAATATTTTTCGCGAATCACCGCCGAATTCTTCTATGATCTCCGGCAGGTTTTCATTTACTGCATCAAATACCAGCCCGCGCATCATGCAAAAGAACAGCGCCTCCTCCAGCTGCTTCCCGTTCCGGCAGGTCCAAAGGATCAACCGGTCTCCCTGCGCACGAAGCTCCTTCAACCTCCGGATCAGTCTCTCGTTTGCTTCGCCGATCCCCGGATAACAGTCCCTGCACAAGGTTCCGTCAAAATCTACTGCTATGATCCGCCCTCTCATAGAATCCCTCCTCACAACTGTTTGTTCGTTCCCTGTTTCCCTGTTTCGTGTAAATCAATCATACAAAATTATAAGTCCAATAAAACGGTCAAAAAAAGAGCAGCTGTACATTGTACAACTACTCTTTAAAACGATATATCATTGCCTGTTCACCGGTCAGCCCACCAGTTTTTCCAACGCTTCGACCTGATCATTCACGCCGTCATAATCAAAATTGTTTACGGCAGTCTGCATGGCATCCTTGATATCCTTTAATACATCAAAAGTCTGAAGCTCTGCCACCCGGCTTTGGATCTCCTCCATATCAAATTCCTCCAGACTCGCCTTCAGCTTTTCACAAAATGTATGCAGCTCCTCCGGAGATACTGCCACAAGCTCTGCCTGTGAATCCTCCATGCCAAGATCCGCGATCGTATCCGCGATACAACTGCTCTGATAAGCAAATCGCTCCATAAACTGCGCGTGTCCGGAACGCACGCACTCCATATCGCGGGCAGCAGAAGCCTCCTCCATCTTGCGTGCCAGTTCGGACAGATCATTGGCACCGATCAGTCTGGACGTACTCTTCACAGCATGTGCCAATATCTGATAGTTTTCCAGATCCCCCTGGCTGAAGAACTGCTCCAGTTTCTCTTTTTTCTCGTTAAACTCTTCCAGATACAGTTTCAGATTGTGCAGATACTCCTCCTGATCGCCTCCGGCATATCGAAGCGCATCATCTGCCACAATACCGTCGATCGGCGGAATACACAATTCCTCCAGATAATCGACGCTCTCCTCCTCCGGAACCTTCAAAAACTGCGGCGGCAGATACTGGCATAAAAGCTGTTCCAGCTTTTCTCCCTGAATGGGTTTTGCCAGATAATCGTCAAATCCGTGTGAAAGATAAAACTCTCTTGCACCACTCACTGCATTTGCAGTCAGCGCGATGACCTTTGTATTTGCATTCGGGTTGTTTTCCATCTGACGCATGCGCTCCAGACACTGCACACCGTCCATATTCGGCATCTTATGATCCAGAAAGATCATATGATACTCTTTTTTCATGATCATATTCAGGCACTCGATTCCGCTGTCGGCTGTATCTACCTGTATTCTCGTCTTCTTCAGCAGACCTTTGCAGACTTCCAGATTCATGCGGGTGTCATCCACAACAAGGATCTTTGCATCCGGAGCCTGGAAGCTCTCCTGGTAATGTGCCATATCCCGTGCGGATCTCTCGTACAGCGACTTGTAATTGCCGATCGGTGTTTCATCCACGATCTTTTGTACCAGACCGAAGAAAAAGGCGCTGCCCCGTCCATATTCGCTGTCTACCAGCAGTTTGGAATTCATCAGCTCCAGCAGCTGCTTGGAGAGTGCCAGTCCGAGACCGGTGCCCTCAATGCCGCGGTTCGTCTGCTCATCCACGCGCTGGAAAGTAGAAAACAGTTTTTCCTGATCCTCTTTTTTAATGCCGATACCGGTATCCACAACAGCCACATCCAGACGCACTTTATCTGTATCCGGCAGCTTTGTACAGCGCACCTTCAGCGTCACAGAACCCTCTCTTGTATACTTTACCGCATTGGTCAGAAGGTTCGTAACGACCTGACGGATACGCACCTCGTCACCGTAAAGCTCGCTGGGAATCTGGTCGTCGATGTCCAACTTCAACTCCAGTTCTTTATCTGCCGCCCGCGGCTGGATCATATTGACCAGGTCATTCAAAAGTGAACTCACCTGATAGGTTGCATTGATGATCTCCATCTTTCCGGATTCCACCTTAGAGAAATCCAGAATATCATTGATCAGCGCCAGCAGGCTCTTGCTGGCATTTTTAATATTGCCCGCATAGCGCAGGATCCTGCGTTCTCTGCTCTCGCGAAGGATCATCTCATTCATTCCGATGATCGCATTGATCGGTGTACGGATCTCGTGCGACATATTTGCAAGGAAGCTGCTCTTTGCCTGATTCGCTGCCTCTGCGGAAAGTTTTTCCTTCTGGCTCTCAAAATAGTGCTGCCGGATCTCCCGTCCATGGCGGACAACAGAGATGGCAAACACCGCCATGAACAGATACTCGATGGAATACCCCGCACCAAAGCTGCACCAAAAATGAAACGGATCCTTAAAATTCGTAAATCCATGTTCGACAAAACCGACCGCTCTCGGCCACAAGAATCCCATCATGCAAAAATATCCGGTCACGGACATGATGGCTGTCAGCACCCAGTCCATGTACATGCAAGAGATCAGTGGTATTGCAAAA
The DNA here is from genome assembly GCA_004562765.1 of bacterium. Classification (GTDB taxonomy): domain Bacteria; phylum Bacillota; class Clostridia; order Lachnospirales; family Lachnospiraceae; genus W0P33-017. Next base: position 50,705 of record SFRL01000024.1, on the reverse strand, counting down.
TAGGTCATGTAAATACCCATATAAGGGCTGGCGGAAGCTGCTGCCACCAGTATTTCCAGATAGATGAGCTGCACATATTTCGCCGCAGTCAGTTTATTTGCACGGATCAGCACATCCACAAGAAGCCACGAAAGGACGATATAGGCTGTGGATGAAATAATATATGGGAGCGGTATTTTAAATATATCCAATTTCGTAAATATGTAGAGCGCCGGACCGATCAGAAGACACAGGTTGACGACCTTATGGATCCGTTTTGTGACCAGTCTGTCATGTGACCTCATATACTCCTCTTCATACTTATAATCCATAACGTTTTCCTCCCATCAATCCTCTTTTACCAGATCGATCATCTGTGCAAGTATCCGGCTGATCGCCTCATAATCAAAGTCCTCCACTGCCTGTGACAATTCTGCCCGCTCTTCCTGCAGCAGCATTCCCGACGGATAACAATTGCAAAACGTGCGAAGGCGTTCAAAATCCACATCATACTCCTGTACACCCTGTAAAAACTGCTCCGCTTCTGCCACATAGCTGTCAGGTGTCTGTTCCACCTCAATGGGACCCGATATCATATCGCGGACGGAAGGAGCCGCCAGCAGATGCTCCAGATCCAGACACAGCTGCTCATGCTCATAGACCAGATCCTCAAAATTTGCAGTGATATAAGAAATATCCTCACTGCCTGCGGCCTTTTCCATCTGCTCTGCCAGATATGCCATATGCACTGCGCCCACAATACGCGAAGTGCTCTTCAAGGCATGTACATGAATCTTGAAATCATTCCAGTTCTCTGCATGAAATTCCTTCTTGATGCGCGCTCGATTCGTCTCAGAATCCGTGAGATACCCCTTGATATTCTCCAGCACATCTGCCACCAGACCGGAGGAATACTGCAATGCATCATCCAGATCCATATCTGCCAGTCGAAGATCATCTACCGCCTGACGCAATGTCTGTCTGCGCTCCTGCTCCTCGGCATCATCGGTCTGTTCCTTCTCCGAAAGTGTCACCAGTTCCTCCGGAAGATACTGCTTCAGCGTTTCCTCCAGAAGCGGTGCCTGCACAGGCTTTGACAAAAATCCGTTGAAGCCCTCCTCCATATATTTCTGTTTCATACCTGCAACTGCGTTTGCAGTGAGAATGATCACCGGCGTTTTGTAATTGATGCCCTGTTTATCTGCACGCAGACGATGGAATGCCTCGATACCATCCATATGAGGCATCAGATGATCCATAAGGATCAGGTCGTAATGATTGCGCGCACACTTTTCCAGGCAGCCGGCTCCATCCTCCGCCGTGTCGATCTGCACCAGCGTCTGCTTCAGCAATGACTGCACCACCTTCTGGTTCATCACATTGTCGTCCACTACAAGCACATGCGCATCGGGTGCCGTGAAACTCTCATGATACTTCTGTTCCTGTGACAGCCGCTTCTGATAGAGGTCGTTCAGATTGCCCATCGGCTCCTCGCTCACCACAGTCTGCACAAGATCAAAAGAAAAGATCGAGCCTTTTCCATAAACGCTCTCCATATCAAGCTCGCTTCCCATCATTTCCAGCAGCTGCTGGGTGATGGAAAGTCCCAGTCCGGTTCCCTCAATATGATGCGCCCGCAGATCCCTTCCACGCTGGAAGGAGGCAAAAAGTACCTCCTTGCTCTCCTTGATCCCGATACCTGTATCCTTCACCGCCACCTTCAATATAATATGACGGTCATCTTTCTTTTCCATCTTGACGCGAAGGGTAACGCTTCCTTTTTCTGTATATTTCACTGCATTCGTCAGAATATTCGTAATTATCTGACGGATCCGCACCTCGTCTCCATAGAGTTCATTCGGGATATGCTCATCGACGTCAAGCACAAGCTGCAGTCCCTTTTTCTCCACCCGGGGCTGTACGACCAGAAGAATATCGTAAAGCAGGCTGCCCAACTGGTATTTTTCCGACATCAGCTCCATCTTTCCCGACTCGATCTTTGATATATCCAGAATATCATTGATCAGCGACAGAAGCGCTGTTCCCGCGCTCTGAATATTCTGGGCATAGCCGAGAACCTCCGCATCCTGTGTCTCACGCAGGATCATCTCGTTCATACCCAGCACCGCATTGATCGGCGTGCGGATCTCGTGCGACATGTTTGCCAGAAAGCTGCTCTTTGCCTCCGCTGCTGCCGTGGCTTCCTCACATTTCATCTCGACGAGCTGCAGCAGATCGTCCAGACTCTTTTCATCTTCATGCGCCACACGTTCAATAAACAGATCCTGCTGCTGCATAAGCATCATCAACATACTGACGAGCAGAAGCAACAGTAAAATAAAGTTAAATTCCATCTGATTATAAGTATTATATATGATCTTCAGATTACACAAAATGCGCGTGAACAGGATCATTATAATATCCATACCCAGCACAAGCATATTCAGCTGCAGATTTTTATAGATCGTACACTCGGCCATCACAAAAAGAATACATACCGGCAGCAGACGGTCCGATCCACTCTCCAGCGAATAGCACAGATAGACTGCCATTCCGCATGCGATCGTAACTCCGCCCTGCATAAAATCCGAACACCTGGAAGAATAACGCGAGATCATCAGATGTGTCAGGCACAATCCGATCAGACTTGCGCATAACTCCAACGCAAAACGCGCAGTGGGCGCGTGATAGATCTCCCGGATCGCAAAGAACACGATCAGCGTTTCGAGGACCAGGATATACCAGACCATTCTCCGTTCTCTGTGAAAATCTCTCATGGCAGTCTCACCCCTCTCGGAACAACAAATCTCACACTTGACGGGCGCATCTCAACCGTCCATTCACCGGGTGCAGACAGCATTTCACCATCCAGATTCACCACGATCGGTCCCCGGTCACTGCGCATGATCGTCATCTTCTTCCCATGGCCGACCCGGGCATTTTTTTCAATATAATCATTCTTTTGCCGGATCAGATTGATCAGGATCCGGATAAACGCCAGATGACCTTTGGCCGGAACGAGTACATAGCTTCCCAACCCGTCGTTTGGCACGAAGCCCTTCGGCATACACAGAGATCCTCCCAGCACACAGCCGTTGCCCCAGCAAAGCTCATCATAATAGCCGTTCATCTCCTTACCGTCCACACGGATCCTCAGATCCATTTTTTTCAGCCGCAGCAATGCCTCAAAAATATAGGCAGAATACGGAACCTGGACACCCACCGTGCGCACCGGATGCTGAGTCGCAATATAGCGCATGATCTCCGCATCCATGCCGCAGGAAAAAGTATTGAGCGCCCTGCCGTGATTAGTCAGGATGGAATCCACCTGGATCGTCTCACCGTGGATCAGCTCCTCGATATCATAAAAACGCTCCTGATCCTCCTGGCTGAACACCTTCAGAAAATCGTTCGTCATACCGCAGGGATAAAAAGCCAGATCCACATGTGGATTCTCTCCCACACCCTCCAGAACATTTCGCATGGTTCCGGAGCCGCCGCAGGCATAGATGCGCAGCTGTTCATCGGGGAAAAAGTGCACGATCTTCTTCGTCAGTTCCGTTTCGTTTCCGGTATAGCGCGAATTAAACAGAAAATACTCAAAGTCCTTGATCTGCTCTAACTGCTGTCTTAAATTGTTTGCAAATGTCATATTTCCCGCATAGGGATTGACAATAAATATATGTTTCATACATTTTTCTCCATTATTTCCTATTATACTTGCAATGGAAAATAAAAACAATCAAAAAAACAGAGTTTTGTCATTTCCTGTCTGAAAATGTCGAAACTCTGTCCTTTTTCAAAATTTTATAACAATTCCTTTAAGATCTGATTGACCATACCGGGGTTTGCCTTTCCCTTCATGGCCTTCATCGTCTGTCCGACTAAAAATCCGATCGCTTTCTCCTTACCGTTATGGTAATCCCCCACGGACTGCGGATTGTCTTTGATCACCTGTTCGATGGTGCTTCGCAGCGCGCCCTCGTCATTGACAGTATTTAAACCATGCTCCTCGACATACTTCTCCGGATCAATGTCCTCCGCAAACATCTGCTCGAATACCTCTTTTGCAACGGTGCTGTTGATCGTGCCCGCATCTGCAAGATTTACAAGTGTAGCCAGATGCTCCGGTGAAAAACGGATATCCTCCGGTTCCATCTCGTGCGCCTTCAACAGACGCATGGTCTCCACCATGAGCCAGTTGGACACCTTCTTCGGCTTGCCGCAAAGCGCAACCGTCTCCTCAAACAGATCTGCCATGTGCTTGGAGTTCGTGATGATCTCCGCGTCATAACGGGGAATCTCATACTCCTTTTCATAGCGCGTAAGTTTTTGTGTGCGGAACTCCGGCTGATGGCTTCTGATCTCCTCCAGCCACTCATCGGAGATAAGGATCGGCACCAGATCCGGTTCCGGGAAATAACGGTAATCCTGTGCATCCTCTTTGGAGCGCATCGCATGGGAGCTCTCCTTTGTATCATCCCAACGGCGTGTCTCCTGAATGACCTTCTCGCCGGACTCGATCAGGTCGATCTGACGGTTTTTCTCACCCTCGATCGCATGTGAGATCGCACGGAAGGAGTTCAGATTCTTCATCTCGGTACGCGTGCCGAACTCTGTCGCGCCCACCTCACGCACGGAAAGATTGACATCCGCACGCATGGAGCCCTCGTTCAGCTTACAATCCGAAGCTCCGAGATACTGAATGATCAGGCGCAGTTTTTCCAGATATGCAATGACTTCATCGGCAGAACGCATATCGGGCTCAGACACGATCTCGATCAGGGGCACACCGGAGCGGTTGAAATCTACCACAGACACATCTTCCCAGTCATCATGCACAAGCTTTCCGGCATCCTCCTCCATGTGGATCTCATGGATACCGATTTTCTTTGTTCCTCCATCTGCCGTCTCGATCTCCACGTATCCGTTCCGGCAGATCGGCTCATAGAGCTGTGAGATCTGGTAATTCTGCGGATTGTCGGGATAAAAATAATTTTTACGGTCAAATTTGCAGTTCTGGTTGATGGTACAGTTCGTCGCAAGTCCGACTGCGGCCGCATATTCCACGACCTTTTTATTCAATACCGGAAGAGAACCCGGCATACCGGTGCAGACCGGACATGTATGTGTATTCGGCGCACCTCCGAAAGCGGTGGAGCAGCCGCAGAAGATCTTTGTTTTCGTCGCCAGCTCGACATGGACTTCCAGTCCGATGACGGTCTCATATTCTCTACTCATGACGCGCCTCCCTTCTCATCCTGTACCGCAATGGGGCTGTGTGCGTAATCCCTCGTCTTCTCAAACGCATACGCTGCCCGGATGATCGTTTTCTCCTTGAAGCAGTCACCAATGAGCTGTAAGCCGATCGGCAATCCCTGACTATCCATTCCACAAGGCAGGCTGATGCCCGGAAGTCCCGCCAGATTGACGGAGATCGTGTAAATGTCACCCAGATACATCTGGATCGGATCGGAAAGAGATGCGCCGAGCTTCGGAGCCGTCGTCGGCGCAGCCGGTCCCAGGATCACGTCATATTTTTCAAATGCTTCATCAAATGCCTTTTTGATCAACGCCTTCACTCGCAGTGCTTTCAGATAATACGCGTCATAGTATCCGGAACTGAGCACGAAGGAGCCCAGCATGATCCGGCGCTTCACTTCTGCACCAAAGCCCTCGGAACGGCTCTTTTTATACATCTGATGCAGTCCGTCATATTCCTCGGTACGGTAGCCGTATTTTACGCCATCAAAACGCGCCAGATTGCTGCTGGCCTCCGCACAGGCAATGACATAGTAGGCAGGGATCGCATATTCCACCAGACCCAGATCAAATTCCTCGACGATGGCACCCTTCTTTTCCAGTTCCTTTGCCGCGGTAAGTACCGCTTCCTTTACCTCTGTGTTCAGACCCTCCCCGAAGTAATCTCTCGGGATACCGATCTTCATACCCTTCACATCGTCAATGAGGGCTTCCGTAAACTTTGTATCCTCGCGCTTTACCGATGTGGAATCCTTCGGGTCATGGGAAGATATGATCTCCAGAATGGTGGCGCAGTCCGTCACATCCTTTGCCACCGGTCCGATCTGGTCCAGCGAAGAACCATATGCGATCAGGCCGTAACGGCTGACCGTTCCGTAGGTCGGCTTGATCCCCGTCACACCGCAGAAAGAACTGGGCTGCCGGATGGAACCGCCGGTGTCTGAACCAAGTGCATAGGAACACTCCTCTGCTGCCACTGCCGCGCAGCTTCCACCAGAGGAACCGCCGGGTACATGTCCGGTGTTCCACGGATTTTTTGTCACGCCAAAGGCCGAGGTCTCGGTGGTACTGCCCATGGCAAACTCGTCCATATTGGTTTTTCCGAGAATGACAGCGCCTGCCTTTTCCAGATTACATACCACCTCCGCGGTAAAAGCAGGCATAAAATTATATAAGATCTTAGAACTGCACGTAGTCTTCATGCCCTGCGTGCACATGTTGTCCTTGATCGCGACCGGAACTCCCGCCAGCGGAGAGATCAGTTCTCCGGCATCGATCCGTTTCTGTATCTGTTCCGCCCTAGCCAGCGCGCCCTCAGCGTCCACAGTCACAAAGCTGTGCACTGCTTCTTCTCTGGCAGTGATGGCTGCAAGTGCCTCACGCACAGCGTCCACGGCGGTCACTTCTTTATTCTGAATCCTTTTTCCCAGCTCTACGGCTGTAAGGCTCATAAGAGACATAGTAGTTGTCCTCCTTTTTTAGACGATGGTTTTCGGCACTTCAAAGCCGCCGTCCCGCATAAGCGGTGCATTTGCAAGTGTGTCCTCGCTTCCGTCGCCGTTTGTCACCTCGTCCTCGCGGAATACATTGTGTACCGGAAATACGTGTGACATCGGCTCCACACCCGTTGTGTCGAGTTCGTTCAGCTGGTCGATGTAATCCAGCATCTCGCCCATATCCTTTTTCGCCTGCTCTTTCTCCTCATCGGATAATTCCAGCTTGGCAAGGATACCTACATATTCGATTGTCTCATCACTGATGATATTTGCCATTTTTTTCTCCTTTTTCTAGTCACGCACCTTAATGTGCACCTCGCGCAGCTGCTGCTCGGTGACGGTATTCGGTGCTCCGCACATCAGATCCTGCGCATTTCCGTTCATGGGGAACGGGATGATCTCACGGATATTCTCCTCGTTGCGAAGCAGCATGATCATACGATCTACGCCCGGTGCCATTCCTGCATGAGGGGGTGCTCCGTACTGGAACGCATTGTAAAGCGCTCCGAATTTTTCTTCTAATACGGTTTCGTCATAGCCTGCGATCTCAAACGCCTTGACCATGATGTCAAGATCATGGTTTCTGACAGCGCCGGAAGACAGCTCAATGCCGTTGCAGACGATGTCATACTGGTATGCAAGAATGTCTAACGGATTCTGCTCCTCCAGTGCCTTTAAACCGCCCTGAGGCATAGAGAAAGGATTGTGCGTAAATCCGATCTTCTTTGTCTCCGGGTCCTTCTCAAACATCGGGAAATCATTGACATAGCAGAAACGATACGCGTTTTTCTCGATCAGATCCAGCTTCTCGCCCAGCTCGGTGCGGATCGCTCCGGCGTAAGCTGCCGCCTTCATCTCCTTGTCCGCGATAAAGAAGATGGTATCACCCACTTCCAGTCCTGCCAGTGTGCGCATCTCTTCTTTCATGTCATCGGGGATAAATTTGTCGATGGGTCCCTTGTAAGTGCCGTCCTCCTGCACTTCCAGATATCCAAGTCCGCCCATTCCGATGGACTGTGCAAATTTCAGCAGCTTTTCATGGAAGCCCTTGGACATCTCGGCGTGTACCTTGATGGCACGCACGGTCTTTCCGTGGAACGGCTTAAAGGTACATCTCTGGAAAAACTCTGTTAAATCGATGATGCGAAGCGGGTTTCTCAGATCCGGCTTGTCACTGCCGAACTCCAGCATCGCCTGCTTGTAGCTGATGATCGGATACGGTGCTTTTGTGACCTCATACCCTTCCGGCGCGAATTTTTCAAAGGTGGCGGTCAGCACTTCCTCGCCAACCTTGAACACATCCTCCTGGGTTGCAAAGCTCATCTCGAAATCAAGCTGATAGAACTCTCCGGGAGAGCGGTCCGCTCTTGCATCCTCGTCACGGAAGCACGGCGCGATCTGGAAATACTTGTCAAATCCGGATACCATCAAAAGCTGCTTATACTGCTGCGGTGCCTGAGGCAGCGCATAAAATTTCCCCTTGAATTTACGGCTCGGCACGATGTAATCTCTGGCGCCCTCCGGAGAAGATGCACACAGGATCGGTGTCTGGATCTCCAGAAATCCCATCTCTGTCATCTTCTGACGCAGGAAAGAGATCACGTTTGAGCGGAAGATCATGTTGTCGCGCACCTTGGCATTGCGCAGATCGAGATAACGGTACTGCAGACGCACATCCTCGCGCACCTCCTTGGAGGTCATGACCTCAAAGGGAAGCTGCTTTTTCACCTTTCCGAGCACGGTGATCTCCTTTGCCTCCAGCTCGATCGTACCGGAAGGGATCTTCGGATTGTACGTCTCCTCATCTCTCTTTTCCATGATACCCTTGATGGACACACAGTCCTCACGGCTTAAGCCTTTTAACAGTGTATCATCTCTGAGCACGACCTGCAAGATGCCATACATATCTCTCAGGTCGATAAATGAAACTCCGCCGTGATCACGGATGTTCTCGATCCATCCTGCGACACACAGTTCTTTGTCAATGTCTGCTTCACTGATCTGATTAAGTGTAACGTCTCTGTACATAAATAAAATCCCCTTTCTTGAATGCATAAAAAAATCCCGGGATATTTTTCAATATCCCGGGACGAATTTCCTGAAACTAAAATCCGCGGTACCACCCGCTATTGAACACTGTGCCTTCGCACAGCTGCTCCACTCAAACGATTTAACGCATCGCAACGAACTGACCTACTACTGTTTCAACCAGCCTGCTCCGGAGTGTTCCCGCCATTTCCTCTTTCAAACAGCGCTCTCAGTCGGTGACGCTGTATTCCTGTCGACGTCTGAAAATGGGAGTCTCTTTCTTCGCATTTTCTTTTCATATTATGGTTACAGATATTAGCACTATTTATTCGCTTCGGCAAGGGATTTCCCCGAATTCCTAATTTTATTAAGTTTTGCGTTGAATCTGTGTGGAAAGATTGCTATAATCGTAACAGAATTTGTATCTATTTTGGAGGATAACTATATGGCACAATCAATTTTTCCTGAGGGTTATGAATCCGCACTCAATCTACACGACACACAGATCGCGATCAAGACCGTCAAGGATTTCTTTCAGAAACATCTGGCACAGAACTTGAATCTTGCCCGTGTATCCGCACCACTTTTCGTTCTTCCGGAATCCGGCTTAAATGACAACTTAAACGGCGTGGAACGTCCCGTATCATTCGGTATCAAAGAGCAGGGAGACAAAGAGGCCGAGGTCGTTCATTCTCTGGCAAAATGGAAGCGCTTCGCGCTGGAAAAATACGGCTTTGAGGTCGGCGAAGGATTATACACCGACATGAATGCGATCCGCCGCGATGAAGACACCGACAACATCCACTCCATCTTTGTCGATCAGTGGGACTGGGAAAAGATCATCACAAAGGAAATGCGCACCGTCGATACCTTTAAGTCAACCGTCAGCGCAGTCTACAAAACTCTGCAGCAGACAGAAAAATACATGTCCATCGAGTATGACTACATCGGAGAGATCCTGCCGAAGGAGATCACCTTTATCACCTCGCAGAAGCTCCTTGAAAAATATCCGGGATTGAACGCCAAGGAACGCGAATATGAGATCACCAAAGAATGCGGTGCGGTCTGCATCATGCAGATCGGCGACAAGCTCAGTGACGGGGAACCCCACGACGGACGTGCACCGGACTATGACGACTGGGCATTAAACGGTGACATTCTTGTCTATTATCCGGTACTGGACATTGCTCTTGAGCTGTCCTCCATGGGTATCCGCGTGGACGAGGACTCTCTCGTGGAACAGCTGAACAAAGCAGGCTGCCCCGAGCGCGCAGATCTCCCGTTCCAGAAGGCGATCATCGAGAAAAAGCTGCCCTACACCATCGGCGGCGGCATCGGTCAGTCACGCATCTGTATGTTCTTCCTGCGCAAGGCGCACATCGGAGAAGTGCAGAGCTCCATCTGGAGAGACGACACGATCCGGGCTGCAAAAGAGGCAGGCGTGCGGTTACTGTAATTTTATTTGCATCAAAAACAACAAAGGCACCGGTCACTGAATCTGATTTCAGTGATCGGTGCTTTTTCCTATCACCCCGTGGATAAAGGTCACACGTTAAATTGCTGTACGGTTGTAGATACTCCTTCTACTGCTACGGAAACATGTTCTACTTTATCTTTCATAGAAACTGCCTCTGCGGCCACACCCTGAATATTCTGTCTCGCCCCTTCCATTGCACAGTTTACATCCTTTTGACTATTATTGATATCTGCAATTGAAGCAGTGACAGCATGCACGGATGTAGATAGTTCCCGGGAACTTGCATCAAGCTCAGCAGATATAGAGCTGTAATACTCTGCACTGGCTTTATACTCGCTTGCAAGCTGATCCAATTTTTCATAAGCCTGCTCAATATCAGAAGACATCTTGTCCATAGTATCAGATGTTTCTTTTGTCAGCGTATCAACAGCCTGAAGCAATCTGTTGGCAAGATCAGAAATCTTGCCGATCTCAGCACTCGTTTCATCCGACAGGCTTCTGATCTCTTCTGCAACAACTGCAAATCCCCTGCCGGCTTCACCGGCTCGCGCACTTTCAATAGATGCATTCAAAGACAATAAATTTGTCTGGGAAGCAATACTTGATATTGCATCTGAAACGGATGTAATATCTTTAATACACTGCGCTTCTTTGATTGCTTCATCCAGCCTGGTCTGACTGGTCTTACAGCTGCGAAGAGATGCTTCTTTTAATAGCTGCATCTGTGGCATCAAAATGTTGATCTGTTTTACGATCTCATTTGATCTGGCGGCCATTTCCTGCGCCTGACTTGCGACAGTTTGGGAAGCATTGGAAATAACACCGCAGTCATCTGAAATATGATGAATGTTCTCTGTTTGTGTATCCATCGCAGCTGCGGTTTCTTCAATTACAGTTGAAATACTGCTTACAGCATCTACAATATCACCTACCGAGGCATTTGCTTCCCGGATATTTCCATCCACACCTTCCATTTCTGTCAATGTCTTACGAATCGTTGCAACAAATTTTTCTTTTAATTGTTCAATAAGAAAACTGATCTCATCTTCCTCATGTTTGTAATATGGAATATTATCCTGACCGACAACGGTTTCCTTTATGAAGGATTTCATTCCATTCATTGGACTAAGCTGCTTCTTTAATATCACTGCCAGATATACAATGCACAGAGCACCTACGATAAAAGCGCATAACGCAACAAAAATAACAGCCTTTACCACTCTTCCGACTACATATGAATTTGGAAGATATGCACCCAGCTTCCATCCGGTGCTTTCTACAGTCCTGATTCCGAGGAAGTTGTTTCCACCATCCCCTCCCCGAATTGTCTGTATTTCTCCACTATTTATATCCAGTGAATAAACGTCATTGATGTTTGTAAAAGAACCATCTGTCTGCATACAAAGTGACTGATCATTATGCATAATAATGGTTCCGTCTGCCGCTGTAACAAAAACAGACAGATAATCATTATTCAATGCCTGCAAATTGCTGATCAATGCATCCAATGTGATATCAGCCAGTATGACCGCCTGCGTATCTCCATAGTAAAAAGGAGTAGCCACAGAAACTACAATACCACCGGAATTGGCATCTACATAGGCATCTGTGATAATGGTCTTTTCCACAGCCCAACAATCTGTCCACCAGCTTCTTTCGGTAGGATCCAATTCAAAAATGCCGTCATTGTATACCACATAAGGAACATTTCCCCGGCAGAAATAGTAATTCATCACATCAGAATCACCATCTACACATTCCTTCAAATATGCGTGTGCATCATCATCTGATATATTTTCCATCGCACAGAAAGACTTCGCGATGAGTTCCGTCTGTGATGCCTTTTTCTTTAGCCAGTTGTCAACAAAAGTAGCACCATTGTCTGTTTTCATGGAAATCTCATTACGAGTATCTGTTACTAAAGCGTTCTGGATGGATATCACCGAACAGAATTCCATGATAAGAACCAATATCACAATATCCAAAATAACCATGCTTCTAATATGCGAAGTGATCGTTCTTTGTCCCTTTTTCATACATGCTCCTTTTCTCATCTGGCAGAGTTAATAAACAATAGTATAATTGTAACATATTCGTTGTTCATTTGTATATATATGGGTCAAAATAGAGCCAACATGGGTCAAAAAAGGTCCAGCATATTATCCAGATAGATCTCTTCCCGCACAGAAAGCTGATACTCAGGCTTCGTCATATAATAAAGCAGAAATTCCACTTTATCTTTCTGTTGTTCGGACAGTGTATTTAATTGATCAAATGCCTTGTTTAAACGAAAATCCGAGTGCACGATGACACCGTTAGAAACTTCTTTGTTCTCCTCAAACAGGCTGCAGAGATGATTACATTTCCTGTCCAAAAGGTGTTCCTGACGAAGCTCCATAGATCGATCCTTACGCACTATTTTGTTCGGTGATTTGGCACCATTTCGTTCGGTGATTTGGCGTCAATTTTACTTTCTCAGATACTTTGCCGTGATCGTCTGCGCATGTTCCATCATCTCCTGCGGTGTTCCGGTAAAGACAACTTCTCCGCCGGAGGTACCGCCGTCCGGTCCGATATCGATGATATAATCTGCCAGCTTCATGACATCCGTGTTGTGTTCGATGACGATCACTGTGTTGCCGCGCTGGATCAGGCTGTCCAACAGTTCCATGATCTGTTTGATATCCGACGCGTGCAGTCCGGTGGTCGGCTCGTCCAGAACATAGATATTTCCCTTTTTTCGAAGCTCCTTTGCCAGCTTCACACGCTGGCGCTCGCCGCCGGATAACGTAGAGAGCGGTTGTCCCAATGACAGATACGGAAGACCGGTCTCCATAAGCGCTTCTAAATGTCTTCGGATCTTGTTGTTTTCCGCAAAAAACTCCAGTGCCTCCTCCACGCTCATATGCAGCACATCTACGATCGTTTTTCCTTTATACAGATGTGACAGTGCTTCCTCACTGTATCGGCTGCCGCCGCAGCTCTCACATACCGTCGTCACGGGATCCATGAATACCAGCTCCGTTGTGATCATGCCTCTGCCCTTACATGCCGGACATGCACCCTTACTGTTGAAAGAAAACAGTCCTGCATCCGCTCCGGTGGCAGCCGCAAATACCTTTCGGATCTCGTCAAAAAATCCAAGGTACGTACATGCCGTGGAACGCCCGGTAGCCGTAACTGCACTCTGGTCAACCAGCACCACGCGATCCGCATACTGTTTCGCGAACACATCACGAATGAGGGACGATTTTCCCGACCCGGCCACACCGGTCACCACGGTCAGCACACCCAGCGGAATGTCCACATCCACATGCTTCAGGTTGTGCAGACAGGCGTCTCTCACCGGAAGCCATTCCGTCGGTTTTCTCGGGTTTTCTTTGAAGGTCACGACTTCCTTCATCGCTTCTCCCGTCCGCGTTCCACTCACAAGCAGGTCCTCATAACTGCCCTGAAAGAGGATCTGTCCACCGTTTTTTCCCGCCAGCGGACCCACATCGATCACTTCATCCGCAATACGGATGATATCCTTATCATGCTCCACAACAAGCACCGTATTTCCCTTGTCACGCAGGCTCTTTAACAGCCGGCTCATCCGGTGGACATCTCTCGGATGCATACCGGTGCTCGGCTCATCAAAAATGTAGATCATATCCGTAAGGGAACTGCCCATATAGCGCACCAGTTTCAACCGCTGCGCCTCACCGCCGGACAATGTGGACGATTCCCGGTTCATGCTTAAGTAAGGCAGTCCGATATCGATCATCCGGTCAAGGGAAGCCACCAGCTGCTCCACGATCGTCATACCGCGCGGATCCGTGATCTTTAAAAGTTCTTCCCGCAGTTCAAGGAACTCCATTTCGCACATATCCGCAATATTGAAACCGTTGATCCGGCAGGACAATGTCTGTGGGCTCAGCCGTCTTCCGCCACAATCCGGGCAGACTGTCTCCTCCATAAACTGGCTGATCTTTTTCAAGGTATAATCCGTCTGTTCCTCTGCGCTCTTCATCAGGCACAGACGTTTGAACTGGTTATAGACACCCTCAAGCTTTTTATCGATCCGCTCTTCGCCTTTCGTGCGGCTGCCGTAGAGCAGGATATTCTGTTCCTCTTCAGAGAGCTCGCACCATTTTTTATTCACATCAAACAAGTCCGGTCTGCGATACACTTTCCAATAGTAATTCCCCGGTCCGAAGGCCGGAAGCTGGAAAATTCCTTCCTCATACGTGTGTTCCGTATTGATGACCTGATGAATGTCCAGATCCATCACTTTACCGATCCCTGCGCAGGTTTTGCACATTCCATTTGGATTGTTAAAAGAAAAAAATGACGCCGGCCCGACCTTCGGTGTTCCGATGCGCGAAAACAACAGCCGGAGTGCAGAATACATGTCGCTGATCGTTCCGACCGTGGATCTGGCATTGCCTCCGAGGCGGCTCTGGTCGATGACAACAGATGGATTCAGGTTGTCAATATATTCCACCTGCGGCCGTTCATATTTCGGCAGGCGGCCGCGTATCCACGCCGTATATGTCTCGTTCATCTGCCGCTGACTTTCCGCCGCGATCGTGTCGAAGACGATGCTGGATTTACCGGAACCGGATACACCGGTAAAAACAACTATTTTTTGTTTTGGAATGTCCAGAGAAATGTTTTTCAGATTATTTTGTTTCAATCCCTTGATCACTATTTTTTTGTGTTCCACGATTGATCCCCCTCTTGCTGATGCTCATTCAATTTTACTTCTAGTTTATCATACACCCTTACCCTAAGGGGAGAGTCAATACAAAAATAGTTTCGCAGGCATACTTTTTTACAAATAAAAAGCCATGCCTGCAGAAACAGACATAGCTTTCCGATTTAAAACGGTGTTAAAACCGCTTGATCTTTTTTGTTGTATTTTTCTCGAACTCGACGTCGCGAACCTTTAATTTGAACACGCGCTTGTACAGGGGAGCTCCCTGATTGTATTCGTCGATGATCTCCTGCAGCTTCGCAGGCACATCCTTGATCTTTTTCTTGGTGGCATACTCGTAATCCGGGAAGATCTCTGCCTCGATAATGCCCTCGTTGTCGCGCACCAGGATTTCCTGCACGAGACGAGCCTCACCGATCTTATTCTCTATCTCCTCCGGGGAGATGTTTTCACCGTTGGGTGTGATGATCAGGTTTTTCTTTCTTCCGGTCAGATAAACATATCCATCCTCATCCACATAACCCAGATCACCCGTCTTCAGCCAGCCGTCTTCCAGCGTAGCTGCGGTTTCTTCCGGCATGTGGTAATAACCCTGCATCACGCTGGAGCCCTTTACCCACAGCTCCTCGTCCACGGTCTTTGCCTCACAGTTGGGCATCAGCTTTCCGACAGAACCCTTCCGGTTGTCCCAGCTTAAATTCGTACTGATCACAGGAGCGCACTCCGTCATTCCGTAGCCCTGCAGGATCGTGATCCCGTATCTTGCAAATGTATCATAATACGCGGGATTTAAGTATGCGCCACCGCTGCATATGGTGTGGAACTGCTTTCCGAACACCTTTGCCTTGACAAGCGGAGCCGGCATCCATGCCGCATCCTCCAGCTTCTTTGCCAGCGTCTCGATCATGAGGGGAACCATCAGGATCATGTTCGGCTCAAACAATTTAATATTTTTTGCCACACGCATCAGTGAATCGTTGATGCAGATCACGCTTCCGAGGGAAAGTCCCTTTAAGATGTCCATGCTCAGGCAGTATGCATGATGGATCGGAAGTACGGACATAATGACCGTGCCCGGCTCAATCTTCATGTCCAGACAGGTGGCATTTTCTGCCAGATTGCGGTGGGTGAGCATAACGCCCTTGCTCTTTCCGGTGGTTCCGGAAGTAAACATGATCGTCGCCAATTCCTCCGGCTGCGGCTCATATGCATAACCGGCCTCATTCTCCCCGATCAGCTTCCACAGAGAAAGTGCCTCTGAAACTGCACTTTCTTCACTCATGGCGATCACAATTTTAAGTTCCGGACATGCTTTTAATGCATCCGCTGCAACTGCTGCCTTTGTCTCGTCAAAAACAAGTGTTGTCACTTCTGCACGATTTAAAAGATCACACAGATCCTCGGAAGGCAGCTGTGCATCCAAAGGAACTGCAACGCTTCCGCTGTTTACGATTCCAAGATAAGCTACCACCCACTCATAAGATGTAGTTCCAAGGACCGCGATATGTCCTTTTGCCTGTCCCAATGATCCCAGTGCTGCTGAAAAACACTCGGTATCATGTTTCAACTGTGTGTATGTCTTGCTCTCTACCTCTACGGCACGCTTTCCGGTCTCGTCCGCGCGTTTTACCTTAAAACGAAATGCATCCTGCGGACCGTATGCCGCCTCGGATTTTACGATGATCTCACGAATGGTGCTGCTCTCTACGTTCATAACTTTCCTCCTATTAGCTCACGATACTCCCGCGAACCTTTCCATGCCCGGTTCACTTCCACTATTACAGATTTACAGTGTCTCTAAGTATGCTGCTGCCTCTCCGACGGTACGGATATCTGCAGCCTTCTCCTGCTCAATCTCCACATCCAGTTCATCCTCGATCTCACCCAGCATGCTCATGAAATCAAAGGAGGTAAAACCCAGATCCTCCATGAAACGTGACTCCGGTTTAATATCTGCCTTGTCTACTTCCACATAATTTACAATGATATCAACTAATTTTTCAAACATAATCTGATTCTCCTTTTTTAATATTTTAGATCAGTTTCAAAATATCTCCGATCGGCATATAAGCCTTCTCGATACCCTTGAACATGATCTTGCAGATATAGTAGTAAAAATACTCCAGCTGCTCTTTCGTGACCGCAGCCGTCTGGTGCTCAAAGTTGAAATCCAGTCCATTGTCCTCCGGGCGGTGCATTACCGTCAGATACATTGCCTGTGTGGTGGCACCGTTGGGATACCATTTGGTCTTGTACTTGATGTCTCCCAGCTTGTTTAAGCCCTGATCCTTCTGCGTCATCGGCTGATAGGTAAAAGACATGGGTTCATAGCTCGTACCCGGCTCGATCGGGTATTTCTGTGCACGGTACGCAAAATACTCCACAGGATCAAAATTGGTATGGCGGAAGATCTCGTTCTGGCCGTCACGGATGATATGTATTCCCTCCAGGAATGTCTTGTCCTCCGGGATGACCGTGCGGAACGGGAACGAATGGATACGCGTGCCGCCGGATTTTTTTTCTGCCAGTGTCGCGCGTCTCGCATAAGCCACGTTGAAGGAAACATCCTCGTTGCCGTTCAGCTTCTGGAAGTAAGTTCGCATACCCATGATGAGCAGGCACTGCTGGGAAACATGCTGCTCCTCGCAGAATTTCATGAGTCTCGCCGTCGGCTCACCCTCCAGATGGAAGGTATCCAGTGCGGAATCCACATGCTGGGTAATAAAATGCGCGGATCTGGCAGCCGGATTTTTCTTTCTTGCCTCCAAAAGCGGCTGAGGTCCCTCGATACCGTTAAAGATGGGCTCTGACTCATCGATCAGCTTGTGGAAAAACTCGCGGTCTCTCTGCTGCGCCTTGCTGTTATTCTCATAAGCCAGATCCTTCTCCAGCTGTTCAATATAAGAACGCATCTCCTTCGGGTATTCCACGCCCTCAAACTTCGCATTACAGTACAGCTCAATAATATCCCTCATGAACATGATCAGTGACTGTGCATCGAGGATCATGTGATCGCCCAGCAGATACAAGCCCTGATTGCCGTCGGGAGTCTTGATGATCACGATACGGCTCATCGGAGAATCCTCGCGTTCAAAGGGCACCTGTGTCCACTCCGTCATGATCTTTTCTGCCTCTTCCATCGTTTTTCCGGTGAAATCCACATACTCGATCTCGCGTTCCTCTTTTTCCACTATGTACTGATACCACTTCTTTTCTTTTTTATCATAAGCAAAGCGCAGACGCATTGCCTCGCACCGCTCATAAGCCTTATAGATCGCTTTCCGCAGTTCATCAACATCCAGCTCCACCTCGATCGTCAGGCTTGTTCCGATGTTCATGACCTCTTTTTTCGGACATCTGTCCAGATAAAAGAAGTGAAATTTCTGTGCCGCTGTGAGCGGATATGTCTTGTATCCCTTATGTGTTTTCATGCTGTCCCCTTTCTTTCTTCGTCTGATTATTCGCCATCACCCGCTGTCTGTTCACAGTCCTCTATGAACGTATCCAGCGTTTTTTCGTATGTAGCCATCTCTTTAAAATAGCTCTCACCGTGTGCAGCTCCCTCTACGATCAAAATCTGTTTCTTTGACGCGCAGCTGTCATACAGCTCGTTGCACATATAAGTCGGTACAAAAGTATCCTTTGACCCGTGAATGAACAGGATCGGAATCTTTGCCTTCGCCACCTCGCGCTTTGCGTTGCACTCGTCCATGCCGTAGCCTGCCAGCTTGCGGTTGACAATGTCAGCCTCGTTGATGATCGGGAATGCCGGCAGATGGTACATGGTGTTCAACACATGCGTGAACACCTCCTTCGGAGAGGTAAAACCGCAGTCTGAAATGATACCCTTCACCTGAGGAGGCAATTCCATGCCGCTGGCCATGAGCACCGTTGCGCCGCCCATGGAAATACCGTGTAAAAAGATCTCCACATCCTCGCCGCATTTTTCCAGTACCCAGTCGATCCATTTTATCGCATCTTTTCTGTCCAGGCAGCCGAAGCCGATATATTTTCCTTCGCTCTCACCGTGCGCACGGGCATCCGGGTGAAGCATGGTAAAACCACGTTTAAAGTAGTAATCTGTCAGGCCGATAAAGTCCGCCAGCGACTTGCTGGTATATCCGTGGAAGCAGATCACGACCCGCTTTTTATCTCCACTTTCTTTGATGGCCGGAAGATACGTTGCGTGAAGCTTCAGCCCGTCATAGGATGTCACATAGACCTCCTCATGAGGCTGCGCGAAAGCAAACGCCTTGCGCTCTGCCAGAATGTCCGAATACTGCGACCAGTCCGTGCCTGCCATCTTCATCGTGCGCTCCACAATGGCATTCTGACGGATCATCGTCCGATTGTAAAAGTATGCAGTGCCTGCCGCACTTGCTGCTGCCAGCGCTCCGGCTGCAGCCAGACCTTTTTTTAATACTCCCATATGTCCTCCCTGCTGTTACTTTTTCTTCTTGTCTTCCTTCTTCTCGAGTTTTTCCTGTTTCTCTTTGTCTTTCTTTTCTTTCTTCATCTGCTTCTGCTTGATCTCAATGATATCTTTTAAGCGCAGAGCCTTATCAATGTTTCCCTCTACTTTGAGCTTCTGTACCGTAAACGCCCAGATCGGATCGATCTTTCCCTCGGCAATCTTCAGAAAAGTATCAGGAGTTGCGGTGAACATCGCATCCCTGTCATAATACTCATAGGGCTCGACTGCCAGTTCGCCGTCCTTCACCTCAACATAAAAAATACCGCCTGCTTCCTCGTCCTCAATATTAAACTGAAATGCCAGATGCTCTTTAATGTCACTCAGATCCGCTCCCATAAATCTGTTCTTGATCTCATAGAAAAATTCTGCGTATGTCATAGCTTCCTCCTCTTTTTCGACCGTCGGTCGATTTTATTTATTGTGATTATAGCACTCATTTCGACCGTCGGTCAATTATGAAAACTGTAACAAATTCTGGAAAAATCTTGTTTGAAATTAGCAGATGTGATACAATAAGCCCATGCAAATCAACATGTTAGTACAATGGTTTGCAGAAGAACTTACAACAAGAAATGAAAGGCTCATACAGTTATGCCGGAGATAAATAAGTCAGAAAAAATACTTGATGCCCTGCAGCAGCTTCTGGAAGAAAAGAATATCCAGCACATATCCGTGAGTGACATTGCTGCCAAAGCGGGGATCGGAAAAGGAAGCATTTATTATTACTATTCTTCCAAGGATGCGATCGTTGACGCGCTGATCAGGCGCAGCTATGAAAAACCGCTGCAGACTGCAAAGGCCCTGGCCACCCAGACCAATATATCGTCCTTTACCAGGATGGCAATGCTGTTTCAGGCGTGTCAGAATTCCTCTGCCATCTTTTTAAGGCAGAAGCACAAAGCTTCGACAAGTGCACAGGATCTCGCCTTTTTACACCAGAAATACTTGAATTATGTCGTTTCAGAACTGAAGCCTGCCCTGACAGAGATCATTTCCCAGGGGATTGCCTGTGGTGAGATCCACTTCGACTACCCGTCAGCGCTGGCGGAGATCGTACTGATCGTACTTGCAGTCAAATTTGACAATTCGCTGATCCCCTCCACTCCGGAGGAAACGATCGACACTATAAAGGGGCTGATCTCATTATTAGAAAAGGGCACCGGTGTGTCCGCCGGTACCCTTGACTATCTGTCAATCTTATAATAACTATCTTTCTACAATTCCTCCACCAGCAGTCCTGAACGGTATGCCCGAAGCAGTGACTCCAGCGCCTCGATCTCCTCCTTGATCTGCGCGCCACGGTCGGTATCGGCAACCGTCAGACGGCGTCTGGTGGAAGATACGACTGCGTTGTGTGAATGGATATCCGTTCCGTTTACCACCGCGCTCTCTACCGACTCAAAGGGCTCATGCGCCGCCAGGATCAATCCGTAAGAATCAAAGATCAACGTATATCCCGCAATTCCGGTCTTGGAGCGATAGGCACGCGAAAAACCGCCATCTATAATGAGCAGCTTGCCATTGCACTTCATCGGCGACTCGCCGATGGTCGTCTCCACCGGGATATGACCGTTGATGATGTGAGCATCCGCGCCTTCCAGTCCGAATTCCTTTAAGATCTCAGAGACAACATCCTCCCGCTCGATCAACCGGTAATACGGATTTTTCTGCTCCACATGCGTCTTTTTATCTTCAATAAAGTACCGCTCAAAGGTCGTCATCTTTGCTTTTCCGAAGACAGGCGAATTCTTGTTTTCCCAGATAAACCAGAGGATATCCTGTCCCCGTTTTTTCTCCACCGGATCGATCGAATAATAACCCAGACGCGCAAAATGCTCCAGCACATCATAGAGCTGTTTACCCGCGTATTCATGACCGAACAGCTTCACCTTTTGAAAGCTTCCGTCCTCGCACATCGGTACACAGCCATGGTAGAGCAGATTGCCGTTATACACCTTATACAGACTGCCTTTCATAAACAGGAAACGCACATGCTTCTGCAGCTTTTCACAGTTGATAAAAGCTGTCGTCAGGCGGTTTACAACCTCCTGCTCCTCCGCGCTCAGTTCATAGGGATGCTCGGGATCGATCGTCGGGAAATAAGTGTCCCGCAGCGGATAAGTCACACCCTCCACTTCTACAGTGCCGTTTTCAAGGTTCATCTTGTGCAAAAGCTTGCGCTCCTGCATGTCAAATTCGGGATACTCGTCGATGAGTTTTCCCTCCAACTTAAACTGGATAATGGCGATCGCCTTGTGCATCTTCTCATCGAGCTGCGCATCCTTTACATTATACT
This sequence comes from bacterium, assembly GCA_004562765.1. GTDB lineage: Bacteria > Bacillota > Clostridia > Lachnospirales > Lachnospiraceae > W0P33-017. The sequence goes on along the minus strand of SFRL01000024.1, from coordinate 28,994 downwards.
GGTCTGCATCGTATTCCACCTTGAAATACGTACATGGATCATCATGATAAGTCGTCATTGCAAAGCGCGCCAGCGGAACCAGATTAATGCCGTAGCCATCCTCCAGAATATCCAGATTGCCGTACTTGGCCGAAATGCGCAGTACATTCGCAATGCATGCCGGGTTGCCTGCTGCCGCTCCCATCCACAGAACATCATGGTTTCCCCACTGGATATCCACCGAATGGTACTTCATGAGCGTATCCATGATCAGATGCGGATACGGGCCTCGGTCATATATATCACCCACCACATGCAGATGGTCTACAACCAGCCGTCGGATCAGCTTGCACAATGCAGTGATCAGCTCCGGTGCACGTCCTGTCTCTATGACGGAATTGATGATCTCATTATAGTAATCTTCCTGATCTGACTGATCCGGGCGTCCGGTCAAAAGCTCCTCGATCACATAGGAAAAATCCTTCGGCAGCGCCTTGCGCACCTTGGAACGCGTATATTTTGATGAGGCATTTTTACAGATCGGGATCAGCCGGTACAGCGTCACGCGATACCAATCATCCATATTTTCCTCATGACGCGCCACTTCCTCCAGCTTCAGTTCCGGATAATAGATCAGTGCCGCAATATTTTTCTTTTCCGCCTTGCTGAAAGTCGTTCCGAACTCCTGCTCGATCTTTAACTTTACCGCTCCGGAGCCGTTGCGCATGATGTGCTGAAACTGCTCATACTCACCGTGCACATCCGTGATAAAATGCTCCGTGCCCTTCGGCAGGCTTAAGATCGCCTTCAGATTGATGATCTCTGTAGCCGCAGAGGCGATCGTCGGATACTGCTTTGCCAGACTCTTTAGATAGCGTATTTCTGTCTCCCCCATAGTTTTCCCCCTTTTGAAAATAGCAGAAGCCCTTCAGGCTTCTGCTATCACATCCTGCATCGTATAATATCCCGCACCTTTTCCTTTTAAAAACTTTGCGGCTTCGATCGCGCCCTTGCCAAAAACAGCGCGTGAATATGCCGTGTGCTTGAATTCGATCACCTCATCGGCTCCCGCAAAGATCACCTCGTGCTCACCGACGATGGTGCCGCCACGCACTGCCGAGATGCCAAGCTCCTTCGCGTCTCTCTTTTGCCTGCGATCACTGCGGTCATACACATACTCGTACTGTCCGTCCATCGCCTCATTGATGGAATCCGCCAGCGCGATCGCTGTTCCGCTGGGGGCATCCAGCTTCTGGTTATGATGTTTTTCCACGATCTCTACATCAAAACCGGCGGGAGCAAACACCTTTACCGCTTTTTGCAGAAGGTCCATCAGTGTATTGATGCCCAGCGACATGTTGGCAGATTTTAAAACTGCGGTCTTTTTGCTGGCCTCGCTCACCTTTGCAAGCTGTTCCTCGGATAATCCGGTTGAGCAGAGCACCACCGGCATACCTTTTTCCACACACCAGTCCAGCAGTCCGTCCACAGCACCTGCATTGGAAAAATCGATCACGGCATCTGCAGGCACATCACATTCCGCAATGTTCGCAAATACCGGAAAGTCATTCTTTTTTTCTGTATAGGCATCCACGCCCGCAACGATCGTGATCTCCGGATCATTCGCGCAAAGTCCCGCGATCATTTGTCCCATCCGTCCGTTGCAGCCATGCATAATCACATTTGTCATTTTCATCCTCCCAGACATTTCGTAACTGTTCTGAACAATTACTCTGTCACCTTTAAGCCGTAATCCTTCATCACCTGAATGAGCTTCGCCGCATTCGTCTCACTCATCTCCGTCAGCGGTGCGCGCAGCGGTCCTACCTCAAAGCCCATCGCATTCAGCGCACGCTTCACAGGAATCGGATTCACCTCGGAAAACAGCGCATCCACTAACGCGCGTCCCTTTAACTGAATCTCGGCAGCCTTCTTGTAATCGCCGTTCAGTGCATACATACACATGTCATGTACATCCTTCGGCGCAACATTTGACCATACGGAGATCACGCCCACTGCTCCGATCGACATAAGCGGTACCACGATACCGTCCTCTCCGGAATACATATCGATCTTGCCGTCACACAGATCCATCGTAGTCACTGCCTGTGCCACATTTCCGGTCGCTTCCTTTAAACCGACGATATTGTCATAGGTCTTTACCAGTGTCGCTGCGGTCTCCGGCAGAATATTGCAGCCGGTACGGCTGGGCACATTGTACATGATGATCGGCAGCTTGGTAGACTGTGCGATCTGTCCGTAATGGCTGACCAGACCTGCCTGTGTTGCCTTGTTATAGTAAGGTGTCACGATCAGTGCACCGTCACATCCTGCTTCCTGCGCTTCCTGCGTCAGCTGGATCGCTGTCTTCGTACAGTTAGAGCCGGTTCCGGCTACGACCGGCACGCGATGCTTCGTCATTTGAACCGCTGCCTTGATCACATCTGCGTGCTCCTCCATTGTCAGGGTGGAGCTTTCTCCTGTCGTTCCTGCGATCACAATACAGTCTGTTCCGTTGTCTATCTGGAACTGGATCATCTCGTCCAGCTTGTCGTAATTTACCTCAAAGTTATCTTTCATGGGTGTGACAATTGCCACGCCGGCACCTTTGAATATTGCCATTTTTGTATCTTCCTCCTGCCTGTGCAAACTTTTTCTTAATATACTATATTAAAAAAATTGCAAAATGTAAAGTGCCCTGTGAACGACAGGGCACTTTTTTTCTTAGTTTTTTTATTTTTCGGATTTTATTTTATAAATTTCGTCCGCATAGGCACGAATCGATTCGTCCATATTTCGTCCGGTCAGGATCAGATCCATTCCGCCTGAACGGGACTTGACGAGATTTTCCAACTCCTCGTTTTCCAACAGGCCCGCATCCACCAGTCCGAGCACCTCGTCTAAGATCAACAGATCACACTCGCCGGTCAACAACACCTTTCGCGCAAAATTAACACCGTTTTTAATGTTCATCTGTGCTTCCTTTTTTTCCTCCGGCGACAGATTCTCATAGGACACATCACTTTTTTCAAACTGGAACACCTTGATCTCCGGCTCCAGTTTTTTCATAAACTGCGCCTCGTCCTCCATTCTTCCCTTTAAGTAATGGATCACAAACACACTCTTCCCCTCGCTGGCGGCCTGTAACGCGCGACCCATTGCGGCGGTAGATTTGCCGTGTCCCTCGCCATAAAATATTCTTACAATTCCTGTATCCATCTTCATTGCCTCCCTGTTTGTGAAGCGCTTTCCGAATATGACGCCCACAACATAACTGTCTGTGACAGTACATGAAAATACAAATCCAAGCAAGAATAGCACATTTTCCCCGAAAAGTAAAGTCTTATGGGTTTTACGCCTCCAGACAGTCGATCTTGCTGACCGATACCTCATAAGCGATCCGCTTTTCTGTCTCAAACTCATTCAGCTTCTTCACATATTCGCGGCTCTGTATTCTGCCCCAGATCTGTACATGTGCACCAACCGCAAATCCGGAAGCATAACGTGCATTTCTTCCCCAGCAGATACTCGGGATATAATCGGATTTTCCATAAGAACGGTTGACAGCGATCAAAAGATCCGCGATCTCCCGTCCAAGCGGTGTCTTCCGGTAGATCGGCTCTTTGCAGATGTAGCCATCCAGAAAGATCTGGTTGCTCTTCACATCCTCACCCGGCTCCTCGGTAAACTCGATCTCCCTTGCAAACACGGAAAGCACCAGCCGGTTTTTCTTTTCCTCATGCCGGTTGTAGGACCGGAACTGTCCTACCACGCATATATACTGTCCTTCATAATTGCCTGTCACATCGATCAGCCGCTCTGATACCATGACCGGTATGTAATCTGCGTAATTGCTCAGGCGGTTGACAGCGACCTCTACCATATAGAAGCCCTCTCCGTACACCTCATGACTAAACGTAAATCCCGATACGATTTCTCCTGCAATGACCACCTGATTGTTTTCAAATATCTTGTCTCCCATAGAATTAATTCTCCTTTCGCTTTTGCTAATCTATTTCTATTTCGTGACTGCATGCATCATACCAACCATTTCGTGCGAAAGTCGCAGTTTTCTGTCGATAAAATAAATTTTTTTGTATCTTTTCAAATATGCACTTGCATAATTCACATTTTGTGATATGATAATAGGCGGCAAAAACAGAGAAAGACATTTAATAGGAAAGAAGGAAAAAGAATATTTATGCAAACCACAAGAGACGACATTCGTAACATCGCAATCATCGCCCACGTTGACCACGGCAAAACAACCCTGGTGGACGAGCTGTTAAAACAATCCGGTGTATTCCGCGCCAATCAGGAGGTACAGGAGCGCGTGATGGATTCCAACGATATCGAGCGCGAGCGCGGTATCACGATCCTGTCAAAAAACACTGCTGTTTTTTATAAAGATGTAAAGATCAACATCATCGACACCCCCGGCCATGCCGATTTCGGCGGCGAGGTGGAACGTGTGCTGAAGATGGTAAACGGCGTCATCCTCGTCGTTGACGCTTTCGAGGGCGCGATGCCCCAGACCAAATTTGTGCTCATGAAAGCACTGGAGCTGAATCTTCCGGTCATCGTCTGCATCAATAAGATCGACCGTCCGGAGGCAAGACCTGCGGAAGTGATCGATGAAGTATTGGAACTTTTCATGGATCTGGATGCCTCCGATGAGCAGCTTGACTGCCCGTTTGTCTATGCATCTGCCAGAGACGGTTATGCGATGCTTGACCTGGATGACGAACGCAAGGATATGACTCCGTTATTCGAGACCATCATCAACTATATTCCGGCTCCCACCGGTGACCCGGATGCCAATACCCAGGTACTGATCAGCACCATCGATTACAACGAGTATGTGGGACGTATCGGTGTCGGAAAAGTGGATAACGGTGTTCTGCGCGTCAACCAGGATGCAGTGCTTGTGAACCATCACGAGCCGGACAAACAGAAGAAAGTGCGTATCAGCAAACTCTACGAGTTTGACGGACTGAACAAGGTGGATGTCACCGAGGCAGGCATCGGCTCCATCGTTGCCATCTCCGGTATCGCGGATATCCACATCGGTGATACGATCTGTTCACCGGAAGATCCTGTTGCGATCCCCTTCCAGAAGATTTCCGAGCCGACACTGGCGATGAACTTTATCGTAAACGATTCGCCGCTGGCCGGCCAGGAAGGAAAATATATCACTTCCCGCCACCTGCGCGACAGACTGTTCCGCGAGCTGAACACGGATGTCTCCCTTCGTGTGGAGGAGACCGAAGATGCCGATACCTATAAGGTATCCGGACGCGGCGAGCTGCATTTATCCGTACTCATCGAGAATATGCGCCGCGAGGGCTACGAATTTGCAGTCAGCAAGGCGGAAGTGCTCTATCACACCAATGAGCAGGGCAAAAAGACTGAGCCCATGGAGCTCGCTTACGTGGATGTGCCGGATGAGTTTACCGGCGTCGTGATCGACAAGCTGAGCCAGCGAAAGGGTTCCCTCTTAAACATGGGTTCCATCAGCGGCGGCTATACAAGACTGGAGTTTCGGATCCCCTCCCGCGGACTGATCGGTTACCGCAATGATTTCATGACCGACACGAAAGGTAACGGTATCATCAACACGATCTTTGACGGTTATGATGAGTACTGTGGTGATATCCAGTACCGCAAGACCGGCTCCCTCATCGCCTTCGAGACCGGCGAGAGCGTGACCTACGGTCTGTTCTCCGCACAGGACCGCGGTACACTGTTTATCGGACCGGGCGAGAAAGTATACGCCGGTATGGTCATCGGTATGAGCGCCAAGGCGGAAGATATCGAGCTGAATGTCTGCAAGAAGAAGCATCTGACCAATACACGTTCCTCCAGTGCGGACGAGGCGTTAACACTTGTGCCTCCGAAGGTGCTCAGTCTGGAGCAGGCGCTGGAGTTTATCGACACCGATGAGCTGTTGGAGATCACGCCGGAAAGCATCCGTATCCGCAAGCGTATTCTTGACCCGACGCTGCGCAAGCGTGCAAGCTTTAACGCGAAGAATAAATAAACCCGTCAGCGCACCCTGCGCTGTGACGGTATTCACATGTATACGACAAAGGAGGATATTTTGATGAATTTAGGTTCCCGACTGAAACACATTCTGGACGAGCGCGGGCTGACTGTCACCCAGTTCTCCAAAGAAGCAGGTGTTCCCGCGCAGACCATTTATGCGCTGATCAACCGTGACAGCAACAAAGCAGATATGGATATTCTGATCAAGCTGCTGGCAGCTTTGAATATGGATTTTTTCACTTTTATGGGTGAGAAAAAAGTGGTAGAAAAGGCGGCCGCGAAAGAAGTTCCCGCATCTACACCTGATGGAAAGACCGCACTGTATATCAACTCCGATACCTACGAAAAGATACTGGAGCTGGCTGCGGATGAAGGCATTACCGATGAAGCCGTGCTGGCTCAGGTCATCGAGGAATACATGGATCTTGGTTTCGGTTACCGCCAGAGACCGCTGCGCAGCATTTTAAGAGATATGAAACCCCGAAGCGGGCGCTCCGGGGACATGGATTCGTTTTTATTATAAGGAAAAGTCACGCCACTGTCAGAAATAACATATTGGATTTGCGCTTTTGCCCTCAGGCAACGAAGCAAAACAATATGTTATTTTGACAACGAGCGTGACTTTTTGTTTCTAATCTAAATCCTGTTTCGCCTTCGCCTCTAGGATCGCCTGGTTGAGCTGCAGCATCTTCGCGTCCATCATGGACACGATCTCGGAGCACTCCTTCAAGTCGCGGCTGATGTAGTCCGGCGCGTTTCCCTCAAATTTGTAGTAGATCTTGTGCTCCAGACTTGCCCAGAAATCCATCGCGATCGTGCGGATCTGTATCTCCACCTTCGTGTCCACCACGCGGTCTGACAAAAAGATCGGCACGGACACCAGCATATGGTAGCTCTTGTAGCCGCTCTCCTTCGGATGCTTGATATAATCCTTCACCGAGATGACTGTCAGATCATTCTGCTTTCCGATCATCTCTGCCATGCGGTAAATATCCGACGTAAACGAACATACGATACGGATGCCCGCGATGTCATTGATGTACTGCACCATATTTTCCAGACTCGTGTCATGCCCGTTCCGTTTGAGCTTTTTACAGATGCTCTCCGGCGATTTCAAGCGTGACTTGATATACTCGATGGGATTGTACTTGTGGATATGTACAAATTCATCATTTAAGATCTCCAGCTTTGTACCGACTTCTTTCAAAGCCGAATTATATAAAAAGATCAGCGTTTCCCAACTTTCCGCGCTGTCCTGAAAGACCTCCGCCGCCTGCATAGTTACCCCTCCTCAATCACATGAATCTCCAGATAGTCAAAATCGATCTCCTCAATGAAACAATCTCTCGTAAACCGCGCTTTCGCGTGGCGCTTAAACTCCGCGATCGTGGCATCCAGCCAGATCGGTTTGCCGAGGTCAAACACACGGCACACTTCATCTATCCCCCGAAAGATCTTATGTGTGCGCGTATCATCCGAATCATCCTCATACATATAGTCCCGCAGCAGGTGGTTATCCTTCATCATTTTAAACCAGATGCGCATAAAATGGTGTCCTCCTTTATCTGCACTGTCTGTGCGCCTCGTACATTAAAATACCGGCTGCCATGGCAGCATTGAGACTTTCCAGCTTGCCCTCCATCGGAATCTTCAGGTAGGTGTCCGCCAGATCTGCGGTCTCCTGTTTCAGACCATTGCCCTCATTCCCGATCAAAAACGCGGTAGGTCCCGTAAAATCCAGTTCATCGTAATATTTTTCCCCGCGCAGATGCGCCGCATAAGTGTGAATGCCGGCATCACGCAGAGCCGTGATCGCCCCATGCAGATCCTCCGTCACATAAAACGGCATCCGGTAGATGCTTCCCATCGTAGCGCGCACGGTCTTGGGCGAAAACAGATCCACCGTATCCCTGCTCATGATGATACCGGTCAATCCTGCACCCTCTCCGGTGCGAAACATGGTGCCCAGATTCCCGGGATCCTGGATGTCCTCCAGCACGAGCAGTCTGGTGCGTTCCCCCTGCAGCAGATCGGAAAACTCATACACCGGCTGCCGCACAACGGCAAGGATTCCCTGCGGCGTATTCGTATCACTGATATGCGCAAACACACTATTGCTCACCAATTCATAGTTTATGCCGGATTTCGTCAGACATGTATAGTTTTCTTCGTTTTCAAAAAACTGCTCCGACACATACACCCGCTGCAAAAGCTCCGGCGGTGTCTCGCGAAACATTTTTATGCCCTCAACAATAAAGGCACGCAGTTCCCTACGCGCCTTTGCCTTTTTATTTAATTGTACGATCGTCTTCATCTGTTGATTCGATGTACTTGTGATCATATCAATTCCTATCTTGCCAGTGTGTTGCAGATGTCATACTCATAATCGTTGACACCCTTCTCCATTGCCAGCGCCTCGTCAATGTCAAAGTCCACTACCTGATTTTGCTTTAATGCTACGACACGATTGCTCTTGCCTGCGCACAGACAGTCAACTGCATACGCACCCATCACAGAACCCATCATACGGTCTCTCGCTGTCGGGCTTCCGCCGCGCTGCATGTGACCTAAGATCGTCGCGCGTGTTTCCATTCCGGTCGCAGCCTCGATACGTCTCGCCATGGAAGTAGAATGTCCGATACCCTCTGCATTGATGATGATATGATGCTTTTTGCCTTTCTTTCTATTCTCAATAATGTTGTTTACCAGACGCTGCTCGTCATAGTCATATTTCTCGGGAAGCAGAACGTCCTCGGCACCGTTCGCGATACCGCACCACAATGCAATATATCCTGCTCCACGACCCATAACCTCGATGATGGAACAGCGCTCGTGTGAGGTAGAGGTATCACGCACCTTGTCGATCGCCTCCATTGCGGTATTCACTGCCGTGTCGAAACCGATGGTATAATCGGTGCAGGAAATATCCAGATCGATCGTTCCGGGAACACCGATGGTATTGATGCCGTTTGCTGCCAGCTTCTGCGCACCTCTGAAAGAACCGTCACCACCGATGACTACCACTCCATCGATCCCATGCTTTCTGCAGATCTCTGCACCTCTAGCCTGTCCTTCGGGAGTCGTAAACTCCTTACAACGTGCAGTCTGTAAGATCGTACCGCCGCGCTGAATGATATCGGACACGCTCCGTTTATTCATATCAACGATTTCCTCCTGAAGCAGACCTGCGTAGCCTCTCTGGATACCTTTTACCTGCTTGCCTGCAGCCAGTGCACGTCGAACAACCGCACGGATCGCCGCGTTCATTCCGGGAGCATCTCCACCGCTGGTCAGTACTCCAATCGTTTGAATCTCTTTTGCCATAATATTTGGAACCTCCTGTACTATAATCTAGTTCTTCTTCATAAACTCTATCTTATTTATTCTAATCTCTTTTGGCACCGTTTTCAATAGCCTTTTCGACGACTTTTACATTTTTTTCGCCAAAAATGCGGAAAAACTGCTCCAGATCAAGCGAATCCACCGACACATTCCAGTTTGCGGGCAGACGTTTGACTGCTTTCAGACCGGATATATAGATAACGACCTCATCTTTTCCCTCGCTGGTGCGCAGCAGGTCATACATCTGCTTTTCTGCATTTGCATAATCTTCCTTCGTGGAAAACTGTAGCCAGAGCTCCTTTTTCACATCAGAAAATGCATAGATGCGCTCGCAGACGAGCTTGCCGTTCTTTTCCTCCTCTGCGCTGACGCGGCCGGAGACAAACACTTTCGCGTCATCGGCGATCAGTTCCCGGTATTTTTCAAAATCCCTGGGAAACACAATGACCTCTGTCGTTCCGTACAGATCCTCGATCGTGAGAAACGCCATCGTCTTATTATTTTTCGTAAATTTGATGGTGTTATCCGTGATCATACCCCCGATCATCACATGCGCGCCGTCGGGAAGCTTCGCCTCGCCGGCCTCCTCATCGTAAACGAAATCCGTGGATACTGCCGTGATGTTTTTGCGCCATTTTTCCTCGTATTCCTCCAGCGGATGCCCGCTGACGTAGACACCGAGCACTTCTTTTTCAAAGGAGAGCAGTTCTTCCTTGCCAAATTCGGGCACGCTGGGCATGCGAATCTCAAACTCCTGCTTGTTCTCAGCCGGCGCAAGGTCAAACAGACTCATCTGTCCCTCCACAGAAGATTTTCGCTCCTGCACCGCCTGATCCATGATCATGGGATAGATCAGTGTCTTCTGCCTGCGGTTTCCCTCCAGACAGTCAAAGGCTCCGGATTTGATCAGATTTTCCACCGCCCGCTTGTTGACCTCGCGGCTGCCCACGCGGTCGATAAAGTCCTTCAGGCTTTGATAACGCCCTCCGCGCTCCCGTTCCTCCACGATCGCACGGACGACCGGCGCACCAATACTCTTGATGGCATTCATGCCGTAACGGATCGCACCGTCCGCCACGGAGAAATCGCCCTCACCCTCGTTGATATCGGGCGGCAGGATCGCGATATTCATGCTGCGGCAGGTCTGGATATACTCGGACACCTTCGTCGTGTTGTCCTTCACCGAGGTCATGAGCGCTGCCATAAATTCCACCGGATAATAGTATTTTAAATACGCCGTCTGATATGCGACCACCGCATACGCCGCCGCATGGGATTTGTTGAACGCATACTTTGCAAAATCGATCATCTCGTCGTAGATCTTGTTTGCCGTCTGCTCCGGAATGCCGTTTGCGATACAGCCCTTAACTCCCTGCTCCGCATTGCCATAGACGAAGTTTTTGCGCTCCTCCTCCATGACATATGTTTTCTTTTTGGACATGGCACGGCGCACCAGATCGCTCCGTCCCAGCGTATAGCCCGCCAGATCACGCACGATCTGCATGACCTGCTCCTGATAAACGATACAGCCATAGGTCGGTGACAGGATCGGCTCCAGCTGCGGACAGTCATAGGTGATCTGATCCGGATTGTTCTTTCCGCGGATGTAGGCCGGAATGAAGTCCATCGGGCCGGGACGATACAGGGAAATACCCGCGATGACATCCTCCAGATTCTGCGGCTTCAACTCCTTCATGAAGTTTTTCATTCCCGCACTTTCCAGCTGGAACACGCCCTCGCACTTTCCGGTGCAGAGGGATTCGTAGACCGCCTTGTCATCGTAATCGATCCGGTCCACATCTATATGCCCTTTTCCGCCTTTTTCGATGAGCTTGCAGGCATCGTCGATAACGGTCAGCGTCCGAAGTCCCAGAAAATCCATCTTCAGCAGGCCCAGCTCCTCGATGGTCGTCATCGTAAACTGCGTCGTGATCACACCGTCGGCTCCGCGGGAGAGCGGTACATATTCCTCCATAGGCAGACGACTGATCACCACGCCCGCCGCATGGACAGACGTGTGCCTCGGCAGTCCCTCCAGTCTGCGGGACATGTCGATGAGACGGTGCACCGTCTCGTCGTTTTCATAGGTCGTGCGAAGCTCCGCATTCATCTCCAGTGCCTTGTCGATCGTGATGCCCAGCTCCATGGGAATACTCTTTGATATATTATCTACAAACGCGTAGGGCAGATCCATGACGCGGCCCACATCGCGAATGACACCGCGCGCCGCCAGCGTACCAAAAGTGATGATCTGCGTCACACAGTCCTTGCCGTATTTTTCAATGACATAGTCGATGACCTCCTGCCGTCTCTCGTAGCAGAAATCCACGTCAATATCGGGCATGGACACACGCTCCGGATTCAGGAAACGCTCAAAGATCAAACTGTATTTGATCGGGTCAATGTTGGTAATGCCCGTCGTATATGCCACAAGGGAGCCCGCCGCACTGCCTCGTCCGGGTCCCACCGGAATCCCGTGGGTACGCGCGTAGTTGATATAATCCCAGACAATGAGGAAGTAGTCCACATAGCCCATTTTCTCGATAATGCCGAGCTCATAAGCCAGCTTCGGCTCCAGCTCCTGCCAGTTATCCGGATAGCGTTCCTTCAAGCCGTCATAACAGAGCTTATTCAGGTATTCTAAAGATGTGTACCCATCCGGCACATCGTACCGGGGCAGCTTCGTATTTCCGAATTCGATCTCCACATGGCAGCGGTCCGCTATTCTTTGCGTGTTTTCCAACGCCTGCGGTGCATAGGAAAAAAGCGCACGCATCTCCTCCTCGCTCTTCACGTAATACTGTCCGCCCTCATAGCGCATCCGGTTTTCATCGGTCAGCTTTGCCGCTGTCTGGATGCACAGCAGGATATCGTGCGCTTCCGCATCCTCGGCGTAGGTATAATGGCAGTCATTTGTCGCGATCAGCCCGATCCCGGTCTCCTGCGACATGCGCATCAGCCCGGCATTGACCTTCTGCTGCGCCGGAATGCCGTGATCCTGCATCTCCAGGAAGAAATTCCCCTTTCCGAAAATGCTCTCATAGCGCAGCGCCGCCTCTTTTGCTCCCGCGTAATCGTCCCGTTCCAGCGCACGGGCCACCTCGCCCGCCAGACAGGCACTGGCACAGATAATGCCCTCGTGATACTGCTCCAGTACTTCCAGATCCACACGGGGCTTGTAGTAATATCCTTCCGTAAATCCCTTGGAGACGATCTTGACCAGATTCGCGTAGCCGGTATTGTTCTCCGCCAGCAGGATCAGGTGATAGTAGCGCTCCTCTCCCCGTCCCGCCTCCCGGTCAAATCGGGATCCCGGCGCCACATACACCTCACAACCGATGACCGGATTGATGTCTGCTGCCTTGCATGCCTTGTAAAAATCGATGACACCGTACATCACACCGTGGTCGGTGATCGCCGCCGCATTCATGCCAAGCTCCTTCACGCGGGCTACATATTCTTTTATCTTATTCGAGCCATCCAACAGGGAATACTCAGTATGTGTATGTAAATGTACGAATGACATGCTTTTTCTCCTTGTGAATAAAAAAGGGTTGCCATAAGTGCAACCCTATTTTAATGCTGCGATCGCATCCTCGAAGGTGCTGTGGTCGGTCCCGTAGAACTCGCCTGCATCCGCTGCTGCAGCCTTGGCGGGATCGATGGGAAGCTTTGCGAAGACAGGAATGCCCAGCTCACCGGCCACCTCGTCCACATGGCTCTCACCGAAAACGGAGATCTTCTTTCCGCAGTCCGGGCATTCCAGATAGCTGAAATTCTCCACAATGCCAAGAACCGGTACCTTCATCATTTCTGCCATATTGTAAGCCTTCTTCACGATCATCTGTACCAGTTCCTGCGGAGAGGTCACCACAACGACACCGTCCACCGGTAGGGACTGGAAAACCGTGAGCGGCACGTCTCCGGTTCCGGGAGGCATATCTACAAACAGATAATCCAGCTCGCCCCAGACAACGTCCGTCCAGAACTGCTTGACTGCTCCCGCAATGACAGGGCCGCGCCAGATGACCGGCTGCTCCTCATCCTCGATCAGAAGATTGATGGACATGACGGGAATTCCCTCTTTTGACTCTAAGGGAATGATGCCCTGCTCCGTGCCAAATGCCGTACCGTGTACACCCAGCATTTTGGGGATTGAAGGGCCTGTGATATCCGCATCCAGAATACCTACCTTATAACCTGCCTTGTGCATTGCACAGGCCAGTGATGCGGTGACGAAAGACTTTCCGACACCGCCCTTTCCGCTGACCACTCCGATCACCTTTTTGATAGAGGAGTATTTGTTCAACTCCTCCAAAAAAGAGGTCTGTCCGCCGTTTTTGCTGGGGCAGCCCTCACAGCTTTCTCTTGTACAGCTACTTGCGCCGCTGCATGTTTCCTTGCCTGTATCAGCCATTGTTCTATTCTCCTTTTATCACTTTTCAATGTTTATTCTTCCCGCTACCCCATTCTAGCAATGTTTATTCATTTCTGCAAGCAGCAACGACGATTCTGCCCCGTCCGCAGCTGTAAAAATACATTACATCTTCTCACGGATCGCCTTCAGAGAATCCGTGTAGGGGTATCTCGCCACTCCGTATTCCGTCACAATGCCTGTGATCAGATCCGCATCGGTCACATCGAACGCCGGATTGAACACCTTGACACCCTCCGGAGCCATCCGCGACTCATACCACATTTCCGTCACTTCCTCGGGCTTGCGCTCCTCAATGACGATGTCCGCACCGGTTGGCGTGTTCCAATCAATGGTAGAAGTAGGCGCGCACACATAAAAGGAAACACCGTAACGCTTTGCCACCGTCGCCACCACGGAAGTGCCGATCTTGTTGGCAGTATCGCCGTTTGCTGCCACACGATCACAACCCACAAACACTGCGTTGATCTTCCCCTGTTTCATGACCATGCCCGACATATTATCACAGATCAGCGTCACGTCAACCCCTGCAGACTGCAGTTCAAAGGCAGTCAATCTGGCACCCTGGAGAAGCGGTCTCGTCTCATCCGCAAATACATGAAACCCATAGCCGCGCTCCTGTCCGAGATAGATCGGCGCTGTAGCGGTTCCGTAACGGCTGGCAGCCAGTTTTCCGGCATTGCAGTGAGTGAGGATCCCGTCGCCGGGCTTCACTAAGGAAAGACCGTGCTCTCCGATGGCCTTGCAGATGGCGATATCCTCCTGCTGGATCGCGATGGATTCCTGTTTTAGAACCTCCTTCACCTCAGCAACCGTGCGACATTCCTCTCTTCCGGCGTGCAGTGCAACCTGTTCCATCCGGTTTAATGCCCAGGACAGATTGACCGCTGTCGGGCGCGAAGAATCCAGATATACTTTGTATGTGCAGAATTGCTTATAAAATTCATCAAAATCATCCGTATCGATACTCTTTGCCAACAGATAAATGCCGTAGCCTGCTGCCACGCCGATGGCCGGTGCGCCACGCACCTGCAGCAGATAGATGGCATTCCAGATCTCTTCTGCAGTATGCAGCCGGAGCAGTTCAATGCGCTCCGGCAGCTTCGTCTGGTCGATGATGACAAGTGCGCTGTCCGCGTCGTCAAGTGCGACTGTGTCATAGTCTAAGATCGTTTTTCCCATGATGTAACCCTCTGTAACTGCTCCATACCTTCGCAGTTACTGTATCCTTTCAAAATTTTCCTTTTTCCTGTCACCGCAGATCCATAAATCGCAACTCTGCCTCGGTCAACTGAATTTCCAGCGCCCCGAGGTTTGACGCAAAGCGCTCCGGTGTGGAGGCACTCACCTCCGCAAATACACCCAGCGGCTGTGCCAGCACCCATGCCAGCGCTGCCTGCGCAACACTGCAGCCGTGCTTTTCGGCAATCTGCTCCGTGCGCCGCAGACGCTCATAATTATCTCGGCAGCAATAGCCGCGGATTGCGAATTTATCGAGATAATCCGCCACATGATTAAGTTGATCAGAACGTATCTTCCCCGAAAACAGTCCGTGCGCCAACGTTGCATATGCAAAAATTTCCATACCGCTGTCCTGATACCATCGCCGGTTTTCCGCCTCATGCGGGCCTGAGATCGATACACAGCCGCCGCCCCACGGATCAAGCACCTGCTCGGCAAGCCCGTAGTTTGGGCTGGACACGGTAAACGGCTCCAGATCGTTCTGGTAAGCATATTCATTTGCCGCCTCTATGCGCGCAGTCGTCCAGTTTGACACACCAAAAAGATTTAGTTTCCCACGCTCCCGCAGATCGTTTAACACCTCCATGATCGGTCCAACCGGCTGCGTCGGGTCATCCCGGTGCAACAGATATATATCTACATGATCCGTCTGAAGCAGCGCCAGCGATCGTGCAATGTCCGCCTCAATCGCTGCCGGTGTCACACGCGGCACTGTCGTGTCCGGCAGCGGATGCGCACCCTTGTCCACCAGCACGATCTTTTCACGATTGCCACGCTTCTGCATCCAGTCTCCAAGCGATTTTTCCGCCATCCCATAAGCGCGCGCTGTATCAAAGCAATTGACACCGCCGGCAGCTACCGCATCCAGTAATTCTGTCGCATCCTGACCTTCCATCATGGCAGGCGTCGCTGTCCCGAATACAATGCGTGATACCGGCTGCACAATCCCATCAATATTTTTATAGATCATCGTTTTCACTTCCTTTACTACCCGGTATTCCCAGAATACCGTAAAACACATAAAAGCACCATGCAGAACAATTATACTCCAACAGAGTACATTTTTCTACATGGTGCACAAAAAATTCATAATTTTTATATTTCGTTTATACTTTTTTAACAAATTAAACTAGTTTTTTGCCGCAAGCAGTTTTTCCACGCTGGCGAGCTTGACACAGCAGATAAATACCTTTGCCGCCATAACCAGCTCCTCCATATTCGGGTAGGAAGGCGCCAGACGGATCACGGAATCCTCCGGATCCTTGCCGTAGGGAAACGGTGCACCTGCTCCGGTCAGCACCACGCCGGCACTCTTTGCCAGTGCAACGATGCGTTTTGCACAGCCCTGCATTGCACGGAAACAGATAAAATAACCGCCGCGCGGACTGATCCAGCTTCCGATACCAAGAGGGGTGATCTCCTCTGCCAGCATCTGCTCCACCTTTTCAAACTTCGGGCGCATGATCGCCGCATGCTTCATCATATGGGCATCCACACCTGCACGGTCCTTTAAAAATTTCACATGACGGAGCTGATTGATCTTGTCATGGCCGATCGTCTGGATCGTCATGATCTTTCTCACATCCGCAAGATTGTTTTCAGATGCTGCCATCGCCGAAATACCGGCACCCGCAAAGGTGATCTTTGAGGTGGAAGCAAACTCCAGCACGCGGTCAGGATTTCCCGCCTTTGCGCACTCGTCCAGAATATTCAGGATCTTATCCTGTTTTTCAGGCTCCTCATACAGATGATGGACACAATAGGCATTGTCCCAGAAAATGCGGAAGTCATCAGCCGCTGTCTTCATCTTCGCAAAGCGGCGAACGACTTCATCCGAATAGGAGATACCGGTGGGATTCGCATATTTCGGCACACACCAGATACCTTTGATGAGCGGATCGGAAGCAGCCAGCTTTTCCACCATATCCATATCAGGTCCATCCTCATTTAAAGGAACATTGATCATATCAATGCCAAGACACTCCGTCACGGCAAAATGTCTGTCATAACCGGGCACCGGACAGAGGAATTTGATCTTACCCTGCTGTCCCCAGGGCTTGCCACCGCACACTCCGTGGATCATCGCGCGGGCAATGGAATCAAACATCACATTCAGGCTGGCATTTCCGAACACGATCACCTGCTCCGGCTCACACTCCATGATCTCTGCCATGAGTTTTTTCGCCTCCGGCAGACCATCCATCTCGCCGTAATTGCGGCAGTCCGTTCCATCCTCGGCAAGACAGCTGCTCTTGCTGTCCACGAGATCCATCATGGGCATGGAGAGATCAAGCTGTGCGCTCTCCGGCTTGCCGCGTGCCATGTTGAGCTTCAGTCCGGCTTCCTCAAAGCCCTTATATTCCTTCTGCAGTTTTTCCTGCTCCTGCAGCAATTCTTCCTTTGTCATCTGTTCGTAAGCTTTCATCCTTGTTCCTCCTGCTCGCGTTTCCATTGTTTCACATCATCTAAATAACTGCGAATCGTCTGCTCATATCCATTGTCAGACGGCTCGTAAAACACCTCATTTTCCAGTCCGTCAGGCAGATACTGCTGCGCTGCGTAATGGTGTGGATACGCATGCGCGTATTTATAACCGACACCGTGTCCGAGCTTGCCGGAGGATTTGTAATGCGCGTCCTGCAAATGTACCGGCACCGGCGGTGTCTTCGTATGCGCCACCACATCCATCGCTTTGCTGATCGCCTCACACGCCGCATTGCTCTTCGGCGCACTGGCAATGTAGCTGACTGCCTGGGATAAAATGATCTGTGCCTCCGGCATTCCGACGCGCTCCACAGCCAGCGCAGCCGCCGTAGCGACCTGCAATGCCTGCGGGTCTGCATTTCCAACGTCCTCCGACGCGCAGATCATCATACGCCGCGCGATAAATTTCACATCCTCACCGGCGTAAAGCATCCGCGCCAGATAGTAGACCGCCGCATCGGGGTCTGAGCCGCGCATGCTCTTTATAAACGCGGAGATCGTATCATAGTGATTATCTCCGTTTTTATCATATTTTAATACACGCTTCTGGATACACTCCTGTGCCACCGCCAACGTAATGTGGATCTTTCCGTCTGCTGCATCCGGTTCCGTCGTCAGTACACCCAGCTCGATGGCTGTCAGTGCCGCTCTGGCATCGCCATTTGCCACATCCGCAAGAAACTCTTCCGCATCCTCATCAAGTAATGCACCGTAACTTCCCATGCCTTTTTCCCTGTCTGTAACCGCACGTCTCAAAAGGGTACGGATATTTTCCTTAGACAAAGGCTTCAGTTCGAAGATGATGGAACGTGAAAGAAGCGCCCCATTCACCTCAAAGTACGGATTTTCCGTCGTCGCACCGACAAGAATGATCGTACCGTCCTCCACAAAGGGAAGCAGATAATCCTGCTGACCCTTGTTAAAACGATGGATCTCATCGATAAACAGAATGGTCTTTTTACCATACATGCCCCGGTTGTTTTTCGCCTGTTCCACAACCTCCTCCATATCTTTCTTTCCGGCGGAGGTGGCATTGAGCTGTGTGAAAGCAGCACTCGTCGTGTTGGCGATCACCTTTGCCAGCGTTGTCTTTCCGGTACCCGGAGGCCCGTAGAAAATGATGGAGCTGAGCTTGTCCGCACGGATCGCACGATAAAGAAGCTTGTCCTTCCCGATGATATGCTCCTGTCCGACCACTTCCTCCAAAGTCGTGGGGCGCATGCGGGAAGCAAGCGGCGATTCCTGCTCCATATTTTTTTCGCGCATGTAGTCAAATAAATCCACTTATCTATCCCCCGTAACCGTTGCGTGCTTTCACAGTTACTATCCCTTTTTGCAGCCGGTTCATAAAAATATGCTTTTTGCAGTTTGCGAATCGCAAAAATGCAAAACCGATCTTTCCGGCCACCTTTTCAAAGATACATGATATTCCCCTATATTTCAAGTGTTTTCGGGTATTTTTTGGAAAAAACAAAGATTTTGTGAACCTTGATGAGAAAGACGGTTTTGCAAGTTGATTCCTTGTGCAGATTCATTATGAGGATCAGAGCGTACATTTGACCTGCACTTACTCCAGCAGCAGTTCCTCCACCGTCACGAACGTATATCCCTGCTTCTGCAACGTGTCAATGATCGTGAGCGCTGCCTGCACAGAGGATTCGGACGCATCGTGGAGGAGAATGATGCTGTTGTCCTCCACCTCGTTCAGCACCCGCTGCACGATCAGGTCACTGCTCGTCGTCGCCCAGTCCCGCGGGTCGATGTCCCACAGCACCTCCACCATCTGCACCTCATAATCCAGATCCTCCTTCCAGCAGCCGTAGGGCGGACGGATATAGCTGGCATACTGACCTGTCGCCCGATAAATGGCACCGTTTGTACGGTCCACCTGTTCAATCGCCTGCGCGTCGCTGAGTTGGCGCAGGTTCACATGCCTGTATGCATGAACACCGATCAGATGCCCTTCCTCACTGGCACGGCGGACAAGCTGCGGATAGAGTTCCACCTCGGAGCCCAGCACAAAAAAGGTTGCCTTGACACCGCGCTCCTTCAACCCGTCCAAGAGCATTCCGGTGTAGTCCGGATTCGGTCCGTCATCAAAAGTAAGGGCAATCTTTTTGATCTCTTCGTCCTTTTGTGTTTCTATGGTCTGCGTATTTCCATCAGCTGTCTGCGATTGTATGGATATTTTCTCTTCGCGCTCCCAGTGCGTCTGCAGGGAGGTCTGCGCTGTCTGCTCTGGTCGGCTCTGACCCGATGTGTTCTCCCACCCCTTCTGTAAATAATCCATCACAACCGCTGCAAAAATCCCGACAAATAGCACACCCACAAAGATCAGCACTCCGTACACAATTTTTTTCTTCAGATCATCTATTTGAAAATAGTTCATAAAAAATGCCCGCTGCATACATTTGGTTTATTGTATGCAACGGACATTTTTTCAATGATCATTTCAATATCAGGACTTTACAATTTTCCGGATTCTCATAATCCTTATGGATACCATCATCGTCATATAAGGTGTATTCCGCTCCTTCAAAACCTAACAGTTCCAAATGCTCCATATCGATCTGTGCCACGCACTGTGCGGCTTTTGCAACAGGGATACATTTGTCCGCGCGGATAAACAGCGGAACTTCGCCCAGAGCCACTTCCACATAGTGATGTCCCTGTGGCAATATTTCTTCTGTATACTTTCCCTCTTTTTGGAATTTTACAAATTTCATTTCCTCCGGCAGATACACATAACGACCTCTCGCATTCTGCGTATACACCGGCGCGATCATGATCTCATTTCCGATCATCATCTGGTCTTCCACGCGAAGTGCCATTTTATCCTCCGGATATACAAATGCCAGCGGCTTGAAATACAGATCATCGCCAAGCGCCGCCTTCATATATTCACTGTAGAGATACGGGATCAGACGATAGCGCGTCTCAATGATCCCCTTAAAGTCCTCAATACGCTCAAACTGATACGGCTCCTGTTCTCTCGTGCCGATTCGCATCAAAGGCGTAAAGACACCCAATGCCAGCCAGCGCAGCACCAATTCTCTCGTGGCATCAGCGCCGAATCCACCCAGATCCGCTCCTGTGTACAGAAAGCCGCACATGTTCAGGGACGGCATCATCTTCAGATTCAAGAGCAGATGCGACCACCAGGACTTATTGTCTCCGGTCCAGATACCGCCGTAACGGTGCATCCCCACATAGGAAGAACGGGAAAACATCAGAAAACGCCTGTCCGGAGCGATTCGCTCAAATGCCTCTCCGGCTGCTCTGGTCATATTGTAGCCAAAGAGATTATGCACCTTGTCGTGTCGGATCTTCTCGCCATTTGCATTATGGTAAAAACGTTGATAGTCCTCTTTGTTATTGGCCAGCGCCTCCACCTGATCCCCCAGAGACCATACCGGAATCTCCTCCTCATCGGACTCTGCATACTTACGAAGCGTCTCCTTTAATTCGCCCATGCCTTCCTTTGAGTAGAAAATGGCAGGCTCATTCATGTCATTCCAAAAGCCCTCGATGCCCTGATCGATCAGACACCGATAATGATCCCCAAACCATTTTCGTGCTTCCGGATTCAGCACATCCGGAAAATGCGTATACCCGGGCCATACCGCCGCAGCAAAGTTGCTGCCGTCCTCCCGTTTGCAGAAATAATTGTTTGCCACACCCTCTTCATAGACACTGTAGCCCTCTTCGATCTTGACTCCTGCATCAATGATGGGCACCATGCGGATATTTTGATCCTTCATCTCCTGCACAAAAACGGGGAAATCGGGAAACTCTGTCTTATTGACCGTGAAATCCTTATAATCCTGCATATAGTCGATATCCATGTAGATCATGTCCAATGGGATCTGATTCTCCCGGTATCCCTTTGCGACATTCTCAAAGTCTTCCCGTGTCTTGTAGCCCCATCGGCTCTGACCCAATCCAAAGGCAAACTTGGGAGGGATGTAGCTTCTCCCGATCAAATCACGGAACTGTTTCACAATGTCATATGCATTTTCTCCCTCGATGACATACAGATACAGGTCTGCTTCCTCACAGCTCACGGTCATTGTATCTTCTCTGGTGTATCCGATATCAAACATCAGCCTGGACGGATAATCAAAAAACAGACCTATCGTCTGTTCTCCGGAGATCACGACAAAATTATGCGCCCCATAGAGAGAGCGTTTATCCTCTGTATGGTTCGGATCATCGGTGCAGTCACTGATGTAACAATAGCCCCGCTTATTCAATCCGCGATTTGCTTCTCCGAGACCGTATACAATATCATCCTCTGCCAGCTGATAAGTAAACGAAAATCCTTCTTTCAGGGAAACCTCTCCATACGCCGGCATTCCCGGCTCTGCCTTTACTTCTTTTACGATCGCCTCCGTTTCAAAGGGTTTTCCAATCATGTATTTATATACCATGCCTTTTTATCCTCCTGTCACAACTTTACCTCTCTTTTTGTATTATATCCCACTCTTTCCATGTCGCTCAATAGGTTTCTTATTATTTTTGAAAATGACATAAAATCACCCGCCACTTTTGTGACGGGTGATCAAAGCCTTTATTTATTTTTTACGCGCAGCCAGCGCATGGTCTTTGACATAGATCTCGATGGTATCTCCCACAGACACCTCGTCTGCAAGGATCAGTTTCGCGGATAACGTCTCCACGGTCTTTTGCAGATAACGCTTGAGCGGTCGCGCACCGTAGACCGGATCATAAGCCTGCTCAATGACAAGTTCCTCTGCCTCGGGTGTCAGTTCCACTGCCAGCTCTCGGTCAGCCAGACGGCTGTTCAAGTCTGCGAGAAGCAGACGGATAATACCGTTGGTGTCAGCCTTTGTAAGCGGTTTAAACAGGATCGTCTCGTCCAGACGGTTCAAAAACTCCGGTCGGAAGGCCCCGCGCAGCTCGCCCATAACCGCCTGCTCTGCCTCAGGCGTAATATTGCCGTCTGCATCGATACCGTCCAACAAATACTGGGCGCCGAGGTTTGATGTCATGATGAGAATGGTATTCTTGAAATCAACGGTACGGCCCTGTGAATCCGTGATACGTCCGTCATCCAGTACCTGCAGCAGTACATTGAACACATCGGGATGTGCCTTTTCCACCTCATCAAATAAGACTACGGAATACGGTTTCCTGCGCACTGCCTCGGTAAGCTGTCCGCCTTCCTCATAGCCTACATATCCGGGAGGCGCTCCGATCAGACGCGATACGGAATGCTTCTCCATATATTCACTCATGTCCAGACGGACCATGTTGCTCTCATCGTCAAACAGACTCGCCGCCAGCGCTTTTGCAAGCTCCGTTTTACCGACACCGGTCGGTCCTAAAAACAGGAACGAACCGATGGGCTTGCTCGGATCCTTGATGCCTGCCTTGGATCGGATGATCGCCTCGGTCACCCGGGTGACACCCTCATCCTGACCGATGACGCGCTTGTGAAGTTCCTCGTCCAAATGCAAGGTCTTGTTTCGCTCGGACTCATTTAATTTTGCCACCGGAATTCCGGTCCAACGTGAAATGATCTTCGCGATCTCTTCCTCGCTGACATTCTCGTGTACCAGTGACAGATCCCGGTCTTTCACCTGCTGTTCCTCAATATCCAGCTGCTGTTGTAATTGCGGCAGGCGGCCGTATTGCAGTTCTGCTGCCTTTTCCAGATCGTAGTTCTGCTGGGCAGCCGTGATCTCGTTTTTCACCTGCTCAATCTCCTCGCGCAGCTTCTGTACTTTCTCCACGGAAGACTTCTCGTTTTCCCACTGCGCCTTCTGCGCCGCAAACGTATCCTTCAGCTCTGCCAGTTCCTTCTGCAGGTTGGCAAGACGCTCTTCGGACAGATGATCGGTCTCCTTCTTCAGTGCTGTCTCCTCAATCTGCAGCTGCATAATTCGGCGGTTCAACTCATCCAGCTCCGCCGGCATGGAATCCAGCTCCGTCTTGATGAGCGCACATGCCTCATCAACGAGATCGATCGCCTTATCCGGTAGGAAACGGTCGCTGATATAGCGGTTGGACAAAACTGCTGCAGAAACCAGCGCACCGTCGGTAATCTTCACACCGTGAAATACCTCATAGCGCTCCTTCAAACCACGCAGGATGGAGATCGTATCCTCAACCGTCGGCTCATCCACCAGAACCGGCTGGAAACGACGCTCCAGCGCCGCATCCTTCTCGATATACTCCCGGTACTCATCCAGTGTCGTGGCTCCGATGCAGTGCAGCTCACCACGGGCAAGCATCGGCTTTAAGAGCTGACCGGCATCCATCGCGCCGTCCGTCTTTCCGGCTCCGACGATCGTGTGCAGCTCATCGATAAAAAGAATGATCTGCCCGTCGGAATTTTTGATGTCGTCAAGAACGGCTTTCAGACGCTCCTCAAACTCGCCACGGTATTTGGCACCTGCCACAAGCGCGCCCATATCCAGCGCAAACAGCTTTTTATCCTTCAGTCCTTCCGGCACATCGCCCTTGACGATACGCTGTGCCAGACCTTCTACAACGGCAGTTTTGCCGACACCGGGCTCACCGATCAGGCACGGGTTATTCTTTGTTTTTCGAGACAGGATACGCACCACATTACGAATCTCCTCGTCACGTCCGATGACCGGATCCAGCTTCTGCTCGCGGGCACGCTCCACCATATCGTATCCATATTTTTCCAATGTGTCGTATGTCGCCTCCGGATTATCCGAGGTCACACGCTGATTGCCGCGGACGGTAGAGAGTGCAGACAGGAAACGGTCTCTCGTGATGCCGTACTCCTTCCACAGCTCCTTCATTGCCTTGTTCGGGTATTTCAGCAGTGCCAGAAACAGATGCTCCACAGAGACATACTCATCGCCCAACGCCTTCGCCTCATCCTCTGCGTGGATCAGCACCTGATTCAAGTCCTTTCCGATAAATACCTGTCCGCCGCTGACCTTCACGCGGGCCGCCAGCTTACTTTCCGCATTGTTCTTAAAATGTGTCAGCTGAATCTCCATCTTCTCGATCAGCTTCGGGATCAGTCCATCCGGTTGCTGCAAAAGCGCCACCAGAAGGTGCTCCTGCTCGATCTCCTGATTTCCGTATTCATAAGCCAGTTTCTCGCAGTCGTTGACTGCTTCCATGGATTTTTGTGTGAATTTTTGAATGTTCATAAAAGTTCCTCCTTTCATGATCTATTTATGAAAGATGATAAATCTGCTGCTCCGATTGCCCTCCACGTCGTCAGGCTCGGTCGGGCAAAAGTCGCATCAGATTCATCCTCTTTTCAAAACTAAATAATGACTAACGATAAGGATTCCTCCTTATGTCAGCCATTATACATCGCGAATTAGCACTCGTCAAGCGAGAGTGCTAATAATTTTGTGAAATATTTATGAATCACGTTCTGTCAGTGAACAAATGTCCCGTAATTCTGTCTGTCATCAATGATATATTCTATCTTAACCGCTTTTTCTTCTTCATATATCTGAAATATCATCCAGTAATGCTTCCACATATGCATCACTTTATATTTTGCCGGAATATACTTCAATTTTTCAAATCCTGCATATGGCATTTTCTCCAACGCCTCTATACATCGATCAAAGGAGTCGAGCAACTCTGTCACAGTTTGGACACCAAATTCTTCTGCTCCATCAAGATAGCTGACAAATTCCCTCTTTGCATCAGGCGAAATATCTACTCTGTATTTCACTTCAGATACCTCGCTCTCAACTCAGCCGACAGATCCCGTGCCGCTATATCCGGCACTCCAGCCTGTCTGCGTTCTTCAATTTCGATAAGCTTTTCTCTTAATTCAAGCTGTTTTTCTCTCTGATCATATGTTTCAATGTCCATTACCACAAGATCACCCTCACCGTTTTTTGTCAAAAAAATAGGCGCTCCGGTTTCCTTTGCTAAATTTGATATTTCATTGTAATTTTGTCTGATCGCGGCAGATGGTTTTATAATTGTCGTTTGCATTCGATATGCCTCCATAGCAGTATTATAAGTTTATTTTGTATTAATTATACTATACTCAGCCGTATTCCACAAGGAAAATAATCCTCATTGATTTTCCCCTGATGCATTGACTTTCTTTGTCTAATGGTGTAGACTGCAGCCAAGTCTAACCGTGTAGACAAGGAGGTTACGAAAATGGAAATTCCGAAAATCCACGAAAGTGAATACCGTTTTTGTTTGATCATGTGGGAGCATGAGCCGGTTACTGCTGCCCGGCTTGTAAAGCTGTGTCAGGATCAACTCGGATGGAAAAGGACTACGACTTATACTGTTATCAAGCGCCTTGGTGAGCGTGGTGTGCTGAAAAACGACAATGGCACGGTTACTTCTCTCGTTTCCAAAGATGAAGCCCAGGCATGTGAGATCGACGAGCTGGTTGAGAAAAAATTCGAGGGTTCTCTGCCTGCCTTTATCGCTGCTTTTACAAAGCATCAGGCCATGTCCGAAGATGATCTCGATGAGGTGCAGCGCATGATCGACCGCATCCGGAAAGGAGATTCGCAATGAACGAACTCTTTTTGAAAATCATCAACATGAGTATATCGTCAAGCTGGCTTGTCATGGCTGTGCTGATACTCAGACTTGTTTTGAAGAAAGCTCCCAAGTGGATCAATGTTCTACTTTGGGGTATCGTGGCTGTCAGACTGATCTGCCCGTTTTCTTTTGAGAGCGCACTGAGCCTTATTCCAAGTGCAGAAACATTTCCTGAAAAAGTAATCTCCGGTCCGAGCTTCGATGTTCAAACCGGCATTACTCCCGTTGATAACCGGATAAATGACTATCTTGGAGACCGGTATTTTGAAGGTGTTACTGTTCCTGCAAACTCTGGTAATAATATTATGACCATTCTTTCCATTGTTTGGACGATTGGTATTCTGCTTTTAGTCGCCTATACCGTTATCAGCTATTGGCGTCTGCATCGAGAAATTGATACTGCTGTTCGCTACAAGGACAACATTTTCCAGAGTGAGAATGTAAGCTCTCCGTTTGTCTTAGGGCTTATCAAGCCGAGAATCTATCTCCCGTTCAACATGAACGGTCAGGATCTGGAGCACGTTGTTGCCCACGAACAGGCGCACATCCGTCGTAAAGATCATTGGTGGAAGCCCCTTGGTTTTCTCATGTTGACGATCCATTGGTTCAATCCTTTCATGTGGCTGTCCTATGTACTGCTATGCCGGGATATTGAGCTTGCCTGTGACGAAAAGGTTATCAGGGAACTTGGCAATAAACAGAGAGCTGATTATACCCAGGCACTTGTTGCCTGTAGCGTAAACCGCCGCACGATCGCCGCTTGTCCTCTTGCCTTTGGTGAGGCAGGTGTAAAAGAGCGTGTGAAGTCTGTGATGAATTATAAGAAGCCCGCTTTTTGGATTGTAATTTTAGCAGCCATCGCTTGCGTTAGTGTTGCTGTATGCTTCCTCACGAACCCCATTACAATAGGCGATCACTTTGGTGCAGCAATTTATGAACCTACTCCTATCGGGCAAATCGATGAAAAATACGACAATGAAGAATTTGTAATAACCAGGCTTCACTATGAGAACCTTGATGGAGAATGGGTTTCTGAAGGATATACCTACAAGTACAGATTAGAAATTACTGGCAGAATGAATCAAGCTGCCAAAAACATAACTTTCATTGTTTTAAGCAACACGGAGGATATCACCTTCGACCAGACTTGGAAGGCAAGCGGATTGAGTAGTAACATGGCAGATTATTTTGATCCCGCAGTCTCTGTAATTGTGGGGCAAAAACTTTTCTCGTAATATATAACTCCTAGATAAAAAGACTTGCGAAACCGCATATTTACAGTATCACAAGCCTCTATAAATTCTTCGTATCCTTTAACCATGACAAAGGGCGCCCCTTATGGCAACGGGCGATGGGCGTGGCAGCAGAAACGTCCCTGAAGCCAATGACATATTTCGCTGCATATCTTGATTTCACTGGCAATTCGGACACTTTCTAATCTTTATATCGCAACCATTTGCCTCATAATCGTACCCACATAAATTACAGTGCATTAAATAGGCAGTCTGGTTCGCATGTGTCCCTGGTTTATGTAAACACCCTCTGTTTGTCTGATTATTTACATTTGTATAACCCGTTACAGTTGTTTTTCCTGCATGAGATTTGTCTTGTTGCCTAATGCTCTTTTTCACCTCTGCAATTTCTGACTGATACGTTTTTAGCGGCAAAACCGGTCGCAATTTTAACGAAATGTCAACTAACTGATTCAGTTCTAACAATTTGGACACAGTAATTGTATTGTGTTGATTTGAGATCGGTGTGACATATTTCCACATAAATTCACCTGGTCCATTATATATTTCCTCAATTTCTCCAGTTTCTGTGTTCAAAAATTCTACAAGTAAATGTTCCGGTTTTTCCGCAATATGTATTCGACCATTCCCTTGTGTTCCTTTTATTTGAACTTTTACACCATTTAATTCAGCATCATGTGTTTTCTCTGACTGCTTGTACAGATTCATTCCATAAGTATAAGCCACCATGATTTCCACAATATTACCTACAATAATTCCATCCATTTTAAAACTTTTCTCGGGAAATACACTTTCTAATTCACTTGTAATATGATTCATTTGGATCACTTTTTCGCGCAAAAACATTATCTTCTGTTCGACATTCATTCTTTCGTTCTCCATGTTCTCAGTTCCATATTTTTCCTGATAGGATATCTTATCAAATAGTGTATCTTCTTCTGGCAGGATTCCCTCTTCTTGATTTGCAGTTGTAGCCTTATGAAAATTTGAATTGATTGTAGACTGCTGATTCTCAAATTTGTGTTTGCTCTTCGCAGCCTGTTTTGGATTAATATAATTCACCCATATAATCATAATAATTCCAACAATAATTGCAGCTACAATAAAAAAACTCACCATCATTCATTTCTCCTGAATCATATTCTCACGATCTACATGGTTCCGCTCCGATCTGTTCTGAACAGTGACCTTTATTCTTCATATAGCAAAATCTCCGTCCCCGCAATACTATCATGAAATTCTTTCTCTATTCCTGTTGTTGTTACAAGGTCGACCGACAACTGCAAAGCATCTTCTACACGCTGCTTCATTCCTGAAAGGTGAATCAGTGACATAGGTTTACCCTTTTCAACCAACAGATCTATATCACTATCTTCATTTGCCTTGCCTTTTGCATAAGAACCAAATAAGTATATTCTTTTGATACCATAATCCCTTGCAATGGGGGCCACTGCCGATTGGATTGTAGAAATATCTACCATTTGCTTCACTTCCTATTCCGTGAGATATGTATATTCTACACTCTGAGAGTTGTTTTTACAATTATTATTTATCTCCCTGATATCTGCGTTTATTCTAATCGCACGAATTTCGGTATTTGAACTTTCTTTCATCGGAAAAATCATGTATGTTTTTCCACATACTTTCCCTTTTTCATAATCAATTGCTTCTTG
>SFRL01000067.1 GCA_004562765.1 bacterium | reverse complement strand
AAACTCCTTATAGTTTTTTTTCAAATATTCAGCCACGGCAACTATGTCATCATAGGATGCGTAGTGTGTAAAGTTATACTCTTCGGGAAGAGATACCGCTGGGTCGAAAGAGACCGTTGCTGTCATAGACTGGTCTACTTCGATCTTCAATCCATCTGCCTCAATGATCAGTTCCGTTGGGTTAAAGTATCCATCCGGAACAGTATCATGCACCCATTGGAATTTCTCGATCATGTTCTGTTTTGATTCTTCATCCGGAGCATTGTCGGTGACGGTCAGGTTATTTGTATCAAGTTCCAATCTGCCGGCAACCTCCAATAAGAACTGCTTCATTTTATCGAAATCAGCGCCCGATGCAAGAAAATTTTCGTCATAAGTCAGAGGATTTTGATAGACAGGCAGGGTGGTTAATTCTAAATCTTCATTCCAGGGATTTGCATTTACAAGTTCTGAAATTTCATAAGCCATGTAACCCTCATATCCCATTGACTCAGCACTTTCCGAAATAGACAGCATAGGCAGGTCGCCGGTATTGCTCGGAGTTTCTTTCGGCGAAAATCTTGCCCATGCGAAAATCGTTAACGCAAAACAGGCGGCAACTGCAACCTGCCTGATCCAGACATTTTTCTTCTTCTTAGGCTTAGTGTCTGCTGCTTCTACATAGGACAGGTCAACAAGTTCCATTTTATCTAACAATTCATTTCCTCTCATAAAGTATAGCCCTCCTTTTCAAGATACTCACGAAATTGGTTTCGGCATCGGAAGAGCGTAGTTTTTACTTTGCTCTCGGATAGAGCAAAGCATTTAGAAATGTCAGCAATAGAATCCAAATACCAATACCGGCGTATAAAAATATTTCTTTTTTCTTCGGCCAGTGTGTTGAGAAATCCGTTGATCGCTTCGCCGAGCGCCATATCATCTACGCGACAAGCAACATCATCCGGGGCTGGAATACATTGTTCCATCTCTGCGCTGAGTTCGCATATAAATGCGCTGCGTTTAAGCCGACTGCGATCACGACAACAATTCAAGGAAATGTGACGGGTAATCCGAGCTAGAAAAGCATATAAATAGCTTCTGGGTTCATGGGGTGGGATGGTGTTCCACGCTTCCATGTAGGTGTCGTTTTCACATTCTTCGGCAGTCTGCCGGTCATTAACGATTCGAAAAGCCAGTGATCGCAAACGACTTCCGAATTTTTCGGTCGTCAGTTTAACCGCTGTTTCATCGCGCAGCAAATATAACTCAACAATTTGGTTGTCATCCAAGTTTTTCGCCTCCCTTCTTTTCGTAGAAAAATGCCTTCAATCTTATAAGCACCGTTTCGGTTGTGAAGGTTACACTTTTTAGAAAATTATAGCAATTCTAATTGAATATTTGCATATTTTTGGATAATATATATGCAAATACTGGAGATATGATGGGAGAGAAAAGGTATGTGGGTGTTATATGCAATCGGATCCTCGTTTTTTGCAGGAATTACAGCGATCCTTGCGAAATGTGGAATTCGAAAAACAGATTCGGATGTGGCAACTGCGATCCGGACAATTGTGGTATTACTATTTTCGTGGCTGATGGTACTGATCACCGGTGCCTGGACAGGAATTACCGATATCAACGGTAAAACACTGCTGTTTCTCATTTTGTCGGGGCTTGCAACAGGCGCGTCGTGGCTGTGCTATTTTCGTGCCTTGCAAATAGGCGATATCAATAAAGTTGTGCCGATCGATAAATCCAGCACGATACTTACCATTTTGCTGGCGTTGATCTTTTTGCATGAAGGACTGACATGGGGAAAGGTAGTTTCAGTGATTTTGATCGGTGTCGGCACCATGCTCATGGTCTCGAAAAAGGATGCAGAAAAAGCATCTGAACAGACCGGAAAAAGCTGGCTGATCTATGCAGTATTATCTGCAGTATTTGCCAGCCTGACAGCAATATTGGGGAAAATCGGAATCACACAGATCAATTCAAACCTTGGCACAGCAATCCGGACAACAGTTGTTCTTTTCATGGCATGGCTGATGGTATTTGTGTCGGGAAAGCAGCAGGAGTTAAAAAAGATCGAAAAGCGGGAGCTTGGCTTTATCGGATTATCGGGCCTCGCGACAGGAGCGTCATGGCTATGTTATTACCGGGCATTGCAGGATGGTCCCGCCAGTGTAGTTGTGCCAATAGATAAATTGAGTATGCTTGTTACGATCGCGTTTTCATGGATCGTATTTCATGAAAAACTGACAAAGAAATCTGCACTTGGTGTTGTATGTATGACTGTCGGAACCGTTTTACTTGCGGTTTTATAGATGCAGCTCGTATCAAAACATGGGACAGTACATAGAAAAAAATTCTCTGTAGGATTGCACTGCGGGTGGAAGTGTGCTAGAATGGCTTCAATTGAATATGTAGCAGTCAGGTGTCGGAACGATCAGAATGAGACTTACAAATGATTGGTTCCGGTGAAAAGGGAAACAGGTGTAAATCCTGTACGAACTCGTCACCGTAATTAGGGAGCAGAGGCCGAGATATCACTGGGAAACCGGGAAGATGGCGGATGCGATGATCTTTAAGCCGGGAGACCTGCCTGACGGCTGTACAGAAACTGTATGCAGTTGTAGCGGCTGTACACATGTTTCAGACCACGAGTAACTGGTTGTACGTGAAAATGATCAAATGAGTTTTATCATATTTTTGTGAGTTTTCTTTTGTATATAACCCTTTACCTGCACAGGCGAAGGGTTTTCCTTTGTGTTGCCATGCATCCGTAAGAAGCTGTCGGTGGCAGGTTCTGCAGGTTTGCTCTGCGCGCGGAAAAAGGTGTTATTTGTGTTGCCATGCATCCGTAAGAAGCTGCCAGTGGCAGGTTCTGTAGGTGTCTGAAACAGAATGTCTGGGGACATATTCAAAATTTACACAAATAACATGATGTGACAGCGTGGACTGTCAAAAAGGAGGAGACATGAAAAAGAAAACAGTGATAACAATTTTGGCGCTCACACTTGCGGCAGCATTTTGTCTGACCGGATGCGGAAACAACAGTGCGCCGGAGCCGGCAACAGAGAGCAGCGAGTCGAAAAGTGATGAAACAGAGGAAACCGGAGATACCACAGAGCAGGAAGAAGCAGCTGACACAGAAAATGAAGCGGACGCTGACCAGAAGGCAGCAGATGAGGTGGCAGCATTGATTGATGCAATTTATGTACAGGAACGAACCGATGAGACAGATGCGCAGTGCGAGGCGGCGAAGAAAGCCTGGGACGCGCTGACCGATGATCAGAAAGGATTGGTAGAAGGCGAGAACGCTGACCCCGATTACTTCGGAAAAGATACGGGCGATGCTTCCAAAGACGATCCTCGTAATCAGGACGGGATCGGGGAAAATGAGATTTTGGTGGTCAGCTTCGGCACTTCCTATAATGACAGCCGTGTCTCTGACATCAAAGGAATTGAGGATGCTATTGCAGCAGCATACCCTGACTGGTCTGTCAGACGTGCATTTACGTCGCAGATCATCATCAATCATGTGCAGGCCCGGGACGGAGCGTGCATCGACAACGTGAATCAGGCATTGGAGCGCGCGGTGAGCAACGGTGTGAAAAAACTGATCGTACAGCCGACTCATCTGATGCACGGTGCGGAGTATGATGAGCTGATGAAAGCAGTGGAGGCATATCAGGATCAGTTTGAGAATGTAAAGGTGGCAGAGCCGCTGCTTGGTGAGGTTGGCAATGATGCCACTGTGATCAACGAGGATAAGGCAAAAGTTGCAGAAGCGATCACTGCTGAGGCAGTAAAGGATGCGGGCTATGACAGCCTTGACATTGCGAAAGAGGATGGCGCAGCATTTATATTTATGGGACATGGAACCTCACATACGGCGAAAGTATCTTACAGTCAGATGCAGACACAGATGGAAGCGCTTGGCTATGAGAATATATTTATCGGAACCGTAGAGGGTGAGCCGGAGGAGACCTCTTGTGAGGCAGTCATTGAGGCAGTGCAAAAGGCTGGTTATAAAAAAGTGATCCTGCGACCGCTCATGGTTGTAGCAGGAGATCATGCGAACAATGATATGGCAGGCGAAGAAGAGGATTCGTGGCTGAGCATGTTTGCGGCGAACGGAAGCTTTGATCGTGTAGACACGCAGATTTCCGGGCTTGGTGAGATCGATGCGATCCAACAGTTGTATGTTGCACATATCGCGGATGTGATGAATCTGTAGTGAATAGTTAGAATGTGAGAGCTTTCCGTTGTATATTGTGTGCAGAGGAAAGCTCTCATATATAAAAATAATATTTGATTTGGAGAGCGTAGGACGATGAAAAAGAAAATGATTGCATTCATGTGTATGCTTGGTCTTTGCGGCGCATTATTTACCGGCTGTGGGAATACAGAATTATGGGGTGTGACATTCGTTACAAGTGACACAAAAAATGGAACGGATGATGTGCCTGATAAAGAAACGAGCATCGTTCAGGCGGAGGCTGCACCACAGTTGGAAGATGGCGTTTACATGGCAGAACTTACCACGGACAGTGGCATGTTTCATGTCAACGAGGCATGTGACGGTAAGGGAACGCTTACGGTAAAAGACGGGAAGATGGTCATTCACATTTCGCTGACTTCTAAGAATATCGTCAATCTTTATCCCGGGCTTGCAGATGATGCGCAGAAGGAAGGTGCCGAGCTGCTTGAGCCGACTGTGGATACAGTCACCTACAGTGACGGGCTGTCGGAGGAGGTCAACGGATTTGACGTTCCCGTTCCGGTGCTGGACGAGGAATTTGATCTGGCTTTGATCGGAAAAAAGGGTATCTGGTATGACCATAAGGTAAGCGTGACAAATCCGCAGCCGTTGGGAGCCGGTGAGCAGGAGAGCAATGCAGATGGAGCGCAGGATGAAACACAGAATCCTGCTTTGGACGATAGATCGGAGACAGATTCTGCTGCGCTTGCGGATGGAATTTACACAGTGGAGCTTACCTTTGAGGGCGGTAGCGGAAAGGCTCATATTTTATCGCCCGCCACAGTTACGGCAGATGGTGGAACAGTGACTGCCACTGTGGAGTGGAGCAGCCCGAACTATGATTATATGATCGTGGAGGGTGAGAAATATCTGCCGGTCAACACGGAAGGTAACTCTGTCTTTGAGATTCCGGTATCTGCGTTTGATGAGCCGCTAACCGTGATCGGTGATACAGTGGCGATGAGCAAGCCGCATGAGGTTGAATATACGATCACATTTCATACGGAAAGCTTATATCCGGCGGAATAACAGCTTTTTTATTTTCTGAATGCGGAAAAGCTTTTGGATCAGGGTCAGTGTAATCAGAGGTATGGAAATGAGAAAGAGGAAAAAACATATAAATCTGATCGGATGTCTGTTTTTGATGGGACTGCTGGGGCTTTGTGGCTGCGGCAGTCCTTCTTCTGAGTCTGAGATGAACATGGAACAACAGGGATCAGCTGCTTCTGGGGAAAACGCCGGTGCAGATGAGATGGCGGAAAAAGATGAGCAGGGTGCGCAAGCAGATCCGTCAGAAACAGAATTGATATATGAGAATAGCATGGAATTGCAATATGCGAAGAATTTCTCTGTAGACTATTATAAGGGCGGTTATACGATGCTGACGACCACGACGGACGGTGCACAGTATCTGGTCGTTCCTGAGGATCAGCCGATACCGGAGCATTTGGATGCATCAGTTGTGGTCTTAAAGCAGCCTCTCAATCATCTGTATCTGGTCGCATCTGCTGCCATGGATATGTTTCGGGAATTGGATGCGGTTGATCGCATTCGCTTTTCCGGGCAGAAGGTGGATGGTTGGTATATCGATGAGGCTAAGCTGGCGATGGAAGCAGGAGAAATGCTTTACGCAGGCAAATACAGCGTGCCGGATTACGAGCTGATCGTGTCGGAGGGCTGTAGCCTTGCTATCGAAAATACGATGATCTCCCATTCACCTGAGGTGGTTGAGAAGCTGAATGAGTTTGGGATTCCGGTGTTGATCGATTATTCCAGCTATGAAACGCATCCGCTCGGCAGAGTGGAATGGATCAGGTTTTACGGCGCACTGCTGGGGAAGGAAAAGGCGGCAGAAGATGCCTTTGAAAAACAGCTGAAAATTCTGGAGCGTATATCGAAGGAGGAGCGGACGGATACAGAAGGATATGTTGAAAAGGAAACGTCCGCAGACCAGACAGTTGCTTTTTTTTATATCACTTCGAACGGTACGGTGAATGTCAGAAAGACGGCTGACTATGTACCTCAGATGATCGATCTGGCAGGCGGGAGTTACATTTTTCAAGATCTGGGATCGGACGAGGATCATCGGTCGACAGTCAACATGACGATGGAACAATTTTATGCAACTGCAAAAGATGCGGATTATCTGATCTATAACAGCACGATAGACGGAGAGATCCAAACAGTAGCGGAATTGCTTGGAAAAAGCGAGATGCTGAGCCGTTTTCGGGCAGTGCAGGAAGGGAATGTCTGGTGTACCACGAGTGATCTGTATCAGCATTCCATGTCTGTCGGCAATTTTACCCTGGATCTGCACGCAATGCTGACAGGGGATCGTGCACATGAATACAAATATCTCTACAGCTTGAAATAAGGTTACTGCAATCCCATAGGATTTAGGAAATGGGAGTTCAGAGGGTGTTGGACAGCTATGAAATGTCATAGAGAAACAGAAGAGATGGAACAGATGCGCAGGGAAGGAGATATGATGGAACGAAAGAAAAAAAGAACAGTCCGATATATACTTGTGTTTGTCATATTGATATGCGGCGTGACACTGCTCATCCTGTGCAATCTTGGAATTGGAAGCGTATCAATTCCTGTGAGAGAGGTCTCTGCGTGTCTGACCGGTGGATTGGTCGATGACACCGTACAGGGAATTGTCCGGGATATCCGTCTGCCAAGAACGCTCGCAGCGCTCCTGCTGGGAGGGGCGCTGGCACTTTCCGGATATCTTTTGCAGACGTTTTTCCACAATCCGATCGCTGGACCGTTTGTACTCGGAATTTCCTCCGGCTCCAAGCTGACGGTGTCTCTGGTGATGGTATTTTTGCTCGGCAATGCCGTGTCGATCAGTTCCGGAGCATTGATCGGAGCAGCTTTTGCAGGTGCGATGTTATGTATGGGATTTGTGCTTTTGATGTCAAAACGGGTGAACAGTATGTCCACATTGGTCGTCTGCGGTGTGATGATCGGCTATATCTGCTCGGCGATCACGGACTTTGTGGTGACCTTTGCGGATGATGCGGATATCGTCAATCTGCACAATTGGTCCCGGGGCAGTTTTTCCGGTATGGCATGGGGAAATCTGCCGACGATGGCGGTGGTCGTATTTGCAGCATCAGTAGGTGTCTTTTTCTTGTCTAAGCCGATCAGCGCTTATCAGCTTGGTGAAAATTATGCAAAGAATATGGGTGTGAATCTGCGTACACTGCGCGTGCTTTTGATCCTTTTGTCAAGTATTTTATCTGCATGTGTCGTCGCCTACGCAGGTCCGATTTCCTTTGTCGGAATCGCTGTACCACAGCTGACGAAGCAGATGCTCGGGACAAACAAACCGATTCTGATGATACCCGCCTGTTTTCTTGGCGGAAGTGTCTTTTGCCTGTTTTGCGACCTGATCGCCAGGACCGTATTTGCACCGACAGAACTGAGCATCAGCACAGTTACGGCTGTCTTTGGCGCACCGGTGGTGTTGTGGGTGATGGCGAGAAGGAAAAAGAGCAACCCGTGAAGGCGCGGAACAGTTGTGAAGAGGGATAGAATGAATGATTCTTATTTTTTTACCGTAGACATGTGTGTTGGCTATCATGGAAAGCCGTTGATCAGGGATATCGGGATCACGATGCAAAAGGGGGAGATCCTGACGCTGATCGGTCCGAACGGAGCGGGAAAATCCACGATCCTGAAGAGTATTGCGGGACAGCTGGAACTGATCGGCGGAGCTGCTTATCTGGACCAGAGTGCGATGGCAGAAATGCGGCGGGAAGAGCTGGCAAAAAAGATGTCTGTGCTGCTCACAGAAAAGATCAGGGCGGAGCTTCTGACCTGTGAGGAGGTTGTGGAAACAGGGCGTTATCCGTATACCGGAAAATTTGGGCTTCTCTCTGATGCGGATCACAGAAACGTGCGGGAAGCGATGGAACTGGTGCATGTGGAGGTGCTTCGTGACCGGATGTTTGACGAGATCAGCGACGGACAAAAGCAGCGCGTCATGCTGGCAAGGGCGATGGCAGGGCAGCCGCAGATCCTGATTTTAGACGAACCGACCTCTTATCTGGATGTCAAATACAAACTGGAGTTTTTGTCAATTTTGCAGGAGCTGTGCAAGAAAAAAGGGCTGACCGTTGTCATGTCTTTGCATGAGCTGGAGCTAGCAGAGCGGATCTCGGATAAGATCCTGTGTGTAAAAGGGGAACACGTGGATCGCTTCGGCACACCGGAAGAGGTCTTTCAACCGGGATATATACAGACGCTGTTTGACATCCGAACCGGAAGTTATGATGAGGAAAACAGCCAACTGGAACTGGAGGCAGTAAAAGGTGCACCGGAGGTGTTCGTGATCGCCGGAGGCGGAAACGGAAAATCAGTCTATCGGCGCTTGCAGAGGGAGAGAATTCCCTTTGCAACGGGCATTCTATTTTCAAACGATCTGGATACGCCTGTGGCGCGTGCGCTGGCATCGGAGGTTATCGAGGCGGAGGCGTTCGAGCCGGTGGACGAAGTACTTCTGACACGGGCAAAGGGGGTTATGGATCGATGCAAAACGGTCATTTGCTGCAGACATCGCTTTGGCAGTCTGGAGTGGGCGAACCGGGAGTTGCTTGATTATGCGAAGCAAGCTGGCAAATTGTAAATCAAATGTCTATTATGAAAAATGTATTCCAAAAGGCTTTCATACCTTTAACGGTAAGTGTTATCAGAACGTGTCGTATGGCCGATATATCATTTATAGAAACACGGATGTAATTTTCAATCAGGGAGGATTGACAATGAATATCGGGATCAGGGTAAATCCTGCGACAGGGCAGTTTATGCGATCGGGGCTGTCTGGCAGCAGCACAGGAAAACAGATTTCAGGGCTCGCGGCGGCTGGGAAAAAGACGTCAGATGTACCGTCACAGGGACTTAGTCCCACGCTGCGGATGCGCATAGCAGAGATGAACGCGGCACAGAGCACCATGCCACAGGCGAAGCGCGAGGTGGTTTTCGATTCTGCAAGTGGTACGACCTTTGATGCGCAGCGGACAGAGCGGTCCCTTGCTTCTGCGCAGAAGAAGATGAAGAAGCTGCAATATAATTTTAAGCTGATCTCTTCACAGATCATGCGTGCGAAGACGAGTAGCAGTGCGCAGCGGGCAGTTTCAAGTGCCAGAAGGGCGACTGCGCAGCTTCGAAGAAAGAGAAAAAGCGGTGAGTATGACGATGCAGAGCTGGAAGCGGCAATCACACATGCACTGGCGATGGAGCGCGTGGCGAAAAAGCATGTAAAGAATTTACAGGAAGAGGAGCGGGCCGAGCGGAGTGCGGGCATCTGTGAATCAGAACTTCCGGAGGAGGAACAGAAGATGGCAGAGGATGCTCTGACAGAGGATATGTCAGGGTTTCCGGATGAGTTTTCGGAAGATCCGGAGGAGATTTCGAAGGAGTTTTCTGAACAAATGGAGCAGATTGGGCAGGAACTGGCAGAGAGTCTGGAGGAAATTCCCGAAGAACTTGCTGAGGAGATGGCGCAGCTCATGCAGGAGTACGCGGGCATGATGAGCGATACGATGGAGGAGCTGGGAGGCGATCTCTTGGAATCTTTATCCGGCTTTGACACAGATATGGATCCGGCGGACCTGAAGGCATTGAAACAGAAACACCGCGCGAAGGAAATGCAGGAGATTGTCAAGGCGGATGCAAAATATCTGAAGGCGATCTTTGAGAAATATGCCGCTGACAGACAGCAGGCGGCAAGCGGTGTGAGTCAGGTCATGGGCGCAATGAATGGAATGAGCGGTATGGGTGGAGTAGTTAGCGTGAGCGCTATGCCACATACGGTGTCTGCGAGCGCACCGGCAGCTGCATCAGCAGCCGTATCAGTAGAGGGCAACAGCGTGGATGTGTCGGTATGAGAGGAGAGAAACACCTCCTCGTTTTTTACTATGAAGAGATTATGAAATAGTAAAAAACGGGGAGGTGTCTTTTTTTATTTGGATAGTCTGGAAAGTGCTGCTCTGTCCGCAACGATCGTCACATCGTTGTGTAACTGGAGAATAGAAGCAGGAACAGCAGGCGTGATCGGTCCGTGAAGAACTTCATTCAGGATCTCTGCCTTGCTTTCACCACTTACGATTACAAGGATCTTTTTGGACTGCATGATATTCTTGATACCCATTGTATAAGCTTGTCTCGGAACCTTATCTTCTGACTCGAAGAAGCGCTTGTTCGCTTCAATGGTACTTTCTGTTAAATCAACACAGTGTGTCTCCTTTTCAAATGCGGCACCGGGTTCATTGAATCCAATGTGTCCGTTATGCCCCAGACCAAGTAACTGAAGATCAATTCCGCCTTCTCGGGCAATAATCTGATTATATTCATTGCACGCTTTTTCGGAATCTGTTTCCAGTCCATTCGGTACAAAAGTACGTGTTTTATCGATATTTACGTGATTGAAGAGATTGGTATCCATAAAGTAGCGGTAGCTCTGGTCATTGTCAGGACCTAATCCTTTATATTCATCCAGATTGATGCTTGTGACATGAGAAAAGTCAAGATCTCCTTTTTTATACCATTCTATTAGCTGCTGATATGTCCCCACAGGAGAAGAACCGGTCGCAAGACCAAGAACACAATTGGGCTTCATAATAATCTGTGCGGAGATAATGTTTGCGGCTTTGCGGCTCATGTCCTGATAATTTTCTGCTTTGTAAATAGTCATGTTTAACATTTCCTTTCTTTTCTAAATTTGGAGAATCAATCCTGAATATCAGGATCAATATGTTCTTACAATTCTAAAGTATACCAAGAAATACGGCTATTTCAATAGAAGAGAGAGACTTAGAAAGAAGGAACCTTTGATTATGCAAAATGTACAAAAGGAGAATGAAAAAAACATAGAAAAAGCGGGCTGTCTTTGAAAAAAGAGAAAGAACTTTCAGAAAACTGAAATAGTATTGAAAATAAAACCAGCTCTGATTATACTAGCCGCAGAATGAAGGAGGTCAAGGAACATGAATGAGAAAATTGAACAATTAAAAGGGAAGTTGATTGTATCCTGTCAGGCATTGCCGGATGAGCCGCTTCACTCGTCCTTTATTATGGGAAGAATGGCTTTGGCAGCGAAAATGGGAGGCGCATGTGGAATACGTGCCAATACAAGAGAAGATATTCAGGAGATTCAGTCTCAGGTTGATCTTCCAATTATTGGAATCGTAAAGCGCGACTATGCTGACAGTAAGGTATACATCACTCCGACGATGAAAGAAATCGACGAACTGATGGAAGTAAAACCGGAAATCATAGCAATGGATGCGACGATTTACCAAAGACCGGGACAAAAGTCATTGGATGAATTCTTCCATGAAGTAAAAGCTAAATATCCGGATCAGCTTTTTATGGCAGACTGTTCTACTGTAGCAGAGGCACTTCACGCTGATGAGCTTGGTTTTGATTTTATCGGAACGACTATGGTTGGTTATACGGAACAAAGCAGGGGCGACAGGATCGAGGCCAATGATTTTGAAATTTTAAGAGAGATTGTCGCAAAAGCAAAGCACAGAGTGATTGCAGAAGGGAATATCAATACACCTGAAAAAGCGAAACGTGTCATCGAACTTGGTGCATTCAGTGTGGTGGTTGGCTCTATCATCACAAGACCACAGCTGATCACAAAATCATTTGCAGAAGCTCTGGATTGACGTAAGCAAAAAAAGGAGCTGCTTTGTTTTGACAGCATAAAATGCTGTAGTTATGAGGCTTTGGGCATTTTACAAACGCCTAAATTATAAAAAAAGAAAAGGAGAAAAGCACCATGAGAAATCTTGACAAGTACAAAGGAGTCATTCCGGCATTTTACGCATGCTACGACAAAGAAGGCGAGGTCAGCCCGGAAGGAGTACAGGCATTAACGAGATATTTCGTTGAAAAAGGAGTAAAAGGAGTCTATGTAAATGGTTCTTCAGGAGAATGCATTTATCAGAGTGTGGAAGACAGAAAGATCATTCTGGAAAATGTGATGAAAGCAGCAGAAGGGAAATTGACAGTCATTGCTCATGTAGCGTGCAACAATACCAAAGACAGTATGGAGCTTGCAAGACATGCGGAAAGCCTTGGCGTTGACGCGATCGCAGCAATCCCGCCGATTTATTTCCATCTTCCGGA
>SFRL01000116.1 GCA_004562765.1 bacterium | reverse complement strand
TTTTCTGGATATGCGCCTGCGCATCATCGACCTGATCCATATATTCATAGGGGTCGAAGTTCTCGGCAAAACGGTCGAGTTTGAACGCAAGCTCTGCAATAGGGTCGTTCACCACAAACGCCTGCCTGCCAACCTCAAAAGCCTGTTCCATCACATCCTCATAGACCATGGCACGAAGCTCCCTGTGTTCCAGACCAAGGGATTCCAGAATTTCTTTTCTGGCTTCGATCATAGTTAAATCCGGGTTATCCAGCTGGCCGCCATCTATCTCGTTGTAGTTCTCATCCAACAGAGTGTAATCGTAGCCATCCTCACAGGTCTGCACCGCAAGGATTCTGTCCCGACCGACCTTCCATGCGGCTTCATCACCCATGATTTCAGGCTCTGCCATGTAGGTTGCGCCGTTGCGCTCCATAATTTCTGCGAACTGGCAGATGTGGAACACAGTGTAACCAACCTGGGTGTGGTACTCGTCGATAAATTTGCAGGGTTTCACGACAGTTTCATCGGGATAGTGAATCTGGACACAGCCACCGTCCGGAATACGGAACAAGTCCTTATAGTGGCTGTCGATAAATCGGATGTCCTTGCCGTCCGGGTTATACTCATTTCTCATTTGCGTTTTCCTCCGTTATCAAATTCCATGTTAAACCTGGTCTTTCCGTCCTCGAATACCTCCATATAGACCGTGGCATCAAAGGTGTTTCCGGTCTTAGCTGATTTACAGCCTTTCAGCTTGATTTTCCCAGAGCCAAGCAGTTTCTGTGCCGTGGCACTGGTCATTCTCTTGCCGATACTCTCGAAATAACGGTTGTTTTTCCAGAGGGCAAACTTGCAGCTTCGATTGGAACAGAAAAATGCTTTCGCCTTTTCTTCCACAGAACTGCCGCAGACAGGGCATTTCCCCACGGCATTGCTTTCCTTTGACATCAGAACCTCAGAGTCCTGAATAACCTCGTAATTCTGAATCAAACCGGCAATCACATTTTTGATCTCATCCATAAAATCCTCGCTGGCGTATTCGCCCTTCTCGATGAGCAACAGCTTTTCCTCCCAATCCGCTGTCATAGACGGGGACTGAATCTGTTCGGGCATGACCGTTACCAGAGCTGTACCCTTGTGGGTAGGAATCAGATGTTTGGTTTTCTTATCGCCTTTCCGTTCCAGAAAACCAATGCGAACCAGTTTTTCGATGATGCCGGCACGGGTTGCAGGGGTTCCCAGACCTTTACGCTCCACCTCATCGGGCATTTCATCCGCACCGGCAGTTTCCATGCTCTGCAGGAGCGTATCTTCGGTGTAGTGCTTGGGAGGGGAGGTTTTTCCCTCCTTAATCTCCGTGCTGATCACAGCTATTTCATCGCCAACGGAAACGGAAGGAAGTGCCTGTTCCTTCTCGTCAGATTTTGTCGAATCACTTTTTCTGGCAAGTGCTTTCCATCCGTCATGCAGGATGATTTTTCCCTTGGCAGAGAATGCTGTTCCACCGCAGTCCAGTTCAATGACTGTCTCTGCGTATCGGTGCGGATCTCCCACAGCCACAAAAAGGCGGTTGGAAATCAGCTGCAAAATTGCAAGCTCGCCCTTGGGCAACTCATTCAGATTGCATTTCTGCAATTCTCTGGTAGGGATAATGGCATGGTGGTCTGTGACCTTTTTGTTATCCACAACCTGCTCCGCATGGACAGGTACGTTATCCACACCTGGGGCGGGGAATGTGTGGAAAGCCATATTTACAAGGTTAGGAAGATTGTGTGCCATATCGTCTGTCAGGTATCTGCTGTCGGTTCGGGGATAAGTGACCAGCTTCTTTTCATAGAGATTCTGGGTGTAATCCAAAGTCTGCTGTGCCGTATAGCCCAGCACACGGTTGGCATCTCTCTGTAAACTGGTCAGATCATAAAGTGCAGGCGGCTTTTCGCTTTTCTCTTTGCACTCTGCCTTTGTGACCGCAGCAACAGAACAATCTTTGCTGACTGCTTCGGCATCCGACTTCTTTTTGAAGCGTTCGCTTGCTGCCGTAAACCCATCCAGTCCAATCTGAACCGTATAGAAGGGTTCCGGTTTGA
>SFRL01000066.1 GCA_004562765.1 bacterium | reverse complement strand
GGGTGTATAACAATACTATTCCCCAAGTTTACCTGCACTGAACAAATATCCTTATTCATTCATAATCACCTGCACTAAACTTCAAAATCACAAATACTAAACTAGCGTACACGAGAAGGCCCGGGCTGTTGCACCCGGGCTGCTCATCAATAGATCGGATACAGTGGCTCAATATATGTTCCTACATAGGTCAGTGATGTATTGAAATCACTGCTTTGCACAAGAAGTCCTTTACTGCTGAAGGTAATGCATTCGGCATCGCTTCCCCTGAATTTTGCATATGGCATCAGAAAGATTTGTGCATTTCCGTGTGCTCTCCTGAAATATCTGTCAGGTATATCCAAAAAGCTGGCAATTCCGCTTGGCATTGCGCTTGTGGGTTGGAAGTTGAAATAATACTCCGCAAAATCATTGAAAAACCTTATGCTTATTTCTCCCGTGAATGTGTTAGCCGTTAGATTTACTTTTTTACCAGTGACGACCTCACCGCCATTGAGAATCTGTGCGATATTTTGTCCGATGATACGATAGCCGATTGCCGAGGGGTGAATATCACTCGAATCAACGCTTTCGTCGTATCCCAGAAGCCAGTTGATGCAATATTCCGCATGGGCGACTCCCGCGTCTTTGCAAGCGGTTTTTATGTATTGCCAAGTTTTAACGGTATCTGCACTGGGCCTTGCTCCAGTATACAACCCCGGAAATATATGTAGCTTCGCATTTTTGAAATTTCCCACGCAATAGTTCCTGAACTCGGTGATATATGGCAGAAAGAAGGCAGAGCTAGTAGCTTCCTTGCTTGTCACATAATAAACATCATTATAAGTTCCGCCAACAACAATATCAGTTACTTCGTTTGCTTCTTCGCCAAGATCAGAGAACGCCTTTTTAATCTGGTTGATGTAGCTTGAATTATCAGGATTTCGCACAAAGCCAGTACCACCGACTGCGTAATTCCACCATTTAGAAACGGGCATGCATTTCTCGACTGTTTTCGGGATGTCATCACCGTTTCCACCAACGCCAGTGAAATACGAATCTCCGATATAAAGGATTTTCCTAGGCGGGTAGTTGGTCGGTACTGCTCCACTTTCAAATACAGCATCTACTTCTTTTCGAACAATAGAGGGAATGTTTTTCACGCTCTCGCCGAATTCCTGAAGCTTTTCGAGAATCCAGTCAAGATTTAGTTCGTGAAAATTAGTATACGGATACTTAAACGGCCACATAAAACCGCTCCTTTCAGTAGATCAAAAGACAAAACGTCTTTTTGAACTCTTGGATAATAACATGATCCACATCAAAATCTGAAATTTTCCGCTCTTGCTCAATCATCTGCTGAGTAGTCGTTACTCCGATATTACCGTATGACCTCCCAGTGCGCCTTCCTCTGCTGTTTGCGCTGCTCTTTGCCTCCGGCACATCGGCGCCGGCGCTGTTATATCCAGCTGTCAATGTCTCGCTTGAACCACTGCCTTC
This sequence comes from bacterium, assembly GCA_004562765.1. Lineage (GTDB taxonomy): Bacteria > Bacillota > Clostridia > Lachnospirales > Lachnospiraceae > W0P33-017. The sequence continues at coordinate 11,030 of SFRL01000066.1, read as the reverse complement.
ATCCGTCCATTCCTCTTTTCGGTCATAGTTGCTTATAGGGTCATATTCAAATTTAAGCGTAGCTTCCAATTTTTCCCAGACGGGCAGACGCTCTCTTGACCATTCGCCAACAAAAAACTTCAGGGCGTCAGGTTGCGGATAAATAATTTCAAGTTCTGCACATTCCCTCAACAGGTTGTTGATAAGTGCTGTTTTATCGACACCGTCAGGAACAATCAATCCATCAAGAATTGAGTTATCCCAATTATACAGCCCCAGCAGGCTCATTGTCGCTGGCACTTGTTTCACCTCCCACATCTGGCGCAAAGCGCCAATCTACCGACGTATTAAGGCCGAACATTTTATTAACGCGCTTACAAGACTGTTGCAGGGAGTCAAGCCAAAGTGAGCATTTAGAAGCTGTTTCTACATTATTGCTATCGACCTCTTGTGAGTTCAGGCGTTCGCGCTTGTCAATGTTTGCGTTGGGGATTCCAATATCAGTATCATACATGTGTTCAATTGTCCGCATTGCCTGAAGAACGCCAGGCGCAATGAAGTTCTGCCCCACATTCTGCTCAAAGCTCTGCCAAGCTGGGGATCCGTCATCATTCATCAGGGACTTATCCGCGAAAGCAGCAGGATTCCCGCTTGCAATCTGATCATAGAGTTTCTTCCAGCTTTCAGCTGCAGCTTTATTTCCGGCGGTAAATACATAGGAAAGATGACTATTGAGCAAATTCACGTCGCAAGTTTCTGCGCAGAGGGCCAGCTTGTCAGCGTAGAATTCTACAATATCCATAATGCCGCCGTAGTCCGGCTGGAGCTTGAATAGCTCGCACTCCACTCCAATTCGGGGCCTGAGAATTCCTGTCAGCAGGGGGTTGGCAATCGTTGCGTGCGTCGGAGCATAATACACATCGTATCCATATAGCCCGCAATTCTGCGCTATTACTCCGAATTTATCCGTGTTCACCACAGCGACGAATCCGCGCCCGTACAGGGTATAGAGGAAGAAATCCCTATTCCACTTTTCAGGTAGAACCCATTTGAAAACGCTCATTGCTTTTTGCAGAAGGTATCTCCGGAAAAACGCTGCGGCTGCTGTATCATGCACACGAATCGTAGAGGGTGAGCGCATGCCATCAACCCTATTTATATAATCATAATAATAAGGCGCGCCCATTTATAATCCTCTCCTTTCATTGAATTTATATAATAGCCATGCTGGTATATCTTTATCAGGGGGATTCTGTTGAAAGTAGTCCCACCATTTTTTAGCCTTTTCCGGCCTTGTTCCCGGAGCACCGGCCCCGCTGCGCTCATACTGATAATAGTATGCGTTTGCCAGCGTCTCTACATCATCGGTCGAATGTTTCCATTCATTCCATGTGTAAGAATACCCTTTATTATTATACCATGTTTTTCCTCCGTTGTAACCATTTATACATTCGTGTTCGTGGTATTTCATCTGCAATTCAAAATCGGCAAGCGGATTATCATCGGTTGCACTCGCGACCAATCCATAATTGATTCGTACCCACATGCCATATTTATCATACCATGGAGTCCAATGCGGCATACCAAATCCGCCCGTTTGAGCAGTTGGGAAGTTCACGCTTTGCGGGTAATTGGGATTCAGGAGTGTTTCTACTTCCCAATTACCCAGCGCCGCGCAAATTGCGTTCAGGCTCCATCTATACGGTGCGCGAAGGAGAAACCACGCGAAGTATCTGCAATTTCGGATTGCATCCGCCTCATGTACCGCGACATTGTATCTATATGTTTGTATGTATTTCTCCGGTTCCATCAATCCACCCCGCTATCAAGGAAAAAGCCGCTCTGCATATACGATTCGATCATTTCCGTTTCTTCTGCCGTGCATGCTATATTGATATGAGGGGAAAGTACCTCGATGTATCCAGGGATAGTGCTCAATGTTACATCTTCGCATAGTGGGGCACCCAATAGTCTGTTGGAGTTATCCGCTACATGGTAGAATTTACAATGCAAGGTAATATACGCATCATAAATTACCAAATCGGAAAATCCGCCATTTCTACCGCCCGTTTGCACTGTGGGTGCCGCGCATACCGCGCTTGCAATACCGCTAGCTGCATCGGCGAGTGCCCCACGAAAATCAAGGCTTGCAGCAGATACAACGGCATTCCCCAAAGATTTTAGAGCGGGAGTAAAATCAACATTTGTTTGCGCAATCTGTACATCAATAGCAATGGGTGCCGCGACTTCTGCCGCAACAATCTGCTGCTCTGATGCGTTTGTGGCGTATACAAGAAGTGTAGAATTGCCCGTGATAAAATCAATTGTTTCCGACAGAATCAAATCAGTGCTATCAATGTTAATCCATCCGGGCAAGCGGATTAACCCATAGGGGGAATAGGCAAGATTATATTCCGAGAATGGCTCATTATTGAGATAGTCCCCTCGGCTTGCCGCCTGTGGGTGCTTCGGGATATGCTCGGATGTAATTTCATTTCTTCTTTTTTGATACTGCACAACGGAGCTTAATTCATGGCAGTTGACAGAAAAGGACCACCAACCGAATGGAAGGCTTGTAACTTTTGCGCCCATGGGTGGCTGATAGGGGAACCACTTGCAGGAAGCGATATATTGGAAGGGATTGAAAAGCGTCTTTAGAAGCTCCTCGGTTATATCAGATACGCCCGTCCATGTGCTGCTAGTCATAAGGTTTTGCTTGAAGCTGCTGAATTGTGCGGGGGTAAATACATAATAGGATACTGCGCCCACCGCATCCGCATCAGAATTGATGATTCCCACCACAAACCAACCGCTTTCAATTCTGGTTGCATAGCTGCTGGCAATCTCATATTTATTGATTGTGTAATCTGATAAAATTGGATACATTCCATCGGAAATGTTTCCATTTTTCCTCTTGGAACTGCGCGTTACATACAAGCTCTGTGCCCCGATTTCATCGGCCCAGCTTGCGAGCGCGTCAACCTCCATAGAGCAGGCCCATAGTCTGCCCGTGCTCGTCCATTCCCTGATAAAGTAATACCGACCAAAGTTCGGTATGTACGCATAGTTATATGCAGACGGATTCACCCCCGCCGCGAATTCAAAAGAGACCGATGGTCTGATTACGCCGCACGGCTCACGCATAAGTCCGGAGAAAACTGTACCGCTAGTCGGTTTTGACGTTGAATTTTTTCTCTTGCTGAATGTGTACAGGGTAACATTGAATGCCATGGTTTCACCCCTTAGAAAATTGGGCGCGGAGTGTGCCACGTTCCGCGCCCTATGTAAAGAAGGGAGGTCGATTTAATCCAGCAGGAGAACAACGCCATTTTCGGTGAAGTCGTTCCAATATCGGTCAGTGAAGCTAGACCACATATTCCAATATTTCCCCCTGCTGTTGTACGGGGTAACGCTCATTTCCTCCGCATAAGTGGAGATGCCGACAGCCTCGCGGTCGAAGATAACGCCGACAACGTTCGTCTGTTTAATCGCGCTGGCGTGCTGCTTGATTGCGCCAGTCGGAAGGAGATACGTCGGAGTAATGTTAACGGTATCAGGCGTATCGATGCTCTGCCAGAAGTTCACCGTCTCGTTGTCGGCCAGCGTGAGGAAATTGTCATGGTAGACGTCCGCAAGTGCCATCATCTGAGACTGATAGCGCGTCGGCGCGTACAGATAAACGCGCTGGTCGCGGAGCGGGGTATGACGCATGATGTTGCGCCCCTCATCCAAATTCGTATGGAATTTGGTCGAGCGCTCCGTCATCATATCGGTAAGGACAGCGATACGGGAGTACATCCACTGAACAAAAGCCTTATAATTTTCCGGCTGATAGACGGTTTGCGCGGTCAGCGTATCGTCTCCGGTAAAAGCCTTGTACTCGGTCAGCAGGTGGATAACGTTGGTGGTGTCGCCTGCCAGCTTGCCGCCGATGAAGTTGAGCAGAGCAGTACGCGCCATGGATTCATGGAACTGCTCATGCTTGTTCGTCCACTCGACCATCAGGTTTGCCCAGAACTCCCCCAGCTGCTCGGGTCCAGAGAAGGCCACCTGAAGCTGCTCACGGAAACGGGTCACATAGTCGGAGAAGGTATTGTGGCCATAGAAATTGGTCTGCACAACCTTCGGTTTCCTGACCTTGTACATGTCCACGCTCGCATCGTCGGCGAGCTTGTAGCCTTCATCGTCAACCGCCGGAAGATCAACATAATTGATCTTTCTCACATGCCCGCCATAGGCGGCGTTATCCACGAAAATGCCCTTGAATTTGCGGGAATAGGGGCGAGTGGAGAAGATAGTTCGGGATACCATCTGGGAAATCGCATTGAGTACGGGATCATATCCGGCCTTCAGCGTTGTATTCGCCACGCTGATAAAGTCCTGAGTATTGTTGATCGGGGAAATCGCCGTTTGGCCAGTAACCTGCTGCTGAATCGCATTCAGTGTTGCGGCAACCTGATTAAAGCCCATTTCATTTACGGATGCCATACAAGAATCTTCCTTTCTTTACTTATTCGGAGTGGGTGCCGGAGGGTTGATAATCGCCGCAAGCGCTGCCTGTGCCTGCTCCTGCACGGAGGGTTGCGCGGGCTGCTGCGCTGCATACATGTTCGCCTGCTGAATCTGCTGCAGCGTCTGCGTCATCTGCTGCTGCGTCTGCTGCATCTGGGCCAGGAATGCCGCGAATGCATCGGGCTGCTGAGCCGGAGCCGGAGCAGGAGCAGGAGCAGGAGCCGGAGCCGGTGCCGGAGCAGGAGCCGGAGCCGGAGCCGGAGCAGGAGCCGGAGCAGGAGCCGGAGCCGGAGCCGGAGCCGGAGCCGGAGCAGGAGCAGGAGCAGGAGCCGGAGCAGGAGCAGGAGCAGGCATAGCCGCGAGCTGCATCACCTGCGCTGCGGTAAAGCCCATTTTGCCAAGCTGGATAATGTCATTGATATTCATTTAGTCATTCCCTCCCAAACAGATTTTGTTGTAAATTGCTTTGATCATTTCATGATCGGATAAACCTTTATCAGGCTGAATGATAGCAGGGGTGCGTTCATATTCTACCTGCTTCATCTGGCCCCAACCCTGCCACGCGCCATAAATATAATCATCTTCGCGTACGCCTGTAGAAGGGCTTGAGTGAATGATTTTTCCGCCCCCGATGTATACGGCGACATGATACGCGTCCGGTTGATCAACATACCGGTCCGGTACTTTGTCGCGGATTTTGAAAAGGATGTCGCCGGGTCTGAGATCATCGGAAGGAAGCGGGGATTTAACGCGCTCGGATAAATAGCGATATTTGATACTATTGTTGATCGAACGCCATAGCCAATTCGTCCCTGAAAAGCGGATGCCAAGCGGCTTTGCAATTACATCCTTGCAATCACACTGAGAATACGGGGTGCCGATTAGCGCTTTCACGCCCTCGACAAAATCAGTATTAAGCATCGCTGCCTCCATGCAGCGTCCTGACAAGCTCTTTCAAGCTATTCGTCGCCGCTGTATTCTCAGCAATAATGCGGGAGAATTCCGCATCACGCTTTGCCCGCTCCTGTGCTTCCTCCTGCCGCTGTTGCATCCCCTGATATAAGAGATAAAAAAGAACGGCGCAACAGGTAATGGGAAAGCCCACATTTTGGATGAACTCAGTAATTGTAGCCAAATCCATTTTATCACCCCACATAAACATAATATGGTGCGTGATGGATTCGCGCGCCGACCAAGCGCACGCACGCCTTTCCGAGGCTGGTCTTGTGCTCCACCACGCAACCTAAGTATATCATAATATTTATTTTTGTCAACTGAAAAATGGCAAAATCCATATCGGGCATAGAATAATCCACGCTATGAACCGTTCTTCCAGCGGTGCAGCTAGATTATCTTTTCCCAATTCTCTGCAATCATTTTTCCATTTGATGAAAAGCGGAACAAAAAGAATAAACTGAAGTGCTGTGCAGATCAAAAAATCCATTTTTCTAACCTCCTAGTTATCAACGAAAATAATTCTGAAAAAGCAGCTCACACATTGTGCTTTCAAACTCCACTTGGCTTTCCAGATAATCGAGCCAGAGCCAATTATATGCACGGCAGAAGCGCCCAAGCTCAATTTCTCCCGTACCGTATTCCGGAGGGGTCCCCGTTTTGTGCGCAGATACATAGATTTTTTGACCGCCGCGCTTATGCCTGTAAATCGTAATTTCTCCAACCTTGACAACCGGGTTATATTCACTCAGGGGGTGCGCCTTTACAGATCCAGTGTCCTCCGTGTTAAAATCATTGCGGAGGGCCATTGCTGCATAATCACTCCCGCCAGTGAGCTTGTATAGGGATGTATTCTCCTTTTTCGCGCTGATGGGGGAATCGGAAAACATCACCAACATTATACCTCGCTTGTCATCCGTCCATAAATGCTGATTTGTTTTCAGCATTCGTTCTGCTCTTGTTACGATTCGCAATTCCATAAACAGAGGATTGTCAAGGCGGTTACTGTTCGCAAGAAAAACCATCTGTAATGGCTTTTCGCCGTTCAATTCCCTGTTTCTGTTTATCGTCTCATAAGCATTATAGATTGCGGACGCTTCATTTTTTATGGGCCGCTCATGCTTTTCGGGTATAAACTCATCAAATATGACGCGCTGCACGTCCGATGCATCAAAGCCACGCATATTGGATATGGTTGCCAAAGCTGCTGTGTATCCAATGGGGCAACCCACGTTTTTATATCCGTCTCCGTTGTCCTCCTGCTGATATATTGCACTATTGTTTTTACTGATTTTTTCCATGCCGATATGCCATCCGAAAACGCGCTCATGCGCCTTGAATGGGGAGAATTCCGGCTTATTGATCATATCAATTTGCGTTTGCAGTCTTCGCAAAAGCATAAAAGGCACTTTATCTTTGATCGTCTCGTATAAGGCCGTGAAGGTTTTGCCTGTTCCACGTCCACCACAGACGATTGTAAAGGGATAGCCCGCTGCCATAATGGCCCCCATATCAAGATACCCGTCTTCTCTAAATATTTTCATAGCTTTCACCTTCTAAAAAAGCGGGGCCAAAGCCCCGCTAGTTTTAATCCACATATACACAGCTGATAAAGTGCCTGCCGTTTCTGGACGTGCCGCCCTCAACTCGGATAGTGTGAATCTCCTCGTTGAATTCCTTCATCATGTCCCGGGCATCTTCGAAGTCCTGAATAAACGTCGGGGAGTTCGTGGCGAAAATTTCACCGGATTCCTTGCAACGGAAGGAAAGAATCTTCTGAATCTCTCCGTCGTGCTTCGTGTCTTCATAGATGACCGCACAATCGATGCTGCGCGTCTCGCCCTCGATGCTGGACATCTTTTTGATAGCCGGGGACTTCGTGAGGTCATACAGGTCTTTGTGGTTAGCGACGTTCAGCTTGTAGAGGATGTTCATTTTTTCTCGCTCCTTTATGTTGGTGGGTAATTTGGTTACACTGATATTATACATCAATGTTGTCAAAAATACAAGTATCTTCTTCGGAAATATTGAAAAGTAATTCTCTATATTCTGCCGTTATGCCTAGGGTATAGGTAGAATCACGAATAACTACATTAGAGGTAATAGGCAGTTTGTGCCCATCCACTTCTATTTCCTTGCATTCTGGATTATCATTATAAATTAGCTCAGTTCCCCCCGCATCGCGGAAAACGAATCCCTCGGTGAGAAACGCACTGAAACCCCCATTCATATCCAATTCGGTACCACCACCAGCACGAATAACTTCTCCCGCATCATTCAGTATATCATGCTTCGATACACCCGCGATTGTGGCGTGCATCTTCCCGCCCGGCTCGTACCTGTAAGCATATTTCTTCGCGCCCAGTGTGGCGAACTCGTAATAATCCTGCTCCTGCTCAAATACGCCCATGTAGTGCATATTCCCGTTTTTATCTTTTGCAAAGCCCCCATTTTTTGTACTATCATCAATGCAGCGGCTATTAAATTCACTCCAATCTATTTCCCCTATGTACTTCACCGAATCAGTATCTACATATACACAGCCTTCGCCAGCTAAATCTATTCCAACTTGCAAAGCTGCGCGCGCATGGGCCGTAGTCCATACGCCCCATGCGTATGTCAGAAATGCGCGGCGCTGGTAATCATCCAATAACTTTTCAGGCTCCTCCCCGCGCTCTATGAACAATTCCTCGCTATCCTCTACATATTCAATACGATCTTTCACAGGGTCTTGACAAGTCATCCCGTACACGGCGTTAATCATTTCTTTTGAAAGAGCGTAATAGATTTCTTGCCCATCCACTCCCTTTAGTGCAGTTTTATCATGATAAAGCTGGCATATGAGCTTTACCAGAGGATCAGGGAGACGACCATAGCGAGCTGTGTAAACGTCGAATGCTTCAATGGAATCAAAATCATACTGGGAAAGAACGATTTTCAAATCTATGTCCGTCATTGTTGTTTCAAGATAACCCGCTGAAAGTATGCGCCCATTGTCGTATACGTTGGGCCAGTCATCACCATCGCGTATATTTCTGCATTTATCCTTTGATAGATACGGGATAGGGCAGTATTTATCACGCAAGCGGATATTCCATATGCGGAGACGGAAAAGTCCGGCGCGATGATTCACAAAGCAAAGCTTTGTAAGATGATCAAAGGATTCATCAGGATCCCGCACAAATTCAGAAACGGGGTATTCGCGATTGACCATGACATCAGGATAACTCGATGATCTATCTGCACTCTTGACATTGTGCAGGACTTTCCCCGCCGCCCATCTATTCGCGTGTGTGTTTCCACCCCTGAATGCTTCGCGAAGAAGTTTATACACTTCATAATTGGGGAGCTGCTCTTTCAGCCATTTATAATTCACTTTCCGCATGGCTTCTTTCGCCCTACGGCGCACATATCCGGTTGAAGTTTGTGGGAAAGTGTATAGCGTATCCCCCTCGGCATCCATATGAATTTTCAGTGCTTCCACCAACCCCAATACATCATTCACCGCATATTCCAATTCCTTTTTATCCAGTGGCGTCCATGGATACCTTATTTTCTTGTAATCAAATTCCACACCTGATAATTTCTGATGCTCGGCGCCCATCTTTTTCAAATAGGCTTTCAGGCTCATGTTGGAATGTATATAGCTGCAATGGAATTCGATATGGGGGAGTCGCGCGGATAATATCTTGCGCGACTTCATGCAAAACACATCTTCCTCGCTAAAGTGGAAAACTCCGCGCAGGAATTGGAATTCGTAGGAAAGATTATGGACTGCTACCCAGATTCCTTGCTCTTTGAACATTCCCTTTGTGAGCTTTTTGATAAAGGCTTTCAGTTCATCCCATGTACGGCCCACCACTGTATATTCTGTACCAAATTGCCATTGCCACACATACATAAATGCCTGCGGCCCTGATGGAAGATCAATCGTGGAGCACTCAATATCGAATGCTGTTATGATATTCTTGTAAGCCATCTTATAATGCCCACCGTGATTCCCAACGGGGCGCGGAAGAAATTTAATCCCCTTAAACCACTTCATCGGGAATTCTTCTGGCGTTATAATCTGGCTCATAACTATTATCCTCCTTTCTTCTTTTTGCTGGCCTTCTGATTTTTCCGAGCTTTCGGTGCTTGCCCAGATTCATGGGTCTTTCTTCCTTCCCTAATAAGTATGCGCGCGCTGACAGAATCTAAGCTGGTTTTCTCGCCCGGATTTGGCGTTGGCATTTCCTCTAGCTGTTTTTTCTTGCGCAACCATTCGGAAAAATTGCGCTGGATTTTTTCGGGAGGAAGGGAAAGCCTTTTCGCAGTTTCGTACAGCTCCACGATAACGGGAGAGCCACCACGATTAGAAGATACAACCTTCTGCTGCCGGGCAGATTCCATAAACTCGCCGAATTCCCGAATATTGGATTTATTGAGGAATGTGTATCCGCGAGCGTTAAGAGTCTCCAGCGCTTTCTTCTGAGAAGTTCGTATCTCTTTCAGAGAAGAAGTTTTCATCTCCAAGAAATGATACACATCTGCAAGAGCGCGGCCAACCTCGGCGGGCGTTGCATCCTTCGGAAGAGGGGAAAAGCCTTCTTTGCCGTACATCCTGTAAGCACTGTACAGGCGCCCTTCTGATTGAGAAAGTCTCTGCAAGCGCTTCACAGCTGCGGAGCGCAGACGGGAGTATTCTGCGCGGGCTTCTGACAATTCTAGATAGCCATAGCGGACAGCGGCAGGGATGTAGACTTCAGGGTCGTATCTGTATCTGATTGCCATTTATTCACACCCTCTTTCGTGATCAAAAGCCTCTTCCCGTAAATCGGAAATATTAAATGCAGGAAAAGTCTTTGAATCTGCAATCAGGAAAGCGTTGCACATCATGGTAATGCAAGCGCTGCGAGAAATGCCTAGACGGGTAGAATACTCATCAATAATTCGGGCGGTATTCTCTGGGCAGGAAAATGCGATTGTAGTTTTAGTCTTCATGGTTTTCTCCTTTCTTCGCATGAATCATTTTCGGATACTCTAATTTTGAAAATATCACAATATCCGAATCCATTAACTGTATTATAGAAAATGCAATAGCGGCAACGGATTTTATAGCGTCTCATTGAATCACCCCTTTTCTCATGGTTACGGTTTACATTATTATAGCTCAAAAAATATTGGATGTCAATAGAATAAAACTATTGACAATCAATATTAAGAGCTGTATAATATAGGTACAAACAAAGAACAAGACAGGAGGACGAGACAATGAAAACCATGATACCGAAGACCTATGAAGAAGCAAAAACACAGGGTTACTCCGTTGCATTTCTCAGATACCAGCGAGGATACATATCCAGAAATACCAACATCGATAAAGCGCCAGTAATGGTTGCGGGAGGCAGTCGCAAGGGGATGCTCTATGTGCTTGTCCCGTGCTGGCAAAGCACCCAGTATTGTCAAAGGATGTATCTCACAAAGTAACAAATGCCCGGGTGCAACAGCCCGGGCATTCTCGTTTGAATGAGTTTAGTAATTTCAAACATGGAGTTTAGTATAGGTGATTATGAATGAATAAGGATATTTGTTCAGTGCAGGTA
>SFRL01000115.1 GCA_004562765.1 bacterium | reverse complement strand
GCAGCCGTTCCTTCCGGCGCGATCGGTGTGATGAACGCGACATATTCTGCCTGATTCATCTGTACCTTTGCTTTTGGTACAAGTGCCTGGTGATCCCAGTGAACAGTGAACAGGATCTCATCTGTCGCAGACTGCCCATACCCGTCTCTGACTGTTGCCTTTATCAGATACTGCGCTCCGTCGTCGAGATATCCGGATATATCATCCGCACTAATCGAAATCGGATTTTCTCCCATCTGCAGGACCTCTGCCACCACTTCTCCCATGTGCCCGTCTGACATCTGATCGTCTGGACGGAGTATGTGATACTCTTCCGCTCTCTGGATTGATACGATCGTTTCGCCTCCTGCTCCAGCTCCCGACACTGTCACGGCCAGCGGAAGCTCTGTCAGAGACAGGTCGCTTCTCGTGGTTCCAGCCTCTTCATCGTCCGGAACAGTCTTCAGCACGAGAGACGTGTTCTCGATGCTTGCGGTCAGCGGCTGCGCCACATGAACATATACCGGATCACTCCAGTCGTCTGATTTTCTTCCGGATGCGGATACGACACGGACCGCCAGGCCGTGCGTCTCTCCCGCCTGCCATCCGACATTTTCTGCCTTGATGGCTATATGTTGCGCCGTTTCCACATGCGCTATAATGTCCCCATACGTGATCACGCCTGCGTTCACGGAGACTTCACATATTTCGGCATATGCCTGCGCGGTTCCGTCTGTCGTGGAATACGCCCAGGACGCGACCACACTACCATCTTCCGTTATAGTTCCCGGAGACAGCGAAAGCACCGGCACGCTCGGCGCCGATGACAGGTCTATCGTTATCGCATCCGACCACGGGCCGAATGTCTCGTTTTCTCCGACTTTATTGATGAGCCGTACTCTTATATACCAGGTTTTCCCTGTTTCCAGCCCGGAGATATTCCACTGGGCAGCATGGATGTGATCGATACTGTATTTGCTTGGTTCATCCGTCGATTCCCACGCATCCGGATGATCTGACCATGAGATCTCCGCGCTGTTCGCATCGTTCCACGTCCAGTCCCATATCACTCTAATCGTTCCGGGTATCTCCGTCGCGGATGCTGTCACGTTGCCCGGAGCCTGCGGAACGGTCCCTCCGTCCCAGACGGTCTCTGCAGATCTCATTTTTTCGGTGACGGCATAGCATGTCGCTCCGTCTGATCTTGTGATCTGCTGATAACTTCCGACAACCGCACGCACTCCGAACGCGACCTGGGATTCTGAGGACCAGTCCGGCCCCTGCACCGTCACGCTCGTCGAGCCTTTCGGTATGATGCCGCAAATAAATTTTCCAGTCGGGTCTGACGATCCCATGTATTCAATCACAAGGAATGAGTCCTCGACGTCTGAGTTGTTCGTAGCAGTAATCGTCGCTCGGTGTGTCACATCGTCCGTCTGTACCGATACGCCTGACGGGTTCTTCAGACGTCCGACAGCTGCAAGCGTCGCTCTGCCGTATGTTGTATACGCATCGTGCTTCGTTGTCTGAATCTGCAGTATCTTTCGATATGTTCGCATCCTGCCAGCTCGCTCCGCTCGGGCAGGTCAGGCCGGCTTCCGGAACCACGATCGCATACTGAACCGTCGTCTGGTCGATCGGGTTCGATGCGTTCCCTGTCGCATCCCAGTCTACGCTGCAGATGAATCCGTTCGCTTCCGTCTCGTTGGCCGTTGCCGTTCCAACCTTTGCCTGATAGCACTGCGAATATACATGATTCCCATATTGCCAGTCTGAGGTTCCGGCAGGGCCTCTTGCTCTTATGCGGAACCACCTCGTGAAAGACTTCCCTGCTATCAGAGCCGTGTCCTCTGTGATCGTGTTGCTGCCCGACGCAGTTCCTGTGTCTGTGAGCCATCCCAGCGCATTACTGTCCCAATTCAACTTTGCGCCATCCGTCTCCTCGCAGTCCTGCACGAGTATTGACTGCCATTCTACGTCTCTGAAGTATCTCCCGTCAGTCTCTGACGTCTCAGTCTCCCAGGCGAATGTCGTCACGTTTTGCAGTGTCTCGTCTAGTGTTGCTGTGACCGTTGGCTTGTTCGGCTCACTGATATCAAACGACTTGCTCGACCAGTCGGAGAGAGTTGGGTTCACGGCCTTTTTGCCGGATTTGTACTTCTTCCGGTTTCCTCTGACTCTGAACGTGATCGATGTGGCCTTGTTTACTGTTGTCGGATATACCGTGTCCAGATCTATATAAACAGCCTTGGATTTTACAGATGTTCCTACCGTTTCCTTCTGCCAGCTTCCAGTTTTCCAACAGCTCAGCCTCCATTGCAGCTGCTGGCCGTCTCCATAGTCTTTGTCTCCGATTTTCCACTCAAATGTGAATTTTCGGCCGTCTCTTTTTATGCTCAGGCCTGTTGGCTTTTTTGTCTTTGGAGTTTTTGCCATTTTATACTGCCCTCGCTTCCATCTTTGCCCTTCTCATGAGGCCCTTCATATACTCCTCCGGATCCTGCGCGCCATTAACTGTGATATAGAAATTCTGTACCACTGCGCTGCTCTTATCCTTGACCGCTTCGCTGATGTCATTCATAAGATTCCTGCGGCCGTACATGATCTCGTCATTGTGCTCGCCCGCCACTCTTGTTTCGAATGCCGTTGGCTTCGTGAACAGGTATGGCGTGTCTTCTGCCTTCCGGTACCAGCTTACATTCCATTTTGGGAGAGAACCCTTACCGGCTACGCCGAACGGGAATTTACCTCCTTTTACAGTAAAATGCGGGAGCTTGATCCCGCTGAACAGTTTGCCTCCTCTTAGAGGGAAGAAGCCTTTTATCTTCTTTATAATCCTGGATACTGTGTTTTTCGCGCTTTCAATCGGGCCTGTGATGGCGCTCTTTACGCTGTTCCAGATTCCGCGCACTTTTGACGCCAGCCCGGAAAACGACATCAGCGACTTGACCTTGTCGACATATCCTTTGATCTTGCCTCCTATCGTGCTTATCGGCGAGATGAGGCCTGTTACTATCTTCTTAGCAGCAGACTTAACTGCGGCCAGAGCTGCCCCTCCAAGGCCTTTCGCAAAGTTAAACACGAGAGTTTTCCCTGTTTTCAGCATCGCCGGAATATTTTTCAGTATCGTGGAAATAATCGTCAATCCCAGTTTTGCGACTGCCACTATGATCTTCGGCAGGTTCTTTATCAATCCTACCGCCAGCTGTCCGATCAGCTTTCCTCCTTCTGCTGCTATTTTCGGCTGATTCTGTTTCAAAAAGTCTGGAATCTTCGATGCTATGTTAGCGACCGCGTCGATGAACGCCGGAAGGTTGCTCGTGATTCCCTGCACGAGTCCGACGATCATATCTCTGCCCTTTGCCATGATATTCGGCAGATTCTGTGATATTGCGTCCATTCCCTGCTGCACCAGTTCCGGAATTCTCTTCGCGAGCTGTGGCCCTGCCGTCTGGATTCCTGACACGAGCCCCGTCACCATCTCTGATCCCGATGCCATAAAACTCGGGAGTCCCGTCTGTATCAGAGCTGAGATTGCCTGCGGAAGATATGCAAATACTCTTCCGACAGCTGGTATCAGATTATCAAAAAGAAAAGTCCCAGCGGACTCTGCGAGGTCCACCATCGCAGGACCGACATTTCGTCCGAGTGCTAGATCGCCCAGGAAATTCTCCGC
>SFRL01000023.1 GCA_004562765.1 bacterium | reverse complement strand
AAAAAGCATGATAATTCGATAGTGATGAGAAAAAGATCCCTGCCGCGTCTTGCGCGACAAGGATCTTTACTTCATGGCTGTTTTTTTACAGCCCCTTTTGAGTGGATTTAAACTGCTGAAATATCCTTGGTAGCGATGATGTCCACCCCGGTGTCAGCAGCGTTTGCAACAATCACATCACCGATCTTTACCGGAGCGGCAACCGTTACATGCTCGATGCTTGCCATGATGTCCATGATCTTTTCCTTGGGAATATCATGGGCGGTCTTTACGGATACCATCGGGATCGTACCGCCTGTCACATAGACGGAGCTGGTTACGATACGGGTCGGATGCGTGACTTCTTTTCTGGCGTAATCGTCGCCGCGCTTGCAGGTATTTCCGGTGACTGATACGACTTCACCGTTTTCCATTTCTACTGTCATGAGGCAGCCCATCGGGCAGCCGATACAGGTCAGATTTCTACTTTCCATGGTTTACGCCTCCTCAATCTTCACAGTAATGTTTTCTAAGCCGTCAAAGCCTTCCAATTGCTCTTTTTTCAGCTTGATTTCCTCCATCTCACCCGGTGCCATGATCTGGCGTTTTCTGTGGATGATCCGTTCGTCATTTAAGTAGGCGGAGATGTAGCAGTTTTTGTAGACAGCGCCCACGCGGAAGCGGACGATCTGTTCATCTGCCATGCGGTTGATATGGAGCTTTTTCGGAACCGTGTAACGCACACCGTCCACTGCCTTGATCGGAATCTCTTTGCTCTTCTCGCCGAGTGTTCCTCCGGCTTTTACATAAGCGGCTGCATTGCGTCCGGCAGCAGCAGCTTCCTCGGATACAAAGTCAACCAGATCGTGTACATGAAGCACATTTCCGCAGGCAAAAACGCCTTCTACGCTGGTTTCCAGACTCTCATTTACGATCGGTCCGGAAGTGACGGGTTCCATATCAACACCGATGCTGCGGGAGATCTCATTCTCGGGGATCAGACCACAGGAGAGCAGCAGCGTATCACAGGTGTATTCTTCTTCTGTTCCGGGAATCGGCTTGCCTTTGTCGTCAACAGCGGCAAGGGTGATACTCTCCAAACGTTCTTTTCCTTTGATATCAACGACTGTATGACTGAGTTTTAACGGAATGCCGAAATCATCCAGACACTGAACGATATTTCTCTTTAAACCGCCGGAATAGGGCATCAGTTCGGCAACAACCTTTACTTTTGCACCTTCCAGAGTCATACGTCTTGCCATGATCAGTCCAATGTCACCGGAGCCGAGAATGACGACTTCGCGACCGGGCATAAAGCCTTCGATGTTTACCAGACGCTGGGCAGTACCGGCAGAGTAGATACCTGCAGGACGGTAGCCGGGAATGTTTAATGCGCCACGGGAACGCTCACGGCAGCCCATTGCAAGGACGATCGCTTTTGCCTGAATGTGGAACAGTCCGTCTGTGCGGTTCATGGCGGTGATCTCCTTGTTCGGAGTGATATCCATGACCATAGTATTTAATTTGTATTCAATCTTTAATTCTTCAACCTGATCGATAAAACGCTGTGCATATTCGGGGCCGGTCAGCTCCTCTTTAAAGGTGTGAAGACCAAAACCATTGTGAATACACTGATTTAAAATACCGCCAAGCTGGGTGTCGCGTTCCAGAATCAGGATGCTGTCTACGCCTTCACGCTTTGCTGAAGCAGCCGCTGCCAGGCCGGCAGGACCGCCGCCGATGATTACGATATCATATGAACTCATAGTTTATGCCTCCTCAATGCTTTTCTTGCTGTATCCGACTACCATATTGGATCTGCCGCCATTCTTGGTGATCTCAAGCTGGGAAATACCAAGCTCGCGGGAAATGATCTCCATTGTTCTGGGAGAGCAGAAACCTGCCTGACATCTTCCCATACCTGCGCGGGTTCTGCGCTTTACACCGTCTAAAGATTTTGCTCCTAACGGGCGGTTAATGGCATCCATGATCTCGCCCTCTGTGATCATTTCGCAGCGGCAGATGATGTTTCCGTATTCGGGTTTCTCGCTGATGAGTTTTGCGTATTCCTCTTCAGAGAGTGATTTCGGGTCAAGCACACCTTTTCTGGTACCGTTGAAGTCCGGATTCTTTTCGGGCTTTAACAGGTCTGCCACAATGCCTGCCACCTTTACGCCGATGGCGGGAGAACTGGTGAGACCGGGAGACTCGATACCTGCTGCGTCTACGAAGAACGGCGCATCCTCAAGCTCCTTGATGATGAATTCATGATGATCCTCATGTGCACGATTTCCGGAGAAGGAGGTGATGACCTGACGCACCGGAACGGTCGGAACAGACTTGGTAGCTGCGGAGATCACATGTGCCAGCCCCTGAGCGGTCGTGTTCGTTGCATCTCTGTCATCGTGATCGTCAGCGGTAGGACCGATCAGTGTATTTCCGTGAACGGTAGGAGTAACAAGGATTCCTTTGCCGTACTTGCCGGGCAGCTGGAAGATCGTATTGCTTACGAGACCGCCGGTAGTCTTGTCCAGAAGGCAGTATTCGCCGCGTCTGGGAGTGATATGGATCTTATTCTCACTTACCATATTGTGGAAGATATCAGCATTGACACCGGCTGCATTGACAACGACCTTGGTGAGGATATCACCGTTGTTTGTGGATAACAGCCAGCCTTTTTCCGTTTTTGTGATCTTTCGTACAGCGGTGTTAAAGCGGAATTCCACACCGTTGGTATAAGCGTTTTCAGCCATTGCGATGTTTAATCCGAAAGGACATACGATACCGCCGGTGGGGCAGTAGATCGCTGCGATCGCTTCGTCGGAAATATTGGGCTCCATTTCATGTAGTTCTTCTTTTTCCAGAATGCGGCATCCGGGAACACCATTTTTTTCCGCATGTGCAAAGAGAGCTTCCAGATTCGGGCGATCTTCTTCTGAGAAGCACAGGATCAGAGAACCGTTGCGTTTGAAGGAAAAATCCAGTTCCTTTGACAGCGGCTCCATCAATTCATTTCCTTTTACATTTAACTCTGCCATCAGGGTACCGGGGGTACAGTCGATTCCGGAGTGTACGATCGCACTGTTTGCCTTGGATGTGCCTGCGCAGACGTCTTCTTCCTTATCTACCACACAAATATTTAATTTATAACGGGACAGCTCCCTTGCACTGGCGCTTCCGGTCACACCTGCGCCAATGATTACTACGTCATACATACTTTTCCCTCCTGAAAAAAAGCCGCGCTTCAGAGATACCGTTTCCGGTATCTCCTAGCACGGCTCTCATCTCTTGCTAGATATTTTGTTTTATAAACCTGAGTTAATTACCAGGGGATGATGTTGAATAAACCAACTGCTAATAAACCACCGATGATAGGTCCAACAACAGGGATCCATCCATATGCGAAGTTGGATGAGCCTTTACCCTTGATCGGTAATACTGCATGTGCAATACGAGGTCCTAAATCTCTGGCGGGGTTGATCGCATATCCGGTAAGACCACCGAGTGACATACCGATGGAAACGATCAGACCGAATACATATAAGTTGCCGATGCCGCCTGCAGCGTCCACATTGCCGAAGCCCTTGATCGCAAATACGAGTACGAATGTACCAATGATCTCACTAAGCAGGTTCAATCCTGTGTTCGGGATAGAAGGACCGGTAGAGAATACGCCGAGCTTTGTTCCGGGATCATCGGTTGCATCGAACTGTCCCTTGAACAGAACGTATACACAGCAAGCGCCAAGGAAAGCACCGATGAACTGAGCAATGATGTAACCGGGAACCAGACCCCATGCAAGGCTGCCCTCAGCAGCGAGAGCGATGGTCAATGCGGGGTTGAAGTGTGCGCCGGAAGCTGCACCGAAGATACATGCGGGAACCATAACTGCAAGACCCCATGCAAATGTGATCTGGATAGATCCGGCACCTTTCATACCTGACTTATTCAAAGTTACGTTAGCAACAACGCCATCTCCTAAAAGGATCAACATAAATGTTCCAATTAACTCTGCTATATAAGGTAACATAAAATTTCCTCCTGTCATGATGTTTTTTCATTTTATCGGTAAATTGCCGGGCAGATCAGATTAGTCTTCCTTTGCCCAGTTAAATGCGTAGGTAACTGCTTTCTTCCAGGTCTTAACCTTCTTTGCAGCATCGTCTGCAGAGATCTCAGGTGTGAAAGTACGGTCAATTGCCCAGTTCTTGATAACGTCTTCTTTGCTTGCCCAGTAGCCAACTGCCAGACCTGCCAGATAAGCAGCACCCATAGCGGTGGTCTCTACGCAAACCGGACGATCAACCGGAGCCTGAATGATATCTGACTGCATCTGCATCAGTAAGTTGTTTGCAGATGCGCCGCCGTCAACCTTTAAGGAAGCCAGCTCGATGCCGGAATCAGCCTTCATAGCTGCCAGTACGTCATTTACCTGATATGCCAGTGACTCTAACGTTGCACGGATAATGTGATATTTGTTGACACCACGGGTCAGACCAACGATGGTTCCTCTTGCGTACTGATCCCAGTAAGGAGCACCAAGACCGGTGAATGCAGGTACAACGTAGCATCCGTTTGTATCATTTACCTTGCGTGCCATGTACTCAGAATCGGGAGCGGAATCAACAAATTTTAATTCGTCACGCAGCCACTGGATCGCAGCACCTGCAACGAAGATAGATCCCTCTAATGCGTAGTTAACTTTTCCGTCAAGTCCCCATGCGATCGTGGTAACCAGACCATTGTTGGAGAATACAGGTTTCTCGCCGGTGTTCATCAGCATGAAGCATCCGGTTCCGTATGTATTCTTTGCTTCGCCTTCGTTGAAACAGGTCTGTCCAAACAGAGCAGCCTGCTGATCACCTGCAGCACCTGCGATCGGGATCGGTCCGCCGAAGAATTCAGGATTTGATTCGCCGTATACACAGCTGGACGGCTTCGGTGTCGGAAGCATGCTCTTCGGAATGTTTAACTCTGCTAAAATTTCATCATCCCACTCTAAGGTGTTGATGTTGAATAACATGGTTCTTGCTGCGTTTGAGTAATCTGTTACATGGACAGCGCCCTTGGTCAGCTTCCAGATGAGCCATGTCTCAACAGTACCAAACAGTAATTCGCCCTTCTCAGCTCGCTCACGTACCCCCTCTACGTTGTCGAGAATCCATTTAACCTTGGAACCTGAGAAATAAGCATCGATCACGAGTCCGGTCTTAGAACGGAAGGTATCGGTCAGGCCTTTCTCTTTCAAAGAATCGCAGTATTCAGAAGTTCTGCGGCACTGCCATACGATCGCATGATATACAGGTACTCCTGTGTTCTTATCCCATACGATTGTGGTCTCACGCTGATTCGTGATACCGATGGCTGCGATGTCAGCTGCAGTTGCATTGACATTTGCCATAGCTGCTTTTGCTACTTCTAACTGTGTAGACCAGATCTCGTCTGCATCATGCTCTACCCAGCCGGGCTTGGGAAAATACTGTGTGAACTCTTTCTGAGCTACGCTGCACATCTCTCCCTTCTCATTAAAGAGAATACAGCGGTTACTTGTTGTACCGGCATCCAATGCCATTACATATTTTGCCATAAAAATTACCCCTCCATTTACATTTTTTTTTGTTAAAATCAGTGTATCCTTTTTAATTGTTGGTGTCTATAGACAAAAATCAATGATTGTATAAACATTTTTTTGAAACTTTTACATTTTTCAGAGATTGACAAAATTATATAAAATAGCAGATTATGACAAATCTTGCATTGCAAATGTGTTGAAATATGTTACAATTATATAAATGGTCTAACTGTTTGGTTACCCGTGGTTATTTTCACATGATCGTGTGACAGATTTCCCGGGTCTGAAACATATGAAAGAAGACAAGGTATGAGAGCGCTTGAGAATTATAACAGACAGAGAGATAAAAAACTTGGCCATATGGTCGGAACCTGCATGAAGAGCCTGTGGGCATGCTATGCGGTGATCAATGTGTGCTGGCTGATCCTTAGACTGGCAACCGGTGGCTATCAAAAGGGAATCCTGCAAAAATGCTTTTTTCCCATGCTTGTTACGTTTGTACTATTCCAGATATATCATTGGTTGGTCGTGAAAAAAGAGCGGGAGCTGCACCACATTGTTAATTATCTGATATTAAATCTATATCTGATCCTGCTGCTGGCACACCCGTCAGGACTGTCCGTTCTGGATGGACTGTTAATTGGCGTGATCGCAATGTTTCCGATCTGGACTGATCAGCGATGGGCAAAGATACAGGTGATCCTGTTTGCGGTTATGGTAGTGGTGCGCCATGTGGTTATTTATGTGGCCGGTTATCGGACGGTTGATTTCTGGCATCTCACGAATCTGATCGGTATGTTCTGCATCGGCGGACTTGTATATTATAATGTAAAGTATGTGCATGATCAGACGATGCTTTTAGGCGATGCGACCCGTATGGATGCGGCGACCGGGCTTTACAATCACGAATACTTCTATGAAGAGTTGGAAAAACGTATGGAAGCATTTGCGCAGACACCTGAAAAGTCACGTGAAGATGCGAGTTTTTGTCTATTGATCGCGGATATTGATAACTTTAAGAGAGTGAACGACACTTACGGTCATGCGTTTGGCGACGAAGTACTGCTGGGACTGGCAGGCATTTTTAAAAACTACTGCGGTGCCAAGGACTTTGCCGCACGTTACGGCGGCGAGGAGTTTGTGCTGATCGTGGGCGGCTGTCATAAAAAAGATGCACTGACCCGTGCAAATACGATCCGTAGGAGATTTGCGGATACCGTGTTTGCCGATGCATCCGGTGAGGAGCACCAGTTTACGGTGAGTCTTGGTGTGGCAGAGTACGACAGACCGTGGAACACTGCCAGTAAGTTTTTCGATCAGGCAGATCAGGCACTGTATCAGGCAAAGAATACCGGAAAGAATAGGGTGTGCTCTTCATAGGGGGTAGTGAAATGAGCGGAGAAGAAAAAGAGGTTCAAAGAGAAGCAGAACCGGAGCAGCCGACACGCTGGTATTGTGATACGGATTGCCGGGCAGCAAACCGACCTTGCCGCGGTGAGAAGGGAAAGGATCCCACCGCCAAAAATCTGTGCCCTTATTATGAGGATATGCTGTTTTAGGATGAGGAAAACATGGAACAAAAAGAGTTGCCTTTGCAGGAAACAGTAATTGCAGAGCAGGAACGACCACTCCAGCAGGTACGCATTTCGGTGCGTAACCTGGTGGAGTTTTTGTTGCGCTCAGGAGATATAGATAACCGTATAAGCCGCGGGCTGCAGCTGAATGCCATGCAGGAGGGCACGCGTATCCACAAAAAGCTCCAGCGTGCGATGGGCAGTTCCTACAGTGCGGAGGTAGCGCTGCGCCTGGATGTGCCGACGGAACGCTATGTGCTCACGATCGAGGGGCGCGCCGACGGTATTTTTACAAGGGAGGACATGCCGTGCATCGATGAGATCAAGGGTATCTATCAGGATGTGGCAAAGATGGAGGAGCCGATCCCGGTGCATTTGGCGCAGGCGAAATGTTATGCATACATTTATGCGCTGCAGCAGGAGCTTCCGGAGATTGGGGTCCAGATGACATACTGTGACCTGGACACTGAGGAAGTGAACCGTTTTTATGAGCAGTATGCATTTGCAGAAATAGAAGAATGGTTTGATGCATTGATGAAAGAATATCATAAATGGGCAGACTTTCAGTACGAATGGCATAAGACCAGTATTGCTTCGATAAAAAATATGGAGTTTCCGTTTGATTACCGCCCGGGACAAAAGGAGCTGGTATCAGATGTGTACCGCACGATCCTGCGCAGAAAGAATCTGTTTATTCAGGCGCCGACGGGGACGGGAAAAACTGTCTCGGTGTTGTTCCCGGCGGTACGTGCGGTAGGAGAAGGACAGGGTGAGAAGATCTTTTATCTGACGGCAAAGACGGTGACAGCGACCGTGGCGATGGAGACCTTTGCAGTGTTCCGGACACATGGTTACAGGGGAAAGGTCGTTCAGATCACGGCAAAAGAGAAATTATGCAAATGTGAAAAGCCGGAGTGTAATCCGGATGCGTGTCTTTATGCAAAGGGACATTTTGACCGGGTCAACGATGCAGTGTTTGACCTGCTGCAGCAGGAGGACTGTTTTTCGAGAGAGGTGCTGTTGGAACAGGCGGACAAGCATATGGTATGTCCCTTTGAACTGTGTCTGGATGTGTCCAGCTGGAGCGATGTGATCGTCGGGGATTACAACTATGTCTTTGACCCGACAGTTTATTTAAAACGTTTTTTTGCGGAGGGTAATCGGGGAGATTATCTGTTTCTGGTGGATGAGGCGCACAATCTGGTGGAGCGCGGCAGACAGATGTATTCTGAGCGGGTCGTAAAGGAGGATGTGCTGGCGGTAAAGAGGCTTTTAAAGCCGTGGAGCAAAAAGGTGGAGCGGGAACTGGAGCGCGTGAACAAGATCCTGCTGACCTACAAGCGGGAGTGCGAGGACTATATGCTGCACGAATCCATCAATGATCTGGTGTTCGCCCTTATGCGGCTGGCATCGGAGATGGAACGTTTTTTGCAGAAGCCCCTGACGATACCGGAGCGCGATGAGGTGATGGAGTTTTATTTCGGACTGCGAAATTTTCTGAATATCTATGAACTGGTAGATGAAAATTATGTGATCTATTCGTCTATGGAAGAGGATGGCAGTTTTGCGCTCAAACTGTACTGTGCAGACCCGTCACGTAATCTGCAGGCGTGTCTGGATAAGGCGCACAGCACGGTCTTTTTTTCAGGAACCTTGCTGCCGATCCAATACTATAAGAGCCTGCTATCTACAAAGGATGACAACTATGCGGTGTATGCGCACTCTGTGTTTACACCGGATCAGAGACTGTTATTTGTGGGCAGAGATGTGAGCAGCAAATATACGAGACGGACCACAGAGGAATTTGTGCGGATCTCTTCTTATATAGAAAGGATCGCGCAGGCAAAAAAGGGAAATTATATTGCCTTTTTTCCATCCTATAAGATGATGCTGGACGTGGCGGAGCAGTTCGAATATCTGGCAGGTGAGCAGATCGATGTGATCATGCAGATGCAGAACATGCGCGAACAGCAGAGGGAGGAGTTTTTGCAGGAGTTTTCCAGACCCCGGGAACATTCCATGGTGGCGTTTTGTGTAATGGGCGGCATTTTTGGTGAAGGTGTGGATCTGCGGGAGGACCAGCTCATCGGTGCGATCATTGTTGGAACCGGGATTCCACAGATCGGGGGAGAGAGCGAGATATTGAAAAACTTCTTTGATGCGCGCGGTGGGGATGGGTTTGATTATGTGTACCGCTTCCCGGGTATGAACAAGGTACAGCAGGCCGCAGGGCGCGTGATCCGCACGCTGACGGATGTCGGTGTCATTGCGCTTCTGGACGAGCGTTTCCTGCAGCGCGATAATCGAAGGCTTTTCCCGAGGGAGTGGGAGGACTGCAGGAGCTGCACCTTGGATGGTGTCGATGAACTTTTACGGGAATTTTGGAAGGGCATGGATGCTTAAGAAAATATTCATTTCCGGTAAAAAGGTTGCATTATTTGATTTTTTTTCTTATTATATAGATATTGTTTTAATTAACCTAACAAACGGAGGAACAATCATGAGTAATGTGCGTCGCGTATATGCGGAGAAGAAACCTGATTTTGCGGTAGCTGCGAAGGATCTGAAATCAGAGATCAAAAGCTATCTCGGAATCAAGACGGTGACAAACGTGCGGGTGCTGATCCGCTATGATATTGAAAATATTTCGGATGACACCTACGAGAAGGCAAAGGTGACTGTATTCTCAGAACCGCCGGTAGACGATCTGTACGAGGAGACCTTTGATGCAAAAGGTGCAGCTGTGTTCAGCGTTGAGTATCTGCCGGGACAGTTTGACCAGCGTGCAGATTCTGCCGTACAGTGTGTGCGACTTTTAAATGAGGAAGAGGAGCCGATCATCCGCTCTGCGACTACCTACGTGATCGAGGGTGAGCTGGATGAGGAGCAGCTGGAGGCGATCAAAAAGCATTGCATCAACCCGGTGGATTCCCGCGAGACAGGCATGGAAAAGCCGGAGACGCTGGTACAGGATTTTCCGGAGCCGGAGGATGTAAAGATCTTTGACGGCTTTAACGATATGGCGGAGACAGAACTGAAGGAACTGTATGATTCCCTGAATCTGGCAATGACTTTTAAGGATTTTCTGCACATTCAGAACTATTTCAAAAAAGAGGAAAAGCGTGATCCTTCCGTGACAGAGGTCCGCGTGCTTGATACTTACTGGTCCGATCACTGCCGTCACACGACATTCTCTACAGAGCTGACGGATGTAACCTTTGGTGAGGGCTATTACCGCGTACCTATGGAGGACACCTACAAGGACTATTTAGAGACACATCAGAAGATGTATGCGGGCAGAGATGATAAGTTTGTCTGCCTGATGGATCTGGCGCTGATGGCGATGAAACGTCTGAAAAAAGAGGGCAAGCTGGAGGATCAGGAGGAGTCTGACGAGATCAATGCCTGCTCCATCGTTGTTCCGGTTGAGATCGACGGCAAGACCGAGGAGTGGCTGGTCAACTTTAAAAACGAGACACACAATCACCCTACCGAGATCGAGCCGTTTGGTGGTGCTGCGACCTGTCTGGGAGGCGCGATCCGTGATCCGCTGTCAGGGCGTACCTATGTATATCAGGCAATGCGTGTGACCGGTGCGGCTGATCCGACCGTATCCGTAAAAGATACGATCCCCGGAAAACTGCCGCAGAAAAAGCTTGTGCGCGGCGCTGCACAGGGTTATAGCTCTTATGGAAATCAGATCGGACTGGCGACCGGATATGTCAAGGAAATCTATCATCCCGGCTATGTGGCAAAGCGTATGGAGATCGGTGCGGTCATGGGTGCTGCGCCCAGAAGTGCCGTACAGCGTCTGACCTCCGACCCCGGCGATGTGATCATTCTGCTGGGTGGACGTACCGGACGTGATGGTATCGGCGGTGCGACCGGTTCTTCCAAGGCGCACAATACACAGTCTACCGCAGTGTGCGGTGCAGAGGTTCAGAAGGGAAATGCGCCTACTGAGCGTAAGTTGCAGCGCATGTTCCGCAGACCGGAAGTATCTCATATGATCAAGAAATGTAATGATTTTGGTGCGGGCGGCGTATCTGTGGCGATCGGTGAGCTGGCTGCCGGACTGCGCGTCAACCTTGATCTGGTACCGAAGAAATATGCAGGTCTGGATGGTACAGAGCTTGCGATCTCCGAGTCTCAGGAGCGTATGGCGGTTGTTGTTGCACCTGCAGATGTTGAGCAGTTCTTAAAATATGCCGCAGAGGAGAATCTGGAGGCAGTTGAGGTGGCAACCGTTACGGAAGAGCCGCGCCTCGTTTTGCAGTGGAGGGGCAAGGAGATCGTTAATATTTCCCGTGCATTCCTAGATACGAACGGTGCACATCAGGAGACGACCGTAGCAGTGGATATCCCGGAGGAGTCTGAGAACTTCTTTAAGAAATATGAGCTTCCTGCAGTAGCAGATGCTTTAGAGCAGGGCGATGTAAAGACCGCCTGGGTTGAGACACTGAAAGATCTCAATGTCTGCTCACAGAAGGGTCTGGTGGAGCGTTTTGACGGTTCCATCGGTGCCGGAAGTGTGTACATGCCTTACGGCGGACGCTATCAGTTGACCGAGACTCAGTCCATGGTGGCAAAACTGCCGGTACTGGAGGGCAAGTGTGATACCGTAACGATGATGTCCTACGGTTTTGATCCGTATTTATCAAGCTGGAGCCCGTATCACGGCGCAGCTTATGCAGTTGTAGAATCTCTGTCACGTATTGTGGCAGCAGGCGGTGATTATTCTAAGGTTCGTTTCACATTCCAGGAGTATTTCCGCCGCATGAGCGAGGAGCCTTCCCGCTGGAGTCAGCCGTTTGCAGCGCTTCTCGGCGCTTACCAGGCACAGATCTCACTGGGGCTTCCTTCCATCGGAGGAAAGGATTCCATGTCCGGAACCTTCAACGAGATCGATGTTCCGCCGACACTGGTATCTTTCGCGGTGGATGTGGCAACCAAGCAGGATGTGATCACACCGGAATTGAAGGCAGCTGGCAACAAGCTGATGCTTTTCACGATGGCAAAGGATGCTTACGATCTGCCTGATTATGAGCAGGCGATGAAGCTCTATGATACGATCCATACACTGATCGGTAAGAAGACGATCGTTTCTGCCTATGCACTGGACGGAAAGGGTATCGCGGCCGCTGTCAGCAAGATGGGCTTCGGTAACAAGCTCGGCGTAACGATCGACAGCAGCGTATCTAAAGAGACGCTGTTTGCGCCTGCATTCGGCAGCCTCGTTGCAGAGGTTCCGGTAGCATCTGTAGATGCAGTGAAAGAGGCATTTGCAGCAGCAGGACTGGAAGACTATATTGCAGTGATCGGACGTGTCAATGACACGAGATCCTTCGTTTATGATGAGATGACTCTGCCGATGGATGAGGCGATCGCTGTCTGGACCGGAACCCTGGAGAAAGTATTCCCGACGATCGCGGTTGACGATAAGAGTGATGTAAAAACCGGTCTCTACGAGGCAAAGGAGATCTATGTCTGCAAGAACAAGGTGGCAAAACCCACGGTATTTATCCCGGTATTCCCCGGAACGAACTGCGAGTACGACAGTGCTAAGGCATTTGAGCGCGCAGGCGCAAATGTGATCACAAAGGTGTTCAAGAACCTGGACGCAGCCGGTATCCGCGATTCCGTGGACGAGTTCACCAAGGCCATCGCACAGGCACAGATCATCATGTTCCCCGGCGGATTCTCCGCAGGTGATGAGCCGGAGGGAAGTGCAAAGTTCTTTGCCAATGCATTCCGCAGTGAGAAGATCAGCGAGGAGGTCATGAAGCTTCTGAACGAGCGTGACGGACTGGCACTCGGTATCTGTAACGGATTCCAGGCACTGATCAAGCTGGGTCTTGTTCCTTACGGAAAGATCACAGAGCAGACCGCAGATTCACCGACGCTGACCTACAACACGATCGGACGCCATATCAGCAAGATGGTCTACACGAAGGTCGTTTCCAACAAGTCGCCCTGGATGACAGGCGCAACGCTGGGCGGTGTTTACACGAACCCCGCTTCCCACGGTGAGGGACGCTTTGTTGCTCCGAAGGAATGGCTGGATAAACTCTTTGAGAACGGACAGGTTGTGACCCAGTACGTCAACGAGTCCGGCAATCCCACCATGGATGAAGAGTGGAATGTCAACGGCTCCTACATGGCGATCGAGGGTATCACAAGTCCCGACGGACGAGTTCTCGGCAAGATGGCTCACTCTGAGCGCCGCGGCGATGCAGTCGCAGTCAATATCTATGGCGAGCAGGATATGAAGATCTTTGAGAGCGGCGTGGCGTACTTTAAATAAATCATACAAATATAGAGAACCTTGTAGAAGTGAAAACTTCTATGGGGTTCTTTTTTGATGATAGGTTTTGGGTAATATAGGTATTCACAACGTGATTAGTTCTAAAGAATCATATCGAGTTCTTTTGCAGTTTTTGCTATTGATATTTTATAACATATATGTTATGATTGCAAATATGTAACAAACAAATTGAGTAAGATAGGATTTGTGGTATGAAGACATCAGAAATAATAAACAATATTTGCTCTCATTTAGGAATTGCAAAATCAGATCTGGCCAAGCGAATGGGGTTACACCCGTCTTCTTTGTACAGAAAACTTTCCAAAGAGAGCATGACTTTTGAAGAACTTCAGAAATGCCTTGATGTTTTAGGTGTTTCGGTTGAACTGCAATTTCAGTATCCGGATGGTGGTAGCCTTAGTTCTCAGGCGAATCATGAGCAGCTTATTGACAGGATGGATATTTTGGAAAAGAAACTGGAAGCCGCCGACAAGGTTGATGAATTCCGAAAAAAATCGCTAAGGGATTTACGAACAGAACTGAATAGTGCAGTCGGGTATGCGGAGCTTTGCCGAAGACATGGCTCACAGATGGATTCTTATTTGAATAAGCTCAGTACTGTCCATGGCAACATGGAAAGAACGATTTCCTTTGCGCTTGGGGAATCATTCAATGACGAAACGGATGAGATCGATGCCTGGCAAATCGAAGCTTTGCAGGGAAAACGTGTGCTTCTTGTTGATGACAATGAACTTAATCGTGAGATTCTTGAGGAAGTGCTTTTGGATCACGGTCTGCTTTTTGAGGAAGCTGATAACGGAAGTAAAGCACTTTCGGCAGTGCAAGAACATGAGCCCGGCTATTATCAATTCATTTTAATGGACATTGAAATGCCGGAGATGGATGGTTTTGAGGCAACATTGAGAATTCGAAAGCTTCCGAATCGAATACGGGCAAACACGCCGATCATTGCTTTTACTGCGAATGCAGTTTCTGAAAATCGTGACAGAGCATTTGCTGTAGGCATGGATGGTTTTCTTGTGAAACCGGTGAATACATCACGGCTGCTTGCCAGTTTGGTAAAATTTCTGTGAGTATGTATTGTTAAACATAGTTCAATAGTTAAGAATTTATTCTCATAGGGAAAGAACAAATTACAAAAAGGAGAAAAGTTATGAAGAGACTTACTTGTTTTTTGCTGTCATTAGTCATGGCAGCAACGATGCTGACTGGATGTGGAGGCCGGAGCGGTAAAGAAGATGCTGCGGTGGAAAACGTCCAGACACAGGAAGAAAAAGAGGAAAGTTCAAAGGAAACTGAAAGTGAAAAGGAGAAGGTCGTTGTTGCCTGCTGGGGTAATCAGATGCTGGACAGCTATACCCAGTACCTCTGTGACCTGTTCCCGGAGGTGGAATTTGAATTTGTTCTGGCCACGAATTCCACGGATTACTACCGATTCCGCCAGGATCATGACGATATGCCTGACATTCTGACGGTGCGCCGTTTCGCCTTAAAGGATGCGGTGCTATTGAAGGATTATCTGTATGACCTGAGCAATACCGAACTGGCCAGCACCTATTACGGTTCCTATCTGGACAGCTATACCTATGATGACGGCTCAGTGAACTGGCTTCCCACCTGTGCGGAGGTGGACGGCATTATCATCAACAAAACCCTGTTCGATGAGTACAACGTGCCCATCCCAACAGACTATGATAGCTTCATCGCTGCCTGCGAGGCTTTTGAGGCGGCTGGTATTCGCAGCTTCGTGTCCGATTTTTCTGCGGACTATACTTGCATGGAGGTTCTGCAAGGTGCATCAATCCCAATGCTTCAGAGTATTGAGGGGCGTAAATGGCGTCAGCAGTATGAGAGCGGTGCGATCCAGGAGCTTTCTGCAGAAGTGTGGATGCCCATATTCGAGAACTTTTTTGATTTCAAGGAGAAGGTCGGTCTGGGTGCTGAGGACGTTACTTATCCCAACAGAACACCCAAGGAAATGTTCAGCGAGGGTAAAGCCGCCATGTTCCGCGGCACCGGTGCGGATGTGATCTCTTTCCCCGGTCGTGGACAGGACGAGGTTCTGCTGCTGCCCTATTTCGGTCAGACGGAGCAGGACAACTGGTATCTGACCTATCCAACCTTCCAGATTGCGGCCTCTAACAAGGGCATGGATGACCCTGAACGTGAAAAACTAATCCTGGATATCATGACCGCCATGGTCAATCAGCAGGGGCAGGATCATATCTCCTATGGCAAGAATATGGTGCCTTACAAGAAGGATGTGACACTGGAACTGATGCCGGAGATGGATAACCTGAAACCTTATGTTGAGCAGAACAAGCTGTATATCCGTCTGGCATCAAACGAGATGTTCCGTATTTCCAAAGATGTAGTGCAGATGATTTTGAATGGCGAAGTCAGCAACCCGAAGGAGGCCCTAGCTGCATTTAACAAGGAACTGGCGGGAGAAGAACCCGGCACGGAGATCGTTGCCCATATCGACACCGGTTATTCCAACGATTTCACCTCGGAGCATGGCAATCAGGCAGCATCTGCCATTGCAAATACCATGCGTGTGTTGTCCGGTGTGGATCTGGTGTTTATGCAAGCCTGCTATGTAGCCAATGATATCTATACCGGCGACTATTCCCAGAAAGATCTGGCATATATTGCAAAGAATGACGGTGGTTGGCCCGGCCTTATGGAACTGACCGGTGATCAGATCTATACGCTTGTGGAGACAACGCTCACCATGACCGGAAACCGTGGTGCAGTCTGCAATGACAGCACGTTGTATGTTTCCAGCGGTTTTGAGATGGATATTACAAAAACGGACAGTGGTTATACACTCAATGCCCTGACGATGGAAGGTGAGGAGCTGGATCGAGAGAAAACCTATTCCTTCCTGATCTATGGCGACCGTGACTGGTATATGTCAGAGGTTATGGAGCAGATGGGTATTTCTGAAGTTGATTCTACCGGCCCTAAGGCAGAACAGTACCTGATGCAGTGTCTGGTGGAACAGGGAAAGCAGCTGGAAGAGCCTACGGATTACATTACCTTGCGATAAGATCAGGCAGGTCGCTGACACGCAGCGTATAAAAGATCTGAGGAGAATATTTCTATGCAGGAGAGAAAACAAATAACTAAATATCTTTTGCCTGTTGCGTTAGCGATGATTCTGGCTGTTTCTCTGGTGTTGGGCGTATTATTCATGCGTAATTCCCTGATGAAGCTGACAGTTGAGGAGCGTTCCAATCAGTTGGAGGAAATGGTAACTCAGATTCAGGCAAATCTCGACAGCGGCCTTCAGACTCATTGGAATTTGGTAGCAGGGCTGAATAACGCTGTACAGGGAACTCATTTCAAGAACAATCAGGATGTGTCTGATAGCATAGAGCATTTGGAAAAAGATTTCTGTACGGATCTGTATGGATGCCGGGTGATGCTTTTGGATGAGCAGGGAACCGCGTATCTAAGCGATGGTCCCGCAGGTATTTGGTATGATATCAGCCATCTGTTAGACGGGGAAAAGAGACACACCTTTGTTTCTGAAACAGACAATATAGATGGAAGCTTTCTGGTCTTTACGCAGGAATTAGATTCTCCCCTCACAATGGGGGAGGATAATACCCGCTTTACGCATATCGTGCTTCTGAAGGATATCCAAACCGTGAAACAGTATTATACTACCGCGACCTACGGCGGTAGTGCGGCAACATATATCATCAAGAAGAATGGAACATTAGCCTATTTTGATGCAGACAATGATGATGTCATTGGTGCCCGGAATATTTACAAGGCATTGGAAGAAGTGGAGTATGTTCAAGGGCGGAGTTTTGACATGATCAGAGAGCAGTTGGACAGGGATGGTATTGCCGCCGCGAATATCATGCTGAACCAGACGGAGTATTACTATTGCCTTACCGCGCTGAAGAACTATGACATGACGCTGATGCTTCTGATTCCTGCGGACTCTGTGGCAGTTAGCACCATGAATATGATGGATGCCACCATTCGGACGGGGATAGTCTTCGTTTTGGTCATGGTGCTGATGATGTTACTGGCATTTATCAGTTTTATCAGAGTTCAGCGTAGTAGTCAGATGGTGAAGCTGGAGCAGGAGGCGAATAGGGAACTGAATCATCTGCGCATGGTGGCAGAAACAGCCAATGCTGCAAAAAGTACGTTCCTCAACAATATGTCCCACGACATTCGAACTCCTATGAATGCAATTATTGGTTTCACTAATATTGCTATGAAACATCATCCATCTCCTGAAATCAAGAGTTGCCTGAATAAGATCAGTGACAGTTCTGAGCATTTGCTTGCTCTGATCAATGACGTGCTGGACATCAGCCGTATTGAAAGCGGAAAGATCAAATACACACCGACCCCTGTTGATATTGCTGAGGTTACGGATTCCGTGCTTACTATCATGTACGGCTACCTATCCAATCGGGATATCACCTTCCAAACCGAAATTGAAGAACCGAAAATGCGCTATGTGTTGACCGATGCAGTGCGTGTTCGGGAGGTGCTTGTAAACATTCTTGGAAACGCAGTGAAGTTTACAAATGATGGAGGTACTGTTACCTATGCGGTCAGCTACCATCCCGGAAAAGATGACCGCTACATCCATGTACGATATCAAATAGCCGATACCGGTATTGGTATGGCTGAAGAATTTGTTGCGCATATTTTTGACGAGTTTTCACAGGAAGATCATGGTGCCCGGACACAGTATAAGGGTACCGGTTTAGGTATGGCCATCACAAAGCAGTATGTTGACTTAATGGGTGGAACGATTTCTGTGGAGAGCAAAAAGGGCGTTGGTTCAACCTTTACCGTGGAATTGCCTATGGAGATCACGGAGGCGTGTGAAGTAAAGAAAACAGATCATGCTGTTGGTAAAGCAGACTTGAGCGGCTTGAAAGTTCTCTTGGCTGAAGACAATGACCTAAACGCTGAAATAGCAATTGTGCAGTTGGAAGAACTGGGAATGAAAATTACCAGAGCTGCCGATGGTGAAGAAGCAGTTAAATTCTTTAGTGAAAACCTGCAAGGCACATTTGATCTGATCCTCATGGATGTCATGATGCCGAAGATGAACGGTTATGAAGCGACAAAAGCTATTCGTAGTATGCAGAATCGCCCGGATGCCGTTACAATACCTATTATTGCAATGACGGCGAATGCATTTGCAGAGGATGTACAGGCGTCTTTGGATGCCGGAATGAACGGGCATTTGTCAAAGCCGATCGTGATGGATGAGGTTGTAAAGACAATAGCAAGAAATATAAATTAATAATGCTTCTTCACGTTATTACAAGAGCCTTGCGTAACAGCAAGGCTCTTGTTTTTTAGACGGTATCCGTTCAGTACCTTCACAGTTATCAGCTTTTTACGTTAAGTGTAATCATGTGTGACAAAATGCAAAAGTGACATTTCTTGTGACAACAAGTTGAAACACAAGGAAAATGAAGGGGATGCCTTGTGCTTTAGGGGAAGGGTATAGTAAAATTAAGACTGGATACTGATAAAGTGGATTGATTTGTTGTTCGGACTTTGAATAAAAAATGTAATTTCAGTTGATGGACAAATATGTGTGGATATGCTTAAGAAGGCACCTTCCGGATATTATGATCTAATTCTGATGGATATTCAGATGCCGGTTATGGATGGATATGATGAAATCCAAAGAAGCCGGAATGAATGCACATATTGCGAAACCTCTTGTGATGGAAGAAGTAATAAAGGTAATTTCCAGAAATCTAAATTGAGAAAATCCGAAAAATAATAGATATGATAGAGAAAGCAGGGGCAGGCATGAACGATATGAAACAAACACAGAATTGTCAGGAACAGGCGGTAAAGCAATTTCTGCGAGATTATCTGGATAAGGCAAAAAATGAACAGACGATGAACAGTATCCTTCAGGATATCGGAGGGTATTATGACGCGGACCGTGCCTATATTTTTGAGGCGCATATGGATCGCAAGGTATTCAATAACACCTTTGAGTGGTGTCGTGAAGGCGTTGCAGCAGAGATCGATAATCTTCAGAATATTCCTGTTGATGGAATGGAATGCTGGTTTGAGGCATTTGAAAAGCAAGGGGAATTCTATATTTCTTCACTGTCGGATGACTATCATCCCGGTTCAAAGACCTATGATATTCTGGAACCCCAGGGGATCGAAAGCCTCATGGCGGCTCCCATTACGGTCAGTGGTGAAGTGGTCGGCTTTCTTGGGTTGGACAATCCACGAAAGAATACCGATGCGTTGCTGCTGTTGTCCGTCGCGGCTTCTACCTGTTACAGCGAGATTGCAACCGAGCGTATGATGCACGAAAAACTAGCGGAGACTAATCAGGTGCTGGTGGATCGGATGCGTGATGTGGAGGCAAGAGAACTTGAAACGCTCAGAAAGCTGCGGGATGAGATGGAAATCGCGGGTGCCCTGAGCAGAGATTACCCTGATGTTGTATTACTTGATCTTGCAAATGATACCGCGGTGACCATCAAGCGCCAGGGAAGCATCATTCCGGAAGATCAGCGAGTCGTACGGCGCTCATATAAAGATACCTGGGAATATTATATTTCGAAATATGTTCTGGAGGAGGACAGAGCGGCTCTCGAGGATGCCATTTTTGTAGATAAAGTAAAATCTGCTCTTGAAAAAAGTGATGAGTATTCATGCAGTTACCGTGTGATAGCAGATGAAACAGGTATTCATTATTATCAGGCTTCTTTTATCCGGTTTTATTCACGTCATAAAACGGAAAGCCAGATCATCTTAGGCTTCCGCTGTGTGGATGCGATTGTTGAGGAAGAACGTAAAAACAGAAACCGCCAGCTGAAGCAGACAAAAGAGATGGAAATGCAGCGTGAAATCATTGAAGGGCTTGGCTTTGAATATTACTCGGTTCTTCTTGTGGATCCGGACACAGATACGGTCACTACATACCGTGCAGAGGGTGAGGATGGACGTGCCATTACGGATTATTTGAACAAATATCATAATCACTGGTCAAAGGGCATGCTAAATTACGCAGAAGAACTGGTATCAGAGGGATGTCGGGATGAATTTGTAAAAAAATTGTCTTTAGAACATATGCGTTCCAACGAAAAGGCTTACTCTCTGACTTATGAAAAGCTGACGGATGCAGGAATCATCTATCTGCAGGCAAGAGTGTCGTTTGTTCAGAAAGGGGATGGCGGGTTTGTGGCAGTGGTCGGAACACGCAACGTGGATGACCTGATCAAAAAGGAGCGCCAGCAGGAAATGGCGCTGCAGGCGGCATATGATGCAGCGGAGGCGGCAAATAAGGCAAAGACGGATTTCCTGTCCAATATGTCCCATGATATCCGTACGCCGATGAACGGTATTATCGGAATGACTGCCATTGCCGCTGCGCACATTGATGATAAAGAGCGTGTGAAGGACAGTCTGCAGAAGATCACGCAGGCAAGTAAGCATCTGCTCAGCCTGATCAATGAAGTACTTGATATGAGTAAAATTGAGTCCGGAAAGGTCCAGCTCATTGAGGAAGAATTTAACCTTTCGGATTTAGTCGATAATCTGCTTACCATGATAAATTCACAGATTGAAGAACATCATCATGAACTCAGTGTCAACATTTCTGACGTGACTCATGAGGCAGTGATCGGTGACAGTCTTCGTATTCAGAAGGTCTTTACCAATCTGATGAGCAATGCGGTGAAGTATACACCGGATGGGGGAAAGATACGGCTTTCCATATCGGAAAAGCCTACAAACCAGAAAAAAGTCGGTTGCTATGAATTCATCTTTGAGGATAACGGTATTGGTATGAGTGAAGAGTTTATCGACCATATCTTCGAGCCGTTTGTACGGGCAGCAGACGAGCATGTCAACCGGATTCAGGGGACGGGGCTTGGAATGCCGATCAGCAGGAATATTGTACGAATGATGGGCGGTGATATTAAGGTAGAAAGCACGCCGGGTGAGGGTTCCCGCTTTACGGTTACCATCTATCTGAAATTGCAGGAAGAAATAATGACCGACCATCAAAAATTCATTGATCTGGACGTGCTGGTGGCAGATGATGATGCTCTTAGTCTGGAATCCTGCGTTGGCATGTTGTGTGATCTTGGCATGAAGGCAGAGGGAGTTTCAAGCGGCGCAGAGGCTGTAAAACAGGTGGTAGAGCATCACGAGCAAAACAAGGATTATTTCGCCTGTATCATTGACTGGAAGATGCCGGAAATGGATGGAGTCGAGACAACAAGGGCAATCCGAAAAGCAGTGGGTCCCGATGTGCCGATCATCATTATTTCTGCCTATGACTGGTCGGATATTGAGCAGGAAGCACGAATGGCAGGGGCAAACGCATTTATCAGTAAACCGCTTTTCCGCTCCAGGCTGGAGAGAACCTTTGGAAGTCTACTGAATAAGGAAGAGGTGGAGATTGGAACCATGCCCTTTGATTCTCTGGAAGACCTTGATTATTCGAACCATCGGGTCCTTCTGGTAGAAGACAATGAACTCAATGCAGAAATCGCAGAAGAAATCTTAAGAACTACCGGTATAGATGTAGACCATGTGTGGAATGGCGTGGAAGCAGTGGACAGGATGGAAGCATGTGAGGACGGATATTATGACCTCATTTTCATGGATATTCAGATGCCGAAAATGAATGGTTATGATGCCACGCGGGCAATTCGCGCCATGAATCGAAATTACTGTAAGCAGGTGCCGATTGTTGCCATGACAGCGAATGCGTTTGCGGAGGATGTACAGGCGGCGAAAACAGTAGGAATGAATGAGCATATCGCAAAACCGCTGGAACTAAAAATACTGATAAAGACAATGCAGAAGTGGCTTGGTTAAGGAGAGGAAGATAAGTTCATTCGAAGATTGGAAAAATGTAGTCGGAAATAGAGAATACCGGTAACTGGTCAAAACGGAAAGCAGTTGCGGAAAAAGAGGAAGCCTGAACATAGAAGGGAAAGTAAAATATGGTTATTTGGAAACAACATATTACACACTTAATCAATAAAATAATAGCAGGGCTTCTCTGTTTTCTTCTCATTCTGGTGTCATTCTGCCCTGCTACAGCAATAGCGGCCGAGACGGCGCAAAAGACGGTTCGGGTAGGCTATTATGTGAACGATCATTTTCAGGAAGGAACCTCTGACGATGATGTGAAGAGTGGATATGGATATGAATATCTGCGTAAGGTTGCTTGCTACAGCGGCTGGAAGTATGAGTATGTATATGGGGACTGGGCAGATCTGTATGAGCAGTTTTTAACCGGTGAAATAGATATTATGGCGGGTGTCTCCAGGCTGGAAGAGCGGGAAGCTTACATTTTGTATCCGGACTATGAGATGGGGATAGAGAGCTATTACCTGTACAAGCATGAAGAGGATACGCAAATTGTCGGTGAAGATTTATCTACGCTTTCCGGTAAAAAAATCGGAGTGATCAAAAACACAACCATGGAAGACTACCTGCGCAAATGGCTGGCAGATCATCCTTTGGATGCGGAGATTATCGAATTTGATGGATATGAGGCGGAGCAGATGGCATTTGACCGCAGGGAGATTGATGTCTTTGCAGAAATGGATTTAATATTTCCACCGGTTCGGGACGAGCCGCGGTGGTCAAGATTGGAGAACTTCCGTATTATCTGGCTGTGACAAAAGGAAGATCGGATCTGCTGGCAGAATTAAATGTGGCGCTGCACAGTTGAATGAGGTGGAGCCCTATTTCAGACAGAATCTCCAATATAGTAATTTTGGCAATTCGCTGATCAGTCACACGCTTTCTGAGACGGAACAGGAATGGATTCAGGAACACGATGTGATGAATGTGGGATATTTTGAGGCTTATATGCCCTATTGCGGATCGGATCAAGAAGGGAATGTGACCGGTCTGCTAACGGATGTGATGGCTGAAATTCTGCGTAGGCTTAAGATTGAGGATCAGATTACAGTCCAATATATGCCTTATCAAAGCTATGAGGAGATGGTTGCCGATCTGCATACCGGAAAACTTGATGTGGCATTTCCGGTGGGAGGTGAGCTGTGGCATGCAGAGCAGGATGGGATCTTTTCGTCTTCTCCGGTGGTATCGGCAGGTGTAGATCTGGCGTTTGCAGGCAGCTTTGATGAAGAAACGGTTACTTCCATCGCAGTCAATAAAAATAATAAAATGCAGTATTATTACACAACTTCAAATTTTCCTGATGCAACGATCGTGTTCTGTGATACAGTGGAAGATTGTCTGGTGGCTGTTTTGCATGGAAAAGCCGGCAGCACGATACTGAATGGCATTCGGACAAACAGTTTGCTGTCTGATTCCAGATACAGTACGATGGTGGCGATTTAGCTTGGCCGGACGGATGATTTCTGCTTTGGGGTTGTCGACGGAAATGATGATCTTCTGCTATTGCTGAACCGCGGCTTAAAGCTGATCGGGGAAGATTACGGAATGAATGCTTCCCATAAATATATGACATATCAGTACACTACTGATGATTATGTGCGGGATCATGCATTGCTTATCATACTGCTGACCTTATTTATTGCAGCGATAATCATCTCGCTTCTTGTGCGGGAGAGTAGAAACCGCAAAAGATATTCGGCAGAAATCGAAAAGAGTAGAAATGAGCTGGCGGATGCACTGAAGGCTGCCAAGGAGGCCAGTCATGCGAAGTCTACATTTCTTTTTAATATGTCCCATGATATCCGCACGCCGATGAATGCGATTCTCGGATTTACGGAATTGATGGAAAAACATGGTGAGGATCCGGTGCGCAGAAGTGATTATATTGGGAAAATAAAAAGCTCCGGTGAGTTTCTGCTTTCGCTCATCAATAATGTGTTGGAAATGTCAAGAATAGAGAGCGGGAAAGCGGATTTGAATGAAATGCCGTGGTCAGTGGAAGGATTTAATGATTCCATTTATTCGATCTTTGACGAACAGATGAAGGCAAAAGGCATAGAGTTTATCCGTGAGATTTATGTGGAGCATGAGTATGTGTATTGTGACACACTAAAACTGAGAGAGCTTTTTCTTAATATCCTGTCCAACGCCTATAAATATACCCCGGAGGGTGGTAAGATCCGCATGGTGGTGCGTGAATTGCCGTCGGACAGGGAGGGATGTGCAGTGCTTCGGACAGAGATATCAGATACGGGAATCGGTATCTCACAGGAGTATCTGCCGCATTTGTTTGAGGAGTTTTCAAGGGAGCATACCACCACAGAGAGCAAGATAAAGGGAACCGGCCTGGGCATGGCTATTGTGAAGCGGCTGGTGGAACTGATGGATGGTCAGATCGAGGTGGAGAGCGAGCTTGGAAAAGGCACCAAATTTACGGTTACCATCCCCCATCGAATTGCTGATAAGTCTGTATTTTTGAAGGAAGTAGCAACGGATGTCCGGCTGGATGAATTTAGCGGAAAACGGATTCTTTTGGCGGAGGATAATGATCTGAATGCGGAGATTGCGATGGAGTTGTTGAAGGATGCCGGATTTGAAATAGAACGGGCCCAAGATGGCACGGTCTGCGTTGATCTTTTAGAGCAGGCAGAGGGCGGGTATTATGATCTGATCCTGATGGATATCCAGATGCCGAATATGAATGGTTATGATGCGACGCGCACAATTCGGTCATTTAAAGATCCTGAGAAGGCGAATATCCCAATTCTTGCCATGACTGCCAATGCCTTTGAAGAGGATAAGCGTGAGGCATACCGCTGCGGTATGAACGGACATCTTGCCAAGCCAATCAATGTTCGGGAACTTATGAAGGAATTGGCAAACATCCTTGGATAGAGCATTATAGATACCTTTCTATGAGGTTACTTTATTTTGCGAAAATAGTTCTGTCATCGTGGGGTATTGACATCCTGTATGAGAAACGCTATATTAAAAATCGTATAAACAAATAGGAACAGAGTAGAAGTCACGCGTTAAGTGCCAATGGACGGGAAGTTGCTGTTGGACGAAGAGTCGAGGTCGCAGGACCGAAGATTCGCGGTGTGCCTTCGCATCCGCTGTCAGAAAATATTAGGCATTCATTTCCTGAGAACGGTAAATGGATGCCTTTTTTGGTGAAAAATGATGACATATAATGAGGCAGAAGCATTTATAAAAAGATCCTATGATCAGGTGATCCGGCTGGGGCTTTCGCGCATGGAAGTATTATTGGAAAAGCTGGGAAATCCACAGGATCAGTTGAAATTTATCCATGTTGCCGGCACAAACGGCAAGGGATCGGTCTGCGCGATGACAGCACGGATCCTTCAGTGCGCAGGCTTTCAGACAGGACTGTTTACATCGCCGGTCATTTCTGACTATAGAGAACAGTTTCAGATCAACGGTGAGATGATATCAGAAGATGATTTTTCAAGGCTGGCGGAGACGGTGAAGGATGCTTGTGAACAGATGGATGATCCGCCGTCCGAGTTTGAAAAAGCGGTGGCGCTT
This sequence comes from bacterium, assembly GCA_004562765.1. GTDB lineage: Bacteria > Bacillota > Clostridia > Lachnospirales > Lachnospiraceae > W0P33-017. Next base: position 20,608 of record SFRL01000023.1, on the reverse strand, counting down.
GCGTTTTTATATTTTGCAGAGCATATGTGTGATCTTGTGGTGCTGGAGGTTGGTCTGGGCGGAACGGATGATGCCACAAATGTCATCGGGACACCGGAAGTTGCGGTGATCGTCAATATTGATTTTGACCATATGGGATTTCTTGGAAATGCGTTGACACAGATCGCGGAAAAGAAAGCCGGGATCATAAAAGAAGCCGGGACTGTGGTAACTGCGGAGCAGAAAGAAGAAGTCATGACTGTTTTACAGGAACGATGTGCTGCAAAGCATGCCGATCTGATCAAAACTTCCGTTTCACAGATCAGGGTCAGAGAAAAGAGTCTCGACGGACAGTGTTTGGATTACGAAAAAAATAGCGCTGAAGGTACGAAATGCCTGCAAAAAATAGCACTTTCGTTACTTGGCGATCATCAGTGTGGGAATGCGGCAGTGGTGTTGGAGATTGTGGATCGTCTGAGGGCAAAAGGCTACGACATATCCGATCATGCAATTCGTGAAGGAATGGAAAGCGTGCACTGGCCCGGGCGATTTGAAGTGGTATCCAAAGATCCGTTAGTGATCATTGACGGAGCCCACAATCCGGACGGAATCCATGCGTTAAGCCACAACCTGAAGGATTACTGTCCGGGCGAAAAATTTGTATTCATTGTGGGCATCCTAAAGGATAAGGATTATCACGAAATGCTGAAACAAATGTTACCCTTTGCTGACAGCTTTGTGACGATCGCACCGGATAATCCGAGAGCGATGTCCGCAGACGAGTGTGCATATGCGATCCGGGCCTGCGGGTTTGCCGGGGAAGTAGTTGTCTCGACGGATACAGGGCAGGCGGTTTCTGCCGCCCTCCGAATGGCGAAGCGCAAAGGCATCGGGGCATGTGCGTTTGGGTCATTATACAGTGTTGGAGCATTAAAATCTGCAATAAAAACTGCAATAGAGGAAGAAAGATCAAATGGATAGTGAAAAGATCAAAGAAGGCGTAAAGCTAATCTTAGAAGGAATCGGAGAAGATGTAAGCAGGGAAGGGCTGTTGGAAACGCCTGACCGGATCGCGCGCATGTGTGAGGAAATATTCGGCGGGCTGGATGAGGATGCGGCCGTACATCTGCAAAAACAGTTCAGCGCGACAAACAACAATATCGTGTTGGAAAAGGACATCACGTTTTATTCTGTCTGCGAACACCACTTGCTGCCGTTTTACGGAAAAGCGCATGTTGCCTATATTCCGGATGAAAAGGTGGCGGGCTTAAGTAAACTGGCCAGAACGGTGGAGGTGTTTGCCAGAAGACCGCAGATACAGGAGAATATGACTGCCCAGATCGCAGATGCCATTGAAAAAAATCTGCAGCCGAAGGGTGTGATGGTAATGTTGGAGGCAGAGCATATGTGTATGACCATGCGCGGCGCGAAGAAGCCCGGAACGATCACATCCACCTTTGTCACCAGAGGTGTGTTTGAGACGGATTATTCTCTGCAGCAGACCTTTTTACAGATGGTGCGGTCATGAAACGGGTGGATCAGATCTACGATCATCCTGTTTTTCAGGAAAAATATCGTGCATTACAGATGGCTGAAAAAGACAGGATGTTTTGTAAACATACATTAGAACATTTCATCGACGTGGCGAGACTGATGTATATTTATTCTTTGGAGCATCAGCTTTCAATCTCAAAAGAAGTGATCTATGCGATGGCATTGATGCATGACATCGGAAGGATCGACCAGATAGAAAAGGGGATTCCCCACGAGCAGGCGGGAGCAGATCTGTGCGATGTGATCCTGCCGGATTGCGGGTTTACGAAGGAAGAAACAGATACGATCAAAGCGTCTATTCTGCATCACAGAAATGCAGCAAATGATGAAAAAAATCCTTATTACGAGATGCTGTACCGGGCGGACAAAAAATCAAGAAATTGTTATGCCTGTGGCATGCGGGAGGCATGCAACTGGGATGAAGAAAAGATGAATCTGAATATTGAATATTAAGAGGGCAGAAAATGAGAATCGGAAAGAAAGACTTTGACTTAAACAATCACTGTTACATCATGGGAATCTTAAATGTGACACCGGATTCCTTTTCCGATGGAGGAAAATTTAATAACCTTGATGCGGCGTTGAAGCACACCGAGGAGATGATACGCGACGGCGCTGACATCATCGATGTCGGCGGAGAATCGACCAGACCGGGGCATGTCGTGATCTCGGAGGAAGAGGAGATCTCGAGGGTGACACCGGTTATTGAAGCCATCAAAAGGAATTTTGATATTCCCATATCCATTGACACCTACAAGGGAGCTGTGACGTTGGCAGCATTGCAGGCGGGCGCAGATCTGGTGAACGATATCTGGGGCTTCAAGCATGACAGCAAGGTGGCAGAGTATACCGCCAGATATGAGGCGGCGTGCTGTCTGATGCATAACCGGAACGAGGCGGTGTATGAGAACTTTCAAAAGGATTTTATCACTGATCTGCAGGAGTGTATTGCAATCGCAAAAAAGGCAAATGTAGCAGATGATAAGATCATTCTTGATCCCGGGGTTGGTTTTGGCAAGACATACGAACTGAATCTGGAGATCATCAACCATCTGGAGATCATGCATGAGTTGAACTATCCGATCCTGCTTGGAACTTCGAGAAAATCCGTGATCGGCCTGACACTGGATCTTCCCGCGGATGAGCGGGTTGAGGGGACGCTGGCAACAACCGTGATCGGAGTGATGAAGGGATGCTCATTTGTGCGCGTGCATGATGTGAAGGAAAATGCGCGGATCATCAAGATGACAGAGGCAATTCTGGCGAGGTAGGAATAAGGCGTGGCAAAGGGCGGTCCTCGTGGCAAGATGCTAGGATCAAAAGTCCAGGCATCGTGGCGCCCCACTTGATATAAAAGAAACGTCCCCAAAGGAGGAAACATGGACAAGATTAAGATAGAGAAGTTAACAGTATTTGGAAATCACGGAGTTTATCCGGAAGAAAATGTGCTGGGACAGAAATTTCTGGTCTCACTTGTCATGCATACAGACACGCGAAAAGCAGGAATGAACGATGATCTGGAATGTTCCATCAATTATGGGGATGTCAGCCGGTATGTCAAGCAGTTTTTTGAAGAAAACACATTTAAGCTCATTGAAAGAGTGGCAGAAAAGCTGGCAGAGAGCCTGCTGCTTCGCTATTCTTTGCTGGAGAAGGTGGATGTCAAGATCGAAAAACCCTGGGCACCGATCGCTATTCCGGTAGAGTCTGTTGGCGTGGAAATATCGCGGGGTTGGCATAAGACCTACATTGCCCTCGGTTCCAATATGGGAGATAAAAAAGGTTATCTTGATGAGGCCGTGGAAAAGCTGAAAAACCATTCGCTCTGTCAGGTGGGAAAGGTGGCTGATTATATTCAGACAGAGCCTTATGGCGGTGTGGAGCAGGATGTGTTTTTAAACAGTGCGCTGGAGCTTCGGACATTATTGCTCCCGGAAGAGCTCCTTGCGCTTTTGAATCAGATCGAGGCGGAAACCGGGCGGGAGCGGACCATTCATTGGGGCCCGAGAACTCTGGATTTGGATATATTGTTTTATGATGACTGCATCATAGATACACCGTCGCTCACAGTTCCGCACATTGATCTGCAGAACAGAGATTTTGTGTTGCTTCCGATGGCGCAGATCGCACCTTATTACAGGCATCCGGTCCTCGGATACACGATAGGACAGCTGCTGGATCAGTTAAAGAAGATGGAGGTGTCGGACGACCGTGCACAATAAAAAGCAAAAGCTGATCTGGGTATTGGTTATGTTAGTTGTGCTTGTTTCAGGGATGTGCTTTGATGAATTCAAAGCAGATTCCGTGTTTGTGCGCGAAGCGACCCAAACGGCGAATGCTGTTGTTACAGATGCACAGGATTGTGCAACAGAGTTGCCCGGTATTTGCCAAAATATTGGATTCGGTCGGACAACAGTCCGATTTGTAAATCAAAGAAGGGATACAAAAATATTCCGGGATCTTTTATGTCAGAACATCTATTCCTCAAATGAGGAGAATTCTTACACAAGTTCAGACGCGATCATGAGGATTTCGAAATCTCCGGATGAACTAGTCACAAATTATATCCACGAATCTGATGGAAAAAAACGAATCTAATAACATCCTATTATTGTGCCTGAGAAAACGCAGGCTTGTTTTGGTGTGTAAAAATATGATGTGTGATTGCACATGATACGATAGAAAGGATGAGATGATGAGTTTTACATATATGATGGGATTACTTGGAGGCCTGGCTTTGTTCCTGTACGGAATGCAGATGATGAGTACCGGACTGGAAGCTGCGGCAGGAAACAAGATGAAGGTTGTTCTGGAGAGACTGACCGCTAACCGATTTGTGGGTGTATTGGCAGGTGCTGTGATCACTGCGATCATTCAGTCCTCATCAGCCACGACAGTTATGGTAGTCGGATTTGTAAATTCGGGTATGATGACACTGAATCAGGCAATCTGGATCATAATGGGAGCTAATATCGGTACAACAATCACAGGACAATTGATCGCGTTAGATGTCGGAGAACTTGCGCCGCTTGCAGCATTTGTGGGAGTGTCGGCAATCGTTTTCATGAAAAATGAAAAGGCAAAGCATGTGGGAGAGATTATGGCAGGATTGGGTGTTCTCTTCATTGGAATGGATATGATGGGAACGGCAATGGAGCCATTGGCACGATCAGAAAGACTGGTAAGTGTTCTGACCAGATTTGAAAATCCGATACTGGGCATCGCAGCCGGCGCTGTTTTTACTGCATTGATCCAGTCTTCCTCAGCATCTGTCGGTATCTTACAGACATTAGCAGGAAGTGGTGTGATCGGATTGAAAAGTGCGGCATTTGTGTTATTTGGACAAAATATCGGCACTTGCATCACAGCGTTATTAGCATCGGCGGGAACAAGCAGAAACGCGAAGAGAACGACATTGATCCATATTATGTTTAACATTTTTGGCACGATACTGTTTACAATTTTATGCCTTGCCACGCCAATCATTTTTGTGGTAGAGGGCTGGACACCGGGGAATGCATCGGCGCAGATCGCCAATTTACATACGATGTTTAATATCGTTACAACATTACTGTTGCTTCCGGTTGGAACCTATCTGGGAAAGCTTGCGACGGTTCTTTTGAAAGACAGAAAGAGCAATGATAAAACGGAGGGAATGCAGGTCAGATATTTGATAGACATAAAGCATATAAATACTCAAAAATTGGGTGCATCTGTTATATGCATGGAAGGGATCAAGAAGGAACTGTTGCGGATGATGTAGCTGGCAGAGTGCAATGTACAGGAAGCCTTTGATGCGGTGGCGGAAAAAAATAAAGAAAAATATGCCGTTATAGAACAAAGAGAAGAGTATGTGGACTTCCTGAACAAAGAAATATCGAAGTATATTACATCGGCTGTTTCTTATGAGACAACCAAAGCCGGAAGTCAGATTTTTTACTCTTTGTTTTCGGTCACGAGCAATGTGGAAAGAATTAGTGATCATGCAATAAATATTGCAGGGTATTCCAACCTGATAGCAGAGAAAGGGATTGTTTTTTCGGAACATGCCGGCTGTGAGCTGCAAGAGATGAAACAGACCTGTAGGACTCTTTTTGCAGCGTTAATCGAGAAGCCTGACGACTATGTGCCATGGCATGAAAAGATTGCGTGTCTGGAGCAAAAAATAGATGATATGACGATTCGGTTCAGAGATAACATGTATGCAAGAATTCAGTCAGGAAAGTGTTCGGATGAAGGGAGCATTTTGTTTTCTGAGATACTCACGGATTTTGAACGTATCGGTGATCATGCATTGAATATTGCAAATGAAATGTTAAAGATGGCGATCATTGAAAAATAGAAAAAGATTATCAGGCAGGTGAAACAAAAATCATCCTGCCTGATGATTTAAAAAACATTGGGGACAGATGTGACGGAGGCAATCACCGCTCCCATTTGCTAATTGCTTTGTCTGATAAAAATAATTTTTCTGCCAGCTCTTTCTGGGTCATGCCGAGTGCTTTTCGTTTTTCACTGATAAAGGCTCCGAATTTTTCTAAATTGATCTCATTCATTGGTTTCTCATCCAATTGATTTCCTGTTTACAGTATAAAGAATAGCTTGATTTCTGGACAATGGACTGGCGGTAGAGTGCCTGAAAATCTTGGAGAAATGATAAATTTTTTGGGACTTTTTCACACAAACCCGCGTCTAATGTATGTAGGGACTGAAACAGGGGACTCCTTGATGAAGTCCCGGATATCTGTGCGCACAGGAGGAACTGCTCATATGCAGAAACACAAAACAGAAGAACTGGTCAGACAGGCGAAAAGGCAGGATGCGGATGCTTTTACGGAATTGATGCAGCTACATATGAAGGATATGTATCGGGTGGCGTATTCAATCCTGATAAACGATGAGGATGTCGCAGATGCTGTTCAGGAGACGATTCTTACCTGCTGGGAAAAGCTGTCCGGATTAAGGAAGATCAGGTATTTTAAGACATGGATGACGAGAATTTTGATCAATCACTGTTATAGCATGTTGAGGAAGTCCGCTCCGCTCACGAATCTCGAGGAGTGGGAGGAACCGACAGCGTGTGACCGATACAATGTGGAGTGGAAGGAAGCATTGTCCGGTGTCAGCGAGAAATATCGGATCGTTGTAGTCCTCTTTTATAATGAGGGCTATCGAATCAGCGAAATATCAAAAATGCTCGGTCGTCCGCCCAGCACGATCCGGACACAGCTGGCGAGGGGAAGAGAGCAGCTGGCAAAGTATTACCAGAATGAAGAAGGGAGCATGTGACATGGGAAAAAAAGAGCGAATAATGCTTAACGGCGAAATAGAGATCCCGGAAACTGTTCAGAAGAAAGCAGATCTTGCCTTTTCGCAGATCAAAAATGAAAGGGTGGCAAATATGGAACAGAATATTTCTAACAATCAGGATTCTCAGAAAAAAGCGAAGAGAGGAAAAATGATCAGGAGAATATGCGCGGCGGTGACAGCCTGCGCGGCACTTGTAGTAACAGCCGGAAGCTGGCATGCGGGACAGCCGGTGGAACCGTCGGAAATTGCCGCACAGGACGGAGAAAAACATAGTGAGACGATTCCAAAACCGTTTATGCTTACGGCAAAGGCTGCAGAGACCGGGGAGCGAATTGAGATGACTAAAGGGAAACCGGTTGCTATTGCGACCGAGGCTGCAGATTCATGGGTGCTGGGTGGAAATGAAGATGGTACATGGGCGTATTGCATCAATCTGCCTTTTAAGTGTGAGGGTGAAAATATTGACAGCGTCAGCTACAGCATCAACCGTGGGGCGTTTCAGGTTGTAGAACTGGAGGGAACAAGCATCATTGTAAGCGGTAAAGAGGCAGCAGAGCCGGTCGACGGCGGACAGATCGGTGGTGGCTATGATGAAGCAAAGGACGAAGCCATTCCTACAACTATCAATTATTATACAGAATATACGCTGGACTATGAACGACAGGAATCGGATGCAACGTGGATCAACATGGTGCGAGACGATATAAAATTTTCAGATCTTGACCTGCTCTGGCGCGAGAATAAGTCGGATGAAGATGTAGAAAAGGTATTTGACGAGCTGTTTGGGGATGTGATGATCACATGTACCTTGCATTTTACAGACGGAACCTCTGAGACGATTGAGGTAGAGCCGGGAGTTATCGTAACAACTGTTATGAAAAACAGAGATGAATATCGCGATGTGATCCTGACGTTTGAGAGAAAGTAGATCGGATGAAAAATTCAAATAAAGACACGAAGGCTGGTCACTGACCAGCCTTTCTTAACATTTCTATCTCTTCTTTATACGGTGCCCGGGTGTCCTTGGGATCATCCGGATTCTTGATCCACGGAGTCTCAAGGATCTTGGGAATGTCAAGGAAATCCGGGTGCCAGACGACGCGTTTCAGCGCTTCGAAGCCCAACTCTCCTTTGCCTAAGTTTTCGTGGCGATCCTTGTGTGCGCCGCGCACATTTTTGGAATCATTGATGTGGAAGACGGCGATCTGGTCTTTTCCGATGATCCGGTCGAACTCTGCGATCACACCGTCAAAATCGTTCACAACATCGTAGCCTGCATCGTGGGTGTGACAGGTGTCAAAGCAGACACGCAGTTTGTCGTTGTACTTCACGCCGTCGTAGATGGCAGCCAGCTCCTCAAAGCTGCGGCCGATCTCGGAACCTTTTCCAGCCATGGTCTCCAGTGCGATCACACAGTCCAGATCCGGGGTCAGGACTTCGTTTAGTCCTTTGATGATCTGGGCGGTTCCGGCCTCGACTCCGGCATCCACATGGGAACCGGGATGCAGGATCAGCACATGGCTGCCCATCGCGATCGTACGCTCCAGTTCGGTGCGAAGAAATGTCACAGCCAGCTCATAAGTTTCAGGCTTGACCGTGTTGGCGAGATTGATGATGTAAGGTGCGTGCACGACAAAATCTCCAATACCGTTGGCGCGCATGAGATCCCACGCGGCCGGGATATTGAGCTCCGAAATATCTTTTCTGCGCGTATTTTGCGGCGCCCCGGTGTACACCATGAAGGTGTTTGCACCGTAGGAGAGTGCCTCCTTCACAGAATTTAGAAACATATCCTTGCCGGACATGCCTACATGAGAGCCTATCTTGATGTCTGACATTTTATGATCCTCCTTAGTAGTCGACTTTCTCCAGGCACAATCCACTCGCGGGAGCGGTAGGCCCTGCCAGTCGCCGGTCTTTCGCTTCTAAGATGGTGATCATATCCTCGGGCTGAAATCTTCCGGCACCGACTTCCAGAAGTGTGCCAACGAGGATACGAACCATATGCTGTAAAAATCCGGTGCCGTGGAATGTAAAATAGATCTGGTTTTTGCTTCGTTTAATAGTGATCGAGTCCACAAGGCGGACCGTTGATTTTTTCATCTTCGGATTGCCGCAAAAGCTCTTGAAATCGTGTTCGCCCTGCAGATACCCGGCAGCGCGGATCATCGCGTCCATATCCGGCTCAAAGTCCAGTCTGGTCACGTAACGACGGTTAAAGACCGGTTTGCCCTCACCGACGTAACAGGTGTAAGAGTAGGTCTTTCCGACTGCTTTGTAGCGGGCGTGAAAGCGCTCCGAAGCTTCGCGGACATCAACGATGCCGATATCGTCCGGAAGGTAGCGGTTCAGATAAGCTTTGATCTCTGTCTCAGAGAGCTTTGTGTCCAAAAACACGTTTGCGACCATCGCTTTGGCGTGGACCCCTGCATCGGTGCGCCCGGCGCCGATGACCTCCGGGATCTCGTCCATCTCACACATGCGCTGCAGGACTGTCTCAATTTTGCCCTGTATCGTATCTTTCCCCGGCTGGTGCTCCCAGCCGAAATATCTGGTTCCGTCATATGCAATTGTCAATTTGTAATTCTTTATGTTTCCGGTTTTCATACGATAGATTCTAGCAGAGTTTACAAAAAAAGTCTATCGGAACGAAAAAGTTCCTGTTGACAAAACAATATATCATGTTACAATAGTTTAAGAATAAAATAGTTTAAATACTAAACAGTTTAAAAAGAAAACGAATAGAAGGAGGCGATCGAATGGATAAAACAGATCATATCGGTTATCGGATGCGCTATTTTAACCGGTGCATGAAGCGGTTGGTCGATGAGAAGAATCGTGAAAGGGAAGAGACCTACGGCATGTCCATGACGGACGGCTGGATCCTGCGCTATCTGAATGAGCATGAGGGGCAGGAGGTTTTGCAAAAAAATATTGAGACGGATCTTCATATTAAAAAATCAGCGCTGACTCAGCAGCTTAATGAGATGGAGGCGCATGGACTGATCCGGCGAAGCATCTCGGAGCATGACAGTCGTTACAAATGTATTTCCAGAACGGAAAAAGCGATAGAGATCCATCAACAGATCATGGATGAGATCGAGGAGCATGAACGACTCATGAAAAAGGGGATCAATGAGAAGGACCTAGAAATTTTTTCACGGGTGCTGGATCAGATGATCCAAAATATCAGCGGAGAACCGAAACCGGTTCGCAGACCAGATTGGATGTGTAAAAATGACAGTATATGATGCATTGGAAAAGCGGCATGTGATGCCGCGTGCCTGGGATGACTGGGCAGATTATCGAAAGGCGTGGAGCGAGTGGATCATCCGCTACTGCAAGTGGGACAGTAGTATCCTGATCGTGGGTGCAGGTGCGTGCAACGATTATGATCTGGAGCATTTTTCAAAATTTTTCGGAAAGATCCTGTTGTTTGATCTGGATGAAGCATCCATGCAGGAGGCATGTAAGCGCATTCCGGCAGCACACCGGGATAAGGTGGAAGTGTTTACAGGAGATTTTCTCGGTATCACACCGTATGCTTATCAGGAGTTTTGCCGGGAGATCCAGGCGGAGGTCAACCATCGCGGCAAGCTGACGGATGTGACGGAACTGGCGCAGACGGCACTTTCGTTTGTGGAACAAATGTATGCAGATGCAAAAAAGAATCGGGAAAAGTTGGTTTTGCCGCAGGCAGACTATGTGGCGGTCAGCGGGGTTCACAGTCAGGTGAATCATATGCTGCCATGGATCTGGCAGGCGTACATGCAGGCACTCGGGCAGCGGGAGGATATGATCTTTCAGCGTGCCTCGCAGGAAAACGGGCGGATCATGAGAGATATGAATGATAAATTGCTGGCTGCAGCGGGACAAAAGCTGTTTGTGTCCGCAGAGAAAGCACGTGTCGGTGTGCCCGGTGGCGTGGAAGGTGCATGGCAGGCACTGGAGGATCTGAAAAAACGTGCGGATGGAACGCATCTTCGTCTTTCTGACAGCAGGAACTTTGCCTGGGGCTATGATCTTCGCCAGAACATGATCTATGAGATGGAGGGATTGGTGATCGACACTGATCCTCAGAATAAACAAAGGAAAGGGTAACTACGATGTTAAAAACATTAGGAGCACAAATCAAAGAGTTTAAGGCGGCTTCTATTGCAACGCCGCTCTGCATGATCCTGGAAGTGCTGATGGAGACGATCATTCCGTTTCTGATGGCATCCATCATTGACGACGGTGTGGATAAAGGTGACATGCACCACATTTATATGGTAGGAGGTCTGATGCTCGTGATCGCTGTGATCGGTCTGATCGGTGGTCTCGGAGGCGCTCACTTTGGCGCGAAGGCATCCGCCGGGTTTGCCAGAAACCTCAGGGAGGCGATGTTTGCAAACATCCAGACATTTTCTTTCGCAAACATTGACAAGTATTCAACTGCCGGACTTGTGACCAGGCTGACAACGGATGTCACAAATCTGCAGAACGCGTATCAGATGATCCTGCGTATGTGTACGCGTGCGCCGATCAGTATGATCTGCGCCATGGCGATGAGTTATGTGATCTGTCCGAGACTTGCCAATGTTTATCTGGTGGCGGTGATCCTGCTCGGAACGTGCCTGACACTGCTTATGCTGAAAACTCACAAATATTTTTCACAGGTATTTGAAAAATATGATGACCTCAACGCCAGCGTGCAGGAAAATGTGACGGGAATCCGTGTGGTAAAGGCGTTTGTGCGGGAGGACTACGAAAAGAAGTGCTTTACAAGCGCCAGCCACAATGTTTACGGCATGTTTGTCAAGGCGGAAAAGCTGATCTCCCTGAATGCACCGATGATGCAGTTTACGGTGTACAGCTGTATCCTGCTCATTTCATGGATGGGCGCGCGGATGGTTGTTGTGAATGGACTTACCACTGGTGAACTGATGAGTATGCTGGCTTACAGTATGAACATTTTGATGCATCTTATGATGCTTTCCATGGTGTTTGTTATGATCACAATGGCAGCCGCCAGTGGACGGCGTGTATCGGAGGTCATCAACGAGAAGAGTACGCTCTCAAACCCGGAAAATCCGGATTACAATGTGGCGGACGGAAGCATTTGTTTCGACCATGTTTCTTTTGATTATCATGGTGATACGGAAAATCCGATCCTAAAGGATGTGAACCTGAATATCCGCTCCGGTGAAACGATCGGGATCATCGGCGGCACCGGAAGCTCCAAGTCCAGTCTGGTAAATCTGATCAGCCGGCTGTACGATGTCACGGCGGGTACGGTGTCCGTTGGTGGCAAGGATGTGCGCACCTATGATCTGGATACGCTTCGCAATGAGGTGGCTGTGGTATTGCAGAAAAACGTGTTGTTTTCCGGTACGATTCTGGAAAATCTGCGCTGGGGTGATGAAAACGCTACGGAGGAGCAGTGCAAAGAGGCATGCCGCCTTGCCTGTGCGGATGAATTTATTGAGCGTTTTCCCGAAAAATACAACACCTTTTTGGAACAGGGCGGCAGTAATCTGTCCGGTGGTCAGAAACAGCGCCTGTGTATTGCCAGAGCATTGTTGAAAAAACCCAAGATCCTCGTTTTAGATGACAGCACCAGCGCCGTGGATACTGCGACGGATGCAAAGATACGCCGTGCATTTGCAAAGGAGATTCCCGGAACGACAAAGCTTATTATCGCACAGCGAATCTCATCTGTTCAGGATGCGGACCGCATTATCGTCATGGAGGACGGTGAGATTCAGGGCTTTGATAGGCACGAGCAATTGCTTCAGACAAATGAGATCTATCGGGACATTTTTGAGTCGCAGACGAAGGGCGGCGGTGATTTTGATGAGAAAGCGGGTGAGAACTGATGGCTGAGGAAAAAGTTAGAGAGTTTAAAGGGAACGGCAGAGGTCCCAGAGGACCGCGTCCGAAGCTGGAGCATCCCATGCAGACCTTCCTTCGGATCATGCGCTATCTGATGAAGTATTATCCGGTGCACATGGTCGTTGTGGTCATTGCCATTTTTGCCAGCGTGCTCTGCAATGTGCAGGGAACCTGGTTTATGAAAGATCTGATCGACGTGTATGTCAGACCGCTCCTTCTGGCGGATCAGCCGGATTTCACCGGACTTTTGCATGCGATCATGCGAGTGGGCGGATTTTATCTGCTCGGTGTTGTGGCGATCTTTGCCCAGAACCGCATCATGGTCTATGTGACACAGGGCACGCTGATGCACATGCGAAACGAGATGTTTGTTCACATGGAGACGCTGCCAATTAAATATTTTGATCAGCATCCGCATGGGGATATCATGAGTATGTACACGAATGATATCGACACGCTGCGTCAGATGATCTCTCAGAGTATGCCGCAGTTTCTGAACAGTGCGATCACGATCGTGAGTGTATTTATCAGTATGGTTATGCTCAGCATTCCGCTGACCATCGTCACGCTGGTGATGGTGGCAGTTGTGCTCTTTTCCACCAAAAAGGCAACCGGAGCAAGTGGCCGTTACTTTGTGCAGCAGCAGCGCGATCTCGGAATGGTAAACGGCTATATTGAGGAAATGATGGAGGGACAGAAAGTTGTCAAGGTATTCTGCCATGAGTCGCAGGCATTGGAGGAGTTTCAGAAGTTGAATGATCAGCTTTATGACAGTGCCTACAATGCCAACCAGTTTGCGAACGTGCTTGGACCGATCAACGCACAGCTTGGAAATGTGAGCTATGTGCTCTGTGCGATCGTGGGCGGCGTGCTGGCACTGAACGGAAGCTTTGGATTTACACTTGGCTCGCTGGCAAGTTTTCTGACCTTCAATAAGAGCTTTTACATGCCGATCAATCAGGTGAGCCAGCAGCTCAACGCGGTGATCATGGCGCTGGCAGGAGCAGATCGTATTTTCAGTCTGCTGGATGAGAAGCCGGAGACAGATGAGGGCTATGTGACGCTGGTCAATGCGAAAAAGGAAAACGGCAGACTGGTGGAGAGTGACAAGAGAAGCGGTCTGTGGGCGTGGAAGCACGTGCATCAGGCAGACGGAAGCATTGATTATGTGGAACTGACCGGAGATGTGGTGTTTGACGATGTGGATTTCGGTTATGATCCGGATAAGCTGGTTCTGCACAATGTGGATCTGTACGCGACACCGGGGCAGAAGATTGCGTTTGTCGGTTCCACCGGAGCGGGCAAGACGACGATCACGAATCTGATCAACCGTTTTTATGATATTCAGGATGGAAAGATCCGTTACGACGGTATCAATATCAACAAGATCAAAAAGGATGATCTGCGCCATTCACTGGGCATTGTTCTGCAGGATACACATCTGTTTACCGGAACGGTCATGGAAAATATTCGCTATGGCAAGCTGGACGCCACCGATGAGGAAGTCATCGCGGCTGCAAAGCTCGCAAATGCCGACAGCTTCATCCGCCATCTGCCGGAGGGCTATCAGACCAAGCTGACCGGAGACGGTGCTTCACTCAGTCAGGGGCAGCGCCAGCTGCTGGCGATCGCCAGAGCGGCAGTCGCCGATCCGCCGGTACTCATCTTAGATGAAGCGACCAGCTCTATCGATACCCGCACGGAGCGTATCGTACAGGAGGGCATGGACCGCCTGATGAAGGGCAGGACGACGTTTGTCATCGCCCACCGGCTTTCCACGGTCCGCAACAGTGACTGCATCATCGTTCTGGAGCAGGGGCGTGTCATTGAGCGCGGAAACCATGATCAGCTCATGGCGGAGAAAGGGAAATATTATCAGCTTTATACCGGAAATTCGGCTTCTTAGTCAGCCTGGTTATTGACAAGTTACCCGTAGGTCACTATAATGAAAGTGACCTACGGGTAACTTTTGCTATAAAGAAGAGGAATATTGACTATGAAGATCACAAAACAGGAGATCTTGGATACTGCGCTGGATATTTTTGCGGAGAGAGGATACGACAGTACGATCCTAAAGGATATTTCAGATCGTTTAAATGTCACAAAAAGCGCACTGTATAAACATTATGAGAGCAAAGAGGCATTATGGGATGCGCTGATCGATCATGTGGCGCAGTACTACAGTGAAAATTTTGGTAATGCGGAGAGTATCGTGATTCCGAATGACATGGATGAACTGACAGAGCTGACACTGCGTCAGTTGAGGTTTACTATGCACGATGAAACGATGCGAAAAGTTCGAAAATTGTTTACCATGGAGCAATTCAGAAATGAACGTATCAAAGCATTGGCAAAAAAATACTTTCATTCTAACATTGTATCCATCTATACAACAATTTTCCGGGGAATGGCAGAAAAAGGTCTGATACAAATGGATGATCCGGAACTGTTAGCTTTCGAATATACAGCACCTATTTCCATGCTGATCCAGATTTATGATCGGGAACCGGATCGCGAGTCGGAGATTCATCGAAAAATACAGGAGCACATTCATTATTTTTTATCTGTTTTGCGGAGAGATAATAAAATGGAGAAGTTGCAAAAATAAAACATTCATACTTTCTTCTCAGGAGGAACGATTCATGCAAACAAAAGAGAAAAAAACATTTGCATATATTGTTTTTGGAATATATTTAGTATTCCTTTGTTGGCTGATTCTTTTTAAATTGGCAGATTCTATTGATAAAATACCTTCCATGAGGGGAATTAATTTGATTCCATTTCATTACGATCAATTATCTAACACAAAGTTCCACCAAATGGAAGTTATATATAATGTTTTGGTATTTGTTCCGGCAGGCTTTTTCTTTACAGCTTTTGGGAAAAGAAAGATTATAGTGGGATTTGCCGCATGCGCTATGTTAAGCATATGTTTTGAAATTCTACAGTGGATATTTGCTCTTGGCGCAAGCGATATTACAGATTTGATTTCAAATACAATAGGTGGCGCATTTGGTACAATGTTGTATTTTGTTTTGGGTAAACTTTGCAAGGGGCATCAGTTGAAAATTGCATGTATTTTAGGTGCTATTCTTGAAGTGTTTTTTATCATTTTGATTATCGCGCTGAGTATTTTGAATAAGTGACAACTAATAATTGCTGGATGAAGGAGGATATGAAGGTGAAAATTGTACCATACGTGAATGAAATGGATGAATACTTAAAAGCGGATGATGTGAAAGGTGGGATTTGATGAACATGAAGATTGAAAACAGGAATTATGGAAAATGGGCAGTGATCAGCTTCTTCGCGATCGTGATTCCCATATCTGCGCTGGTGGAGATCATGATCTGTCAGGGCGGACCGGAATGGCTCTATCTGGTTTTGATGTGGATACCCGCGATGGCGGCTACCGTGGCAAACTGCGTTTCTTTCCGGGAAAACGGTGAACCCTTTTCTGTGAAGAAGCTGTTTGCGCGGGGTGGCTTCCGAACATGCAGGCTGCGCTATGTGCTGCTGGTGCTGCTGGCATCTGCCCCTGTTGATCGGCGGAGACTATATGTCGGGCACGCCCTTGTGGTATCAGTTGCCCGCCTTTGTGCTGTGTATTTTCCCGGTGGGCGTGATGGCGGGGCTGCTGACGCTGGAGAGCGGCAGCGTGTGGCCTGCGGCCTTCCTCCATGCAGCGCACAATAACTACGATCAGGCAGTGTTTGGCATCATCACGGCAGGCACCAACAAAATGTATTTTGTCAGCGAAACCGGCGTGCTGACGATCCTCTGCGCCTGGGTATTGGCGGCAATCCTGTACATACGCGCAAAGAAACAAACTGCCGGGATTCAGAAATAGAAACGACGCAAATGGTGTAAAAGAAGGAAAGAGTTCGATAACTCGGGATTTGTGGATTACAGGAGTAAAGTCAATGAAAATATATCAAAAGTTTTTACGGCTTGGCATTAGCCTTGTATCGGTTGGAATTGAAACAAGGAACGATGAAACATCGTACTTTTGTACACCCAAGGGTGCTTCTATGATTGGCTGGGCTGGAGTAGACGGCATCCACTACTGCTTCATTCGTGGCTTCGGGGAAATGGTTTTTGCGGTCAGCCCCATGAATACCGCTCCTGATTATGTTCATCCGCTGGCGAAAAACTTTATGGACTTCCTGCGCTTGCTGTTGGCGTGTGGAGATGCAGCCGCCTTAGAACAGACGTGGATGTGGGATAAGGCGCAGTTTGAAACCTTTTTGAAGGAGAATTCAACAACGGAAGAACAGGAGAAAACACTTTCTGAGATTGCCGAAAAGATGAAACTGACGGCGATGGAGCACCCGTGGGAGTATATCAAGTCACTGCAATCGTCCTTTGATTACAGCAAAATCAAGTACACGGGAGATTACTACGACATGGATATGAACCCAGCAGCGGAACTCACCGTCCCGGAATGGAAGGTCTATTTCGAAGGCAACTTCTGGGGGCATCAGGGAAAGGATCACGCCGGAAAGGAAATTCCCATTGGAAAGCAGTTCGAGTGGGCGGGACATCATTGGTTGATCCCCGCAGCCTACTCATGCAGCAAGGGCATGGTGATTGATTTCTGTATGCGGGTTGAGGCAGATGAAATCCGTGCTTTCATGAAAAAGTGGAATCTTACGCAGGAGAACGACTCGTGCGAAAACTTTACACGGGAGCAGCAGATGGAACTGGAGCTGGACAATCCTCTGTGTCTTCATTTCAATCCACGGCTGGAGCTGAACGGGCATGAGATGCGAACATCTCACGGCTGCGCTGTAACGTACAATCCCTGCCTGCCGGATGGGATGGTTATTGAGCTGGAAGCGAAATGGGCTGCGGAGCATTATGGCTTGGACACCTCGTACGGATGGGTCATTTGCAGGGATGCCTTTCCGTGGGAGTACAAACGCCGACCAGAAATTAAAACACTTTCTCTCACAATGGAACAACAATTGGTTTCCATCTCCGGACCTCATTTCACGGTGAAAGCTCCCGGCGATTCATTCAGTTTCGTCCATCCTGTGAGCCGGACAGAATATACGCTCACCGTACAGGAATTGGAGCAACAGACTTTGCCGGAGAACAGTTTTGGCTCCGGCCGCTGGTTTTATCCGACGCATTTTACCGCCATGAGTTACACGCTTTCACCGGAAACATTAGAACGAATTTCAATAAGCGATTGTGATGATAGCGACAAACCACTTGAAGTCATGTCCTCTGATGATTCGTTTGCGCCCTCTGCGAGCAGCAATGCCGCTTGCATTGGAATTATCGGTGGACCAGACGGACTAACAGCGATTGTGTTTGGAGGAAGTTCACAAGGCAAGCCATGTGCTGCGTGTTCTGCGCTGCATTTTGAACCTGTGCAGCATGACATTGAGTGGCGTATTACATTTCACGAAAAAAGACATATTGATTTTACCCTTACACTAATTTAACAGTGAATCATGACAAAACAGGAAATTGGAAGTTACCGAGCTCTTTAGGACGAGGGATTGTTGAATAAAGTTGGTTACTGCTTAAAAACTCCTTTGAGGCGTATGGGCAGTAATTTTATGGGGCTAATGAGTATCAATATCTGAATATTTACTGCTTAAGCAAGATAAACTGAAAAGTCAAGCCGTAAACCCAAGACTCAAAACTAAAAATAACTAACAAAATTACTGCCCGGATCATAGAAATTGAAATATGAGCAGTAAGTGTAAGCCGATTCAAGGTTTGGGGGACGCTCCTTTTTTGACTTGGAGAAATTAATTGCAAATTATGGAACTCAATAAATCCCAATTTGCGAAATTCTTTGAAAAACGAATATATGTTTGACATATAAGCGGTAAAATGGTAGTATAATAAAAAAGTGCTACCGATAGACGGTTAGCCTGATATTGTTTTAAGTCAAAATGACCGCTCACAGTTTACCAGACAGGGGCGGTCATTTTTTTGTCTTATCATTGCTCTTAGAACCAACGGTATAACCAAGAGCAAAGCAAGTTAAACATAAGCTGATAATGGCTATAAAAAGATCCGTTGTAAGCATAAGCACAAAACCTCCTCACAAGATTTCCATAAGTGGATTTCTATGTAAACAGAGCTATGACTCTCTGGAGAAGGCCAACCGCCTACCGTTCAGGGTAGCACCATAATTATTATACCAAACGTGTGTTCGAAAATCAAGGAGCATGTAATAAATGATTCGGGGTTGTGGAGGACAGTATATTTTTGAACTTGACAAGCACTGTGTTGTGAAAAATAAACAGGCTTACATATCCAAGCTTGTAGAGATTGAAAAATAGAATTTGCAGGAGAATTATCAATATGCTTAAGATTACTACGCCTTGTTTCGCTGAGGGAGGATGGATATCTGATTATAATGCTGGATATGGAGAAGACCAGTCTCCGGAATTTCATATAGAAGGAATTGATGCAAGGGCAGAAACGATGATTATCACTTTGGATGATCTTGGTCATCCGTTTGAGCCGGGATATAATCATTGGATAGCCTGGAATATTACACCTGCTGAATGTATTCCAGGGGGTATTTCCAAGGGAAGCGTTGTTGAAAAACCGATATATATTGAACAGGGAATAGCTTATGGAAAACACTGTTATCGAGGACCAAGACCCCCGTTTAACTGGAATCATGAGTATTTGTTCACACTTTATACTCTTGATTGCAGATTAGAGGCTAACGAAAAGTCAAAAAAAGAAGACATTCTTAAACTAGCAAAAGGACATATTCTTCAAAAAGCAGAACTTAGAGGAAGATATCAGCGCAAACATCGATGATGTAAGGATTAACTTTCTATTTTTACGACTATCGAGGGGGATTACAATGATTGATTTTATCATCGATATAATTATGGAGATTACAGATTTTTTTCTGAATTTATGGACGGATAAGTTTGGCAATAGAAAGAGGAGTTCTAAGTGATGATAAATGAGAATTGCCCATGTAAAAAGAAAAAGTGTGAACGTCATGGAAACTGCGACAAATGCAGAAAACATCATGCCGAGTCTAAACGTCAGAGACCTTGTGAAAAAGAAAAAAGGGACAAAATAAGTTGTTTGGCAGATAGTTTCTAAGGTTATGGCAGTGCAACAATCCTACAACGAATTTTGTGGCAATGAACGCATTGGAGAAAGAAGAAATCCATAAAGTTGCATTGTTGAATAAGAATTTATCGCCCTCAAGAAAAAAAGGAAGCACGAATCAAGCACGGCAGTCACGACGTGACTGGATAATAAAGATGATAGAAATAGATAATAGATGGTATTGACATATGGCTGGAGAGCATAGATTGGTGCAAAGAATGAGGAGGATTTGGATATGGTTTTGTTGGTAGTAGATACGCAAAGAGGTTGTTTCAATGAGTCGCTTTATGCATTTGAAACAGTGAAAGACAATATTAAGAAACTCATAGCAGAGGCGAGAGCCAATAATATTGAGGTGGTTTATGTACAGCATGATGATGGACCGGGGACTGACCTTGACAGAGGAAAAGACAACTATGAGATATATGATGAATTTGCACCCTCAGATGGAAAAAATTGTTTTGAAAAGAATGTAAATAGTTCATTTCATTCTATGACAGGCTTAACTAGTCATTGGTTTTGCACAGGCGTTCTTGAAAATTATTAAAAAATTGGAGGTCTTTTTGGACTACATCATAAGAAAGTTAAAACAAGAAGAAGTAAAGGTATTGGATACCTTTTTATATGAGGCGATATTTATTCCGGAAGGAGTAGAGGCACCACCAAAAGAAATTATTCATCAGCCGGAATTGCAGGTGTATGTGGAGGACTTTGGAAATAGAACAGGAGACATATGCTTTGTTGCTGAGGCTGATGAGTCGGTAATCGGGGCTGTATGGGTTCGTAT
>SFRL01000114.1 GCA_004562765.1 bacterium | reverse complement strand
CGTATCTATACATCTGACGAGCCATTTGGTAAAAGAAAGATTTGCCTTAATTTTCCGGCTTTAGAGAAAGAATGTAATAAAGCAAAGAAATTATAGAAACAGTTCCGATTTTCTTTCGGATTTCTCCTATTAGTGAGACAATAATTAATTTTACACAAACCAGCTTATTCGTGGTAGAATAAAACCACAGATAAGCTGGTTGTTTGTTTTGAAAGGAGAATCTTATGAAAACAAAACAACCGGAACTTAACAAAATCACTGCGCTCTACGAGAGATTATCCCGTGATGATGAGCAAAGCGGTGACAGCAACAGTATCGTAAACCAGAAGAAAATGCTGGAGAAATTTGCAACCGAGCAGGGATTTATCAATCTGCGTCATTATACAGATGACGGCTGGTCGGGAACCAATTTCGACAGACCGGACTGGAAGCGTATGCTTGCAGACATTGAAGATGGCATTGTAGGATGCGTTATCGTAAAGGATATGAGCCGTATCGGGCGTAATTACCTTGAGGTAGGCTTTTATACGGAAGTGCTGTTTCGAAAGAAGAATGTGCGATTTATCGCCATTTCCAACAACGTGGACAGTGCGTTAAACGATGGCAGTAATGAATTTGCCCCATTTCTTAACATTATGAATGAATGGTATGTACGTGATAGCAGCAGAAAAATCAAATCTGTACTTCATAATAAGGGAATGGAAGGAAAGCATCTGACAAGTAATGCAATCTACGGGTACAAGAAAGACCCTGACGATCACGACCGCTGGATTATTGATGAAGAAGCTGCCGCTGTTGTCAGACGCATTTATCAGCTTATCATTCAAGGATACGGACCATCACAGGTTGCAAGAATTCTTACCGACGAAAAGATAGAAAGACCATCTTACTATCTTACTAAGCAGGGACTTGGAACCTGTCAGGGGAGCTGTGACATGAGCAGACCTTACACATGGACTGCTTCAACTATCACAGATATGGTTAAAAAGCCTGAGTATATGGGACATACCGTTAATTTCAGAACACACAAGGATTCCTATAAAGATACGCATTCCAGAAAGCTTGATTCTGATGACTGGATTATTTTTGAAAATACACAGGAACCCATTGTGGATGAAGAAACATGGAACATGGTACAAAAAATTCGTGAGACTAAGAGACGTCCTAACAAAAAGGGAGAACCAAACCCTTTGACTGGTTTGATGTTTTGTGCTGACTGTGGTGCCAAGATGTTTAATCACCGCACCGGTGGTTATGAAAAGAAGGACAAAGACGGCAATCCTACCGGGAAATATACCAACGCTCAGGATAATTACCATTGTTCAACGTACAGCCTGTCCAGAAACAAATTTGAGCATAAATGCACACAGCACCATGTCCGTACAGATGTTGTTAGAGATTTACTTTTGGAAGTAATTAAAGCTACCAGCACTTATGTGAAGGAGCATGAAGCAGAATTTGTTGAAAAGATTCGTAATGCCACAGCGCTTCAACAGGAAAACGAAGCTAAGGCAATGAAAAAGCGTCGTTCCAGAGAGCAGAAACGTATCAATGAATTAAATACCCTCATCAAGAAAATCTATGAGGACAATGTAAATGGGAAATTAAGCGACAAACGATTCGAAATGCTTTTAGCTGATTACGAGACAGAACAAAATGAATTAGAATCATCAGTAGCTACTTTAGAAAAGGCTTTGAATGACTATCGGGAGAATTCTGATAATGTAGATAAGTTTATTGAACTGGTACACCGATACACAGATTTCACAGAGCTTACTACTCCTATGATTCATGAATTTGTTGATAAAATCGTGGTACACGAAGCGGACAAATCTACCGGCGACAGAATCCAGCAGATAGATATTTATCTTAAGTATGTCGGTAAGTTGGATGTCCCGATGCCGGAGCTTACGCCCGAACAAATAAAAGAAGAAGAACGTAAACGTCGTAAACGTGCCCAAAACCGAACCTATGCCAGACGCAAATATGAACGTGAAAAGGCAGAACGTGAAGCAAAAGAAAGTGCATTATCTGAGGTAGTCGGTTAGACTGTCCTAGAAATGCACTTATGAATCATGCGTACGGATCTGGCGGACACCGGTTGCCTTGCAGCCCACCCGCAGCTTGAAGAACAGATAGTGGCGCGTCCGCTCAAACAGCCGGCTGTCCGGGCTGATATGCTTCAGGCGGATGTAGACCAGAATCTCGTCCAGCAGAAACTGCGGGATCCCGACATCACGGATACTCTTCTGGGTCTTCGGGGTGGTGATGATGTCCTTCCCGTCGATCTGCGTGTACGATTTTGTGATGTGGATCACGCGGCGTGTCCGGTCAATGTCCTTCGGTGTCAGCGCCAGTAGCTCGCCCTGGCGCATGCCGGTCCAGTAGAGGATCTCAAAGGCGGTGAAGGCTTCCGTATCAGCAGAAAAATGGCTGATAAACTGCTCATATTCCTCCAGTGTCCAGACGCTGAGCTTTTTTCCGGCAGACCCGCCGATGTGTCCTGCCTTTGGACAGGGATTGGGAAAATCGTAGTAGCGCTCGGCATAGTTCATCATCGCGGACAGCTGAAAGTCGATCAGCTGCTGGTAAGTGGGGCTGTAGTTTTGCCGGAGGATGACGGACTGCCACTTGCGGACATGCTGTGTGGTGATGCCCTTCATGGGCAGCGGGCCGAAGAACGGCAGGATCTTTTCAGAGAAAATATGCTGCTTGGACGACAGGGAGGCAGGCTTTAAGCGCAGCTCCATGTCATGCAGGTAAATGTCGTAAAAACCGGCGAACGTGATGTCCGCCGGAACCGCCTCCGGTATGGAGCGCGTGGGATTTTTCGTGTTGTTTTGTGGCATGTGTAAGCTCCTTTCGCAAAAAGAGATTGCCGGTTCTGGTGACATCCGGGGTTTTTGCATCAGCCCGGCGTCATACCGTCAGTGTCTGTCAGCCAGAGGCACAGGCTCCGGACAGAATGTCCCGTCGTGCATCTTTTCCAGTGCCTGTACGAGCATCTTCTGCCGGTTCGGAAAGAGGTGGGCGTAGACATTCATGGTGGTGGAAATGTGCTTGTGGCCGACGCGCTCCGCAATGGCGACTGCCGTAAAGCCCTGATTGATGAGCAGGGAGACATGGGAGTGGCGGATGTTGGTATTTCAGAAAATCGACGGAGCGGGGGATGATGCGTTCATTCTTTTTCAGCCCGGCATCCCTGATATAGTCCATGACTTCGGAAAAGAGAAAGTCCGGCATCGCGACGTTGCGGATGCTGTTCTCCGTTTTTGGCGGTGAGACGATATCCTTCCCGTCATGGCGGATATATGTTTTGGTGATCTTCAGGAGATGCTTTTTTTCATCGATATCCTGCGGGGTGAGCGCCAGCAGCTCGCCGACGCGGATGCCGCACCAGTAGAGCAGCTCGAAGGCGGTGAATACCATGGGCTGGTCTTTGAATTCCCGGATAAAAGCGCGGTACTGCGGGAGCGTCCAGAACTGCATGGAACGGGCGTTGCCGGAACCGATATGCTCCGCTTTGGCGCATGGATTGGGAAAGTCATAATACTTTGCGGCGTATTTGAAGATGGAGGACAGGTGCATGTCGATGGTTTTGAGATAGGTATCCCGATAGCCGCCAGAGAGCAGTCCGGTCTGCCAGCGCCGGATGATCTGGGGTGTGATGGCATTCATGGGAAGGGCACCAAAGGTGGGAAGTATCTTGTCGCGGATGACGGCATCCTTGTGTGCCAGTGTCGTCTGCTTCAGGCGGCCCTCCATGTCAGCGTAATAGATCCGGTAAAAATCCGAGAAAAGGATGTCCGGGGTGACTGACTCGGGAACAATGGACAGATCCGTAGTCAAAAAGATGCTGTTTTCCATGATTTTTCTGCCTCCTCCATGTCAGGTTCATAGATTTTTCAGGTTCGGGACAGCGATCCATGTGTTAGACAGCTGTCCCGTGTTCAACACGTGGGAGTCCGCTGGTCAGGCGGGCTGTACGTGTTGAACAGTCC
>SFRL01000065.1 GCA_004562765.1 bacterium | reverse complement strand
ACATCATGGATAATGGGATCGATAGCGCCATCTCCTTCCCAGAGGAGACCTTTGATCTTCGATGCGGATCTGCCGCAGAAAAGAAACAGTGTGTTTGGCACAAATAAATTCATGCGGTATTTTCGTTCGATAATAGCTGCGAGGGAATCAATCCCAAAGCGTAGATCCGTGTAGCCGCAGACAATGTAAATGCCGGCAAAGTAGTTAGGGTCAGCGTCTCTAAGCATGGCGCACCGCCCGGATGAGTGTACGAAGAAACTCTTCGGAAACAGAAGCATCAATTTCAATGGAGATGCCATTCACTGTAAGCATAGCGGTAGATCCATTCGAGTGAATCGCGCAATTCGCGCGAATCGAGTCGTGTGTATCGGGTTCGAGAGGAAGGACCGAGGTGGCAACTGTAGGAGCGGGTAATGGAACGATATCCGGTAACATCTGGTCGACGATTTCTTCCTTGAGAAGGTGTTTCCAGTAGTTGTAAGTGTGAATGGAAAAGTGGTTCTGCTCACACCATTGTTTGACGGTCAGGCCGCTGGCTTTCTGATCGGTGAACCGGGAAGCCCATTCCTGAAGATGAGCCTGATGAAGTTTCTGCTTTGCATTCATGAGATAATCCGCCTAAAAAAGTAACACGAATCGCGCAATTCGAGCGAATTGAACGAAAGACGTGCTGATTGTTTTAGAAGCAATTATCTCAAAAGTATGGTAACATGAACAGGTACCCATGGTTGAGGGCTAACAAAGCTTGGCAGACCAAGTGCTACAGCAAAAGTTGATAAAAAACAAGAGTATCAGGATAATACTGACAGAATCGAAGTGGAGCGCACCTTCAGCCTGAGTAAACGCTGCTATGGTATGAGCTGCATTACCACAAAACTGGAAGAAACTCAGTTGACTTCTATCGCATTATCTGTATTCGTGACAAATCTGTTTAAGATTCAGAGGCGAATACTTTGTACGCTTTTTCATCTGTTTCAACTCTGGTATGGCTGGAGCAGATGTGAGCGTTGGAAACTGCAAATATCTGCTTAATCAGCAGACACTAAGTAAGGATTTAGATAAAGAACGAATTCAAGTATATTATGCATATGTCGATGAAGAAGAGTGTTTAGATGTGGGTTGCGGTTTTAGGCGTATAAAAAAGGAGGCTTGTGATGGCGGAACGCTCAGTGTGGATCACAACTGAATTATCCCGGCTGGAAGAGAAGGTAGATGTTTCTGCCATTCCGGGAATTACAAATCAAAATTATATGGTAAATATTGACCCCAAAGACTCTGCAAGGGGTCTTTTTGTGTTTAAAGCGGATGATACGTGCAGCATTTTGGAAATGTTGGACATGGCGGAGCAATATTTGCTTGACGAGGATGCAATCATACAGACACGAAATTATTATTGGCAATTGCAGCGGGAGGCACAGATGCTTGCGATGAACAGTAAAAACGAGGCATATGCGCAGATGCTGAACTGCTTTACAGAACGGACATTTACCGGGATTGTACTGTGTGGGCTGGGAATAACCGTGAAGAACGGGGAAGCGTTTGCACCGCGGCCACTTGTTCAAAAAGCCGTTTTTCGGGCACCGCTTCTATTGGTGACCGGAGTGCGTCTTGACGGAGATCGTGCGGATGTATCAGGCGGGGAGTTGTATGGAAGGATTGCGGGAGTATTGGAGAGGCAATTCTATGACGAAGCGCAGACCTTTCGATTTGTGCTGGAAGAAATTGATATACTGGTTCGCCGTGAGGAGATTTTGTTTTCAGATCTCCGGTGTAAGCTGTGTATCAACAGATTGTTTTCATCGACTGCGTATATGGATGAAATGCCACTGTGCGGTATCTATCAGCAGCTGTCGGGAGTGGTGAGCGGGAGCCGGGCATATGCTTTGGCGAGCAATGCGGGAACGGTGATCGCACTGTGCGGTGGCTGTATCCAATCGTTGTCTCTGGATGGTATGGTATCAAGGATGGATATGGAAGGGCAGGAATTGCGGATACAGCTTGAATGTTCCGGTAAACTTTATTTTTCGGTGCTTCCGGGAGCGTACGACCTCTTTAGCTATGGTCAGGATGCCGATGATGTGGTGGATCACGGACTTCGGTACACGGGGCTGGTGTTGCGTCTCAAGCTGGTAGAGGAAGCCTCTGCGATGGAAATGGATGTGACAAAGCTGGCACTTACGGAGGAGGGCTGCTGTGCCAGAGCCGGTTCTTTTGCCGAGCAGATGGCTCATGCACAGATCGGATTTTGTTCGTGGCAGAATGGAATTTCACCGGAAAAGCTGAGATACGTTCGCATTCTCACGCCTTTCCCACAGAAGCGTCTGGGAGATGAGTGGTATGGTATGACAATGAAAATTCCGTTGTTTCGCGGAATAACGATGGAGCTGCTCATTGCATTTGACGGTGACAAGCTCTATGTAGGCGGACGGATGGGAGAGAACGGAGGAAGCAGTTTTCTGATGATCCCCACCGGTTCACCCTTTCGAGTACAGACCGGTTCCATCGTTTTGGATGTCAGGGAGGAGGAATCGGGCAGACGCTACGGCTTGATCTTTAAGGGACTAAAGCTGTTGATGTTTGGGCTTACGATGCCGGAGGGGAACTGTAATCTCATGCTGAGCCAAGATGCTCAGGGAAACAGCAGCTGGTATGCGGTATACGGAAACCGCAAGGAGGAGTAGTATGGCTAGGATGGAATGGACGGTCTATTACTGTGGGCATGGCGCTATGAATTATATTGAGGTCATGGATGAAAGTGATTCTGTTGTACTGAAAATTGTCATCGATGCAGGGTGTACGGAAGACAAGTGTCAGACGAAGGATGGTGAGAAGAGGGAGGCGGATGTCAATTTTGACGAACTAAATACAAGGCTATGGAATAGGTGGGAAGATGCCTCTATTATCATTTGCATCACACACTATCACGAGGATCACTATAATTATCTGTCTCATATGTACAAGTCTATTGTCAATAGGAAACAAATGATTAGTATTGTTTTTGGCTCTTTAAGCCAAGAGAGTTTTTGGTGGAATCCGAATGACTTTGCAAGTATGGTGCATGCCTTGCTGGGGGAAAAGAATAGATCGGCAATTCCGGATAGTGCGATAAACTGGCATATTCATTCAGAGGGTAATATTGAACTGTATATGCTCTGGAACTGTCTCTGCAAGGGTAAAAATGAGAACGATAATTCGGCGGCTTATCTGGTGCGGGATACGGTGCGGAAGGTGGCGTTTGTATTTTTAGGAGATATGACGGGAAATACTTTTTTGAAGGTACTGGAAACGAAAGAAATCATATCCGGTATGTGGGAGCTGCTGGATGGGTATGAAAAGATTGTAACCGTGCCGCACCATGGCTCTATAGATACCCTGTTTGATGGAAATTTTTTTAACAAAACAGATTATAAATGTGAGAATATAAAACCGCTCGTGAATGCGATGGGTAAAATGTGCCTGGATTGCGGGAGATATTTTATAAGTAACGGGATTCAGGACAAGCATGGACATCCTGACTATACAACAGCACAGTCATTTTTAAAACTGGGTGCGAATCAGAAATCATACCTAATGGAAAGTTTGACTGCA
This sequence comes from bacterium, assembly GCA_004562765.1. Lineage (GTDB taxonomy): Bacteria > Bacillota > Clostridia > Lachnospirales > Lachnospiraceae > W0P33-017. The sequence goes on along the minus strand of SFRL01000065.1, from coordinate 11,959 downwards.
TATTTGACGTATGAGTACCCGGGTTTGGGATCTGATCATTGGGAAGTGATTCGAACAAATGGATATGGGCTGTATGTGACCGGACGAAGTACTGATCTGGAAAAGAACCTCTGGGAGGCATTGTCTTTCCGCGTCTGTGTTCCGTCTGAGAGGGGCGACAGATATTCCGTTGAAATCTGGTCCGAGATTCCGGCGCAGCCGCAATCAGAGGATGACCGAGTTGGGAATGTATTGCCGGTGAGAGCTCCTTCTCAGATCGTTGAGAATCGTGTAAATGGAGATGGGACATCTTTTCGGGAATTGTTTGGTACGCTTGGTAAAATGTGTTTTTATGAAGGGCACAGCCTTCGTTGGGAGGATGTGCTGGGGAGTGTTAGGCTTTTGGAGTGTATCCGCGATGGAGATGCGTTTCAGGGGACGCTCGATGTGCTGGACAGCCGTCTGACTGTTTATAGTGACATCCTGCAAGGCGTTGTAATGAGGGGAAAATGGCAGGATGGAGACCTATATGGAGAAGGGGCAATCGAGTGCGCTGCTCCCTCATTTGCTCCGCTCCCACTACAGATCAAAGAGCAGGCTGTCGTATTTTGGAGCGGAACGGAGGCATCGGGAGACAGAGAGGTACTGTGCAGTAAAGCCATGCTTATATTTCGGGGAGAACTCGGGCTGACAGATCCGGTTTCCGTGTCCGTGCAGTATCCGCTGTTGCAGGGAACGCAGCTCTGGGAGCAGTTTAGCATTTTTTTTGAAGACGGTGCGGGTTTGCCTGTAGCAGATATCGGAGGACTTTTGCCAAAGCTGCTGGGATTGGAAGTGGATCTGCCGAGTCTTCTGCCGTTGGAGCTGACTTTTTTAACGTCTGTTCGTCTGTATGAGATCAACGTGTATCGGAAAGGTGATTTCCTCAGAAGAAAGGAGGCGCAGGGGGAACTTGATCAGGTGATGGTAGTCTTTGGTTATGAAGAAAATGCATGGAACCATGAAAACGGCATTTTATCACTGGATCGCCTGCGGTTTTCCCTCGGTCTGCATTTGAAAAAAACCGCACTGTCAAGATGCAGCGCCACATTGTCAGCAGATTTTAAACTTCTTGGTCAGGGTTTTATGGTTAGTGCGTCCTATCCCACTTATCGGATTACTTTTTATAATAGCACTAAAAATGGAATTGCTTTTGCAAAAGTGGCGGAGGCTTATGGAGCCACGCTGCCGGCTTCGCTGGCGGATGCTGCGGTGTCTGCCATTCGGTTTGACGGGTTGCTCGATTTCAGCGAGTTTTATCTGCAATTAGAAATTGCTTCTATCCTGCAACTGAAAGTGTCGGCCCTTGGAAAGGTGGTATTGCAGCATATTTCTTTTGCGGTGACACACAATACGGGCGGCAATTGTATTGGAATGGAGCTTTTGACCGGATTAGTTGCGGACGAGAAGACTGTGGCATCATTTATGTGTTCGGCGGAATTTGCGGGAGGCGAATGGATGCTGATGGGGCAGCTGATGGCAGATGAGGATGCGTTTCCGGCAATTTACAAGGCGATCAGTGGTTCGGAGCTTCCGGCTGGTTTTCCGTCGGTAAAGCTTTTGTCGGGAGAGCTTTGCGCACGGTATGGCACGGCGTTTTGGATTCAAAGCTATGGCATGGAGCTGGAGGTGACGGTGTCAGACACGAAGGTGTGCGGAATCGGATTTCAGATGAATGCGAGTGTGCAGGGAAGTGGAAGCGATCTGGTCTTGAAAGGCAGCTTTGTGCTTGGAGATTTTTTTACTGTTTATGCGGCATTATCCGTAAAAGATGCTTGTACGGAGTGGAAATTCGGTATGCTCTTTGCAGGAATACTGTTGGAAGTATCATATGATACCGTGCCGGAGATACGCATCAGCGGACGCATAGCCGCAGATCTGTCCTTGCAGGATGCGGTGAATGATCTGGTCCGTCGGTTGGATCCGCAGCGCAGCTATGTTCCCTCCGCAGACTGGAAGCTTTTGGACGCTGTAAATCTGAGAAACACGCAGATTTCCTATTACTATAACAGAAAGGAATGGGAATTGTCGGTCTGCCCGAACCTGAAGCTTCCGTTTGCTACAGTGGAGAAGCTGTGTGTGGTCATGGGGAGCAAGGGAATTGAATTTCGGATGACCGGACAATTCTTAAACGAAACATATACGGAGGAAAAGCCGCTCAAATGGGATGAGGGAAATCCACCGAAACCTACGGGGAAATTGCTGCATATCAACTATCTGTTACTGGCACAGGGGATCCGGACAGATTTGCCGGAGGATGTGTCTGTCGAGTCAGCAGTGAAGGCATTGGAAGAACAGATACCGCCGGATGAGGCACCAAAGACCTTGAGGTGTAATCCATGTGCCGGAATGTTGGGGGGAATGGATTTGCTGGTGGCAGATGCAGTACAGATACAGCTTGTGTATGATGACTACAAGCCGTTTTATGGTGCCGGGTTTTATCTATATGGAGATAAAGCGGGAGTTTTAAAGGGACTGAAGGCGGAGATCGCCTATACGAGACTGAGCGAAACGGAGGGCGTATTTGCGGGAAGCGTCGTACCGCCGAAGGCATTGCGGAGTATCAGACTGGGGGCGTTGACGCTTGGTGTAGGCAGGATCAGTGCGACAGTACACACAAACGGTGATTTTGCGCTGGATCTGGGATATCCGAAGGATCGTGACTATACACATTCTTTCCGGCTGATCTATGGAATGTTTGAGGGGCTGGGAGGAATTTATGTGAAAAAGGGCATCACTGAGGGACTCATGTTGCCGCAGACAGACCGCGGATATTTTTCACCGGTACTTGCAATGGGCATAGGGATGCGTTTACAGCTTGCGAAGGAGGTGAAGGCTGGCCCTCTGAGTGCGAATGCTTCGCTGGTCATGCAGGGAGTTTTTGAGGGAATTTATGCGACTTATCTTCCAAATGACGGCGGACGCGCGGATACTTTTTACCGGGTGTCTGCACAGGTTTCCTTTGACGGAAAGCTTCAGGGGAGCGTGGATTTTGGTATTATCGGCGTGGCAGTCATGGTGTCCATCCATGCGAGGAGCAGTCTGAAGTTGGAGGCGTATTGCCCGGTACAGGCAGAAATCGAGCTGCATGTGGAGGCTGCGGCATCTGTAAAGGTATTGTTTTGCAGAATAAATTTCCATTTCTCATTGAGCTTCGGGATGCAATTTGTGCTTGATGGGGGTGGAAATGCACCTTGGGCGGCGATGACGGACAGTTGCGAAGAAAGCCGTATACAATCGGATGCCATGCCGAAGATGCTTCGACTGGGTCTGGCAAAAAAACAGGCGGAGCGGACAACGATCACATTGCATGTTGCGGTGAATTACGGTGTGGCAGACAGACAGTATATTTCAGCTATATTTGGACTGGTGAGCAGGAGAGATTTTGAGAAGATCGTTTCTGCGATCGGTGAGACAGCGGCAATAAATGGATATTTAAAATGTACTGACGGAGAGGAACTGTTTAAAAAGGAACGTTTTTTTGGTGATACGCAGTGGCTGTATCATTTTTTGGAAACGTATTTTGTACTGAAACTTGATTTTGTTTCTGCGGAATTGGGTGAGGATTCGGTTATCATGCCGTTGCCGGATCAGTTGGAATTTACATTGACGGAGTATCTGAAGAATGGTGATGTGCGGTTGCGTCGACGCAGGCTTTGGGAGCTTTTTCCGATCAATGCAGATTACAGGAAAAAGCTGGATGAGTATTATGCGGATACCATGTATGTACAGCCGGAGGAACAGGGCGTTCGCAGTGTGCGATCTGAAGAAACGGTTAGCCTGGCAGGGCAGATTTTTGCCGATTATTTTGAACTGATACTGAAAGTCATCCGTGCAGAGCAGGAGAACGCCAGACGAAATGAGAAGGTATTTCGGCACGATCGTTTAGAGGCGGAGCAGCTTGACAATATCATTGGTCTTGTCAGCAGATTTTTGCTGGGTGGCAAGCGTGGTGTGGTGACAGCGGTTCATTGCGCAGGGTCGTTTGGACAGACCGGGCAGATGGTGGGACTTTGGGCACTGGCGGGAACACAGATTGACATGCCCGACTGGGAAAGTGTTTCCGATTACTGTTATGAGCTTCGACTCATGCCGGAGCATTCGGACTGGTTAACGCTGGCAGAGAATGTTGAGAAAATTTCTCTGACGGTTCCCGTTCAACAGATGCGCATGCAATTTCCGGCGAATACTTTTTCACCAGAGATTTTTGTAAAAGAACCGGAATGGATGAAATGTTGCGAGCAGGTGGATGCAAATCAGGTGTGTGCGGAGCGCATTCTCAAGGTAAAGGGAGAGAATTTTTCTTATTATGAGACAGGAAGAAACCTGGTGGAGCATGTTGTTTACCGCAAGGCAGAAGAAACGCAGAGTGAGACGTTGACATTCGGAATACTGATACCTGTGACTCTGCAAAAATGCAGGAGGGCAACATCCTTGTTCCGTATGTTGGGCGGTAGTAATTTTTCGCTGCTGCGGGAGGCTCTTGATCGGTCAGCAGTCATCGACGACATTCGGATCTTATATTTGTCTGAAGCGCAAGATACGCAGTTCACATGGTATAGAGAGGGAGACTGTATACAGCTTGCTAACCGCATCGCGAGTAGAGAGTCCGTCATGACATACAGCAGTCTGGCAGAGCGGGAACGCTTTGCGCGCATGCTTGCGGATGCCGGAATGGAAGATGGTCAAAATTACTTTAGTTTTCCAAAGCTATGCCCTTTGCGAAATGTAGAGCAGCAGGAGATTTATTTTGCATTTCACATATGTGCAGACCAAGGGTATCAGAAATATTTTAACTGTATCGTGGATCGATTGGATGCCTCCGAACTTACCTTGCAGGGAGAGCAGAAGGCGGTGCGTATTATGCTGCCACAGGGAGCCGCGGGGGTTGTGGTGACTGTGAATGCAGACAGTTTGACAGAGCAGGAGAAGCTGTTGGCAATGCAGTATCAGAATATGGCGTTGGAGATTGAAGACACAGTGACGCATGCGGTAAGTCATGAAACGCTCCCGTTTATTGGGGAAGGAAACGACAAACAAGATACGGTCTATCGCATGGCCGTGTCCTATGCCAGAGCCTTGGAAGGGAGGGACGCAGAAGTTTATCACTTTGTGACGGAACGGCGGCCACTTATTTTCCGGCTGCTCTGGATCGATATTTTTGGAAACCGGATGGTCTCAGGGAAGGAATTGCGTATCGTGCCAAAGTACACGGATCGGATCATTGCGGTACATAATTACCCGAACATATCTGTCTGTTATGGAGTGGGGAAAGAAAATGGCAGCAGGAAGCTTTATATCTGTTTCGATTATGATGGAAATGCTCCGGAGGATACCGGATTATGGCAGCAGGCGCGAGGTCAACTTTTGCAAAAGGATGTGAGTCTGCGCTTGTATAGCGGACTTTTGGCGGAGACAATTTTACTTGACAAGGATCAGCTTGTGGATTTCTTACAGAAGTGTCTACAGGATCCGGGGCAGAGTGCGCAACTTGTATATACGGCGGATATCCGGGAGCCGGAGAACGGCGCGGAGTGGATGGATATGAGGACATGGTTGTACATTTTCCGAAAGAACATCTATGTAGACCCGGATGCGCCAAAGGAGGCGTCTATGGTGCGAAGTGAGCTGGTATACAGGAGTGCCGGAGCACCCCCCCCAGAGAACTCATGTCCGTTTCTGGGAGATACGGATGCCTGGCTGTTGGCAGCAGACAAACAGCCGATCATAACGCTGGAGCAAGGCAGGTTTTACGCATGGCAGCGTCTTCCGGTGGTGACCGGAGGCTTTACGGATGGAAAAACACAGCTGCAGCTGACGGCATTTGATCTGCAGGAGGTCTTTTCGCTATTTGAGGAGGATCTCTCTTATCTGACCTCGCCCAATGCCTTAGAGCAGCTTGTGAGGGATCAGACGCTCGTGCCGATGCTGGATCGTGTCTATCATCTGAGAACCCGGGCAGCAAAGGTTATGGCAGGAAGGATTCGCCCGCTCTTTGAGGGTAAGGGATATACGTCGGATGTTCTGACAACCGTTCAGGAGTATGTAGAGCAGCTTTTGAAAAAGGAGGTGGATAAAGAGATACAAAAGGTGCTGTTTATTTGTTTCAGGGGAACGTCCGTGTTTTTAAATGAGACTCCGGGACGATATTTTGAAGGACAGATAAGTGGGTGTACAGATTATCCGTTGAAGCTTGCGGCGGATGCAAAGCAGATCGCGGCAGTTGGAGGTGTACCGGCACAAGAAATCGTGCATGCGCAGGAACTGGTAGTGGAACTGGACAGTGTCCGGGATGAAAAACAGGAGCAGAGCTATTTGCCGGAAAAAGATGCAACGTCGCGGTTTCGGTTACCATTTCCCGGTGTTTCCGGTGTGCGGCTTCCATCCTTTAGCGTGCCGCAAACGCCCGTGTATCTGAGACGGGAGGAATTGGGAAACGGTTGTGCGCTGATATTTGCCGTCTGTCCGTTGGCAGAGGATGCGGTTTATTTGCGTGCGTCCGGGCAAATGGACAGTGTACCGGAACAAAATGAAGCTGTCTGCGCGATGTATGCCTATGCAGGCGTGAGCCGCAGCATTGCGGATAAGACAACCCCGGCAGGAATCCTGACCCTGATTCCTGCCATGGAGTCGTATGTAAAAGCACTGGGAGATCTGCAGGACCGAATTCACAGGGAAATGCCTGAGTACCGATTTGGCTTCGTGAGGAAAGAATCGGGAGAAAGCTGGCAGTGTATAGAGAGTGGTCAGGCTGTGGACATTGTTGTAGAATGTCGTTATGGAACACTGGACTGGTACCAGATGAAACAGAACGGCAGCAAATACTGTTTTGACAATGAGAAGCCTCCGGCATATGGTAACATAATCTGTCTCAAATTGGTGCTGGGCGGGCAGCAGACGAAACAACAGGCATACGCGCTGTCTTTGGTCAGAGAGCAGGCACAGGAGGAAACAGAGAATATCAAACGGAACCGGAGCTTTGACCGGTGGTCACCGGAAATATGGTTTTAGCTGAGACACAGCGGAAAGGAGAAATGGATGAGAGAAGTATATTTTGATGCGATCAAAAGGATCGCGCAGGGACATGCAGATGAGGGCATGCACAAGGAGACAGGAGCAGAACCGGCTTTGCGAAGGGCCTATATGTTGAATTTTGCGGACGACAGTCATTATGAGTGCCTGATGCATCAGTATGGAGGGAGAGAACATCTGGAGAAAAACTATCCGATGCTGTATCGTCTGATGGAGAATACAAGGCGTGTGCACAGGGAACAGCCGCCGAAGCGTATGCTGGAAAGAGAACCGGGTCTTCAGGATCTGATCTATATTTATGAACTGGGACAGTCAAAGGAAGAATTGTTTGGTTCAGGGGCAGCTACACTGGAACGGACTGCTGAGAGACTTTATATTACTATGGGTTTGTACGATGGGGATACCCGTATCGCGAGCGATAGTGCGTTTTTTCATAATGTGAATAGGGAAAAACTGGAGATCGTGCGAGATCCTGCCGCATTTGCAGGAAAGGACCTGACTGCAGTGCTTCATGTAACATGGCAGGATACCGAGGATACCCTGTGTTCGGCAGCGTTGCAGTTTACTCAGTCAATTGCGGTCAAAAGCCTGATCAGTAATGTGGATGTGTCTCATCCCCGCACAAATCCGGGACCGCTTCCCGAGCCAATTCAAGAGAATGCGCAGGCATTTGAGGCTCAGAACGTATTGAGGGGCTGGTTCGGAGGTGAGGTTAATGCTGAGGAAGTAGTCAATGTGTGCTATGCGAGATCACCGGAATGGGGCGAGCGTGTGGATTATGTTTATCCCTATGGTCTGACAGATGGAAAACAGACGATCTATCTGGACATTCGAGGAGAAATTTTTTTAGATGGCGCTGTGTATCAAAAGATGGTGCAGACGGATATTTCCATGGATACCCCGTATGGAGGCGCAATTTATAACGCTGCTATTTCGGAAAAAAATTTTGAGAAGACCGAGCAGGGAGTAAGGTTTGCATTTCCCACTTGCTGGAAGACAGAAATCCCGGGCGGAAAACTTGCCGGACGGGAATTGTGCGATCTGGATGTATGGATTACATTTCAATGTGAGGATGCCGATGATTACACGGTCAACATTACCAGTCAGGCAAAGGCAAGGCAGGAGATCGAATATATCAAGAAGGTTTCGAGAATCAAGCTAAATTGGGGTTGTCTGGCAGCAGATACAAGGGTACGCATGGCAGATGGATTGGAACGTAGAATCTGTGAGATCCATGCAGGAGACTGGGTGATGGATGAAAACTGGAATCCTGTTTTAGTTCGGGATGTCATGCGTGGAAAGGAAAACATGCTTTGGACAGTTCAGTCTGAGGATGGAAGTAAAATCCGCACGACTGGTACACATCCGTTCCTGACGAGGGATGGAGTAAAGACCGCAGAGCAGCTCATGGAAACAGATGAGGTTCTGCGTGAAGATGGGGAATACCACAGAATGAAGTTCCGGTTTCAAACTTATTATGGCGATATTGTATACAATCTGGTTCTGGAAAATAACCATAACATGATTGCTGATGGTTATGTTGTAGGTGATCAGGAAATGCAGCACGAAGCCATGCACCACGCGTATGAGCTGGATAACAGGAAGCCGGATCCGGCCGTGCAGGAGGAATGCGAAAGACTGAAGGCAGAATTTTCGAAAGCGGTGAAAGAATGAGGACAATTGTAAGAGAAAGATATTTATATGGAAACACAAGGGTTAGTACCAATGATATTAGGTTGTTCATCTGTTGGAAGACTTGGGATTACAGTGCATATTACTTCAGGATTTGGAGATATAGGATTTTGTGGTTATTGGACTTTGCAATTAACATATGTTAAAAAAGTTAGAATTTGCCCTGGCATGAAAATTGGTCAGATTTTTTTTCATAATGTATTGGGTGAATATGATCTATTCTAGTACACCGAATAATAATTAACTAAAACAATCATCGTTGGATTTTACACCTGCTTCTTGTGCTTCAACTACACTGATATCACCCTCTGGGTATTTTTCATTCAACTTTTTAAGCAGATTGATAAAATCTGAACTTTTGTGTGTCTCGCTTACAATGGGAATAGCTTTTCCTGTAAGAAGATCAATCCTAGCAAGCAAGGACAATGTTCCGAGACGTTTGTACTCTGCATCTCGCATAACACAGCCATTTTCCTTCGTTGGACGCAGGTCAGATCCTGTAGTCGCAATTGCCTGAATCCCAGGTTTTTCATCACAGGATATAGTATGAACCATCGGTTCATCAGTTGGTATTATTATTTTACCGTTTTCATCAAACTGCATACTGACTTGTTTATATACAACAAGCACATCATGCATTTTGCTCTCAAAATTAGGATCACGCTTCTCGCAGTAATACTTGATTTTAAGAGGCTTCTGGCATGATAGTGGGTAGCTCCTTTATTGCATTAGCGTCTAAACAAAATACAAAGGAGTTACCCACAGATGGCTTCAGCTAATACATTATGCAAAAAATTACTCAATGTCAAGACCGCCGTTGTAACTGGCAGCGATTTTTATACCGATGCAGACGGAGTGAACCATATCCGGATTAAAGCTCGCCCCAATAAGTGGCACGAAAATGACTGCCCATTCTGTCATAAGCCTTGTAAGCATTATGATTCCCAGAGCAGTACTCCCCGTATATGGAGAGGACTTGGCTGGGGAGGGACGCTTGTTGAGGTGGAGTGTCATACACACCGCATCGAGTGCCCCGTCCATGGCGTCCTTGCTGCTGATGTTCCATGGGCATACCCGGGCAGCGGCTTTACAAAAGACTTTGATCTCACTGTCGGCTGGCTTGCGACTTATCTCCCCAGAAGCGTTGTGTCTGAGTACATGCGCATCGACTGGGAAACGGTCGGCAGGTGTGTCCACCGCACATTGAATGACATTGAGCCGGAACGTTCCAGACGGCTGGACGGTCTTGTGAATATCGGCATTGACGAGACCAGCTATAGAAAGGTGTTTTTGTCAAGTACTTTTCCCTAGAAAGTTAAGAGGTGTCAGGTGCAGGTGAAAATTCTGTGAACGTTCGATAATAGCGACCAGGGAATCAATTTCAAAGCGCAGATATGTATGCCCGCAGACAATGTAGAAGCCGAAAAAGTGGTTCTGCTCACACCCATTATTTGACGGTCTTGCAACTGGCTTTCTGATCGGTGAAGCGGGCAGACCATTCCTGAAGATGCGTCTAATGAAGTTTCTGTCTTGTTGCTAAAAAGAATTAACAAGTATTGAAAGATGGATAATATGTGTTGCTGGGACTGCAGAGTGATCATAGGTGCATAATAATTCATGAATTAGTGCAGTTTGGTTAAATTGCCGCGAAAGGAAGTATGTAATATAATAAATAAAAACATTTGATTTTGGAACTAGTATGCAGCTGGCAAAGACTTCTTAAAGTTTTGCGTGAACTCAGAAATCTGACAGGGTATATGCGTAGTCACTGAAAGGGTAGAGCCGATTTTGCGGCATCTGCCCTTGCTTTCGTTATACAGGAATGGTTGACGATGCCAATAGGATATTGTTTTTTGGTAGGAAAGAGTTTATGAGGATAAGAAAAATACAAACGAGGAGGAAAATAGTTATGGAAAGAAGTTTTATGGATAATTTTAGTGAGATTAAACAATACGCTATTTGTATTAACACAAAATACATCATTGACAAAGTGCAAAAGTTGGAGCGGGACTTGGAAAAGAAATAGGGCAATATGTTCCACTTATTGGTGTTGCTGTTGGCAGGGCAGTCGGAGCCGTAATAGGAGGAGTTGGTGGGCTTTTTTCAAATGTGTTTAAAAAGAGAAAATAGAACTCTGAAGCGGAATATTAGTGGTATGCCTTGGGACAAAATGCTGAAAATTACAGAATTTATGAAGGGAGTGAAGCATTATGAATAATTTGTTAGGTGCACCAGCTTATAGTGATTTCCAAATAAGAGCGAAATATTTTGATAATCAGTCTAAATGGGTTATGAATGAAAATATAAATTATATACCATATAAATATTTTTCATACAAAGAAAATTTAGGAGATGTTTTGGATGCAGGGGGAGGAACAGGTTTTTTATCATATTATTTAACAAAGAAAATTCCGGCATCCTCAATAACAATAGTTGATGCAAGCATGAATATGTTACAACGAGCAAAACAGAGGATTCCGCATGCGATAATAATCAATTCTAGTATTGAGTCATATTGTAATATTAATTCGCAAGTATTTGATACCATATTAGCACGACAAATATTTCATTATGTAGATGATGTGGATAAAGTCATAGTAATGTTAAAAGAAAAACTTAAAGATAGTGGTTTGTTATATGTTGGTCAGTTTGTTGTCCCAGATATAGATTCAGATAGATGGCATGAAGAGTTTATTAAAAAAATATCAAAAAATAGAAAGAGGTCGTTTACGATAGATCATTTTTTGAATTTATTTACTAAAAATGGAATGTGTATAAATAAGTTAGAAATTGTTGATTATGAGGAAGATATACGAAGTTTTTATAAAAGAAGAACCAATGATATTTTTTCTTATAAAGAGCTACTAGAGGCTTCAAAGAGATCATTAAATGATAACGTGATTAAAAATCTAAAAATAAGAATTACTGATGAAAATTTGTTTTTTACAGTCCAGTTTTGTCACTTGATTTTAAGCAAAAAATGAACTATAGAGGTGTCTTTATGAACAGTAAAATGAAAAAATTTATAATATTTTTATTGGAGAACTTGACAATAATTGTTGCGTCAATCACTGGTATTTGTTTGTTTTTTTCATATAAAAATCGTAATACCAATGAATTATTAGGGTATATAATTGCAATACTTACATTAATTGCTAGCTCAATGTTATTAGAAAAATCTATAAAACTGTCATCTATTTATAAACATGTTAAAAGC
>SFRL01000022.1 GCA_004562765.1 bacterium | reverse complement strand
AAAAAGGAGGTAATTGCTCATTTTATTTGCAAACCTCCAATAAATCAAGGTTTTAAAGGATTTTAGAACAATAAAAACGGGTAGTTTTTGACACTACGAGAAGCTTTAGAGGAGGCAGAAAATGAGAATTGGTATAGATATCGGTGGAATGTCGATCAAGCTCGGTCTGGTGGATGAGGAGGGTAAAGTTATTGCCAAAAAGGTGATAGAGACCGGGAGTGACAGATATACACCGGAGGAGATCATTTCTCACATCGGGCAGGCAGTGTTGGAGCTGTTGCAGGAAAACGATGTGAGTGTTGAGGTGTGTGAACAGATCGGAATTGCCTGTCCCGGCACCTGCGATCCACACACAGGAACCGTATTATATTCCAATAATATCAGATGGGAAAATGTACCGCTTTTGGATGGCTTAGACCGTTATCTGGATGTGCCCATGGCGCTGGCAAATGACGCGGATGCGGCGGCACTGGCAGAAGTGCTGTTCGGCGTTGCAAGGGGCAGGAAAAATGCCATTCTGCTGACGCTTGGGACCGGTGTCGGAGGCGGAGTGATCGTTGACAGAAAAATCTTTATGGGTCCTCTCAGAGGTGGATGCGAGCCGGGGCATATGGTCATCGTTTCCGGTGGCAAACGCTGTACATGCGGCCGCAGGGGCTGCCTGGAGAGCTATGCATCCGCAAGCGCACTGATGGAGATCGCAAGAGCAGCAGCACAAGCGCATCCGGAATCGCTGCTGGCACAGTGGAGTGAGGGTGACCTGTCGCGCATTGATGGAAAAATGATCTTTACGGCAGAAAAGAGTGGAGATGAGACTGCCGCTGCGGTCATTGCGGAATATGAGGACTATTTAAGTGCGGGAATCGCAAATCTGATCAATATTTTCCGGCCGGAGGCTGTGATTCTCGGAGGCGGTGTGTCTGCGCAAAAGGAGTATCTGACAGATGCAGTGCAGGAGCGAGTAGATCGGCTGTGTTTTGGCGGTGCCCATGGTGAGATCGCTCGGATCGTCACATCAGAGCTGGGAAATGATGCAGGAATGATCGGGGCGGCATTTTTAGAGCCGCAGCCAAAGAAAGAATCAGAAATTATATTTTTGAAGCCGAAATGTACGGCAAATATATGGGGTGGTACACGGCTTCGGGATGAGTATGGATATGAGGTGCCTGATGAGCGGACCGGAGAGTGCTGGGGAATCTCTGCACATCCCAATGCAGAAGGCATTGTTGCAGACGGCCGGTTTGCCGGGATGAGACTTACGGAATTGTGGGAAAAGCATCCGAAGCTGTTTGGACATATGACTGGCGGAAAATTTCCGCTGCTGACAAAGATCATAGATGCACAGGCAGATCTGAGTATACAGGTGCATCCGGATGATACATATGCCTTACGGAATGAGAACGGCTCCTTCGGAAAAACGGAGTGCTGGTATATTTTAGACTGCCCGGAGGATGCCAAAATTGTTCTGGGGCATCATGCGAAGACCAGACAGGAGATGGAGTCCATGATCAGGGACGGTCGATGGAAGGATTTTATTCGTGAGGTTCCGGTGAAAAAAGGCGATCTGGTTCAGATCGATCCCGGTACCGTCCATGCGATCAAAGGGGGCATGCTGATTCTGGAGACACAGCAAAACAGTGATATTACTTACCGTCTGTATGATTATGACAGGCTCTCCAACGGCAAACCAAGAGAACTGCATCTGGACAAGAGCATGGATGTGATCCGGGTGCCGGCAGCAGATCCGGGGGCATGTGTGTTCTCGACAGACGGATTGGAGAAAAATAATCTCCATTTAATTTATACCTGCAATTACTACCATATCTTTAAAATGGAACTGGAAGGAAGCGCAGAGTTTATGCAGGAATATCCGTTCCTGCTCGTTACCATCTGTGAAGGTGAGGGAACGATCAATGGCTGTGCAGTCAGAAAGGGTATGCATATGATCCTGCCGGCGGGATTTGGAAACGTGAATCTGGAGGGAAATCTGCTGTTGATCGCATCAACCGTGTAGAACTGAAGAAAAAAATATGAAACTATAAATATGACAGGGATGTGTGGAAGCAAAGCCGTAAGCATATCCCGGAGATGATCAGGAGGAAAAGAATCATGGTAAATAAATTTTCATTAGAAGGAAAAATCGCACTTGTAACAGGCGCATCTTATGGTATCGGATTTGCGATCGCAACTGCCTATGCACAGGCGGGAGCAACGATCGTGTTTAATGACATCAAACAGGAGCTGGTAGATAAGGGGATCGCTGCATACGCGGAAAAAGGAATCACGGCACACGGTTATGTATGTGACGTGACAAATGAGGAGCAGGTCAATGCCATGGTAGCGAAGATTGAGGAAGAAGTGGGAACCATCGATGTTCTTGTAAACAATACCGGAATCATCAAGCGTATCCCGATGTGCGAGATGACTGCAGCAGAGTTCAGACAGGTCATTGACGTAGATCTGAACGCGCCGTTTATCGTGGCAAAGGCAGTGATCCCGGGCATGATCAAAAAAGGACACGGAAAGATCATCAACATCTGCTCCATGATGAGTGAGCTTGGGCGTGAGACCGTATCCGCTTATGCAGCTGCAAAGGGTGGATTGAAAATGCTCACAAGAAATATCGCATCCGAGTATGGTGAGTTCAATATCCAGTGTAACGGAATCGGACCGGGATATATCGCGACACCGCAGACAGCGCCGCTGCGTGAGATCCAGCCGGACGGAAGCAGACATCCTTTCGACCAGTTTATTATCGCAAAGACACCGGCAGCAAGATGGGGAACCCTGGAGGATCTGCAAGGACCGGCGATCTTCCTTGCGTCTGACGCATCGGATTTTGTGAACGGACATGTTCTGTATGTGGATGGAGGAATTTTGGCATATATCGGAAAACAGCCGCAGTAGAAGAGGCGTTGTTTTCGATATCAGGTGATAGGAGAAGAACAGAAAAATGTCAGAACTTTGTTTGAAAATATTAGACCGAAATATGAAGACGCTTGCCGTGGAACGGGGCGAGGATCTGGTGAATCTTGTGTTTTCGCAGGAGTACCGGGAGGGAGATATCATCATCCTTGAGACTGCCGGAGACGGACAATATGTATGGCTGCAGCTGGATGATGCACTGGGAAGATCACTTGTGTATCTGACCGGAAATGTGACCTACCGCATCCCATTTGGAGAGAAGCGGATCAACTTGTCTCCGAAAGCATTTTCCGGGAATAAGCATTTACTGTGTGCCAGAACTGTGCAGGATTTTGAGATCAGGGCGTACCGGAATCTCGCATTGAATGTCTGTGATCAGCATGAGATAGAAAATCTTTATCCCCATGCAGTGGCAAATGTGGAGACGAGAGGCGAGTCGGTGTTTGCAGCGCAGAATGCCATCGACGGCGTGCTGGTAAACAAATGCCACGGTGAGTGGCCCTACGAATCATGGGGCATCAATATGCAGGACGATGCAAAGCTTAGGATCGATTTCGGCAGAAAAGTAGTTGTTGACCGCATTGTATTATACACGCGGGCAGATTATCCCCATGACAACTGGTGGGAGCAGGTGAGCTTCACCTTTTCGGATGGCAGTGAACTGGACATGAAGATGAAAAAGAGCTCCCGTCCGCACGAGATCACCTTTGAGGAAAAAACGATCTCTTGGATGGAAATGCATGATATGAAAAAATCGCCGGATTCGTCACCCTTTCCGGCATTGACACAGATTGAGGTATATGGAACGGAAGCACTTTAATCATTGGCTGAGCCCCACGCCACGCATTTCTCTGCGAGGCGTGGAGTTTTTGTAAAAGAGGAGGAATTATGCAGCAGATAGCAAAAGGAGTATGGAAGTTGGTATTGGGAGAGCCGGAGCAGATGACACCGGAACACTTTCGCAGCTTCCCGATAAAAACAGAGGCGATCGACGAGGTGCCGATCAGCCACAGCAGAGCATTTACAGAGGAAGAGATCGGGTGGAAAAAGAGCAGACGTGGTATTACGGTTACGCTTCCGATGCGAACCAATGAGGATATTTACGGTTTTGGACTTCAATTGCAGGGGTTTGATCAGGCAGGAAAGAGACGGTATCTGAAAGTCAACTCCGATCCGGTGGCAGATACCGGAGAGGGGCATGCGCCGGTGCCGTTTTATATCTCCACAGCAGGCTACGGTCTGTTCGTAGATACCTTTCGATATACCACATTTTTGATGGGCACGAATACAGAACTCGGGCAGTCAAGTGGGATGACTGCAGAAAATGAGGACCATGAGGAATTTTCAGAGGCTGCGATCTATGCACTCAAGCGAGCAGAGGAAGAACGGAAGGTGATCATTGACATCCCTTCTGCAGATGGTGTGACGATTTACCTGTTTGAGGGAAATATCATGGAGGTCGTGCAGCGCTACAACCTGTTTTCCGGCGGTGGATGTGTTCCGCCGATGTGGGGACTGGGCATGTGGTATCGCATGTACGGCGGCAGCAGCGAGACGGAGGCAAAGCAGTTCGCAGAACAGTTTCGTAAGGAGAAGCTTCCGATGGATGTGCTTGGTCTGGAACCCGGCTGGCATTCACACAGTTATTCCTGCACGTATCGCTGGTCAAAGCTGTTCCCGAATCATGATAAAATGATACAGGAGATGGATGAGAACGGATACAAGCTCAATCTCTGGGAGCATGTATATGTCTATCCGAAGGCACCGTTTTATGAAAAGCTGAAGGATTACAGCGGTGATTATGAGGTGTGGAACGGCCTCGTTCCCGATTTTGCG
This sequence comes from bacterium, assembly GCA_004562765.1. Classification (GTDB taxonomy): domain Bacteria; phylum Bacillota; class Clostridia; order Lachnospirales; family Lachnospiraceae; genus W0P33-017. The sequence goes on along the minus strand of SFRL01000022.1, from coordinate 42,742 downwards.
ACAAAAGAGGCCTGCGAGCTGTTTGAGGAGCATCATCGGGAGGAATTTGTAAAGAAGGGTATTTTGGGATTTAAGCTGGATGAGTGCGATAATTCCGACTTTAACCCTTCCAACTGGGCATTTCCGGATTCCACTGAATTTCCGTCAGGAATGGATGGGGAACAGATGCATCTTGCCATTGGAACCCTTTATCAGAATCTGATCTATCGCATTTTTAAGGGAGAAGACAAACGAACCTACTCACAGGTGCGTTCGTCCGGTGCGCTGGCAGCGCCGTTGCCGTTTGTGCTGTATTCAGATCTGTATGATCACAAGCAGTTTATCCGGGGTATGGTCAACTCCGGTTTTTCCGGTCTGCTCTGGTGCCCGGAGGTGAGGGATTGTGTAAATGGAGATGATCTACTTCGGCGTGTGCAGACAGTTGTATTCTCCGCACACGCACTGATCAACAGCTGGCGTATCCCGAGCCCGCCCTGGAAGCAGACGGATATCGAGAAAAATCTTGCAGGTGAGGAGATGGAAACAGCAGTATATTATACGGATCAGTGCAGAAAGCTGTTTGAGCTTCGCATGAGCCTTCTGCCGTATCTCTACAGTGCGTTTGTGGAATATGCAAATACAGGAAAGCCGCCCATCCGTGCGCTTGTCATGGATTATCCGCAGGATGAGAATGCCCGTATGATTGATGATGAGTATCTGTTTGGCGAGAGCATGCTTGTCTGTCCGCTGACCTATGAGGACGGAACAAAAAGGAGTGTGTATCTGCCTGAGGGAGAATGGTTTGATTTCTTCACGAAGGAGCAGGTGAGCGGTGGGCGCACGATAGAGGTAGAAGCAGACTATGACCGTATTCCGGTCTACGTGAAGGACGGCTCGCTCATTCCGCTGGCAGAGCCTGTGCAGTGCGTGACGAAGGATACCGTTTTTACGATGCACGCAGAATTGTTTGGCGATAAAGCTGCAGAGTTCTCACTCTATGAGGATGATTTTGAAACATTCGAATATGAGAAGAATCAGGCGAAGCTTTTGTTAAAGAAAAAGCCGGAAAGTGAGCTTGCGATCATCCGGACAGGCGAGGGTCCGATGCGATATCAGTTTTAAAAAGATTGCTTCTTGCGAAATGGTAGATTTGTGGTATGATAAGGTGGACGCTAAAAGAACCGCAGGAGGACACGAAGATGCTGGAAGCCTTTTATCCGAGAGAATATGTGGATTCAACCTATGAGATCGATTTTGAGAATTGGCGGAAAAAAGGCTACCGGGGCATTATCTTTGATGTTGATAATACGCTGGTGCCCCATGGTGCGCCGGCAGATGACCGCGCGAAGGCGCTGTTTGAGCGTCTGCACGCATTGGGCTTTCGGAGCATTCTTCTGTCAAATAATAAGGAACCGCGTGTAAAGAGCTTCTGTGAGGCGGTGACGGGTGCCTCGTATATTTACAAGGCGGGCAAGCCGAAGCGAGAAGGGTATGAGCGGGCGATGCAGCAAATGGGGACGGATGTACATACGACGCTGTTCGTGGGGGATCAGATCTTTACGGACGTGTGGGGTGCCAACCGTGCCGGGATCTATACGATCCTTGTAAAGCCGATCCACCCGAAGGAGGAGATCCAGATTGTTCTCAAACGATACTTAGAGCGTATCGTATTACATTTTTATCTCAAGAAGGAGCGAAAGAAATTATGAAAATTGCAATTGGAAACGATCATGCAGCAGGAGAATTAAAGCCGGTGATCATTGATCTGATCAAAGAACTGGGAAATGAGATCATTGATGTAGGTGTGGCAGCCGGAGAGGCGGTTGATTATCCGATTCCCGGCGAAAAGGTTGGAAGACTGGTGGCTTCCGGAGAGGCAGATCTGGGAGTGCTTATCTGTGGAACCGGTGTGGGCATCTCTCTGGCGGCAAACAAGGTCAAGGGTATCCGTGCCGCTGCTGTTTCAGATACAGCGACCGCACGTCTGATCCGTGAGCACAACAATGCCAATGTGATCGCCATCGGAGCCAGGATCGTTGGCGCAGAGCTGGCAAAGGATATTATAAAAACCTTCCTGACCACAGATTTTTCCGGTGAGGAGCGTCATCAAAGGAGGATCGATCTGATCTCTGATGTTGAGGAGCGGTTTGGAAAATAAAGGCATTTATTTGTAGGATAAGCAAAAAAAACTTGAAATAACGTGTCGTATATAGTATCATTACTACTATATGGTGCGCAAAAGTCGATTTGCCGCCAAGACAGACATTGAAGGAGGATCATTTAAATGATTTCAGCAGGAGATTTCCGCAATGGTGTGACCATTGAGTTAGAGGGAAACATTTATCAGATTATTGAGTTTCAGCATGTAAAGCCCGGTAAGGGAGCTGCATTTGTTCGTACCAAGTTAAAAAATATCAAGAGTGGCGGTGTTGTTGAGAAGACCTTCCGTCCCACTGAGAAGTGCCCGACCGCACGTATTGACCGTAAGGACATGCAGTATCTGTATGCAGACGGCGATCTGTTCTACTTCATGGACGTAGAGACTTACGACCAGATCGCATTGGATTCCGCTTCTATCGGCGATGCATTGAAGTTCGTAAAAGAGAACGAGATGGTTAAGATGTGTTCACACAACGGCAGCGTATTCGCTGTAGAGCCTCCGCTTTTCGTAGAGCTGGAGATCACCGAGACCGAGCCCGGTTTCAAGGGTGATACCGCTACCGGTGCTACCAAGCCCGCAACCGTTGAGACAGGCGCAACCGTAGCTGTACCGTTATTCGTAAATCAGGGTGATGTGATCAAGATCGACACACGTACCGGAGAGTACCTTTCAAGAGTATAAGGACAAACTAAAAGCCTCATCGTATGATGAGGCTTTTTTTCATGCCATCGGCAGGTTTTCCCTTATGATGATGGAGTGCTCCGCGTACTGCAGTTCATTTTCCGGGAGAATACCTGAAGTCAGATATTCAAATAGAATGTCAAGGGAACGGTAGCCCTGCTTGTAGGGCTGCTGGCTGATCGTGGCCAGTACCGTTCCCTTTTTGATGAGCTCCAGTGTCGTGGGAACCTCGTCAAAAGTAATGATGCGCGGATGGAGGCCGGATTCGGTCACGGCCTTGCAGCCGCCATAGATGCCCGCTGCAGTGAAGAAGAGTGCACCGGTCTCCGGGTGTTCAGCGAGAAGCTGTTTTGTTACCGTATAGCTCTCAATTTCATCATCATGATTTTCTTTGATATCATTTATACGGATATTCGGATAGGAGTGTTCCAGTGTGCACTGCAGACCACGGATGCGCTCCGTGTGGCAGAGGACACTGTCTGATCCGGTGATGATGCCCAGCGATATCTCGCCACAGGTGGACAACGCAAACAGACCGGCTGCGATACATCCTCCGCGGTAATAGTCGCTTCCGACGTATGCCATGCGATGGGAACCTTCGATATCCGTGTTGACCGTTACAACGGGAATGCCGTCGTTCTCCAGCTCATCAATGCGCTCACAGATGGTCCGGTCATTATACGGCGCAAGCACAAGACCGCTGATCCCCTCTGCCACAAGTTCATCGATGGCATCCAACTGCGCGCGCACGTCAAAATCCACACGCCGGATGATCGTCGTGATCCCGTAGCTTTTCAGTTCATCCGATTTGGCGTGAACCCCACGCATGACCTCGTCGAAAAACGGGTTGCTCCGTCCGAATACGATGACTCCGATCTTATATTTTTTCTTCTGAGCGGCCAGCGCCGTTCCGGCACGGTTTGGCTGGTAATTCAGTGCCTGCACGATACTCATGACCTTTTCGGCAGTTTTCGGATTGACCGAGCCTCTGTGATTTAATACACGATCCACCGTGCCGCGGGACACGCCCGCCAGATCCGCGATTTCTTTTAGTGTTGTCATAATCATTCCTCCGACATATCTCTAAAAATTTTACCATGAGCCCGTTTTAAAAGTCAATAAGCGTGCACGAGTAACATTTGAAACAATCACCAAAAATCAGGGTGATTTATTGGTTGTTTTTTACAAAAATGAAAGAAAAACAGAAAATATTGTGTGAATCTATTGCAAAAATGAGTGGTTGTCATGTAGAATATATGAAACAGGAACGTGCACGTGCACGCTAAATGTGCACAGTACATGAAAGTACACTTGCAACCGTACAATCATCAATCGAAAGCAGGAGGATCACATATGCTTTATATTGGAGTGGATCTCGGCACATCAGCGGTAAAGCTGCTGCTGATGGATGCGTCCGGAGAGATCAAAAAAATCGTATCAAAAGAATATCCGTTGTATTTTCCGCACCCCGGCTGGTCGGAGCAGAAGCCGGAGGACTGGTTTGCACAAACGATGGCAGGACTGAAAGAACTTCTGGCAGAGTGCGACAAGAGTCAGGTTGCCGGCATCAGCTTCGGTGGACAGATGCACGGACTAGTCGTTCTGGATGAAAATGATGAAGTCATCCGTCCGGCAATTTTGTGGAACGATGGGCGTACCACAGAAGAGTGCGATTATCTGAATAACGTGATCGGCAAGGATACGTTATCAGCGTACACGGCAAATATTTCCTTTACCGGTTTTACCGCACCGAAGATCCTGTGGATGAAAAATAAGGAGCCGGAAAACTTTGCACGGATCGCAAAGATCATGCTGCCCAAGGACTACATTGCATATAAGCTGACCGGCGTACACTGCACGGATGTATCCGATGCTTCCGGAATGCTCGTGTTCGATGTAAAGAACCGCTGCTGGTCAAAGGAGATGCTGGACATTTGCGGTATCAGTGAGAGTCAGATGGCAAAGGTATATGAGTCTTATGAAAGTGTAGGCTGTGTGCTTCCTGAGATCGCGGCGGAGCTTGGCATTCCCGAGACAACAAAGGTGGCAGCCGGAGCAGGTGATAACGCTGCTGCGGCAGTGGGAACCGGTACAGTGGGCGACGGACAGTGCAATATTTCCCTCGGAACGAGCGGAACCGTATTTATCGCTTCAGAAAAATTCGGTGTAGATAAAAACAATGCGCTGCACGCATTTGCACATGCCGACGGACACTATCACCTGATGGGTTGTATGCTGAGCGCGGCCAGTTGCAATAAATGGTGGATGGATGAGATCATCGGAACCACAGATTATGCGGCGGAGCAGAAGCAGATCGAAAAGCTCGGCGAGAATCACGTTTATTTCCTGCCGTATCTGATGGGAGAGCGTTCACCGCACAATGATCCCAATGCCCGCGCGACCTTTATCGGCATGACAATGGATACCACGCGCGCAGATATGACGCAGGCGGTACTTGAGGGCGTAGCCTTTGCGCTGCGTGATTCTTTGGAGGTGGCGCGTTCTCTCGGTATTCCGATCCAGCGGACAAAGATCTGTGGCGGTGGCGCAAAGAGCCCGCTCTGGAAAAAGATCATTGCAAACGTGCTGAACATCAAGGTGGATGTACTTGCCAATGAGGAGGGACCGTCCATGGGTGGTGCAATGCTGGCGGCGGTAGCCTGCGGCGAGTATGCAGACGTTGAGGAAGCTGCGGCAAAGATCGTGAAGGTTGTGGATACGGTTGAACCGGAACCGGAGCTGGCCGCAAAATATGAGGAGCGCTATCAGAAGTTCCGGCAGATCTACCCGGCATGCAAACCGATCTTTGGTCTCATTCAGTAAGGAGGAAAACAGATGAATATTCAGAAAGTGACCGATCCGTCTTTCGGAAAGTATGGTAAAATAATAAAGAACATTGATTTTTCCGGTCTGGTGCAGGCGTTGAACGAGCAGACACCGAATCCGGAGGATGTTGTGTATGAACCCTCCGTGGAGGCGCTGGAGGCGCTTCCGGTATTTGAGGAGCTGCGCACAAAGACCTATGGCGAGATGCCGATCCAGATCGGCTTCTGTAACGGAAAGAACCATCTGCTGAACGCACTGGAGTATCACCGTTCTTCGGAGATCAATGTGGGAGGCACCGATGCCATTTTATTAGTTGGACTGCAGCGCGATATCACAAAGGAATTTACATATGATACTTCATTGGTAGAAGCATTCTTTTTACCGAAGGGAACTGCGGTTGAACTGTATGCAACCACACTTCACTACGCACCCTGCAGTGTGGACGGCGCGGGCTTTCAGGTAGCCATCGTGCTCCCCAAGGGCACCAATCTTCCGCTGGAAGAACAGCATGAGGGCTGGGAGGATGCACTGATCACAGCAAAAAACAAATGGCTGATCGGACACGCAGAGGGCGGCCTGCCGGAAGGATCACACATTGGTCTCATCGGAGAAAATATTTCTGTGAAATAATTTTATAAATTTAAGAGAAGGCATGATGCGCCCACGACTTTGTACGGAAGTGCGTCGTGGGGGCGCATGCCTCTCGTAAAATAGAAAAATAATTTAGGAGGATATTACAATGAACAACATTCCCAAAGCAAAAGTAGGTATTGTCGCAGTCAGCCGTGACTGCTTCCCGGAGTCATTATCCGTGAACCGCAGAAAAGCGCTGATCGCAGCGTACGAGGGCAAGTATGGAAAGGATGACATTTACGAGTGCCCGATCTGTATCGTTGAGAGCGAGATCCACATGGTTCAGGCTCTTGAGGATATCAAGGCAGCAGGCTGTAACGCACTGTGCGTATATCTCGGAAACTTCGGCCCGGAGATCTCTGAGACATTGCTGGCAAAGCACTTTGACGGACCGAAGATGTTTATTGCAGCAGCAGAGGAGTCACAGAACGATCTTTGCCAGGGCCGCGGAGATGCTTACTGTGGTATGCTGAACGCAAGCTACAACTTAAAGCTGCGCAACGTGGGCGCATACATTCCGGAATATCCGGTTGGAGATGCAGATGACCTTGCAGATATGATCCATGATTTCCTGCCCATCGCAAGAGCGATCATCGGTCTGTCCGGTTTGAAGATCATCTCCTTCGGTCCCAGACCCCTCAACTTCCTTGCATGTAACGCACCGATCAAGCAGCTTTACAATCTGGGCGTAGAGATCGAGGAGAATTCCGAGCTGGATCTGTTCGAGGCATTCAATAAGCATGCCGGCGATGCGAGAATTCCTGAGGTTGTTGCAGACATGGAGAAAGAGCTTGGCGCAGGAAACAAGAAGCCTGAGATCCTTGAGAAGCTGGCTCAGTATGAGCTGACCTTACTTGACTGGGTAGAAGAGCACAAGGGTTATCGTGAGTATGTTGCGATCGCCGGAAAGTGCTGGCCTGCATTCCAGACACAGTTCGGTTTCGTTCCCTGCTATGTAAACAGCCGTCTGACCGGAAGAGGCATCCCGGTATCCTGCGAGGTGGATATCTACGGCTGCTTAAGCGAGTTCATCGGAACCTGCATCAGCGAGGACGCTGTGACACTGCTTGACATCAACAACTCTGTTCCGAAGGATATGTACAAGGAGTCCATCGAGGGCAAATTTGATTACAAGCATACCGATACATTTATGGGCTTCCACTGCGGTAATACATGCTCAAGAAAGCTTGCGAGCTGCGAGATGAAGTATCAGATGATCATGGCCAGAAGCCTTCCCATCGAGGTGACAAACGGAACCTTAGAGGGAGACATCGCACCCGGAGACATCACCTTCTTCCGTCTGCAGTCCACTGCTGACTGCAAGCTGCGCGCTTATGTCGCACAGGGCGAGGTACTTCCGGTAGCAACGAAGTCCTTCGGATCCATCGGTGTATTTGCCATCAAGGAGATGGGACGCTTCTACCGTCACGTGCTGATCGAGAAGAATTATCCTCATCACGGGGCTGTTGCATTCGGACATTACGGAAAGGAATTATTTGAGGTATTCAAGTATATCGGTGTACCGGTAGAGGATCTCAACTACAACCAGCCGGCATCTCTGCCTTATCCGACGGAGAATCCGTTTGCATAAACAGAAGAGAAATGATATGATTTGTCCGGGAACGGACAGACAGATAGAACGAATCAGAATACGCCTGTGGTTTCCACAGGTGTATTCTGATTTATAAAGGAGTACTATGAAAAACAAGAAGACAGCTATTTTTTTGCTCGTGGCAGTATTTATCCTGATACCGATCGGGCTGACCGTGCTCGGCTTCAAAATGTATGTTGGTACGAGCAAGAAAATAGAGCAGCCGGTTGTCTATGACAAGCATTATGTGATGATCACCGGGAACGAAGACAGCGGACTGTTGGACAGTGTGTATGACAGTGCGCGGGAAGAAGGGCAGAAAAGAGGGATCTATGTGGAGCGCTTCGGCAGCGGACTGGCAGTGGAGTATGATCGCGATCAACTGCTGAAGATGGCGGTTCAGGCATCTGTGGATGGTATCATTGTCACAGGAGATGAGCGGGAGGAGACGATCGCGCACATCAATGATGCGGTGGATCACGACATTCCCGTTGTGACGGTGTTCAGCGACTGCAGCGGAAGCAAACGCCAGTGCTTTGTGGGCAGCAATTATTATCATGTGGGCGAGGAATACGGAAAGCAGATCCAGAAGATCCTGAAGGTCAATCCGAAATCCTATACCCAGAAGGTGCTTGTTCTGATGGAGGAAAATCCGAAGGATGCCAGCGGAAACCTGATCCTTCTTGGTATGCGTGAGAAACTGGAAAAAGAGCTGGGAGCAACCAGGGCGGTCACTATCGAGACGACGCAGGTGGATAATTCCGGCAGTTTCAGTGCCGAGGAGTATATCCGGGATCTGTTTCTGGATGAAACGCAGGTGCCCGATATTCTGATCTGCCTCAGCGAGGTCTATACACAGTGCGCTTATCAGGCGGCAGTGGACTACAATAAAGTCGGTGATGTACATTTGCTGGGATACTATTGCTCGGATCAGGTGCTGGACGCGCTCTCGAAGGATATCGTCAAGGCGACGATCACGCCGGATGTACAGGGGATGGGCCGTCTGTGTGTGCAGGCGCTGGATGAATATGAGAGGACCGGATACACAAACGGATATGAAGTGGTTGACCTGCAGCTTGTCACTTCAGCCGATGCGCGAAAGCTCCTTGCGGACGAAAAGAAACGGCAGAGTGAGTAGAGCGTAACGCAAGAGAAGTAAGGGGAAACGGAAAATGAAAAAATGGATGAGCATGACACTGCAGCAGAAACTGATCGCTCTGTTTTGCCTGACGTCCGCGGTGGTCCTTGCAGTCAATCTTTATACCTATGCAGTCATCAGCCGCATGATGGGACGTGTGGAGGCTGTCTACCTCAGTAATGTCAATCTCAATGATCTCTCGGAGGGTTTGGACAATCTTCAGGTGGCAATGTCGGATTATCTGCGGACAAAAAGCTCTGATGCAATGGAACAGTATTACCGGAGTGAGCAGGATTACCGGGAGCTGCTGGACACGTTGAACCGCCAGGCAACGGACAACGAGATCCTGCTGACCGAGAAAAATATATATGGCCTGTCCCAGAGTTATCTGGAACTGACCAGTGAGATCGTACAGGCAAAACGTGGGCGCAATGTGGAAAAATACGCGTCGCTCTATGGAGAGGCGAGTGAGCTCTACGATGAGGTCAATACATTTATTTACAGTCTGAATAATGAGCAGTTTAAAAATAACTCCGTGACTTACCGTGCGTTGGTGGAGTCGATGCGCTATATGGAGCTGATCACGATCATCGTGCTGCTGCTGGTGTTGTTCGGAAACGCGAGTCTGATCGTGATGAGCACAAAAATGATCACGGAACCGTTAAAGCTTTTGGCGGAGACCGCAGACGAAGTCGCAAAAGGTAATTTTGAGGTGGCGCAGCTGCCGGTACAGCATATGGATGAGGTGGGCATTGTGACCGGAGCCTTTAACCAGATGGTGACCAGCATCCGCAATTATATTGAACAGCTCCGTCAGACACTGGAGCGGGAAAACCAGCTGAAGGAGCGGGAGTTTTTGATGCAGAACCACTTGAAGGATGCACAGCTCAAATATCTGCAGGCGCAGATCAATCCGCATTTTCTATTCAACACACTCAATGCGGGTGCACAGCTGGCGATGATGGAGGACGCGGAAAAGACCGAGCAGTTTCTGCTCAACGTCTCCGAGTTTTTCCGTTATAATGTGCGGGGGGATGATCAGCCGGTGACGCTGGGCGAGGAGATCCGGCTGGTGGATAATTACGTCTATATTTTAAATGTGCGTTTTGCGGGTGAGATTCTGTTTGAAAAGGATGTGGATGAATCACTGAATCAGGTTCATGTGCCGGGTATGATCCTGCAGCCGCTCGTCGAGAATGCGGTCAATTATGGGATCCGGAATATCGACTGGAAAGGACGCATTGAACTGACGGTCTGTCGCAGGGATGATCATATCAGCATCAGCGTGTGGGACAACGGAGCAGGCATGACGAAGGAGCGCATCGCACAGGTGCTCTCGGGAGAGATCGCGGATGAGGTACCGTCATCGAACTCAAACGGTGTCGGCATGCAGAATGTGATCAAGCGTCTGAACCTGTTTTTTAACGATCAGGCGCAGATGGATATTTACAGTGAGGGATTAAACATGGGAACGGAGGTCGTGATCACGATCCCGTATACCGGAGAGGAGGAATGCCATGTACCGGGTATTGTTAGCTGACGATGAGGGGATCGTGCGGGATTCCCTGAAGCTGATCATTGAGAAAAATTTTCCGGATCAGTGTGAGATCGAGATGGCGCGCACGGGACGGGATGTGATCGAATTGTCAGAGGTCTTTCGCCCGGACATCGTGTTCATGGATATTCAGATGCCGGGCATCAACGGCATCGAGGCGATCCGTGAGATCAAGAAGATCAATCAGACGGCTGAGTTTATCGTTCTTTCTGCTTATGATAAATTTGATTATGCCAAGGAGGCGGTAAACTTAGGTGTGTTGGAGTATATGACCAAGCCCTTTGACAAGGTGTCGATCTGCAAGGTATTAAAGCGGGCGATCGGAGTGATCGATTCGCGAAGAAAAAAGCGCAGTGACGATCTGATCATCCGGGAAAAAATGGAGACGGTGACACCGATCATCGAGAATGGCTTTATCTATGCGACTATGTTTAACGCCTATGCGCAGGAGGATGTGGAAAATTATAAGCGGCTGCTTGGTCTTCAGACGGATTACGGCTGTATGCTTGCTTTTGTCATGGGTGACGACCAGATGGGGCGTCAGATGACCAATGCTGTCGGGGCTAGCGTACGCATGCAGAACAATTATCAGAAATTTCGTGAGTTGTTGAAAGAACAGTGGAATTGTGTGGTGGGAGCGGTGATCTCAAATAAGGTACCGGTCTTTTTGCCGAGTGCGGGTCAGAAGGTGACCTATGATGAACGTATTGAGATGATCGATGCATGCCGTGCGCTGGTGAGGCGTCTGAAAAAGGAGACAGAGATCTCCTTCCGTATCGGTATCGGTTCGATCCGCAAGCTGAAGGACAGTATGGAATCTTACGAGGAAGCGTTGAAGGCATTGGAGAATTCTATCGGAAGTGTTGCGCATGTGGATGACCTTCCCATCCAGTGCCGCTACGACGAAGAGTACCGGATCGATCTGGAAAACGAGCTTTTTGACACATTAAAAAACGGAACCGTCGAGGAGTGCGGGCGCGCAGCTGCCAGATTTTTTGACTGGATGAACGAGGTTTACGATGACAACAGTGACAGTGTCCGACTGAAAACCTTGGAGTTTGTGCTGTTTGCGGAGCATGAGGCGTACCTGAACGGAGGTATGACCTATCATTTCGGAGATCGGGAGGATTATCTCAGAGAGGTTGTGAATGCGGAGTCAAACCGGTCGCTCAGAAGCTGGTTTGTGGAGAAATTCAGGGTGTGTGCGGCAAACATCAGCACGAAGAAGGATGAGCATGAAAACCATCTGGTGCGTCAGGCACAGGAATACATACAGGAGAATTATCGGAAGGATCTGTCATTGGATGCGCTCTCCAAGGAGCTGGATATCAGCCCTTACTATTTCAGCAAGCTGTTCAAGGAGGAGACCGGAAGCAATTTTGTAGAGTACCTGACGAATCTTCGGATGAGCAAGGCAAAGGAACTGCTGAAGGACGAGAGCCGCAGCATGAAGGAGATCTGCATGGAGGTTGGATACAGTGATCCGAATTATTTCAGCCGCATTTTTAAGAAAAATATCGGAGTGACACCAACGGAGTATCGGGAGCGTGAAAAAGGATGAAAATGAAGAGATGGATCTATGCAAGCGTCATGGCATTGACATTGATGATGAGCGGATGCGGGGTGCAGAAACCGGACGGCGCGCCGGATGTGCAGCCGGAAGACGACAGAATAGAGATCGGGATCACATTTGACTCGTTTGTGATCGAGCGCTGGCAGAGAGACCGGGATGTATTTGTCGCGGCCGCACAGGAGCTGGGCGCGGATGTCAATGTACAGAATGCGAACGGAAGCATTGAGGAACAGAAACGTCAGATCGAGTACTTTATAAAGAAGAAAGTAGATGTGATCGTGGTCGTACAGGTGGCGGATGACAGTGACAATCTGAGAGACGTGGTGGCGGACGCGCACCGTGCGGGGATTCCGGTGATTGCCTATGACAGACAGATCATGAATGCCAGTGCCGATCTCTACATTTCCTTTGACAATGAAGCGGTGGGACGGCTCATGGGAGAACACATGAGGGAACATCTCGGGGGAGAAGGACAGATCCTGCAGATCTGCGGCCCGATGGCGGACAACAATGTTCCGCAGGTCATGACAGGCTTTGAAAAGGCGATCGCCGGTTCGGACCTCGCCATTACGCTGACGGAACATGCGGCGGGCTGGCTGGCGGAGACCGGATTTTCCGTGACGAGCAGCTATCTGGGAGCCATGCCGGAGCCGAACGGTATCATGTGTGGAAATGACAGTATTGCAGGCCAGGCCATCCGGGCGCTTTCCGAACACCGTCTGGCAGGCGGGATCTGTGTGGTCGGGCAGGATGCGGATCTGGATGCATGTCAGCGTATCGTAGAGGGAACCCAGTGTATGACGGTTTACAAGCCGGTGGAAAAGCTGGCAAGGCGGGCTGCGGAGCTTGCGGTGGAACTCGCGCAGGGGGAGAAGCCGCAGGTGGATCGCATGATCTCGGATGGGTCAGACCTTGTTCCGTACGAGTGTCTGGAGCCGGTTGCCGTGACAAAGGAGAATATGGACGAGATCATCACGGGAAAATATCATGAGGCGAGTGATATTTACTTGAACATAAAATAGACGGGATGTCAATAGCAAAATCTTGTGCAGGATGAAATTGCGATGTCAATTTTGTCCTGCACGTTTTTTGTCTATAACGGGTGTGCGGAAGAAAATGTACAGAACATCACAAGTTTGTGCTGTTTGTCTTATGTTATAGTCATATCATCAAAGAAAGGGAGGGCTTTTCAAGATGAAAAGAAGACTTTTAGGAATGTTACTTAGCGTAGCAATGGTAGCAACTGTATTTACCGGATGTGGTTCCAAGGCCGCAGACGCACCTGCAGATGACACAAAGACAGAGGCACCTGCAGACGACGCAAAGGAAGAGGCACCTGCAGATGACGCTGCAGAGGCTCCCGCAGATGACGCTGCAGCAGGCGGCGGACTCGTTGGTGTAGCAATGCCTACCAAGGACCTTCAGAGATGGAACCAGGACGGAACAAACATGAAGGATCAGCTGGAAGCAGCCGGCTATCAGGTAGATCTTCAGTTTGCTTCTAACGACATCGCAACTCAGGTTTCACAGATCGAGAACATGATCAATAACGGATGCCAGGCACTCGTTATCGCATCTATCGATGGTGATTCATTAGGAACCGTTCTTGCACAGGCAAAAGAGAAGAACATTCCGGTTATCGCTTATGACCGTCTGATCATGAACTCTGATGCAGTTTCCTACTATGCAACATTCGATAACTACCTTGTAGGTAAGACTCAGGGTGAGTACATCGTTAAGGCTCTGGATCTTGAGAACCAGGCCGGACCGTTCAACATGGAGATCGTTACCGGTGATCCCGGAGACAACAACGTAAACTTCTTCTACGGCGGCGCAATGGATGTGTTACGTCCTTACATCGACGAGGGCAAGCTGGTTGTTCAGTCCGGACAGATCGAGAAGGACGACGTTGCAACAGCTAACTGGGCAACAGAAACCGCACAGGCAAGATTTGAGAACATCTTATCTTCCTACTATGCAGATGGCACACAGCTCGACGTAGTTCTTGCTTCTAACGATTCTACCGCACTTGGTGTAGCAAACGCACTGGCAGCTAACTACACAGGAAAATATCCTGTTCTGACCGGTCAGGATTGCGATATCGCAAGCGTTAAGAACATCATCGATGGCAAGCAGTCAATGTCTATCTTCAAGGATACAAGAACTCTGGCAGCAGCAGTTGTAGATATGGTTAAGGCTGTTATGGAAGGTCGTGAGGCAGTCGTAAATGACACTGAGACTTATGATAACGGAACCGGTGTGATCCCTTCATACCTCTGCGAGCCTGTATTTGCAGACATCAACAACTACAAAGAGTTACTGATCGACTCAGGATATTATACCGAGGCTGATCTGCAGTAAGATACTGTAACATGAATGATATGCAGGCGGGTCATGTGCCCGCCTGTTTTTAAGGAGATAAGCAGGGAGGGATTCTTTTGGCAAAGATATTGCTTGAAATGAAAAATATTACCAAAACATTTCCCGGTGTAAAGGCATTGGACAATGTCAACCTTCAGGTGGAAGAGGGAGAGATCCATGCGCTGGTAGGAGAGAACGGCGCGGGAAAATCTACACTGATGAATGTGCTGAGCGGTATTTATCCGTTTGGAAGCTATGAAGGCGACATTATTTATAATGGGGAATTATGTAAGTTTGCAAAGATCAAGGATAGTGAGGAAAAGGGAATTGTTATCATCCATCAGGAACTGGCACTGATTCCGTACATGACGATCGGTGAAAACATGTTCCTCGGAAATGAGCGTGGAAAAAAGGCAAAGATCGACTGGACAGAGACTTATGGACAGGCAGATGTGCATTTGAAGACGGTTGGTTTGAAAGAATCTTCCAGAACACTGATCAAGGATATCGGTGTGGGCAAGCAGCAGCTTGTGGAAATAGCAAAGGCGCTGGCGAAGAATGCCAAGCTTCTCATTCTGGATGAGCCGACGGCTTCACTGAATGAGACAGATTCCAAGGCGCTGTTGGATCTGTTATTGAAATTTAAGCAGGAGGGAATGACCTGCATCATCATCTCCCATAAGCTGAACGAGGTGGCTTATGTGGCAGATAAGATCACTGTGATCCGAGATGGTTCCACCATCGAGACATTGGTGAAGGGTAAAGACGAAATTAGCGAGGACCGTATCATTCGCGGCATGGTAGGTCGTGAGATCGCGGATCGGTTCCCGAAGAGACCGGATGTAAAGATCGGTGATGTAAATCTTGAGATCAGGGACTGGACCGTTCATCATCCGTTATATACAGAGCGTAAGGTTGTAGACAATGTATCGATAAATGTCCGGAAGGGAGAAGTGGTAGGTATCTCCGGACTGATGGGTGCAGGAAGAACCGAGCTGGCAATGAGTGTGTTTGGAAAGAGCTACGGAACGAATATTTCCGGTAAGCTGATCATCAATGGTGAGGAAGTTCACTTGAAGAATGTCCGTGATGCCATTGATCATAAGCTTGCATATGTGACAGAGGATCGAAAAGGAAACGGTCTGATCCTGTCAAATCCCATCAAGATCAACACGACGCTGGCAAATCTGGATGCTGTGTCTTCACACACGGTCATCGACAAGGATAAAGAGTACGCCGTAGCTGTTGATTACAAGGAAAAATTAAAGACAAAATGTCCGACCGTGGAGCAGAATGTCGGAAACCTCTCCGGAGGTAACCAGCAGAAGGTGCTGCTGGCAAAGTGGATGTTTGCCGATCCGGATATTCTGATCCTGGATGAGCCGACGCGCGGTATTGATGTCGGAGCAAAATACGAGATCTATTGTATCATTAACCAGCTTGTTGCTGCTGGAAAATCGGTTATCATGATTTCTTCGGAGCTTCCGGAGGTACTTGGCATGAGTGACCGGATCTATGTCATGAACGAGGGTAAGATCGTTGGTGAGGTTTCAAAGGAAGAAGCAACTCAGGAGAAGATCATGTCCTGCATTCTGAAATCGAGCAAAGGAGAGTAGACAATGAGTAAAGAAAATATAATGGAATTTGTGAAAAAATATACGATGATCATCGTATTATTGCTTGTAACAGCGTTCTTCGCATGGAAGACAGGCGGAAAGATCCTGCTTCCGCAGAACATTAACAACCTGATCGCACAGAATGCATATGTGTTCGTGCTGGCAACCGGTATGTTACTCTGTATCCTGACCGGTGGTAACATCGACCTTTCCGTTGGTTCAGTTGTATGTTTTGTCGGTGCAGTTGGTGCAACACTCATGGAGAACAAGGGTGTGAACGTATGGGTATCCATTCTCGTTATGCTTTTGGTCGGCCTTGCGATCGGTGCATGGCAGGGTTTCTGGATCGCGTTTGTACATGTACCTCCGTTCATCACGACACTTGCCGGAATGCTGGTGTTCCGTGGACTTTCCAATGTTGTATTAAACGGTATGACGATCTCTATCAAAAATGAGATGTTCGTCAATTTGTTTGGCGGCGGTGCAGACTGCTACATACCTGACCTGTTCGGAAACGAAGGCTTTAATCTGACCTGTATGATCGCAGGTGTCATTGCAGTAACGATCTTTGTGATCATTCAGCTGAAGGGCTATCTCACCAGAAAATCAAAAGGCTATGAGACCGGATCCTTTGCTGCACTGATCGGAAAGACAGTTGTTCTGAGTGCAGTGATCTTATGGTTTGCTTACAGCTTATCCAAGTATAAGGGAATTCCGACCGCACTCGTATGGGTACTGGTCATCGTATTGATCTACGGCTATATCACCTCCATGACAACGACCGGACGTTACTTCTACGCAGTCGGAGGCAATGAGAAGGCAACCAAACTGTCCGGTATCAATACAAACAAGGTTTACTTCCTTGCATACACAAACATGGGTCTGTTATCTGCCCTTGCAGGTATGCTGACGATCGCACGTATGACATCTGCACAGCCCACTTACGGACAGAACTACGAGATGGACGCGATCGGTTCCTGCTTCATCGGTGGTGCTTCCGCTTACGGCGGAACCGGAACGGTTCCCGGCGTTATTGTCGGTGCGGTTCTGATGGGTGTCATCAACCTTGGTATGTCTATCATGGGTGTGGATGCCAACTACCAGAAGGTGGTCAAAGGACTTGTGCTTCTGGCAGCCGTTATCTTCGATGTCGTTTCCAAGAAGAAGAGTGAGTAATATTTTTCATTAATTCTCCCATATAAAAGGTGCACCGTTTTTCGGTGCATCTTTTTTTGTGAAAAAATGTCAAAATTTTGTTTGAAATACAGATAAAATATGATATGATTACTATATCTAAGGACTTATTACACTAATTTAGGGGGTAGTCAAATGAATATTCGTGATTTCGTTGATTTAAAACAGTTTGAAGAGATTTTGAATGCATGGTCCAAGGCGACCGGTATGGCGACCATCGCATTGGACGACAAGGGCGAATATATTAGTGGAGAGATCGGATTCACTGACTTTTGTATGAAATATACCAGAGGCAGTGAGGAAGGTGCAAAGCGCTGTCTGAAATGTGATCAGGAGGGCAAGGATGTTTACTTCTGCCATGCAGGTCTGATGGATTTCAGCAAGGATATCGTTGTGGACGGAATTTATTTCGGAAAGATCATTGGCGGACAGATCCTGCCGCAGGAGCCGGATGAGGAGAAGTTCCGTGAGATCGCAGGTCAGCTGGGGATCGATCCGGATGAATATATCGAGGCGTTGTCAAAGATCCGTGTCAGCTCAGAGGAGTCCATCCACGCCGGTGCAGATCTGTTGGGTATCGTTGTGAATCAGATGGTTGCCAACGAATACTACCAGTATAAGGACAAGCAGTCCAATGACAAGGTTTCTGAGGGAATCGAGAATGTGGTTTCCTATATTCATAACATTAATGCTTATACCAAGAATCTGGATAAGCTGGAGAAGAACCAGAAGATCCTCGCGCTCAACGCATCTATCGAGTCTGCGCGGGCAGGTGAGGCAGGAAAGGGCTTTGCGATCGTTGCAAACAAGGTCGGCTCGCTGGCAGCCGATTTCGGTGCCTGCAATCATCAGATCAAGGATGAGTTGGAAAGCTTGACGGAGGCAGTCGGAGAGATCACCGGACAGAAACTGTAATGAAGGACTTTAACTGGAAAAACCCCGCCATGCTGCTTCTGGCAGCGTTCATATGGGGCAGCGCCTTCGTGGCACAAAGTGTGGGCATGGACTATGTGGAACCGCTCACCTTCAATTGTGTGCGCAGTATTGTCGGCGGACTGGTGCTGATTCCCTGTATTTACTTACTCGGCAAACTGAAATCACCTGAAGAACGTGCCGCGGCAGCACATATGGATAAGAAGACACTGCTGATCGGCGGTGTGAGCTGTGGCGTGGTTCTCTGTCTCGCATCGAATATGCAGCAGATCGGTATTTTGTATACATCTGTTGGAAAGGCCGGATTTATCACGGCGCTCTATATTGTGATCGTACCCATCCTTGGTCTTTTTCTGAAGCGCCGTTGCGGATGGAAGGTCTGGATGAGCGTGGCGATCGCGCTTGTGGGCTTTTATCTGTTGTGTATGGTAGGCGGATTTTCTCTGGAACGGGGAGATGTGTATCTGCTGATCTGTGCGGTATTGTTTTCCGTACATATACTGGTGATCGACCATTTTTCACCGATGGTGGACGGAGTCAAGATGAGCTGTATCCAGTTTTTTACATGCGGCATCTTATCCGGCATCGCAATGCTGATCGCAGAGTCGCCGGATGTGAAAAATATTTTGGCGGCGTGGCTGCCGATCCTCTACGCAGGAGTGCTCTCATCGGGAGTTGCATACACCCTGCAGATCGTGGGACAGAAAAATTATAATCCGACGGTGGCAACGCTGTTGCTCAGTCTGGAGTCTGTATTTTCTGTGCTGACCGGATGGGCGGTTCTGCACCAGAAGCTCTCTGCAAGGGAACTGAGCGGATGCGTACTGATCTTTATCGCAGTGATCCTGGCGCAGCTGCCGGATAAAAAAGAGAATAAAAAAGCGGCTTGAGCATTTGCTCAAGCCGCTTTTTGCGTTCTTTCGTTTATGAGATTAAGCTGAGGTTTAGCCTTTGCTCTCTGCCTCCACCAGACGCTCGCCGCAGTAGATCGCGCGAAGCTTGGGTTTCTCGATCTTTCCGGTAGGATTGCGCGGGATCTCCGCAAAAATGACCTTTTTCGGGCGCTTGTAGCGGGGCATGCCCAGACAGAATTCGTTGATCTCATCTTCTGTGCAGGTGACGCCTTCTTTCAACTCAATGATCGCTGCTGCGATCTCGCCGAGACGCTTGTCGGGAAGGCCGATAACAGCCACATCGTGAACTGCGTTATGCTGCCGGATAAAATCTTCGATCTGAACGGGATAGAGGTTTTCACCACCGCTGATGATGACATCCTTCTTGCGGTCTACAAGGAAATAGAAGCCATCCTCGTCCTGCATTGCCATATCGCCGGTAAAGAGCCAGCCGTCTTTCAGAACTTCTGCAGTTGCCTTTTCATCATTGTAGTAGCACTCCATGACACCGGGTCCCTTGATGACGAGCTCACCGACTTCACCCTGTTTTACTTCCACGCCGTTTTCGTCACAGATCTTACATTGCCAGCCGTAGCCGGGAACGCCGATCGCACCGACTTTGTGGATGTTCTCCACGCCAAGATGAACGGCACCGGGTCCGATGGATTCACTTAGACCATAGTTGGTATCGTAGTCGTGCTTCGGGAAATATTCTTTCCAGTGGCGGATCAGAGAGGGCGGTACCGGCTGTGCGCCGATGTGCATGAGACGCCACTGATCCAGTTTGTAATCTGATAATTTCAGTGCACCGGAATCCAACTGTTCCAGGATGTCCTGTGCCCAGGGAACAAGCAGCCAGACGATTGTGCAGCCCTCATTGGAGACTGCGTCCAGAATATATTCCGGCTTGGTGCCCTTCAGCAGAACTGCCTTGCTGGCTGATACCAGTGAACCGAACCAGTGCATTTTTGCGCCGGTGTGGTAGAGCGGCGGAATACATAGAAATACATCGTCTTTTGCAGTCGAATGGTGCTTCTGCTCAACGATGGCAGCGTGCATCAGGCTGCGGTGCTTATGTAAGATCGCTTTCGGAAAGCCGGTCGTTCCGGATGAAAAATAGATTGCGCCGTAGTCATCGTCGGTGATGGTGACATCCGGTTTTTTGCTGGAGCAGTTTGCTGCCTCGCTGATATAGTCCTCCGCAAAGCTAGGGCAGTCGTTTTCGCCTACATAGTAGAGCAGACGGTTTTTACTGATCCGGTCGGCGATCTCCTCCACGCGTCCGATGAATTCCGGTCCGAAGATCAGAATGTCGGCCTCCGCAAGGTTGACACAGTACTCGATCTCATCGGAGGAGTAGCGGAAGTTTAAGGGAACCGCGATCGCTCCGGTCTTTAAGATTCCAAAATAAATAGGCAGCCATTCCAGACAGTTCATGAGCAGGATCGCTACCTTGTCGTTTTTCTTGATGCCGCGGGAAATCAAAAGATTTGCAAAGCGGTTTGCCTTTTCATCAAAGACGCCCCATGTGATCTCCCTGCGATATGCGGAAGCGCGGTTTGGCTCCATCAGATCGTACTCTCTCCAAGTCACACGCCGGGTCTCTTCCATGGCGGGATTCAGCTCCACCAGGCAGATCTCATCGCCGTAATTTTTGGCGTTATCCTCCAGAAAATTTGTGATTGGCATAACGTTTTCTCCATTCTGTGTTCTATCGTTTTACTTTGACGCTTTAAAGCGCCCGTTGAATAAAGTATACGAATTTTCATGGGAAAAGTCAATCAGAATCGAAGCTGATCTCCATAGCGCAGCTCCAATTCCAGATTTTCCAGCTCATCTGCGCCGGAGAGCGTATCCGAGCTTCCTGACAGATCAGGTGTCTGGGGTGTCTGCGGTTCCTGAGGCAGCTCCGGTTCCTGCGGCGAATCGGGTTCCTGGGGGCTTTCCGGTGTCACGGACCGGTCGGGGTCTGAGGAGACTCCAGACTGCTGCTGCATTTGCAGATCGTCCGTATCGTCTGATGTATTGTCTGCGCCGGAGTCGGCGCGTTCGTTTGCCAGATTTTCAATCTCGTCTCTGATGGAATCCAGTTCATCCTCCGGATCTCCGTCGTCTGTTCCGGGTGACTCCTCGTCTGTGTCTGCGTTTCCGGCCTCGCCGGAGTCATTTTCCGTTTCGCCGGAAGTGCTTGATGTCTGCAGCTGTTTGATGGCATCGGGCACATAACGGCCGGCGATCAGCAAAAGAAGAAGCAGGACGGAGATGAGCAGTGCAATGCCCCTGAAAGAGCGTCGAACCGGTTCCTTCGGAAAGTGGATGTTTACGTCCAGCATGCGCCAGACACGTTCCTGCTCGCTTTTTGTGAGCTGGGCAGTGGCGGAATCCATCTGTTTTTCAACAGAGGGTTTTGGCATGTTTTTTCCGATGGAGAGCTGTTCATATCGTTCCAGCAGCAGGCGGGAGATCCAGTTTTCCAGATTTACTGAACGGTCATATTCGGGCAGATGAAGATAGAGATACTGATAGAAATCGACCATAAAACGGCAGGCATCTTCGTGGGAATCGTAGAGCAGCAATGCACTGCTGTAGATGTATTGTGAAGTGCCCAGATAAAACGTATGGAAAGCGGATTTAGAACCCTCCGCCATCTGTCGGAGCGCCTTTTTCAGCGCGGCGTGTTCTGCCATGAATGTCATCTCCCTTTGCGCGATACATAAATGTATCCAATCACATTATAGACAGTATAAAATCTTTTTTCCGTGCTTGCAAGAGCGGATTTTGCATGTTACACTAGGGATAACAATTTGGCTGATGTCCGGAAATGGCGGGGGAGAAACCGATGAAGATGATCTGTTCGGGAATACTGCGAAAGAATGGTGAAAAAATCATTTACGTGCGCTTTGAGAGAGGAGAGGATTTTGCGGAAGGCTCGCTGCCGACGGCAAAGATCACATCCCAGAGCGGCTTTACGCCGGACGAGATCGAACAGATGGAAGACTACATGTCCGAGAACCGGTTTGAGATCATCGAGCAGGCAAAATCGGTCAATGTGATGAAAAACTTTATGAAGTGAGGAGTGAATTGCTATGAACAAAATAGTAAAAAGAGTCAGTATTTTTTTGTTAACGATTTTTTGTATGGGAATATTTTCTGTTCAGACAACTGCGGCGGCAGATGGTGTTGTTGCAGGAGTTGTAAGATGGGATGAAAACCACAGTGGTACAGTAGCCGCAAATCCGGTAATATATCAATTTTCGTTGTCACAGTCAGGAAAAGTAGCTGTGACATATACATTCAGTAATACCAATAACGATTCGGGTAATTATCGCTTTGTGATCAGAGACAAAGCCGGAAATAATCTGGTATATGAACATGTGGGAGTCGGAACTCATATCGTCTCAGCAGATTTGATCGCGGGTGATTATGAAATTGCCATGTGGCACTATATCTATTTTGATGCAGACCTTATTTATTCGTTTGTACCGTCCTTTCAGGCATCAGGCGAGACGGTGAGTGAGTCGAATGCAAACAGAAACAATGAGGTGGGTGCCGCTTCTTCCTATACAGTGAATACAAGCAGAACCGGTCAGTTTGCATTGAATGATGATGTCGATATTTATAAAATGACTCTGAAGAAAAACGGGATTTTGAAGTTTACGGTTGATAGTGGGATTCAGGCGCTGGACTTCGCTGTAAAAAATAATATGGATGATGTTTCCTATCAGGAATATGGTGTTTCGGTCGGTAAACATGTATATTCCTATTTTTGCCCGAAAGGAACCTACTACATCACATTCAGCAGTAAAAATACCGGAACCTATTCATTTAAAGCATCTTTGAAGGACATTCCGGCTGCTTCCCTGAAAAAGGCTGCCAATACGAGCGGAAAATGTCTGTTGGTGAACTGGTCCCGCAAGGAGGAAGCGTCAGGGTATCAGATTCAGTATTCAACAAATAGTAAGTTCAAAAAAGGAAATAAATCCTATCTTGTTACAGGCAACCAGACTGACAGCGTGACCATTTCATCACTAAAGCTCAAGCAGAAGTATTATGTTCGTGTGAGAACCTATATCACGGACAAAAATGGAAAAAAATACTATTCCGGCTGGAGTAAAGTAAAAACGGTGACGATCAAAAAATAATGATTAATGAGCAAAATCAGGGATTTTGCAAGTAAAACTTGACAAGTACGGCGTATATGGATATAATTATTAGCGTAATTATAATGTTTGATGAAAAATTCGCTCTTATTTTTCATAAAAACTTCCTTCTTACGCGAAGAAACCCGCTGATCCAGCGGGTTTCTTTATTGTTCTTCAATTGCTCTGTGCGCCCGGCGGCGCACATTTTTTTATCTGAGTATATAGTATACGGCTGTCCCCTCGTTCAGATAGCAGGCGGAAAAGCCGGTGCGCATCTTACAGTAATAGATTTCCACGGTCGAAGGATCCTGCGGAACATCATCTGTCAACAGATCAGCGTCGCTGAAGCGGAATGTGATGCCCTCCTTGCTGCAGAAGGCATAGGAGACATGCGTACCGTCGCTGGCAGTTTGATAGGACTGGGTCTCAATGTTGAAGCAGGCAGCCTGTTTTTGCTCCAGAATCTGTGTGCCGTGCACGGAGGTGAGCAGATAGAGCAGTGCAGCCGCCAGATATCCGGCGCACAGGATCGAAAAAACGGGAAACACACTGACCGCTTTACGCTTCCGCATCTGCAGAATGACGATCATATTTAATGCGAGCGTTGAAACCGCGATGATCAGAAACCAGAAAAAAATGCTCATGAGTAGTTGTCCTTTCAGGAATCATTGTATCTGTAAAAAGATACATGTTTATCATAGCGGATGCGCTGTGTCTGTGTCAATAAGTAAATCATTGCAGTCTTTTGTGACTTGCCCGTCGGAAAGATTTAGGGTATAATCGACAATGGGGTAAAAATTGCAATGCCATATGGCAGGAAGGAATAGGGGAATGGGGGTAAATAATCATTTTGGACTTTTGGCGTTTTCGCTGCTATTTACTGTGTTTTTGCTTGTGCTCACACAGATCAATCACAGCCGGGATACAAAGCGATACCGGATCCTGCAATTAAGCTTGTGGATCCTGCTGGCAAACCAGCTGTTTGATATTTTTCGTATACAGGTCAGTTGCCGGGGTGTGATGTACTCGCCGGAGATGATCTATGTGATCTTTGTCGGTTATTATCTGACTGCCGTGACGGTCATGACACTGATCATGATGTATATGCTGTTACAGTTTCCGCAGCTTGCAGAGCGCGAACAGCTCTTGTACACGATATTCTTTTTGTGCGAGTGCGCGGCTGCCATTCTGGTTTTGCCGACGAACCTGACGGGATTTATCTATTCGCTTGACGGAGACCGGTTTATTTCAGGTATCGGGGATGAAGTCTTTTTTGCCGCGCGGCTGATCATTCTGATCGGATTTTTAATTATGGTATGGTCCTGCCGGCGTTTTCTGGCACCGAAGCTGTTCCAGAACTGGATGGCGATGCTTGTGCTGGCGGTTGTCATTCACTGCATACCGTTTTTGGTAAAAGATCTGGATGTATTTGGATTTTTTGCGGGCGTATTTCTTGCAACGGCGTTTTTTCTGTTCCACAGCGGAACCTATGAAGAGGGAACTGCGCGCATGAGTACGGATATGTATCGCAGTGAGCTCGACTATTATCTGGCAAAAAAGAAGGATTTCTATATCTATGAAATACAGATCCGGAATTATGACCGTCTTGTGGAACGCAGGCTGTACAGCGAGGAGGAACTGGACGGCTTTTACCGGATGTTTGAAAGCAGACTGACCGGTACAAAGCGGGGAGCAATGGTCTATCAGAAAAAGCACACGAGTCTCGGCGTGATCGCTTCACAGATGAAGCCGGATGAGGCGGAGGAACTGGCAGGAAAGATGCGTGACTGGATGAGTGAATTTTTTGCGGGCAAGCTGGTCTTTGGTATTGCGGCTGTCAGATGCCCGATGTATGCACAGCAGTTTGTCGATGCAGAGCGTCTGCTGCGCTTCCTGCAGAAAAAATGTCCGCAAAACAACTACTATTTCTGTGAGGACTCAGATTATGAAGAATTTTGTGAGCGGGATAAGATACTTCGGATGCTCCACGACATGCATCTGGAAAAAGAGGATGTGGTATTGTTCGGGCGGCCGATCATGGCGTGCGGAAGTTCGCGTGCCACGCGCTTTGAGATCCTCTGTCGTCTGCAGATGGCAGGCTGCGGTATCATATATTCTGAGCATGTCATCCGTCTGGCAGAGCAGTACGGCTACATTCATGATGTAAATATGGCAGTGCTTGCAAAAGTCTGTGATTTTCTGGTGACGGATACGGCGATCCGCGAGAATCTTCAGGTATATCTGCACATCTCCGGTGAGGAACTGGAAAATCCCGGTTTTGCGGAGGATGTGCTGGCGATCATCAAGGATTATGATCTGGCGCCGGAAATGCTGGGATTTGAGGTAACACTGGTGCCGGGTGAGGGTGACATTGACCGGATGCGTGAGGTGATGGGCGTTCTGCGCGAGCATCGGATCGAGTTTGTGTTGACGGATTTTGACCCTACGACTGTGAACTTTGAGAGCATACGGGGACTTCCTTTCGGAACGATCAAGTTTGAGCGTCACTGTGTCAAACGGGCATCCGAGAGTGCCATGTGCTATGATGTTCTGGGTATGCTGGTGGATCTGTTCAGGGAACAGGGCTTCCGTGTGGCATTCAAAGGAATTGACAATACACAATTGGAGGAGGTTGCCATGTCTCTGCGTGCGGATTTCCTTCAAGGCGAGAAATATACAAAACCGTTTCCGATCGAGCAGATCGAGATGCAGCCGGATCTTCGGATGATGTTTTAAGCAAAACGGCGTATCGAAACTGTGATGGCGGCGGTCAACCGTGAAAGGAAGAATGTATTTATGCAGCATCAGTTGACAAAACAGGATATTCAAAAGATGGAGGAGGAGATCGAGTATCGAAAGCTTGTCGTTCGAAAGGAAGCGTTGGAGGATGTGAAGACGGCACGTGCCCATGGCGATCTCAGTGAAAACTTTGAGTATAAGGCGGCAAAACAGTTCAAAAATCAGAATGAGAGCCGGATCCGTTATCTGGAGCGTATGATCAAAACAGCGGATATCATCGATGATGCTTCCGCGGAGGATGAGGTTGGCATTCATAATACGGTTACCGTCTATATCGAGGAGGATGATGCGGAGGAGACATATCGCATCGTGACCACGGCGCGGGGAAATTCCCTGAAAGGGATGATCAGCATCGAGTCACCGCTTGGAAAAGCACTGATGGGTCACAAGGTCGGAGACCGGGTGCTCGTCGAGGTGAATGCGGACTACAGCTATTACGTTGTGATCCGTGCGATCGAAAACACGTCGGAGGATGAATCCGAGACATTGAGAAAATTCTAAATACGGAAATGGATTGTGACATCTGCGAATTTTGCCTGATGGGAGCTGACAAGGGTAAGAGCAGCAGGTCGCAAAGTGGAAAATGGAAACGGACTGTGTACCTGCGACTTTTGCCCGGTCTCCGCTCCGCTCCGGTCGGGTCAGATCCGAGGTCATCCCAGACCTCGTTCCCCGAGCTTGACGAGGCAGAGGGCAACTGAGCAGGGACATAGTCCGTTTCTGATTATTCACTTAGATGAACGGATTCATATACCGGCTGTCGAACAGTTCCTCCTCGATCTCCAGCAGGCGATTGTACTTGGCAACACGCTCGCTGCGGCAGGGCGCACCGGTTTTGATCTGTCCGCTGCCCGTTCCGACGGCGAGATCGGCGATGAACGTATCCTCCGTCTCGCCGCTGCGGTGGGAAATGATCGTACGGTAGCCGTTCCGGTGTGCCAGCTCTATGGCATCCAGAGCCTCCGTGAGCGAACCGATCTGATTGACCTTGATGAGAACTGCGTTGGCTGCTTTTTTCTTTATACCTTCTGCGATGCGGGCGGGATTGGTCACAAAGAGGTCGTCTCCCACCAGCTGCACGCGGTCACCGATCCGTTTGGTCAGCTCGATCCAGCCATCCCAGTCGTTTTCATCGAGACCATCCTCGATGGAGACGAGAGGGTAACGGTCACACAGATCCGCATAGTAGTTGATCATCTCGTCGGTGGTGCGGTTGATGGAAATACTCTGGGTGTCGGGCATGGCAGCGTCCGCTGTGGGCTGGCTGTCTTTTTTTAATGCGCTTTCGCCGGGGAAGTAGTAGCATCCGCTGTCCGGGCTGTACAGTTCACTGGCGGCTGCATCCATCGCAAAGACAACATCCTTTCCCGGTGTATAGCCGGCATCTTCAACGGCGCGTGTAAGGTAGTCAAATACGGCATAGGCATCCGGGAGATCAGGCGCAAAGCCACCCTCGTCACCGACTGCAGTAGAAAGCCCGTCTTTGGATAACAGCTCCTTTAAGGTGTGATAGATCTCTGAACCGATGCGCAGAGCATCATGAAAGCTGTCAGCGCCCACAGGCATGATCATGAATTCCTGAAAATCAAGGTGATTCTTCGCATGGACACCGCCGTTTAGAATATTCATCATCGGAACCGGCATCCGGTTTGCATTGCATCCGCCGATGTAGCGGTACAGCGGGACGTTCAGCACATCTGAGGCGGTGCGGGCAGCGGCGAGAGAAACACTTAAGATGCTGTTTGCGCCGAGCTTTGATTTATTGTCCGTGCCATCCAGCTGGATCATGCGATAGTCCAGTTTGCGCTGTTCAAATACGTTGTCGCCGTTTAAAAGCTTGTGGATGGCATCGTTCACGTGGGTGGCGGCAGTGAGTACGCTTTTTCCGAGATACTGCGCCTCGTGATCCCGCAGCTCCACAGCTTCATGTTCGCCGGTGGAAGCGCCGGAGGGGACGGATGCGCGCGCGGTGACTTCACCGGCAGTCAGCCGTGTTTCCAACGTGGGATTTCCTCTGGAATCGAGGATCTGTCTGGCGTAGATATGGGTGATGGGTTTGTTGTGATTCATAATAAAAGCCTCCTGTATTTAGTGATCCTTTGGTTAGGATTTCCAGTCAGGAGGCTTTTTATGCGTGTCAGTCGGAAGATGATGCGGTCTGTGAAAGGATGCCGTTGTCATCGATGGAGATTCCGGTGGAAATGCGCTCCAGATAGTCATAGATGTCAGTCTTTTTTGAGCTTTCGCAGGCGGCAGTGCGGGCGTTCTCCGCAGTGGCGGCGATGAGCTGGACGACAGGATCCTTTTCGCCGTCGATGGTCACTTTGACAGCAGCTGTTTTTGGGATGCTCTGGTTAAAAATAAAATTTCCGAGGCTGTAAAACACAGGTTTCTCTTTATAATAAGTGATTCCCTGCAGCACATGAGGGTGTGAACCGATCACGAGATCTGCGCCTGCATCGATGTATTGCTGTGCCATCGACACCTGATAATCCTGCGGATGCTCGTCGCGTTCAATGCCCCAGTGGACAAAGACGGTAAGATAGTCACAGTTGTCTTTTGCCTTTTCAATCGCTGCTATGAGCCGTGTGGGATCATAGGTCGTAAAGACACCCGGGGAAGCATTCTGCACATCCCAGGAGACAACGGGGATCACGCGGGAGGCCGCAAGAAAACCAAAGGTCTTTCCGCCTGCCTGTCTGGTGATGAGCGCTTCGGCACGGGATGCGTTGGTTCCGGCTCCCATGTAGTCGATACCGGCACCTTCCAGTGTGTCAAAGGTGTCCAGCAATGCGTCTGCCCCGTAATCCAGTACATGATTGTTGGCAAGTGTGGCAATATCTGCTCCCATGTCAGTGAGGACACTGACATATTTCGGATCGACGCGGAAGGTGAACTGTTTGTCCGGTGCCTGTGTGCCGCGGGTGCTGAAGGGAAATTCATTGTTGATGACCGTGATATCTGCGTCTCGCAGTTCGTCCAGCAGCTCCGGTGAGAGAACACCGTCAATTCCGCTGTTTTTATAGTTGTTCAGGACATAATCGGATAACAGTACATCGCCGGTGAACAGCAGGGTGACAGGTTCTTCTTCGATCACCGGTTCCGGCTCTGCCTGTTGCTCCTGTACAGAAGCTTCGTCGGGGGGTGGGGAATCGGTGTCTGATTTTTCGCTGCCGTTGTCTGTGTCAGTACCGGACGGCGTGGGAATGATCAGGTCTGCAGACACGTCTGTATCTGCAGACGGATCTTCCGGAACTGCGGTCTGACTCCGGTTGAGATATCTGTTTGCGATCAGCAGTGCTGCCAGTGTGAGAACCAATACCGGCAGCAGGATGACAAGGACGCGCCGGATGCGACGAAGCGTCTTTTTTTGCTGTTTTTGCATGAAACCATCCTTTCTTATCGTATGCTGGTGTATGCGGGCTGCGGCCCGGAAATACTCTTAAATTAAACATAGCACACTTACATGAAAAATAATAGTTGAAATCAAAAATCAACTGTGTTATACTCTTAGAAGTTGTGAGTAAGTTTTAGAAAATAGGAGGTGTAAATCGTGGCAGTTTTGAAGACAATATTAACGATCGCGTTAGTTATTATATGTATCGCATTGACAGTTTTGATTCTGATGCAGGAAGGAAAGTCTGCAGGACTCGGTGCAATCGCGGGTGCGTCAGATACCTACTGGAGCAAGAACAAAGGTCGCTCCATGGAGGGCATTCTGGTAAAGATCACGAGAGTGCTGGTTATCTTATTCATCGTGATTTCCTGTGTACTGAATATCGGAAGCTTATCATAAGATAAAAAGATGGGAACTGTCTTAACTGGCAGTTCCTTTTATTATTATTTCATTAAAGAAACATGATATTACCGCGATTTTGCCCGACCGAGCCTGACGAGGGTAAGGGCAATCGAGCGGGAATACATGTTTCTTTTGTGAAAAAAGGAGAAGGAATGAATAAATTTGAAGAACGCAAAAATACGATCTACGCCTTGATCTGTGACGACCTCTATGTCCCGATGAAGGTGAAGGAGATCGCGATCCTGCTGGATATCCCGAAAACCAGCCGCGCGGAACTTCAGGAAGTGTTGGATGCACTTGTGGCAGAGGGAAAGGTGGAGGTCTCCAAAAAAGGAAAATATGCAAAGGCGCAGTCACACACGCTCACCGGTGTTTTTGAAAGTAATGCGCGAGGCTTTGGCTTTGTGCGCGTGGAGGGCGAAGATGAGGATATTTTTATCGGCAAGGATGACCGCGGTGGCGCGATCCACAATGATACCGTACAGGTACAGATCACTGCGAGTCCGCAGGGAAAGCGCAGAGAGGGAAAGATCCTGAAAGTGATCGCCCACGGAAAGACACAGGTTGTCGGCACTTATGAAGCCAGCAAAACATTTGGCTTTGTCGTGCCGGACAATGCGCGTTTTACCGAAGATATCTTTATACCGCTGGAACACTCTATGGGTGCGGTTGCAGGGCATAAGGTTGTGGTGGAACTGACAGAGTTTGGCGGTGAAGGAAAAAAGCCGGAAGGACATGTGGTGGAGATCCTTGGTCACATTAACGATCCGGGTACGGATATTCTTGCGATCGCAAAAGACTACGAATTGCCCATCGAATTTCCGGAAAAGGTGTTAAACCAGGCAGTGCGCGTGGGAAAACCGGTCAGTGAGGCTGATATGGCAGGCCGTAAAGATCTGCGCGGTGTGCAGATGGTAACCATTGACGGGGAGGATGCAAAGGATCTGGACGATGCAGTTTCCCTTTCCATGGAGGGTGAAAATTACCGTCTCGGCGTGCATATCGCGGATGTGTCAAATTATGTGCAGGAGCATTCCGCGCTTGACGCGGAGGCACTGGAGCGTGGAACATCCGTTTATCTGGTGGACCGTGTGATCCCGATGCTGCCGCATACACTCTCAAACGGGATCTGTTCGCTGAATGCCGGTGAGGACCGGCTGGCGCTGAGTTGTATCATGCTGATCGATCCAAAAGGAAAGGTCATTGACTATGAGATCGCAGAGACCGTCATCAATGTGGACGCGCGCATGAGCTATACAAGTGTCAACAAGATTCTGGCACTGCATGACGAGGCGGAGACGGCACGCTATGACACCCTTGTGCCGATGTTCCGGCAGATGGAGCAACTGGCGGCGATCCTTCGGGCAAAACGAAAAAAGCGCGGAAGTATTGACTTTGATTTCCCGGAGACAAAGATCATATTGGATGAGACCGGATTTCCGGTGGAAATACGGCCGTACGAGCGCAATGTGGCGACAAAGCTCATCGAGGAATTCATGCTGATCGCGAATGAAACTGTGGCGGAGGACAATTTCTGGCAGGAGTTGCCCTTTGTTTACCGGACACACGAGGAGCCGGATCCGGACCGGATCAAGAAACTGACTGCATTTATCAACAATTTCGGTTACAATCTCCATACGGATGGCAGTGAGCTGCATCCGAAGGAGCTGCAAAAGCTGTTGGAAAAAATTGCGGATACGCCGGAGGAGACTTTGATCAGCCGGCTGACACTGCGCTCCATGAAGCAGGCAAAATATACACCGGAATGCACCGGACATTTCGGGCTGGCGGCAAAGTATTACTGTCATTTCACATCGCCGATCCGGCGTTATCCGGATCTTCAGATCCACCGCATCATCAAGGATCGTCTGCGCGGGCGTATGGACGAGAAGAAAAAAGAGCACTATGAAAAGATTCTCCCGGAGGTCGCAAAGCAGTCCAGCGAACGGGAGCGGCGTGCGGAGGAGGCAGAACGGGAGACCGTGAAGCTCAAAAAGGTGCAGTATATGTCAGAGCATATCGGAGAGAACTTTACCGGTGTGATCTCGTCGGTGACAGCGTGGGGCATGTATGTGGAACTGCCGGATACGATCGAGGGCATGGTGCATGTGACGGCGCTGCATGATGATTTCTATCACTATGTGGAGGAGGGCTATGAACTGGTCGGAGAAGTGACCGGCAAGCGCTACAAGCTGGGACAGACCGTGGAGGTCACTGTCGTCGGCACGGATGAACTCATGCGGACGATCGATTTTGAACTGCAAGTTTAGATATTTTTATAGAAAAAGACAGTAATATGTGGTATACTATTACTGTCTTAGAAAAACGGGCCAGTAATGGTTTCGACAGGGGCTTTGAAGCTGGAGAAGCGAGCCGCACGGGATGCGTCAAATTCCAAAATTAAAATTAAACGCTAACAATAATAAATTAGCTTACGCTGCCTAAGATTTGGCAGTAGTCCGACCGGACGCACCTACACGACCGGAGCCGGGCTTCATCCATGTAGGAAACGACAGATGCAAAGCTTTGAGCATCTGGGCGTATCATGAAGCTACCAAAACCATCAGGGTGTCTGCTCCCGGATGGCGGAGGGAATCTTAAATAACAGACTACGCTCGTAGAAGTACAGGGAATAGGTCTTTGGACACGGGTTCAACTCCCGTCTGGTCCATATCTTGTCATTAGGAGGGCCCGCCGAAGGTGGGAAGAGTCCTGATGACCTGCGTAGGCGCAATGAAATCCGGACGAAGTTCGGATTTCATTGCGCCTGTTCTTTTTTTACAGTCATAAGGAGGAAAAGTCATGTTTCAATTTACAGAGGATTGCAAAACAGGCATTCCGCAGATCGACAGTGAGCATGAGTTTTTGTTCAGCATCATGAACCGGATCACGGAAACACTGCAAAACAGGCTGGACGTGCAGGAAGAAAGACATCTGCTGGAGAATTATCTGGAGCAGCTGCGGGAGTACGGTGCCAATCATTTTGCCCATGAGGAGGCATACATGGAGGAGCACGGTGATCCGGAACTGGAGCACCAGAAAAAAGCGCATGCTTCATTTGTAAAAAAGATTGCGAATATTGATCTTCAGGATCTGAATTCAGAGGAAAAGCGAAAAATACTGGAGGATATGATCCTGTTTTTGACCAAATGGCTGTATCAGCATATTCTCGGCAGTGATACGCTGATCGGGCACGTGTGGAATACTGCGGATAAGGAAGCGGAGCAGATCGATGATATCTGTGCTTTCACGGAGGCGTATTGGACGTATATCCCGCAGGTAGATAAGGAACATGCCAAGCTGTTTGAGATCATCGGACGTGCATACTATCTCGTAGAGCGTGCAGAAGGTGAGCTGGACTATGACAGCTTTATGGGTATCATGGATGAACTGGAGGACTATACGCACTATCACTTTACCCATGAGGAGGAGTATATGGAGTCCATTGGCTATACCGGGCTGGAGGCGCAGCGCCGTGCACACGGAGTTTTTCTGGCAAAGCTTGCGGATAAGGATGAAGCGGAAAACGTTGAAGATCGCCGGGAGTTTGTGGAGGATATGCTGGATTTCCTGTTTGCATGGCTCTCACGCCATATTCTCAAGATGGATAAGCTGATTCCGGTACCAAAAGTATAAATAACCGGGGAAAAAAGCCGTATAATAAAATATATACTTTATGAAATGGAGGAAAAGGTATGAAGGGAAATGTAATCGTCGGACAATCAGGGGGACCGACCGCAGCGATCAACTCAAGTCTTGCAGGTGTATACCGCACGGCGATCGACCGTGGAGCAAAGAAGGTATACGGTATGCTGAACGGCATTCAGGGCTTGCTGGAGGAGAAGTATATCGACCTCTCCACCCGTATCACGAATGAGCTGGATGCAGAGCTTCTGAAACGTACACCGTCTGCATATCTGGGCTCCTGCCGTTACAAACTGCCCGGTATCCACGAGGACATGGCAGTCTATGAGAAAATCTTTGCGTTTCTGGAAAAAATGGACATCGAGGCATTCATCTATATCGGAGGCAACGACTCGATGGATACGATCAAAAAGCTGTCTGATTATGCGATCATCACCGGCAGCGAGATCCGTTTTATCGGATGTCCGAAGACGATCGATAATGACCTTGCCCTGACAGACCATACACCCGGTTACGGCAGCGCTGCAAAATATATCGGCACTTCTGTCAAGGAGATCATTCGCGACAGTTTCTGCCTGCGCTATGATAAGGGCGTGGTGACGATCGTGGAGATCATGGGAAGAAACGCCGGCTGGCTGACCGGTGCGGCTGCACTGGCAAAGGGCGAGGATTGCTCCGGACCCGACATGATCTACCTGCCGGAGATCCCGTTTGATTTTCAGAAATTTAAGGAAAAGGTTGCAAAGCGTCTGGAGAAGAAGAGTTCAGTCGTGGTGGCTGTCTCTGAGGGCATTCACACAGAAGACGGCAAGTACGTCTGTGAATACGGTTCCAGCATTGACTTTGTGGACGCATTTGGACATAAGCAGCTGTCCGGAACAGCCAGCTATCTGGCCAGCTTTATTGCAGGAGAGCTGGGCTGCAAGACACGTGCCATCGAACTGAGTACGCTGCAGCGTTCGGCATCACACCTGTCCTCACGAGTGGATATCCTGGAGGCATATCAGGTGGGAGGTGCTGCGGTCAAGGCGGCAGACGAGGGAGACTCCGGCAAGATGGTGGTCATCGTGCGCACGTCGGATGATCCGTATCAGAGTACGACAGAAGTCAAGGATGTGCACAAGATCGCAAATGACGAGAAACTTGTGCCCAGAGAGTGGATGAACAAAGAAGGAGATTATGTGACGGAGGAATTTGTCAGCTACGTGCGCCCGCTGATCCAGGGCGATGTGTCACCGATCATGGTAGACGGTATTCCTCGTCATCTGTATAAACCGGAGGAATAAAAAAGCGAATTATGGCAAAGGAAGCATCGAACTTTAGACTGATCGCAAACAATAAAAAAGCAAGGCACGACTACTTTTTGGAGGAAACCTTTGAGGCGGGTGTGGAGCTGCACGGGACGGAAGTTAAGTCCCTGCGCCAGGGCAACTGCAGTATCAAGGAGGCGTTTATTCATATCGAAAACGGTGAGATCATCATCTACGGTATGCATATCAGCCCCTATGAGAAGGGCAATATATTCAACAAGGATCCAATGCGTCCCAAACGTCTTCTGATGCACAAAAAGGAGATCATGCGACTGCTGGGAAAGATCAAAGAAAAGGGTTATACGATCGTTCCGGTGCAGGTGTATTTTAAGGGCAGTCTGGTAAAGGTGGAGATCGCGCTTGCGCGAGGCAAGAAACTCTACGACAAGCGTCAGGATATTGCCAAAAAGGATGTGCGCCGTGAGGCGGAGCGGGATTTCAAAGTGCGGAATCTCGGATAAATGCGTGTGATAACAGCAGAAAAGAAGTTATGACGGGTGTTTCGTCTGAAAGACAGACGGGACACCCGTTTTTTTGATCCTAAATATGAAAAAGTATGAAAATGGAATAGAAAAGATGAAGAAATAGTATATAGAATGAAAATAATTGTAAAAAGTATAAAAAGAATGTAAAAAAATGTTTACAAATGAAAAAGAATGAAATATAATAGAACACAAGGAGGCATCGGTATGCTGGATGAAAAATTATATACAGTAGCGGATGTCGCCCAGGTAACCGGTATGACGAGCCGAACAATCCGTAACTATTTAAAAGATGGCACGCTTACCGGGCAGAAGATCGGTGTCCAGTGGCGGTTTACCGAGGATGAAATAAAAAAACTGTTTTCCAGACAGACGCCGGGACAGAGTTCACCGTCCCAGATCGTCAGAGGGTTTCTTGGAGAACAGGAACGGGAGAGTGATGCTTTTTGCGCATTGCTTGATTTCCCAGGGGTTACGGAGTTAGACGGGATGGAGTTGTATCAGAAGCTGCAGGAGAAACGCGGCGAGGGGATTGATTCCATGTCTTATGAATATCACGACGAGGGACATCTGTTACGTGTTGCGGTCAGCGGTGATACGGGAGCGGTTATGGACTTGTTGGAACAGATGAAGGCAGGGATGAAGAGTGCTTGAACAGGGAGCAGTCCATATGACCGAGGAGGAAATAGACGCGTATTACAGAGAGCGCCGTGAAGAGGCTCTGAAGCGGTATTACGCGATTCAGGCAAACCGCGCGATCCGTGAGGACCGCGGCAGACTGATCCGGCTGGTGATCATAATGATCACTACACTCGTCGTATGTACAGTATTTTTAAAATTGAATTTTCAGGTGCAGCAGCAGATCTATCATGTCTCAGTGCTGCAAAAAGAGATAGATGCGTTGCGTCTCGCCAATGAGGATGCGCAAAAACGCATTGATGATGCAAAGAACCTGCATGAGGTTCGAGAGAGAGCCATCTCGCTTGGAATGGGATATCCGAAGGAGGGAAATGTCATTTACTATTCGGTAGATGATACGGATTATATGTTTCAGACCGGGGATATTCCGCAATCATAGCTATCAGACATACGATGGCTATGCCAAAATATTATATCGCCTTCCTATGAATTCTTTCAATCAGACGGACAGATACGTTTTTTGTATCTGTCCGTTTGAAATTTCGGGGAATGATTTCGGCAAAGAGCAGTTCTTGTGCTTTACATCAGGCAAAAAAGAGGATAAAATAGAAATAGTAAGATCAAATAAGCAAGGGGAAGAACGTCTATGAATGCTATCCATATGATTGTCCGAACGATTCAGTTTATTATCTTTCTGTTTGCGTTTGGGTTGGTCTATCATATCTACAATGAAAAAAACACGACGAAACAGCGGATCCTGCTGCTGGCTTCCATCTGTGCGATGTTGAATATGTACGGATATCTGGAAGCGCTTTCGACACTTTCCGAACAGAGCAGTAAATGGGCAACGCGTTCGCAGTATGTGTCAGCACTCTTGTTCATGGTATTTATGTTGCATCTCATAGCCATGTTCTGCGATTTTCATATCAAAAAGTGGCAGACGATCACGTTGTGGGTGATCAATGCGGTCTTTTTGATGTTCCTGTTCATTGATGAGACGATCAATATTCTGTTTTATAATTATTCATTTGTCGAAAAGCTGCTTGCGGTGCAGATCCGCTTTGATCTCCTGCCGTTGGGATATGTGTATATGACCTATATGGCACTGGTGGCGATGGCGGTTTTGTACGTGGGAACTGTGATCCGACAGAGCATGAGGCGTGACAGTGTCATTACGATCATAGCCTTTTCGGCAGTACTTCCGTGTATTGCATATGTATTGAACCTGGCAGGAATTACGGGAGGCTTTGATTTTGGCCCTACACTGATGCTGCTTTCCTGCTGGCTCACTTATCATTTCAACAAAAGCTATCATTTTCTGGATGATGGGCAGATCGCCCGTGAAACGATCCTGGACGAGCTGGGTGAGGGTTATATCATTCTTGACAGCGAGCGGGGGGTCAAGTCGTATAACGCGATCGCAGCGATGCTTTATCCCGAACTGGAACAGCCGGGTGAGAGTGAAGTGGTGGTGGAACTGATCTATCTGCATAATCACGATATGCTGGAACATAACGGTAAGATCTGTAACGTGGTAGTATCCGAACTGAAAGAGGGCGGAACGCTCACCGGTTATGTGATGTGGCTGTATGACTGTACAGACGAGTATTACTACATGAAAGATCTGGAGCAGATTCAGGAGCATGCTTCCGCATCGGACAGAACGAGAGATCTGTTTTTACATCATATGACCCATGGCTTCGGATCACCGTTACATATTATCAAAAACCGTTCGGATGCGATCTGTCAGGATGAACGGGCATCCGAGGATGTGCGGGAGATGTCGCTGGAGATCCTGGAGGCAGGACAGAAGCTGGAGGATATGGTGTCTGTGATGATGGACTACTCCAGAGAGGAGCATTCATCTGCGGCAAGAGAAAGAGAATATATGACTGCTGATCTGGTACAGTCGCTGCGCCGTACGATCGAGGAGCGCAGACAGGGCCGGTGTCAGAACGTGGAGCTGACAGCAAGTCCCCGGCTTCCGGTGAACTGGTTTGGAGATCAAAAAGGTGTCGAGAGCGTTGTGTCCGGTATTCTGCACTGCGCGGGCATGACTTCGAAGATTGCAGGCATTGAGCTGGATATCTCATCGGAAATGAGATATGCGGATGCATTGCTGATCCTGACGCTGTATCTTGATGATAATGGCATGACGACCGGAGAACTGAACCGACTGGCAGCGGTGGCGCAGAAGGTTGGCAAAAAGACAGAGCCGGAGGTCAATTACATTCCTTATTCACTTTGTAAACGTCTGCTGCTTGAGATGAAGGGTTCTATGGAGTGCAGTATAGACAGAAACCGCTCGAAGATCAGTCTGATGTTCCCTCAGCGGATCGTTGACAATGCACCGTTCGGAACAGGCGAAGAACCGGTGGAGAGTGAAGTGCAGGCACAGGCGATTCCGGAACCGTCAGAACAGCCGGCAAAACGCCCTACGGTCATGGTTGTGGATGACAATCTCCTCTATCTAAAAGAAATGGATTCCTGGCTGCGAAAGCTGAATCTGAAGACGATCATGGCAAAGAGCGGAGAGGAATGCCTGCGGATCCTGGAACGCAAGCATGTGGATATGATCTTTATGGATCAAATGATGCCGGGGATGGATGGAACACAGGCGCTGCAGGAGATCCGGCGGCAGGAGGCCGAGCAGGGCGTCAGCAAGCCGATACCGGTAGTTCTGCTCACTGCAGACGATACGGTGGGAGCGCGGAAGCGCTATCTGGAGGTTGGCTTTGATGATTACCTCTCCAAGCCGATTGAGCCGCAGCAGATCAGAGACCAGGTAGAGCATTTTCTGAAGATAC
The DNA here is from genome assembly GCA_004562765.1 of bacterium. GTDB lineage: Bacteria > Bacillota > Clostridia > Lachnospirales > Lachnospiraceae > W0P33-017. Next base: position 3,985 of record SFRL01000022.1, on the reverse strand, counting down.
GGATATAGTATATAAAAGAGCACAAAAAAATCAGTCGGGATCGTGTCCCGGCTGATTTTTTTGTGTGCATGATAATCTTTATAAGTTTGTGAAACGGTCTGCCTCCTGCTTCAGCTTTAAGCTGATCTGCTGATTGGTTCCCATTTCCTGATTTACGATCTCGATATTGCTTACTAGTGTTGAAGTATTCTCTGTGGCATTTGTAACGCCCAATGCGCTTTCCTCGATAGCAGTGGTGATGCCGCTGACCGCTTCTGAGATCTCCTGCATGATCTGCATCAGGTGATTGGTGCGGTCCTCGAATACGTTCATGGTGTTGTTGACATAGCTTGCATCATCGCGATACTGCTTGCCGGTTTCTACGAACTTCTCATAATCCGGAAGGATCGTATCGTTCACATAGTTGACGATCGCGTGTGAATTCTCAACAAGTGCATCCACGGCACGAACAACCATAAGGTTGATCTCCTGAATGTTTCCGGCTGTCTGTCTGGTGGAATCTGCCAGTGTACGGATCTCGTCTGCAACGACGGCAAAGCCTTTTCCTGCCTCGCCTGCTCTGGCTGCCTCGATGGAAGCGTTCAGTGCCAGTAGATTGGTCTGGCTGGATACATTTAAGATCTCGTCGGTCAGATCGTTGACCTTGGAAACGCTCTTGCTCTCCTCGATAGCTTCCTCCAGAGAAGTGATAATGCCGCCGATGATCTCGCTGGTACTTTCCTTGTTGCGCTGTGCAGCCTGCTCCAGTTCCTTTGCGCGGGCTTCCATCTCGCCGGCATAGCTGTTCATTGTAACTGTATCCTGTGCGATGCTGGATACCTGCGTGCCCACATTGGCAACCTCGTCGTTGACGTTGGTCGTGGTGGAAGAGATCTCCTGCATGGTGGCAGACAGTTCCTCTAACAGAGAGGAGATGTCGGAAGCATTTCCGCTGGCGGTGTTCACGCTGCCGGAAACAGTGCTGACAACGCTGCCGAGGTGGTCTGCATTGTTCACGATCTGTGACATGATATTCTGCAATGTCTCGATGAAGACGTTGATTCCCTTGGCAAGGCGTCCGAGCTCATCTGTCGACTTGACATCGATGCGGGCGGTCAGATCACCGTGGCCCTCCTGAATGTCTGTGACGATCTTATCGAGGCTCGTCGTTGTTTTCTTGATCGGACGAATGACGCTTCGGTTGACAAGTGCAAATGCAAAGATTGCGATCAGGATACCCACCAGGGTGGCGACGATCGTTGTGATGACTGCCTGAATATAGCTGTCACGCTGTGCCTGCACTTCCGCGTCGATGTTTTCCTGAATGTTTGCTTTCATCGTCTGCAGCTGTTTCTGCATCGTATCGGCACTGCTCTGCATCAGGTTGGGCACATAGGACTGTGCCAGCTTTTTCATCATATTGTAGCTGAGCTGAGTGGCCGTCTGATAAGTGTATGTATACATATCAAAGTTGTCGCGGAATTCTTTGATCAGTGCCAGATCCTCTTCGGAGCTGACACCTGCCTCATAGGTGGCAAGTGCAGTCTCGATCTCCGCAAACAATTCATCTGCTGTTGCCTGATATTCTTCCATAACGGTCTTGTCTTCAGAGAGACAGTGCGCGTAGATCAGGCGCTGCAGATCGCTGAAATCGGCGATGGCCGTATCCAGAGCGGTCAGAGTGGGAAGACTCTTGTCACTGAGTACGGTGCTTCCCTCCTGCATGCGGTTCATGCTCGCTACATTGAGCAGTCCGGATGCGAGGATCACCAGAGTCAGAGCGGCGATCGGGATCAGGATCTTTGTCTTTATACTGGATGATCTGCCCCCGTTTTTTGTCTTTTTTGCAGGCTTGTTTTTTGCTGCCTTCGGTGCCTTTGCCGGTTTCTTAACAGCCTTCTTTTCTTGCGTATTTTTCGCTTTCTTACCCATAGCGAACCTCCTGATTGTAACAAATTAATACGTTTTACACGTTCTTTACATACTGAGAACATTATACCATAGAAGGCAAAAAAAGGAAGCAAAAATTAGTGATATTTTGAAAAATATGTAGATAATGTGAAAACTGAAGTTTTTGCTTGCAATTGAAATAAAATGTACGATAATAAATAGGTAAAGGGAACAAAGACTTTTTTACAGAGTGAGATGGTTATGGCAAAAGACAGTGCATTTATAGTGGATGGTTTTTCCTTTGACGATGAGGATCTGTTAAAGGAAGCGAAAAAAGAAGCGGAGGGTGTCCGCTATATGAAAGGGAGAGTGGATCTCCAGTATCCGGACCGCGTGCTGCAGATCTATCAGCGCATGATCGCGCAGAACATGTTTCAGACGCAGGTCGGGTATGCCTACCTGAGAGAATTGCAGGATTATCTGTACACGATGCCGCAGGTTTCAAACGATGAGATCGTGCCGATCCCGGTACACAAGACCGTGAAAGTAACGGATGCGGCAGGGACGACGGAGGCGCTGCGCGAGGAGAACGGGAAATGCAGGCGTGCATTCAGATGGTCGGTGATCATCAATTTTTTTGCCGCTGCAGTGATCTTTGTGATGTTTGCGATCGCCATGAGCAGCAGCAGTCCTACGGTGCTCAACTATGAAAATGAGCTGCAGAACAAGTATGCCGCATGGGAGCAGGAGCTTTCAGAGCGTGAGGCGGCTGTTTCGCAGAAAGAGAGGATGTTATATGGAGACGACGATTAAAATACTGGTGGTGGATGATGAGAGCCGCATGCGTAAGCTTGTACGGGATTTCCTTGTGAAGAAGGGTTATGAGGTACTGGAGGCGGCAGACGGTGAAGAGGCGCTGGATCTGTTTTATGCGGATAAGGACATCTCTCTCATCATTCTTGACGTGATGATGCCGAAAATGAACGGGTTTGAGGTATGCAGAGAGATCCGTGAGCATTCGAAAGTACCCATCATCATGTTGACGGCAAAGAGTGCCGAGAGTGACGAATTAAACGGCTTTGAGCTGGGTGTGGACGAGTACATCTCCAAACCCTTCAGCCCGAAGATCCTGGTGGCACGCGTGGAAGCGATCCTGCGCCGGACGAATCAGCTGGAAGAAAATCAGATCCTGACCGCAGGCGCGATCCAGGTTGACCGTGCTGCCCATATTGTCACCATCGATGGTGAGCGTGTGGAACTCAGCTATAAGGAATTTGAGCTTTTGACCTATTTCATGGAGAATGCGGGTCTCGCCCTCTCCAGGGAAAAAATATTAAACAGTGTCTGGAACTATGATTATTTCGGTGATGCGCGTACCATCGATACGCATGTGAAAAAGCTGCGCAGCAAGATGGGAAAACACGGCGATTGTATCAAGACGATCTGGGGCATGGGCTACAAGTTTGAGGTGGATGGAAACGAACCCAAAAAGGCGAATGAATAGGAAAGAGGAATCAGGTGATGAAAGGATCAAAGCATATACATCAGCGTTCCATAACAACGCAGATCTGCATGGTGATCATCGGACTTGTGACCGGCACAGTTTTACTGTGCTGGTTTTTGAATACAACTTTTTTGGAACAGTATTACAGCAAGATGAAAACAGATCAGCTTGTGAGCGGATATGATACGGTCAACTGGGCGGCAAAGCAGGGAAAGCTTACAGACAGTGAACTGGATGTGCAGCTCGACCGGCTCTGTGATAACGGCAATATAGAACTCCTGATCATTTCACCGGACGGGACGGTGGTGCGTTCCACATCGAATGACAGCCTGAACCTGATCAACCGTTTTATGGATGTACTGTTCGGAGCGTCAACCGATAAGGGACGGCAGGAGGTGGCCAGCACAGACAGCTACTCGGTACTGCAGGTGACGGATCATCGGATGTCCTCCGAATATCTGGTGCTGTGGGGTACCCTGGAGGATGGTAATCTGGTCATGATGCGCACGGCGTTGGAGAGTATCCGCGAGAGCGTGAATATAGCAAACCGTTTCCTTGCCTATATCGGTATCTGCGGTATTTTGCTGAGCGCGGTGATCGTGGTGCTGGTGA
>SFRL01000064.1 GCA_004562765.1 bacterium | reverse complement strand
CTCAATTATACCACGGACATATCATCTATGCCCATTTTATTGCCTACATTGTTGAATTTTCAAGGTTCTGCACACCTTTTCGGTGTGGGAAGTTTTAGTTATTTTATTTGCAAGAACAGCCTGTTCGATATTCTTTGCCACAGACAGATCCCAAAAACCATAATTGGCAAGTGGTACGATCATAAACAACAACGTAACATGTTCATTGTAATGCTCATTCCATTTGTATACATACTGCATTGACAATACGCAGGCAAAAATGAAACAAAACAGATAGAAATAGCTCACCATCAGATCCCTCACTAACAGAAAGCCCGCAAAAAGCGGGCTTTCTTCGTCTTTTATCGGTATATTTATTCCTCAGAATTATCCAGCTTGCTTGCGCGTGCTGCGATCTCCTTCTCCTGTACATCAGACGGAGCCTGCTCATAACGTGCAAACTCATAAGAGAATTCTCCGGCACCTCCGGTCATGGAACGAAGCTCGGTATTGTAGCCGTACAGCTCGGTGTAAGGTACATCTGCCAAAATCTCCTGCTTGCCACCATCGATCGGGTTCATGCCGAGCACACGGCCACGGCGCTTATTCAGATCTCCCATAACGTCACCGGTGTAACTGTCGGGAACAACCACCTTCATGGAAGCGATGGGCTCTAAAAGCACCGGATTCGCATCCATAAAGCCCTTCTTGAATGCCTGTGTCGCAGCTACCTTGAATGCCATCTCGGAAGAATCTACCGGGTGGTAGGATCCGTCATAAAGCACTGCCTTCACACCAACAACGGGATATGCAGCCATCGGTCCCTTTTTCACTGCGTCCTGAATACCCTTCTCAACTGCCGGGAAGTAGTTCTTCGGAACTGCACCACCGACAACGATCTGCTCAAATACATAAGGTGTCTCCAGATCGCCGGAAGGCTCAAATGTCATCTTTACATGACCATACTGACCATGTCCGCCGGACTGCTTTTTATACTTATACTCAACATCTGCTTTCTTGCGCAGCGTCTCACGGAATGCCACCTTCGGGCGGGACAGTTCAATGTCAACCTTATATTTTGCAAGCAGCTTGCTCGCAACAACCTCCAGCTGCTGCTCACCGATACCGTAAAGCAGTGTCTGTCCGTTCTCGCTGTCGTTGACTGCCTTTAAGGTCAGATCCTCCTGAGACATCTTCTGCAGTGCCTGGGAGATCTTATCCTCATCACCCTTATTCTTTGCCTTATATCGCATGTAGGTATAAGGAGTGGAAACATTGGTACGGATATAGGCGATCGGATTTGCCTTGGTGGACAGAGAGTCTGTCGTAGCTGCCGTTGTAAGCTTTGCGAGAGCTCCGATATCACCGGCATGAAGCTCCTTGACTTCCTCTGCCTTGCCACCGCACATTACGTACAGCTTGCCGATCTTTCCTTCTACATCCTTATGATAGTTGTACATCACATCGTCGGTCTTTAACACACCGGAATTTACCTTGATCAAAGAATACTTTCCGATAAACGGATCAACGATGGTCTTAAATACATAGGCTGACTTGGGCTTCGCAAAGTCATAATCCGCCTGAAATACGTCATTGGTCTTTGCATTGATACCTGCACAGGTACGCTTATCCGGGCTGGGCAGATATTTTACGATATCAACCATCAATGTATACATACCGCGGGCAAGCACATTTGAACCCATGAGCACCGGAACGATGCTGCCCTCTGCCACGTTGACACGCAGTGCCTGACGGATCTCATCATCGGAGAACTCCTCGCCGTTAAAGTAACGATCCATGAATTCTTCGCTTGTCTCGGCTACAGACTCCATCAATGCTTCACGACAGATCTCCAGGTTTGCCTGTGAATAATCAGGGATGTCACATTTCTCAACCGTACCGTCATCCTTCCAGCGCTTTGCACGCTGCTGAATGACATTGACATAACCTACAAACTGCTCGTTCTCACGGATCGGAAGATGGAACGGCGCGATCTTCTTGCCGTACATTGCCTGCAGATCCTCAACTACCTGACGGTAGCTTGCGTTATCTATATCCATATCGGTCACGAATACCATACGGGGCAGCTTATACCTCTCGCAGATCTCCCACGCTTTCTTCGTACCTACCTCGATGCCTGCCTTACCGGAAACAACGATGATCGCTGCGTCTGCCACAGCCGCTGCCTCCTCAACCTCGCCCACGAAATCGAAATAACCGGGCGTATCCAAAATATTGATCTTGCTTCCTTCCCACTCGATGGGAATCACGGATGTGCTGATGGAAAATGAGCGTTTGATCTCCTCTTTATCAAAATCGCTGATCGTATTGCCTTCACTGATCTTACCCATTCTGGTTGTCTGGCCAGCCAGATATGCCATTGCTTCTACCAGGCTGGTCTTGCCCGCCCCTCCATGGCCTAAAAGAACTACGTTACGAATCTTGTCAGTTGTGTAAACGTTCATATAGAATACCCTCCTAAATCATTCTCTGCCCGGCAAATCAACGTCTCCGTTTCCCCCCTGCCGGACAGGACTATCAATATATGTATATTCTACTAAAACATCAAAAAAATTACAACTATTTTATTCATTTTTCACAAATAATCAGCCAGCGACTTTTTCACTTTAAAGCGTCGATGCTTTGTGTTATAATAGGAAGTAATTATGAGAAAAGGAGCATTTTGTAAATGTCTTTTGAAAAAATTGGTTTTATCGGTCTCGGTCTGATCGGCGGTTCCATTGCCAAGACACTGAAACGCCTGTATCCCGAGAAAAGATTATACGCGACCTCCGGTCATTTATCTACCGTCACGGAAGCATTCGACGATCACACGATCGAAAACAGTGAACAACTGTCCCTGCAAGAGATCGGAAGCTGTGATCTGATCTTTTTGTGTACCCCGGTACAACAGAATATCGCGTACCTGAAGGAGTTAAAAACGGTGCTAAAGGAAGGCGCCATCATCACGGATGTGGGCAGCGTCAAATCCGACATTCATGCAGCTGCAATTGAAACCGGTATGGAGCACTGCTTTATCGGCGGACATCCCATGACCGGCTCTGAAAAGACCGGATATGCAAACGCCACCGCTTATCTTCTGGAAAATGCATACTATATCATCACACCGACTGCACAGAGTCCTAAGGACAAAGTGACGGAATTCACGGAGCTTGTGCGCTCACTGGGCGCGCTTCCCATGGTACTGAACTACAAGGCACATGATCACGCAACTGCCACCATCAGCCATCTGCCCCACATCGTTGCTGCCAGTCTGGTCAATCTGGTGCAGCAGCTTGATGATGAGCATGAGACAATGAAGACGATCGCCGCCGGAGGCTTTAAGGATATTACGCGTATTGCGTCCTCTTCTGCAGTCATGTGGGAAAACATCTGTCTGTCCAACCGGGAACAGATCTTAGAGATCATGGACCGGTTCGGGGAACAGCTCGCCTCCATCCGCGCAGAGATCGCGGCTTCCGATGCAGGCTCCATCAACGGATTTTTCCAGTCTGCCAAGGACTACCGTGACTCCATCACGATCAGCAAATCCGGCCCTCTGAAAAAGGTATTTGAGCTCTATTGTGACCTGATCGATGAGGCAGGCGGAATCGCTACCATCGCTACGATCCTCGCAAGCAATAACCTGAGCATTAAAAATATCGGTATTATCCATAACCGAGAATTTGAAGACGGTGTGCTCCACCTGGAAATGTACGATGGAGAATCCTTACAGAAAGCAGTGGAACTGCTGCGCAAATATCATTATACTGTATATGAACGGTAAAAGTAATAAATATATCACCTCTGATAATGTACAATGAAAGGAATATCTGTATCTATGAATATGAATATAATCAAGTCCTCCGGGCTGCGGGGAGAACTCGCCATCCCCGGTGATAAATCGATCTCCCACCGCGCCATCATGTTCGGCGCACTGGCGGACGGCACAACAGAGATCACAAATTTTTTACAGGGTGCGGACTGCCTGTCCACCATCTCCTGCTTTCAGGCAATGGGCGTGGACATCGACAACCGCGCAGATCGCGTACTGATCCACGGAGCCGGACTGCACGGCTTAAAAGCGCCGGCGCAGATGCTTGATGTCGGCAACAGCGGAACGACCACACGACTGATCAGCGGCATTCTCGCCGGACAGTCCTTCACCTCGACCTTAAACGGTGATGCATCGATCCAAAAGCGCCCGATGAAGCGCATCATCGATCCGCTCACACAGATGGGGGCAGACATTCGCAGTATAAATGATAACGGCTGTGCACCGTTGGAGATCCACGGAGGCAATCTGCATGGCATCGCCTACCAATCTCCCGTTGCATCCGCACAGGTAAAATCATGTGTGCTTTTAGCGGGTTTGTATGCGGATGGTACAACCTCCGTGACGGAACCGGTACTCTCACGCAATCACACGGAACTGATGCTCTCCGGCTTCGGTGCAAAGGTCACCTCTGTGGGCACGACTGCCACCATCGAACCGGAGCCTCATTTATATGGACAGAAGATTGCCGTACCCGGCGATATTTCCTCTGCCGCTTACTGGATCGCAGCCGGACTTGCCGTTCCGAATTCAGAGCTCGTCTTGAAAAACGTCGGCATCAATCCGACCCGCGACGGCATTTTACGTGTTGTGGAAGCGATGGGCGCAGACATTACACGCGAAAATGTACATACTGTATCCGGGGAGCTGGTCTGTGACCTGATCGTCCGCAGCAGCCATCTGCACGGTACGACCGTTTCCGGCGAATTGATCCCCACACTCATCGACGAGATTCCTGTCATTGCCGTTCTCGCCTGCTTTGCAGAGGGTGAGACCGTGATCAAAGACGCACAGGAGCTCAAAGTCAAGGAATCCAACCGCATCGACACTGTCGTGGAAGGACTTCTTGCCATGGGTGCAGACGCTACCGCCACCGATGATGGAATGATCATCCGCGGCGGCAAACCGTTCCACGGAGCCACGATCGACTCCCATCTCGACCACCGCATCGCCATGTCCTTTGCCATCGCCGGACTGCTGTGCGATACACCCACCACGATCCTCAACGCGGACAGCGTCGTGATCTCCTATCCGGACTTTTATGAGTCATTGAAAAAGATTTCGGTTTAACTGAAAAAAGAAAGGTAATTTGTGTTAACTACAAATTACCTTTCTTTTTATTTGCAATCGTTTTTACTCCTCCGGATTCAACATACTGTAAATATTGATCTTCAGCGCATCAGAACTCATCAGACCCACAAATGTCGCACCGCAGTGATACTCATTTTCTGATACTTTCTCGCAGCGCACGATACGGATGACTGCCGGAATGACCTCCTTTGTCCAGATCTTGATCCGCGTATCATAAAGCGCACCGTTGTCCATCGGCTGTGATGTACGAAATCCCATACCGGAACTTGACAGATCCGTGACATCCACATGGATCAATTTCAGAGTGGTCATCTCCCCTTGATCCAAACGCTCCAACTCAATCGAAACATCCAGTTCCAAACGCCGGTCTTTTCTTTTTTCTTCCATGTATCTATACCTCTCCTTCTTAAATATCTATTTTTTTAATCATATCACACTCACTCTTTCCTGCCTAGCAAAAAATAAAAAAAGCCGGAAGGATAAAAAAGCCGGAAGGATTGCTCCTTCCGACCGATATTACTGTATAAACATTGCATCACCAAAGCTGAAAAAACGATAGCGCTCTTTGACCGCCTCGGCATAAGCATTCATGATATGATCTCTTCCTGCCAGCGCGCTGACCAGCATGACCAGCGTGGACTCCGGCAGATGGAAATTCGTGATCAATGCGTCGATCACTTTGAACGTATAGCCCGGATAGATAAAAATATCCGTCCACCCGCTTTTCGCGGTGAGACTCCCGTCCTCCGCCGCAGCAGATTCCAATGTCCGGCAGCTCGTTGTTCCGACAGCGATCACACGTCCGCCCGCCTGCTTTGTCTCATTGATGAGTGCTGCCGCTTCCTCTGTCACCTCATAGTACTCTGAGTGCATATGATGATCCTGAACATTTTCCACCTTTACAGGACGAAACGTGCCAAGACCCACATGCAGCGTCACTTCTGCGATCTTTACGCCCTTCCCGCGGATCTCCTCTAAAAGCTCCGGCGTGAAATGCAGTCCGGCCGTGGGCGCGGCTGCCGATCCGTCATATTTTGCATACACCGTCTGATAGCGGTTCTTATCCTGCAGCGTATGCGTGATATAAGGCGGCAGCGGCATCTGTCCCAGCTGATCTAAGATCTCCTCAAAAATACCCTCGTAGGAAAATTGGATCAGACGGTTGCCGTCCTCCACCACATCCACGACCTCACCGGTCAAAAGTCCGCCGCCAAAAATGATCTTTGTGCCGGGCTTTGCCTTTTTTCCGGGTTTTACAAGCGTCTCCCAGATATCGTTTTCCTTCCGTTTTAAGAGAAGGATCTCGATGGTGGCACCGGTTCCCTCCCGCTCGCCAAACAGACGGGCAGGAATGACCTTTGTGTTGTTGATCACCAGACAGTCACCGGCGTTTAAATACTGTGTGATATTTCGAAATATCTCATGGCGGATAGATCCGTCTTCTTTCCCCAGTACCAGCAGTCTGGAGCTGGAACGGTCCTCCAACGGATCCTGCGCGATCAGTTCCTGTGGCAGATCATAATAAAAATCCTTTACATCCATTTCTATGATTCCTCACTAAGCACGCAGCGTGATCTGCAGATTTCGCTCGAGATTCTTCAGGATCTTCTTTACAAAGCCTTCCACCATCTCACTGTTGAATTCCTCCTCAGCCGGAGTAAATACAACGGAGAATGCCATGCTCTTTTTGTTTGGTCCGAGCTGGATACCTTCGTAAACATCAAACAACTGTACATCCGTCACATACTTGCATGCCTCTTTGATTCCATTTTCAATCTGTGCGCAGGTGATTCCCTTGTCCACAACAAATGCGAAGTCACGCTTCTCTTCCGCAAACTTCGGCAGCGGCTTGAATACCTGTGCTTTTCCGTACCACTGACTGAGCACACGCACATCCAGTTCCATCACAAACGCCTGCACACGCATGTCAAGTTCATCCTGTATCTCATAGGAAACCTTTCCAAGATAACCGATCTTTTCTCCCTCACAGAACACCTCTGCGGTCTGATAGGGATGCAGGAAGGTCTTTGCTGCCGCCTCATAGGTAAAGGTCACGCCCAGAGTCTTCGCAACCACTTCTGCCAGTCCCTTTAAGGTATAGAAGGACTCATTTTCACCGAATACGCCGACACATAATGTCTCGCGCTCATCCGGATACTCCGTTAACGGCAGATCCTTCGGGATAAAGATATTTCCAAGTTCAAAGATACGTCCCTCTAAAATGCCCTTCTTCTGATTCCGTGCGATGGCATGCAGCATTTCCGGTGCAAGTGTCGTACGCATCAGAGACAGATCAATATTGATCGGGTTGATCAGCCTGATCGCATGACGCTCCGGTGCGTCCTCCGGCAGCCGTAACAGATCCAGATCGGAAGGCGAGAAGAAGGAGTAATGGATTCCCTCATAAGCACCTGCTGCACACAATGCGTTTTTGATCTTCAGCTCAGATTTCTGCTTTAAGTTCAGACCGCCAAGGGTTACCTCTGCGGTGGGCATGAAGGTCGGGATCACATGGTCATAGCCGTACATACGGATGACTTCCTCTGCCACATCCGGGTAAGAATCCATATCCTCACGATAAGCAGGTATTTGAAGTGTCAGCTCATCACCGTTGATGACCGGCGCGAAATTCAGGTTTGTCAGGATGCGAATGATCTCCTCATTCGGCACCTCGATACCCAACACACCATTCACCTTTTTCACACTGACTTTCATTTCCTTCGGTTCAACAGAATTTCCGGTAGACACTTCTACATGTGTAGAAGAAACCTTACCGCAGCCAAGCTCCTCGATCAGGTGCAGCGCACGCTTCATTGCCATCACAGTCGTGTACTCATAGACACCCTTTGCATACATCGCACTGGAGTCAGATGCCTGACCCAGGGCACGGGAACTCTTACGGATATTGTCACGCATGAATTTTGCAGCCTCAAACATCACCTCTGTGGTGGTGTCGAGGATCTCGGAATTCAGTCCACCCATGATACCGGCCAGAGCCACCGGACGCTCACCGTCACAGATGACCAGATTGGAATTGTTCAGCGCAAACTCCTTCTCGTCCAGGGTGACGATCTTCTCTCCGTCATTTGCGCGTCTGACATTGATCGCATTGCCCTTGAGGAAGGAATCGTCAAATGCATGCATCGGCTGTCCCAGCTCTTTTAAGATATAGTTTGTGATATCTACGACGTTAGAGATTGAACCGATGCCGACCAGTGCCAGTCTGCGACGCATCCATGCCGGTGAGGGTGCGATCTTTACGTCATATACATAATGTGCGATATAACGAGGGCACAGATCCTGTGCTGCCACATTTACCGTGAATCCCTCTTTCTTTACATCTGTCTCTGTGTAATCCAGTGCAGGCTCTTTGCAGGGTTTGTTCAGCACAGCTGCCACTTCTCTTGCAATGCCGTAAATGCTCTGGCAGTCCGGACGGTTTGCAGTGATCGCAATGTCAAAGATCCAGTCGTCCATACCAAGGATCGGCTTTACATCTGCTCCCACCTCCGCGTCATCGGGCAGAACGAGCAGTCCGTTGTAGCCTGCGCCCGGATACAGATCCTCGTTTAATCCGAGCTCTGTGCCGGAGCAGAGCATACCCTGCGACTCATAACCGCGCAGTTTTCCCTTCTTGATCGTCATCACGCCCTCGATAGTCACGTGATCTTTTGCAGTTGCATAAACGGTTGCTCCAACGAGCGCAACCGGGAATTTCTTACCGGCGCATACATTGTCCGCGCCACAGCAGATCTGGAACGTACCGTGCGTGCCTGCGTCCACCTGACATAAGCTCAGGTGTGTCTCGGGGATCGGCTCGCATTCCTTTACCAGACCTACAACAACACCGGAAATATCCTTTCCGACCTCAATCAGTTCCTCCACCTCAAAACCGCAGGAAAACAGCTTTTCCTCCAGCTCCTTCGGGGTGACATCTATATCTACATAATCTTTTAACCAGCTTAACGGTGCTAACATGATTTGCCTCCTTTTATCCTAATCCTAATCATCGATCTGATTCAATACACGCAGATCTGACTCAAATAGCAGCTTGATGTTGTTAATGCCGTACTTTAACATGGCAATACGCTCAATACCGATACCGAAAGCAAAACCACTGTATTCATTCGTATCTACACCGCATCCCTCAAGCACCTTATTGTTTACCACACCGGCCCCAAGCACTTCGATCCACCCGGTACCCTTGCACAGCTTGCAGCCTTTACCGCCACACTGGAAGCAGCTCACGTCAACCTCAACAGACGGCTCGGTAAACGGGAAGTAAGAAGGACGAAGTCTCGTGGTCACATTTTTGCCAAAGATCTTCTTTACAAACTCATCCAGCATGCCCTTCAGATCACACAATGTGATGCCTTTGTCCACAACCAGACCTTCCATCTGTGTAAACATGGGTGAATGGGTTGCATCATCGTCAGACCGGAATACTTTTCCGGGTGAAATGATCTTGATCGGCGGCTTCTTTGCCTCCATGACATGGATCTGTCCGGCAGAAGTCTGCGTGCGCAGCAGGAATTCCGGTGACAGGTAAAATGTATCCTGCATATCACGCGCCGGATGATCCTGGGGTGTGTTTAATGCAGTAAAATTGTAATAATCGGTCTCGATCTCCGTTCCCTCATAGATCTCAAAGCCCATGGATGCGAAAATATCCGTGAGCTGGTTGCGCACCTGTGTGATCGGATGCAGATTTCCCTTTGCGGGCTTTACGGCAGGCATTGTGACATCGATCTTCTCTGCCTCATAGCGCAGACGCAGTGCCTCTGCCTCCAGTTTCTTTGTCTGCTCTGCCAAAATGCTCTCAATGGCCTCACGGGTCTCATTGACCCACTGTCCGACCTTCGGACGATCCTCCGGAGGCACATCCTTCATTCCCTTTAATACGGCGGTCAGCTCACCTTTTTTTCCGAGGATCGTATTTCGCACCTCGCCCAGCTTTTCCAGACCGTCTGAGTTCTGGATCTCAGCGATTGCGCGTTCTCTGATTTTTTGCAGCTTTTCTTTCATGATCGTTCTCCTTTTTGTTTTGATCGTAAAAAAAAGTCCCAGGACAAAAATCCTGGGACGAAACTTTTTCCGCGGTACCACCCGGTTTCCCGATTCCATAAAAAAGAACCGGACACTCTTTGCACGTAACGTGTGCCGCGTCACAGACTACCACGCACATGCGCTTCCCCTGTGCTGCTCCGGCGTGAAAATTCGTTATATACCTTATCTGAAAGAAGCTCTCAGCCGTCAGCTTCTTCTCTCTGTCAGCAGTGTATATGACTACTATGCGCCATCCTTGCATTTTTTATATGTCTTTTGGTATCTTAGCACAGCCACCGGAAAACTGCAAGCAGTTTTTCATGAGCGGTGCTTTCTTTTCTTGAACAAAGCAAATATCCGCTCCGAATACTGATTATTCACCTCGGCGCACACCATAAGGATATACATGCAAAAATACAGCCAGAACATAATAAGTGCGATCGTCGTCAGACTGCCATAGCTGGAAAAGCCATGAAAATAGTTCACATAGACGGATACTGCAAAAGAAAAAACATACCATGCAACCGCGCAGATAAATGCCCCCGGAATCTGCTTCCAGTATGTGATCCGCTGTCCGCCCTTTCCCTTCCGGTTTGGAAATGCCCAGTAAAACAGGGCAAAAATGAAGGTCAGTCCTCCGATGCCAATCAGACTTTTCAGTTTCAACAAAATATTTGCTATAAACGCCAGCGCCGGAAAATACTGTGTCAGCCAATGCTGTAATGTCCGTCCGAACACAAGCAGGACAAGCATCAGTATGAGCGAAAATATCATGATAAACGTATAGATACTTGCCCAGAACCGCAGCACCACCCAGTTTCTGGTCTCCTCCAGATCATACATTTTATTCAAGCCTTCTGTCAGATACTGGATACCTCTCGCAGCCGACCAGATGGCAAAAATGGCGGACAGGGAAATGAGTCCGACAGAACTCTCATAGGTTTCCCGAATGATACTCACCAGAAAACCGGAAATATAGTCCGGCAGAACCAGATTTACCCCCTTCACAAGGAAGTCCAGTGATACCGGTGTATATTTCAACAGCGCACCGAAAAACAGCAAAAACGGGATCAGTGAAAGCAATGTGAAATAAGCAGACTGTGCTGCGTATGCAGTCACATTATCCGATTTGCACTCCTCCACAAACCGCATGATTTCTCTTATGATCTTCATGTAATATCCTCACAATATAATTGTTCCAGACAGATATCCTTGTAGTAAAATTCCAGGATCGCCTTCATGTCGGCGCCCTGCTTCGCCAGTCCGTTCGCACCGTACTGGCTCATACCGATCCCATGACCCAGTCCGCCGCCAAAGAGCACGATTCCCTCCTTGATGGGCTGCACATAGAAATAAACACTGGGCAGCATATCCCCCGACTTCACGGGACTGCCATCCTTATCCTGTAATTTATCCATCCATACACCCAGTACCTGTCGGATATAGTTTTCATTCGACAGTTCCACCTCGCCGTCAGAAAAAACGATCAAAAGCCGTAATACCGCGCCTGTCGAAGAACGCTCCAGTACCTTTAACTGTTGCACTTCCTTCCAGCCATCCATTACCGCCGCCGTTGTCTGCTGACCACGATCGTCTCTTATTATAACACATTCCGGCTGTATCTCGTCAATCCCCCGCAGAAGCGTTTTCACATCTGACAGATGATCGCTGATATCCAGCGTTGCCTTCCATCGGTAATAACTGCTCGGCGCATCGTAATCATCCGCATCGCTCTCCCTGATATACGCACGGAAAGTCTCCTCATCGGACAGATCCGGCATGTCTGTATCCTTGTTCCCTCTCACAGGCTGCAGATAATCGAGTTCAGAGAGTCCCCATATCTCCCTGCCGCTTGTCACACCATGGGAAGTAGAGAAAAAGTATGCGTTGATCGGTAGTCCGTCCTTTGTGAGAATCTGCCCTCTCGTGGCGTCAACAGCCTTCACAACGCGCGTATCCGGCGCAGCTTTATTGTAAACCTGAAAGCGCACAGAGTCATCCACATCCGCCTCATACTGCGGATAATTATCCTGCATGAGCTGTGTCACAATATATGTTCTGGCACAGACCGCCTGTGCCTTCAGCGCCTCCTCCTCAAAGTACGCCGGCATCTCGCTCTGTACGACGCCGTAAAGATAATCTTCGATCTTCACCTCATTGACCACGGCATATCCGTCTTCGTAGCGCGTGATCCGAAAACTGCCGGTATAGCCCAGCGTATCACGATCACCCTGTTCGTCCGCCAGATAGACCTCGCCCTTTTCTGACTGCACGACTGCCGACTCACCGACCGCAAGCTTCAACTGTCCGGCACAGATCACCTGATTTTTCTTCTTCTCCTTCGTCTTCTTACCCCAGGAAATGGAATATGTCTCGTTCGCAGAAAAACGGATCTCGTTTGCCACAGGCATACCGTTTTGCAAAAGCAATACACGGATCTTTGTATTCTCATCCACCTGCGGTACAGAAGGTTTTGTCTCTGCCACCGGTGGTTCTTCGCGCTGCTCCTGCTCTGCCGCCCTCGTCTCAAACAGTTCCGCGACAACATCCCGGCTCTCTGAAAGCACGTCCGGAGACACGCCCTCATCCTTCCGGTCATCCCAATCCAGAAATCCTTCGAAATTTCCGGCTTCCCACAGATGAAGCTGCTTTAAAAATTCCCGGTACTCTCCATATGTAAACACCTTATCCGACGACGAACCGGACAACACCGACTCCACAGCCTCATCCTGCCCGAGAAATGCATACGCCTCTGCCACATCTTCACGTGTCACACAGGACTGTGTATCCTGTGCAGCAGGGATCGTTCGATTACTGATGAAGAAGATTGTGAATATAAGCAGCACGCAGATAAAAAACAGACATGCCACAACGATTTGATTTTTGTCAAGGATTCGATTCTTTTTCATGTAATAAGTTCAACTTTCCGATCTTTCACTCAAAGTTAAAAGAAGCTGCAGCTCTTAACCTGCAGCTTCTTTTGTTGATTTTGATATTTTATCTTTTGTATCGCACAGAAAGTCTGTTTCGCTTTTGTAGCTTATGATTCTTTTGTAAAAACCCAAAATGCCGTTTCTTGTATTTTGACTCCTAGCTAAAGCTAGGTGGGTAACCGCAGCCTTGCTTCTGCCTTCCTCTGATCCGTAGATAAGG
>SFRL01000063.1 GCA_004562765.1 bacterium | reverse complement strand
CTCCATGCTCTTGCAGCGCTTTGAAAACTGATCAGTGGTAAGCAAGAATCCGCCTGATTTGTCAATTTTTTCATCCACGCACACACTTCTTTGTTGTCAATCATTGTATGAGTAGCTGAACGTTCTTCTTTTATCCGGTTCCAAGAAAATTCATTTCCATCACAAGATTTCAAACTGCAACCGACAGAAACCGGTTCAAAATAAGTCAACGTTGTTGACGAATCGCCCTTCGGTGTAACAAGCATACGAACATCATCTTTTACAATATTCTTTGTGCTCACTCCCGGTACATTAACAAACAACCCGCTAAGCGCCGCTGCTACACCTTCTAATACAGAGGTCTTCCCAGCACCATTGTCTCCAATCAGCAAATTCACGCCTGGTTTTAAGTCAATTTCCAATTCTTCAATCGCTTTGTAATTTTTCAAATTAACCCGCTCAAGGTGCATTCCCTTTTGCCTCCTTCTTCGCGTTATCTTCTCATAGAAAAATGCCTGAGCAACCAAGCTCAGGCTATACTATTCGTATAATGAATTACTATTCTGGAACTACCAACGTTCAAGGCATGATCATCAGTCATTGTCAACCAAATTTCTGCGTCGTTTCATTGAAACATTATACGCCTGATACCCTTGCAAATGCAGATCTGTACTCCATATCATAATTGTACCAATTGCTGGCATCTCATCCCTGTAGTGCTCATAAGCATATATGATGGACATATCACCTATGCCAACCTTTCGTGTAGCAAATTCCTCTATATGATCAGATATGTATAATAACTCGTCTTTTTCAATGGAAGCCCCATAAAGTTGCCACGGAGCTTCACCCTCAGCTGTTTTCCGCAGATATTCGCCGAATTTAGCCGCTATTTCTCTTCGTGCATGTCCATTTGTAATATGCGCTATATGATTACCGGTCTCAATGATAGTGGCTAATGGCATAATCAAAACATCTTTTTTAGCCAAACATTCTTTCCACTGTTCCTTGACCAGCGATGAATCACTACACTTTTCCGGCACTTCTAATAAATTTAGCATGACTGAGGTATCTATAAATTTCACATTCATCAACTACACCCCCAACCATGAATAATCTTTCGTCTGCCGTTCCTGTCTCAAAGCCGCGAGAAGACTTTCATCAACCATTGCATCACCTAGTCCTCCAGCAGCCAGCATGGACGGAAAATTGTCAATATCCACAAAGGATTTGATCTTACTTGTCCCTCTCGTCTTATCCCGATACACAACAGATACTCCAACCAGCTCATCCTTCTTATAGGAATTCAACAAAGTTGCATTATGCGTAGTAATAACAATATCTATCATTTTTTCTGCAGCAATTTGAATCAGCTGATCTATGAGCTTATACACTCTTGCAGGATGTATTCCATTGTCGATTTCCTCAATAACAATCATACTTCCCTGTTCACAGATTAGGGCTGCCGTCAAAACAGCAATACATCTCAAAGTTCCATCCGACAACTGCCTTGCGTCCACTAATTCAGTAGAATTAAGATTCTTTTCTCTTAATGCAAATATAACATCACCAATTTTTGTCTCAATAAACTCAATATCCGTCACATCATTTTCGGGAAGCTCCCTTATAATGTTTAAAATCCGTTCTTTATTTTCTGTGTTCTTACACATTTTATAAAGAATAGCAGAAATATTTTCACAGTTCGTTCTCAATTCTGTGTCTGAAATTCTCACATAATTGCGGGTCTCTGTGGGAACAGGATCAAGAATCTTAATCTTTTTCAAATGATTCGCCACTCGCTCCATCTGATTTACAATCTCACGTTCTTCTGTCGAATCCCTAAGCATTTTTCCCAACATCTGAGGCAAGATTGCAGCTGATCGCACACAAATTGTGTCAGGATTTTTTCCCTTCTTTCCGTTCTTGTATTCCACCTTTATTTCTGCCCTGTCACGTTCTGTTGCCTTTGTACGAAAAATTTTATTGCTCTTGGGCCCCAGAGTATTTGCCTTTACAATATATAAACCTTCCTCCTCAATCGCAACATGACCATTCACACCAATCTTTATCTCATAAAGCAGATCATGGTCCTCATCCAAATCTATCAGGCAGCCCAGCTTGAATGCACTTGTTTTGAATCTGACACAACCACGACTCCCACCGCGCACAATAGTCCCCATGCTTTTTGTTCCATCCAAAATCATACTTATATCAATTCCAGTTGCAGCCATTGCTAATATTGCAATTCCCTCGATTGCATTGCTTTTTCCGGATGAATTAGTCCCAATAAGCGTTGTCAGCGCTTCCATGTTGAGTTCAGCTTTCTCAAAACTCTTGAAATTTTCAAATGTAAAACATTTAATCATCTTTGCATTGCCTCTCAAACTTATTGCTATTATTACACACAGTAAAAATACCATACACACATGTAAAATTCAATCATTATTTCTTTGAACAATACTCTTTTTATACTTTACAATAAAGTTCCAAAAACATCTGTTCAAAGTAATTATGATATATCAAACGATTTAATTAAATTTTCCATCTCTTTATTTAGTTCATATAACCATTTTCCTTCTTTAAATTGTTCCTCAGTCATATCATAACTCAATTCATACTTACTCATTGTCTTATTGTAAAAATTTCTCCAGCACAAAAGCATTTTTTCTTGAGAATTATTTCCCCTAAAGTCCCTTGGTTCTTCTGTACTTCTTTGTATCATTTTATACTTACCTCTTCCTTCCGATTCAATTAATTTCTTCTTTGTTTTTATTCGATTTAATACAACATTTAAAAAATTTTTATTTTCAAGTAACAATTTGTCATGTTCCAGAACTTTGCCTTTGATTTCTTCTATAGAATGCCATTCTCCATCTTCCAATACCTCAAAAATTATTTCTTCTATTACACTCATTTTGCTCATTACTCACTCTCTCCTTCATAAATCAACTCTTGCCAATCAACTTCTAGTGCCACTGATATTTTCATAAATGTATCAATTGTACAATTTGAAGCAACTTCTTTTTCTATTCTCTGTATTTGGCTTCTTGAAATCCCAGATAATTCACTCAACTTCTCTTGTGTATATTTTTTGCGAATTCTATTCTTGTACACGGCCGCTCCACTTATTCTATACTCTCTTATCATTGTAATTATTTTCTCCTTTCTTTAATTTATTATACTTTATCTCACACTTACAGTCAGCATCATACATGCTTCATTTATAATATTTAATTATTAAATACTTACCATAAAAATATACTGTTTCTTAATTGCTATCAGGTAATTATCCTAATCTCCAGCTTATCTTCCTAATATACGGTTCTATTTTATTACACCTTGCAGCCGTTTTTTATAATACCTTCCCTCCAAAAGAAAAAGGACCAGTCGCTGGATTCCCAGCAGGCTAGTCCTTTTTCTTTTTTTCTCAATATTTGAACAACTACTGGTATAGCCGTTCATGTTCATCCGGTATGTCTTTATGTACCGTAGACTTACTGATCCCAAACTGCTTAGCGGTCTGACGTACCGTCGTATTATGCTCGACAATATAATTCATCAATTGCCCGTTTTTCGATATACTCTTTCAAAAAAAAGACCCCTCAAGAATACTTTGTTTCAGTATATGAGTATCCTTGAGGGGTTATGACCTGTTTTAAACTGTTTTTATCGCTTTACACGTGCACCTGCGCCGCTCATGATGGCTTCTACTTCCTTCTTGCTTGCCATCGTCGTATCACCGGGTGTCGTCATTGCCAGAGCGCCGTGTGCTGCGCCGTAGTTGACAGCGATCTGTGCGTCTCCGGTGGTCATCAGACCGTAGATCAATCCGGAAGCGAAGGAATCACCTCCGCCGACACGGTCCATGATCTCCAGTCCCTTGTATTCATTGGACTGATAGATCTCACCGTCTGACCAGCAGATCGCGCTCCAGTCATTGACAGTAGCAGTCTTCACCTCACGCAGGGTAGTTGCTACTGCTTTGAAGTTCGGATACAGCTCTGCCGCATGGTTGATCATCTTCTTGTATCCGTCCAGATTGAGTTCCTTTAAGTTCGCGTCATTGCCCTCAACCTCCAGGCCAAGGCATGCGGTAAAGTCTTCCTCATTTCCGATCATGACATCTACATATTTTGCAACCTCTTTGTTGACCTCCTGTGCCTTCTCCAGACCGCCGATCGCGCTCCACATGGAAGGACGATAGTTCAGATCATAGGAAACAACAGTGCCATACTTCTTTGCGGTCTTGATCGCTGCCAGAACGGTCTCACAGGACTGCTCGGAAAGTGCAGCGTAGATTCCGCCTGTGTGCAGCCAACGCACACCAAGTTCTCCGAAAATATACTCAAAGTCGAAATCCTCAGGAGTTGCCTTTGAGATTGCTGTGTTTGCACGGTCAGAGCATCCTACTGCTCCTCGGATTCCGAAGCCTCTCTCAGTAAAGTTCAGACCGTTACGGCAGATTCTTCCGATTCCGTCTGTCTTCATCCATTTGATCAAAGAAGTATCTACGCCGCCCTGCAGGATAAAGTCCTCCATCAGCATACCTACTTCGTTATCTGCGAAAGCGGTGATCACAGCCGTGTTCATACCAAAGCAACGTCTCAGTCCGCGGACAACATTGTACTCTCCGCCGCCTTCCCATGCGCGGAAGTTGCGCGCGGTACGGATTCTTCCCTCACCCGGATCCAGTCTCAGCATAACCTCGCCAAGTGAAACCGCATCAAATTTGCATTCCTTTTCTGATTTCAAATTTAAGTTCATTTTTTTCCTCCATTCTCAGCTCTGCGGGTCACCCGGACCCACTTTGCCATTGCATTTTTCATTTATTTTAAGACGGATCGACATGTATATAAATTTACTGGTACCAGTAGTATTTGCCTTTTCCGTCTGCCTTAACCCTGTAAAGTGCATCATCCGCCAGCTTGCACAATTCCACGAATGTACTGCCATCCTGCGGATAACGCGCTCCTCCTGCGCTGAAGCTCAATGCCACTTCGCCAAATTCCTCCAACTCTATGGCTGACAGTTTCTTTTCCAGCCGCTCCATCGCGCGATCCACATAGTCCTGACTGGAAACGCTCTTCAAAAATACCGTGAACTCGTCACCACCGTAGCGTCCGACGATTCCGGTCTGGCTGAATTCCTCCAAAAGCTCTCGCGCAAATTTTTTCAGCACGGCATCACCGTTCAGATGCCCGTATTGGTCATTATAGATCTTAAAATTGTCCACATCCACAAAGATCAGCACACCCGGATCTTTTTCATAGGTCAGATGTTCCTCAACCAGTGCAGTAAATGTCTTTTTGTTATACAGACCGGTCATAGCATCAATGCTGGACAGCTTCTCAAAACTCTTTTTCTGAGAGATCTCCATAACGATCAGCACGACACCTGCCACAAGTGTTGCAAGCAGAAGCAGTCCGCCATAAGCCAGCAGCCTGTCCTGAAACATATTGAAGGATCCTGACATTGCCGTATCTGAAAGTTCTACCGCCAGATACCAGCCCTTCATCTTATCAATACGCTCATAGCCCTGCGTGTAGTCAACTCCGTTTATCCGGTACTGAACCGTGTCTCCCTTAATGCCGTTCTGCATCTTTGCAATATAAAACTGGTAGTCATGCGTGTCAGCAAATTCCATCTGTGCCTGTCTGAGCGCCAGATTATTCCACGTTCCGGCTGTTGCATACCCACTGTCCGAGCAGGCAATGCAGTTCAGCGAGTTACAGTTGATCAGATAAATACCCGCCTGACCGCCCAGATTGTTCATATTTGCATATTCCTGCAGCTTGTCCAATGGAAAGTTGGCATATACTGTCCCAAAACGCTCTCCGTTTTTGTACACCGGCACAAAGATCGTGATCACGATCGCCGCCGATATCCGGGAGCGGAACGGATCTGTTACGATTGTCTCCTGCGCGGCCACCGCCTGCTTCAGATAACCAAGCTTGACCAGATCCTGCTGATCGCCTGCCTGACCGTAAACTTTCAGGTCGCTTGCGATAAACCCTGTACTGTGAACATCAGAGCGATCCGCATAAGCCTTTAATGCCGCATAGATCACTTCCGGATCTTCTTCCCTTCCATCCGCGATCGCATAGCTGACCTCTTCAATCTGTGCCACGGCATTGTTCAGTGCCACATTGACATTCTCCACGAGAAGTCCGCTCACAAGCTTTGCCTGACTCGCGTTGTATGCTTCAACCATACTCCGTGCATCTATAAAGCCCGATGTCAGGATCAGCACACACACGATCAGATAGAAAACCAGTATCATGCCATACGTGCGCTTTGAACTCTTTTTTCTCCCCAAAATCGCCATGTGCATCCCTTCCCTGTATCATGCTCACCTGCGGTCACTTTCCGTTAATAACCTCCTGAATATAAAGGCTGTTCACATTGTCATGATCGACCTGCTGAACGCCTGTATCCACATAGCGGTGTTCCACACTTCCGCCTGCGCTGAGTTTGACCGCCTGCTCTACACCATAATATCCCATCGCGCGCTGTCGCTGCACGATACTTGCCGCGCGATATTCTCCTCCGGTGATCAGCTGTTCCATCTCCTCTGAGTAATCAAATCCTACCAGTACCAGATCCGTGCGTGCACGCTGAACAACACTTCTTGCCAGACCTACGGTCG
Organism: bacterium; assembly: GCA_004562765.1. GTDB lineage: Bacteria > Bacillota > Clostridia > Lachnospirales > Lachnospiraceae > W0P33-017. The sequence continues at coordinate 28,655 of SFRL01000063.1, read as the reverse complement.
ACCCGTTGTTCAACCCTACCAGCCCCGCCAGATCACGTTTACTGTCCATAAATTCGTAACCCTGTTTTTCTGCCAGCTCTATATTTCCGTTATTGATCTTGATATCCTCGATCACCTTCCAGCTTTTCGGTGCATAATCACTCCAGTACTCCTGAAATCCTGCCAGACGTTCCAGGATCGTCTGCGATTCCGCCATACCGATATCAATGCCGACAGTCAGTAACTCCGTATCCTTTCTTCCGTTCTGGCGCAAGAGCTTCAGCGTTTCTTTCGCTGCCAATCGCCCCGCCTGCATATTATCTGTGGCATAGCACACATCAAACTCTTTTCCGTTCAGGATCGTGTCCACAAAAACAAGTGGAATGCCTGCCTTTTTGACCTGATCCACGGCTTTAGCGATCTCCGGTATATCTGCCGGCGATACGATGATCGCATCGGCACCTGCCTCCACCGCATCCTCCATCAGTTCTGCAAGGATCTCCAGATGCGATTCACTGGGTGTACCTGCCACATACAGGTTGCATCCATAGTTTTCCGCAGCGTCTTTTGCTCCTTCACGGAGCGTATCCCAGTAAAAATTCTTGTAGCCCTTCGTGATGAGATAGATGTCCGCCTGTCCGTTGTCCGCCTTTGGCGCAAACTGCTCATACGCATAGTTCTCCTCCTCGGGCTGCTGCTCCTGCAGGAGCGCGCAGCCCATGAGGGAAATCAGCATTGCCATTATCAGAACAAACGAGCACCCTTTTTTCATAACATTTCCCCTTATGCGCGTTTTCCGCGCTTTGTCTTTATAAAAGCCCGAAATTGCTTTTTCGTATCCTTCAAAATTCGATTCGTCAAAATATATCCGTGATTTTTGTCTGTATAGATCGCTACCAGTGTCGGTTTCAACACAATGCCCTGCACCTGCGTCCAGTTTTTAAACTCTTTCTGATCGCCTACAACGACCTCGATACCCTGATCGTTCAGTGAAAGCTGCAGCGTGTCATGATTGTCCTTTAAAGATTTTTTGGCACGGAGATATACACCCGTCGGCTGGATCACCGTAAACAGCGATAAAAACAAAAGCAACAGGATCCGAAGCCACCACGGCGATGTCCCCCACAGCGCATAGAGCAGCGCAGCGGAAGAAACAATAAAGATCACATTGATGATCGCCAGATATGACGAATAGGTGTAATACATCTGCAGCTGCCACAGATCGGACGGCTGAACCTGATACTGATACTTATATTCCATACAAAACATCCTTTTTACACGGTTTTTAAATCAAATCCAAAGTACTCTACGGCATTGTTAAAGGAAATACCCTTAACGATCTCGCCCAGCAGCTTGTCATCATCCGGATACTCTCCGTTCTCTACCCATCCACCGATCATCTGGCAGAGGATTCTGCGGAAGTAATCATGTCTGGTGTAAGACAGGAAGGAACGTGAGTCGGTCAGCATTCCAACAAAATTACCCAGTGCAGAGAGATTTGCCAGAGACTTCATCTGATTGGTCATTCCGGTGTAGTGATCATTGAACCACCATGCGGAGCCCTGTTGGATCTTATTCTTGACACCACCGCCCTGGAAGCAGCCGATGATCGTACCGATCGCTGCGTCGTCGTTGGGATTCAGTGAGTAAATGATCGTCTTGGGCACTTCATCCGTTGCAGACAGTGCATTTAAGAAGTCTGCCAGCTGTGCGGAAGGTGCATAATTGTTGATGCAATCATATCCGGTATCGGGACCAAGCTTCTCATACATCAACGCATTGTTGTCACGCTTGCAGCCGTAATGAAGCTGCATGACCCATCCGCGCTTTGCGTACTGCTTTGCCATCGCAAGCATAAATGCCGTCTTGTACTGCAGATTTTCCTCTGCGGTTGTCTTTTCTCCTGCGAGGGCTTTCTTCAGGATCACGTCTAATGTCGCCTCATCCGCAGGTACATACATTACATATTCTAACGCATGGTCACTCACGCGGCAACCGTTTTCAGCAAAATAATCCAGACGCACGTCCAGCGCTTTCTTTAATGAAGCGAAGTCGCTGATCGCAACGCCGGAAACCTCAGACAGCTTCTGAATATAAGCTGCAAAATCCGGCTTCTCAATGTTCATCGCCTTGTCCGGTCTCCATGCGGGCAGCACCTGCACATCAAACGTGTCGTCTGCTTTGATCTTCTGATGATACTCTAAGGTATCTACCGGGTCATCTGTCGTACAGATGAGCTGTACATTGGACTTACGGATCAGATTGCGGACGGTGAAGTCCTTGCTGCGCAGCTTCTCATTGCAGAGATTCCATACTTCCTCTGCAGTGTCTCCGTTCAGATTGCCCTGATAGCCGAAGTAGTAACGCAGCTCCAGATGTGACCAGTGATACAGCGGATTTCCGATCAGCTTGGGCATCGTCTCTGCCCACTTCTGGAATTTCTCGCGATCGGTGGCATCACCGGTGATATATTTCTCATCCACACCGTTGGTGCGCATCTGACGCCACTTGTAGTGATCGCCGCCCAGCCATACCTGTGCGATATTGTCAAACTGTCTGTCCTCCCAGATCTCCTGAGGATTGATATGACAGTGATAATCCAGAACCGGAATCTTTGTCATATCCGCATAGTTTGCATACAGTTTTTTCGCTGTATCCGTATCGAGTAAAAAATCTTTGTCCATGAATGCTTTCATGTGTGAATAACCTCCTGAGTTATTGATAAAATGTTTATAACGTCACGCCCTGTTTGAAGATCGCGAGGTCACGATAGCCCTCCTCCTCGCTCTTGACCTTCTTTCCGTTTGCGACAGCCAGTACATATTCATAAAACTCCATACCGAGTTCCGATAACGTCATTCCATCCTGTAGTAATCGGCCGGCATCGAAATCGATCCAGCCGGATTTCTTTCCTGCCAACTGGGAGTTGGACGATACCTTGACCGTAGGAACCGCACTTGCAAAAGGCGTTCCGCGCCCGGTAGTAAAGAGCACGATCTGCGCGCCGCTGACCGCAAGTGCCGTACTTGCCACCAGATCATTGCCCGGAGCACTGAGCAGATTCAAACCCGCCACTTTAACCGGTTGTGCATAGGTCAGCACGTCCATGACCTTGGAGGATCCGGATTTCTGTGTACAGCCCAGCGCTTTGTCCTCCAGGGTAGAAATACCGCCCTTCTTGTTTCCGGGTGACGGATTCTCATAGATCGTCTGGTCGTGACGTCTGTAATAATCCTTGAAATCATTGATGAGATGAACGGTCTTCTCAAACACTTCCTCATTCACGCATCGATCCATCAGGATCGTCTCCGCGCCAAACATCTCTGGCACCTCTGTCAAGATGGTGCTTCCACCGGCGCTCGTCACGATATCGGACAGTTCACCGACAACGGGGTTCGCGGTAATTCCACTCAGTCCGTCAGAGCCGCCGCATTTCATACCGATCACAAGCTTGTCTACCGGCACCTTCGTGCGCTGTACCTTTTCCGCCTGCACAGCAAGCTCTTTCATGAGCTTCACGCCCTCTGCGACCTCATCCTCCACGTCCTGGCATACCAGAAAACGGATGCGTTTCTCGTCATAATCTCCGAGATACGGTTTTAACACATCAATATTTGAATTCTCGCAGCCCAGCCCAAGCACAAGCACGCCGCCTGCGTTCGGATGGTTGATCAGTCCTGCAAGCGCTTTTCTCGTATTCTCCTGGTCATCGCCCATCTGAGAACAGCCATAAGGATGTGAATAGGAAACGACTGCCTCAATATTATCACATTTCAATTCCTGACACTGCTTTGCGATCGCGCCTGCGATCGAATTCACACAGCCGACCGTGGGAACGATCCACAGTTCATTGCGGACACCGACTCTTCCGTCGGGACGCTCATAGCCATAAAAGAACCGGTTCTCCTCCGGCAGCGTGCACGCACGGTTATCAACATTCGCCGGATGATACTCATAGCTCAGGTCGTCGCCCAGTCCGGTCTTTAAATTGTGTACATGGATGTGGCAGCCTTTGCCAACCGCTTCCTTTGTGTAGCCGATGGGAAACCCATACTTGATGACCGCATCTCCTTCGTTCAGTCCGGTCAGCGTAAACTTATGTCCTCTGGCAATATCTTCCGCCAGCGTCACGTCCGCACCGTCCACGTGCAGCGTCTCACCTTTTGTATAATCTCGAAGCGCTACTGCTACATTGTCAGCAGCGTTGATCTTGATAAATTCCTGCATAATCAATAAGCCTCTTTCTCAGACAGCACCTGCTCATAAGCAGCCTTCATGCCTTTTTCCTGAATCAGATTGTAATAGTTTTCTACCATTGCAGTCATGCCCGTGATATCGCCGCCCCAGTAATCCTCACGTGCCATGATATCAGCCACAGAGGCATCCTTCATAAACTTCATGATCTCCTCGCCGTCGTTGGCATTGTCTGTGCGATAAAATGCGATCAATGCAGCCATAGAGAAGGTCAATGCGGGCGGATATGCCCCGTATTTTTCCTTGTATTCCAAGATCGTAGGCAGCACACGCACCTGGAACTTGCTGACAGAATTCAGCGCGATGGAAAGCAGCTGATGCTTGATGAACGGGTTGGAGAAACGCTCCAGAACCGCTTTTCCGAAGTTGACATCCGTCTCGGTATTTCCCAGTGTCGGAACGATCTCATCAAAAATACATTTCTTTAAAAACGCGGAAACCGTCTCGTCCTTTAAGCACTCGCCGACGGTTGTCAGTCCGTACAGATATGCCCCCAGAACCATAGAGGTATGACCGCCGTTTAAGATGCGGACCTTGCGCTTCTTGTAAGGTTTTACATCATCTGTCCATATGATATTGTAGCCTGCCTTGTTGAACGGAAGTTCATCCTCATGATGACCCTCGATCACCCACAGATGGAAGATCTCAGCAGTGTCCAGACAGTTGTCCTGATAGCCGATCTCCTTCCAGAGCTCCTCTGCCTCGTCTCTCGGATAGCCGGTCACAATACGGTCTACCAGAGAATTGCAGAAATCGCACTCCTCGTTGAGCAGCTCGGCATATTTTAACACATACTCTTTCAGGAATCCTGCGTTGTTGTCGATCAGCTCACAGGGGATCAGAATAAATCCCGGCAGACCCAGTTCATATCTCTTATACAACAGCTGTGTCAGCTTTGCGGGATATGATTTTGCAGGGCGGTCTGTAAACTTTTCTGTGCCAAGATACTCAATACCTGCCTCGGTGGTGTTGGAGATGATAAAACGCATATCCGGGTTTGCAGCCAGCTCCATATAAGCATCAAATTCCGTATAAGGGTTGACACAGCGGCTGATCACGTCAATATGTGTGCGCTCGTTGACGGTCTCGCCGTTCTCGATTCCGCGCAGATACAGGTTATATTCACAATTCTGGGAGCTGAGCAGGTCGCACATACCTTTTTCGATGGGCTGTACAACAACTACCTTGCCTTCCCAGACCTCTTTTTCATTTAACTTATACAAAAAATAATCAACAAAACCACGAAGGAATCCTCCCTCACCAAACTGAATCACTCTTTCTTTCGACATTTTTCATTTTCCTCCTAAAATAATTCTTCCTTAAATTATATTATTAATACTGTAGCCCTTAACAGTGTGTCGCTAAGGGCTACAGATATATCCATTTTGCATTCCTGAATCGTCGTTTCACGGTTTCGGCAACAAGTGCCTCCACTCGCTCAACTATCCGAGAAGATTCGGCAGGAACATACTGATCTCCGGAATAAAGGTGATCAGTAACAATGTAATGAGCATGCAAAGGTAGAACGGTAATGTCGCCTTTACGACGCGCTCCATCTTTACCTTACCAACTGCAGAACCAATGAAAAGTACGGCACCAACCGGAGGTGTCAGAAGTCCGATACCACAGTTCAATACCATCATGATACCAAACTGAACCGGATCGATACCGATGGATGTCGCGATCGGAAGCAGGATGGGGGTGGCGATCAGGATGATCGGTGCCATATCCATGATACATCCGAGGAACAACAGGATCAGGTTCAACAGGATTGCGATCACATACGGATTATTACTCAAACCGGTAATAGCATTTGCTGCCATATCCGGCACATGAAGTCTGGTCAGACAGTTGCCGAATACCGCTGAGGTGGCGATCAGAATAAGAACGATGGACAATGTGTTGACACAATCCTCCAACACTCTCCATACACCCTTCCAATCCAGTCCCTTGTAGACAAATACGGAAACGATCAGAGAGTAGATAACTGCGATCGCTGCTGACTCTGTCGCGGTAAATACACCACCGACAACACCGAATACTACGATAATAACTGCTGCCAGCGCCCAGACGGATACGCTGAGCTGCTTTAACAGGTTCTTGATGGAGAACTTTGCGCCCTTCGGATAATGACGTTTCTTGGAAATAATATAAGAGCCCACCATCAAGGAAAACGCAAGCAAAGCTCCCGGAATATAACCTGCCAGGAACAGCGCTCCTACGGAAATTCCACCTGCGGAGGTTGCATAAATGACCATGTTGTGTGAAGGCGGTACTAACAGTCCCTCACAGGAAGATGTGATCGTAACTGCGGTAGAAAAATCGTCGTCGTATCCCTGATCTACCATCATCGGGATAAGGATCGTTCCGAGGGAAGCGGTATCTGCGGATGCAGAACCGGAAATTCCACCGAAGAAATAAGATGCTACGATATTTACCATCGCCATACCACCGGTCATCCATCCCACGCAGGCATCTGCCAGTGCGATCAGCTTATCCGAAATACCACCGGATCCCATCAGTACACCCATGGTGATAAAGAACGGTACTGCCATCAGAGAGAAGGAACTGATACCCTTAACCATAAACTGGCATAAGGTAGACAACGGCAATCCCTGACTCATCAGACAGAATACAGATGAAAGACCTACTGCATATGCGATCGGGAAACGAAGCAGGATCATTACCAGAAAGCTGACAAGAAGAATCGCGATGGCGGTTCCGTTTGATACTGCTGCGATTGTCATGACTCCTCTCCCCCTTTCACGAAAATCGATCTGATATGTGTGTAAAGTGCCTCAATCTCAAATATGATCATAGCCACACCTGCCAGACATACCGGGAAGTACATCCAGAAGCGTGACAACCAGGTCATGCTGACATATGTACCCTTGGAACCGATCGTGATCGCATAAGTCCAACCCTGCACCATCATGATCACTGCCAGAACCAGCACAGCGGCATCAGCCAGAATATCCAGTGCCTTAAGTAATCCCTTCGGCAAAAATTGATCCAGTGCAGTCATACGGATATGCGCGCCACGGCGGATCGCAAGTGCTGCGGAAAGTACTGCCATGTAGGACATCAGTGTCAGGATCGTCTCCTCGGTCCATGCCGGATCAGGAATAAACGGCACGTAACGGCCCAGTACCTGATAAGTAGTTATCAAAATATCGGCGATCAGAAGCACTTTACAGATGAACATGACGATCTTGTCTACTACATCATAAACCGGTCTGATCTTGTCAAGCTTTTCAAAAATTGCAGGCATTGACATACCTCCTTTTTTATTTTGTTCATTTTTCAAAAAACAACGGGCACAGAGCCAGATCGGCGCTGTGCCCGTTTCACACTCACATATTCTTTTGAGAAAGAATCCGATTATTTAGCGAAGTCCAGTAACTGCTGATACAGATCTGCCTGATCTGCGGTGTTCTCCTCGATAACTGCCTTACATGCTTCCTTCCAAGGAGTCATATCGGGAACCTCAACAACGTTGCATCCCTCAGCCTTTAATGCCTCGAGAACCTCTGCCTCTGCCTCTGCAGAAATCTGCTTACAGAATGCAGATGCGGTCTTACCAGCCTCGGTCATAGCTTCCTGCTGTGCGGGAGTTAAGCTGTTCCATGCGTCATCAGTGATAACTACCTGAACTGCACCTAAGGTATGTCCGTCAAGGATCAGGTTGTTAGCAACCTCAGGGAAAGCATTTGACTTGTAGTTTGCGATCGGCTGCTCAGCAGCGTCAACAACACCGGTCTGTAATGCAGAGTATAACTCACCGAAAGCTACGACTGTAGGAGAAGCGCCTAAGCCCTCAACCATACCGTTCATGATCGGGTCATTAGATACACGGATCTTCATGCCCTTTAAGCTGTTAATATCGGTCAGTTCCTTGTTAGAGAAGAAGTGGCGGAATCCCTCCTCGCCGTAGAACAGTCCGCGGATTCCGGAACCGTTCTCTGAAGGCTCCTGTAAGAACTCCTGAGCCAGATCAGACTCAGCAAATGCCCACCAGTGATCTCTGTTTTCCCATGTATAAGGAATTGACAGTAAAGAAGACTTCTTTCCGCCGTAGCTTGTTAATGCGAATGCGGAAATACGTGACATCTGAATGGTTCCTGCTCCACCGAGCATAGCGTCTAATACGTCATTCTCAGATCCAAGTACACCTGATGCCTGAAGGTCGATGGTAACAGATCCGCCGGAAAGTCTCTCAACTTCCTCTTTGAACTTGCTGTCCATCTGTCCAACAATGGTATCCAGAGGATTAACCTCTGCCATAACCAGAGTAACTGCAGGATCATTTGCTGCAGGATACTCAGAATCTGCTGCTTCCTCTGCTGCAGGCTCTTCTGCTGCGGGCTCTTCAGCTGCAGGCTCCTCTGCCTTCGGCTCCTCTGCTGCAGGTGTCTCAGCTGCAGGCTCCTCTGCCTTGCTCAGTCCGCATGCGGTCATGGAGAATGCCATTGCACCCACCAACATCAATGAGATAAGTTTCTTTTTCATTTTTTGTCCTCCCTAAATATAGTAGTTAGTTTTTTCGTACAGGACGGCACGCTTGGTTGTCTGTGTCGCCCTGACATGTTAGTTGATGGAATTATAATACCACGCTGACATGTTAGTGTAAAGAGGAAAAATAACCTAAATCTTCACAAAAACTTTATGCACTTTTCACAATACGTTCATATTTTGTGGTTTTACATGAATAAAAACTCACAAAAACCCACAGCTTCTGTTCGCAAACAAAACTCCGGCGCAGATCACTTTCTGCATCGGAGTTTCGCTCTTTATCCTAATCTGTTATTTACACATGAGCCTTCAAGGTCGCACGGATCGCGCCGGGGCCTGCAAGTTCCTCTTTTACAAGCGCCTCGATCTGGTCACCGATACCGGCTGCATACAGATCCGTTCCAAAGATGTTCGCGTTAGATAAGATCGGCTTTAACTTATCTCCTACAGAATCAGGCTCACCAAACGTAACACCTTCCAGTGCTGCCTGAAGTTCCGCAAGCATCGGATCAGGTGAAAGTTCAATTGCCTTACCCTCATCATCCACTCCGATCAGATAACGGATCCAGCCAGCGATCGCGATCGGCACATAGTTCAGAGCCTTTGCACTGCCATACTTCTCCACATAGGACTTGATCGTCTCGCCGTAACGGATACCCACCTTCTGTGAAGTATCACATGCGATACGCTGCGGTGTATCAGGAATAAACTTATTGGGCAGACGCTGCTCAATGACTTCCTTTACGAAATCATCCGGACTCAGGATGCCGGGATCACAGACAACCTTCATGCCCTCCTGAGGACCGATGCCGTTCACAAGCTTTACCAGTTCCTCATCCTGCATCTCTGCCGCAATGGAATCATAGCCGAGTGTACAGCCATATACTGCCAGTGCGGTGTGCAGCGGATTCAGACAGGTCGTCACTTTCATGCGCTCCACCTCATTGACGGTGTTGCGGTCTGTCAGATATACGCCGGCTTTCTCCAGCGCAGGTCTGCCATTCGGGAATTTATCCTCAATAACCAGATACTGCGGTCCCTCTGCATTTACAAAAGGCGCAATATAAGTCTTTTTCTCTGTAATTACCGGCTGCATTGCCTCGATACCATCTGCCTCCAGCGCATCTGCGATCTCCGTGCTGGGGCGCGGAGTGATCTTATCGATCATAGACCACGGGAAGCTGATCTTTGACTCATCCTTCAGATAGTCGAGGAAATCAGCGCTTACCAGCCCGCGGGAGAGCCACTCCTGTGCCATCGTGAGCACAGATGTCATCAGTTTTTCCCCGTTGTGCGAGCAGTTGTCCATGCTGACAACAGCCAACGGCGCGCCACAGGTCTGAAAACGATGGTAGAGCATTGCTGTCACGACTGCCATCGCTCCGGTCGGCGTCTCAGGTCCTTTCTCGAGATCCGGTACAATAAACGGCAGATAATTGCCGTCCGAACCCTTCAACGCATAACCCTTTTCCGTCACAGTAAAAGAGATCATCTGCAGACCGGGATCGGCAAAGATCTCTTTCAAACGGTTCCAGCTCTGCTCCGATCTCACGTTAGCGGGAATCGCCTCTGTAAGCGAGCCAAGCACTTTCTTGTCGGTAGAACCGTCTGCTTTTAAGGTAACCGCCAAAACCAGGTTATCATAGGGATCGTAAATCTTATTTATAATGTCATAATCGAAGGTTTCTGCACAGACGATTCCCTTATCGGACTCGCCGTTCTCAATAAGCTTGTCTGCGATGCCTCCGATAAAAATACGAAAAATATTTCCAACGCCAAAATGCACCCAAACAGGTGCCTTCTTCGTATTCTCTGCAATTTTTGCCACATCATAGCCCGGCACATCAATGCCGGCAGCCTTCCATGAAGCAGCGTCTTTGATTGCCTCGCGGCATAATTTCATGGTTGTATACCTCCTCGTTTTGATAATTAACCCATGTCGAACAGCTCCGGTGCCTGAATACTCATCTGCTCGATGTCACCAATGACACGTCCCAGATGCGTTGTCAGCGCAGCACGATAGCCTTCCTTATCACCCGCCTCGATCAGACGGATCAATTCCTCATGATCTGCCACCGTACGGTCCTTGTTCTGATTGTCCAGATCGACCAGCAAACGAATGCGGCTGTAATGCGCCATCGTCGAGCTGATGATGTCTGCCGCCAGTGTCTCTCCCGCCACACGGTATGTCACAGCATGAAATTTGTTGTCATTGACCAGATACTCATAGGAAGATTCATGGTTTCTGGGCTGCTCGCCGATACGCTCACACTTTTCCGCAAATGCGCGCATCTCTTTGATATCCGCAGATGTTACGTTCTGAAAGAAAGCGTCTGTCATCGCGATCTCCAGCGTCTTGCGTATGAACCATTCCTGTCTGGCACGCGTAACGTTGATCCTTGAGATCATTGATTTTGACTGCGGAAAAATATCGACCATGCCCTCGCTCTGCAGCCTTACCAGCGCCTCCCGGGCAGGTGTGCGGCTGACATTGTAACGTTCTGCAAGCTTTGCAGCTGAAACCGGCTCGCCCGGTTTCAGCGCAAATGTCATGATATCCTTCTTACATCTGTCATAGGTCTGTTGATTGAGTGATTTATCCATCTCATACCCCTTTTATATCAGATAAAGTCCTCTCGCATGGGGGTGAAAATATCCAAAAGCTTTACTTTCGTGAGGCAGTCGATGCCATGGGGAACATTCGGTCCGACAATATAAGTATCACCGGTATTTAATGTCACATCCTCTTTTCCCTCCTCGTGAAACACGAGACTGCCCTCGATGATATAGCCGATCTGCTCATGGGGATGCGCGTGCATCTCACCCTTTGCACCCGGCTCAAATAACAGCTCCACATTCATGATGTTGTCGCTGTAAGCAAGTACCTTGCGGACAACACCGCCTCCCAGATCCTGGTATTCTTTATCCTGATTCTTTACATACATAGTTTTCTTCCCCTATAACGTGTTTAACCGCGAATCTTCTTTACGAGATCCACAGCTTCTTTTGTCATCTCTGCGATCTTGTCGTACTGTTTATTATCCACAAGATCTGCCTTTACCATCCAGCTTCCGCCGCATGCTGCGATCTTGCCGAAGGACAGGTACTCTTCCAGATTCTTTGCGTTGATTCCGCCGGTCGGCATAAACTTTACATTCGTGTAGGGTGCTGCCATAGCCTTGATCATTGCCAGACCACCGGCCTGCTCTGCGGGGAAGAACTTCAATACTTTCAAGCCGCGTTTCACGCCCTGTGCCACCTCAGAAGGGGTAATACAACCGGGCAGTACCAGAATGTCCTTAGACAGACAGTAGTCAACGATCTCAGGATCAAATCCGGGGCTGACGATAAACTTTGCGCCTGCTGCAACTGCACGGTCCACCTGATCGATAGTGAGCACAGTTCCTGCTCCAACAAGCATGTCAGGGAAATTCTCTGTCATGATCTTGATAGACTCCTCTGCCGCGTCTGTACGGAAGGTCACCTCCGCACACTTTAATCCTCCTTTGCAGAGTGCCTCTGCCAGAGGTTTTGCATCCTCTGCACGATTTAATACAACGACAGGTACCACGCCGTATCCTGCCAACTGCTCTAAAATGTCGCTCATTTTTCTTTTCTCCTTTATATTTATTATTCCTACTTAGGCAATTGCGAAACTATTTTCGTTACATTTTTTGGTCATGTGAGCACATGTATGGCAGGCACGCTCCCGCTACTTGTCGCTGGCAGTGGTACATAAGTGACCAAAATACGGTCACTAAGTACCAGCCGCTCCAAAGTGCACTGCCTGATACATTGTGCTTCACATTCCTCGTTCACGTTATGGATGAGTTTCGCAATTACCTATTTCTTCCCACTAATATTATAAATAGACTCTCTCTGAAAAAATTCGCTCTACTGAGGCTGCTTTCCAATGTAGGCGAGAATTCCACCGTCTACATATAAAATGTGTCCATTTACCGCATTTGATGCGTCAGAAGCAAGGAATACTGCCGGTCCCTGCAGTTCTTCGGGCTTCAGCCAGCGATTTGCAGGTGTCTTTGCACAGATAAACTGGTCAAAGGGATGTCTGGAACCATCCGGCTGAACTTCACGCAACGGCGCAGTCTGAGGTGTCTCAATGTATCCGGGTCCGATACCGTTACACTGGATGTTGTACTGTCCGTACTCAGAGCAGATGTTCTTTGTGAGCATCTTGAGACCACCCTTTGCAGCTGCATATGCGGATACAGTCTCACGTCCAAGCTCAGACATCATAGAACAGATGTTGATGATCTTTCCGTGACCCTTTTTGATCATGGAAGGAATGACTGCTTTCGATACAATAAACGGTGCATTTAAGTCTACATCAATGACCTGACGGAACTCTGCTGCCGTCATCTCGGTCATCGGGATACGCTTGATGATTCCGGCATTGTTTACCAGAATATCGATCACGCCTACCTCTTTCTCGATCTGAGCGACCATCGCATTTACCTGCTCCTCGTTGGTAACGTCACACACATATCCGTGTGCCTCGATGCCGATCTCCTTATATGCTGCGATTCCCTTGTCAACAAGCTCCTGCTTGATATCGTTGAACACGATCGTTGCGCCCGCCTTTGCATATGCGGATGCGATCGCAAAGCCGATACCGTAAGATGCTCCGGTTACAAGTGCAACTTTTCCCTCTAATGAAAATGAATCTGTAAATGACATGATTTTTCCTCCCTTTCCCTATTTACATTAATTGTTAAAAACTAGCGAAGATCCGTCGTCTTGATATGGTCCATATCATCGAACTCCTGATTTTCTCCGCCCATCGCCCAGATAAATGTGTAATTGCTCGTGCCTGCTCCGGAATGAATGGACCAGGAAGGTGAGATCACCGCATCCTCATTGTGCATCACAATGTGACGGGTCTCGTCGCCCTCGCCCATAAAATGGAAAACGACCTGATCGTCCGGTACCTCAAAATATGTATAGATCTCCATACGGCGCTCATGTGTATGCGCAGGCATGGTATTCCATACACTTCCGGGCTCCAGCACGGTCATTCCCATGCAAAGCTGGCAGGTTTTCAATACATCGGGGTGAATAAACTGATTGATCACACGCTTATTGCTGGTCTTTGCATCGCCCACCGGACGCTTTGCAGCATCCGCAAGTGTCAGAAGCTTTGTCTCATAAGCAGTGTGTGCAGGTGCGCTCACCATATAGAATTTGGCAGGATGGTTGCCGTCCGCAGAAGAAAACAGCACTTCCTTTGCACCCATTGTGATATAGAGGCAATCCTTATAATCCAGCTCATAGACCGTTCCGTCCACCTTAATGCTGCCCTTGCCTCCGATATTAAAGATTCCGATCTCTCTACGCTGTAAGATATAATTGGTTCCGAAATTTGCATAAACCTCGATGCCATCATCCAGAGAGATCTCTCTGGTCACCGGCATGCAGCCGAAAGTAACCATACGATCAACGTGTGAATATACCGCCACAACACGGTCAGGCTGATACAGCCCGGTAATGAGAAATTCGTCGCGCAGTTCCTGTGTCGTGTAGCGCTTAACGTCCTTCTGGTTTGCAGAGTATCGAATATCCATCGATGTCCCTCCTCATGAAGTAAAATGTATTTATCAACTAACATGTTACTTGCTGTGTTTTCATCATAGCACCAATTTTTACCTATTGCAAGTCTGAAACAAGAAAAAAATTGTGCAAAATTAACCAGAAAGGCTCAAAGATCCTCTTTGCGGTCCAGATCTGCCAACTCACCGGCGGTTTCAAACACATACGCCTCATCTTCGTGACGCAGAAACACCGATTTGCCGCCACAGTCTCCGGTAAGAGCCCGAAGCTCCGGTTCCAGTTTTGCCTGAAACATGACCGGGTTTTTGTAACGTCCGTTTTCCGCCATGCAGCCCACGGTCCGTCCGCTATCTGTGACCTCCCGCATAAAATCCGCCAGACTCTCCTGACTGATATAAGGCATATCCGCCACAAGAAATGTGTCATACACGCCGGGCGCAGTGGCGCCTGCCGCGGCAAGCCCGGCCCGGATCGTATAGGAAAGTCCTTTCGGACTGTCCGGACTGTCCACCGCATGCACGCGGGGAAGCTCCGTCTCCAGATCTTTTACATAGGAATAAATGTCCGAATGACAAGTGACCACATACAGCTCATATGTGGTCACTCCTGCTACAATATCCAGCACACGGTCAAGCGCATGGCGGTACATCGGCTTGCACTCGCCATCCACCGTGATCGGATAAAGCAGCTTATTTTCTCCGAAACGGCTGCCATCCCCACCTGCCAGATAAAAAATTCGATTAACTGTTTTTATATTTTCCACCTTGTTCGATTGCCTCCAGAATCTTTTCCGGTGTGAACGGAAGCTCACTCAGCCAGATGCCGGTCGCTTCATAGATCGCATGGGCGATCGCCGGAACCGGCGTATCGATCACAAGCTCGCCGATCGACTTTGCGCCAAACGGTCCGCTCGGCTCATAGCTGCTCTCAAACTCTACATCCAGCTTACCGATATCCATGCGGGACGGGATCTTATACTCCATCAGGGAATTTTCTGCAATGCTTCCGTCCTTCATGTAGGTCACATTCTCATAGAGCGCCATGCCGATGCCCTGTACGATACCGCCCTCCAGCTGAATACGCGCCAGATTTTCATTAACGACGGTGCCACAGTCTGCCACCGCTACAAAGTTTGCCACCTTCGCCTCACCGGTCTCGATATCAATGTCAAGCTCGACCATACCGACCATATAGGGCGGCGGAGAGGTCGGCGAAGAGTGCGTCGCCGTCACCTGCAGCGCTTCCGTATTTCCGCACATGGATCTTGTGGCAATGTCCACCAGGCTGACCGCTTTGCTTCCGTCTCCGGACTGCACCGCTTCTGCGGTAAACACCACCTGTTCTTCCGGAAGTTCCAGCATGCTTGCGCCCAGCGCACATATTTTTTCCTGCAATTCCATGCAGGCACGCTCCACCGCTTTTCCGGTGACATAGGTCGTCGAGGATGCATAGGAACCGGAATCATAAGGTGAGAAATCCGTGTCCGCACTGTATACCGTCACAGCACTCATGTCGCACTCCATCATCTCCGCAACCATCTGTGCAAGGATCGTATCGCAGCCCGTTCCCATGTCAGCCGCACCGATGACAAGCGCATAGCCGCCGTCCTCCGTCAGCCGAACCGTCGCGCTGCCCACATCCACATTCGAGATACCGGAACCCTGCATGGCGATCGCCATACCCTTTGCGCGCACAGTATGGTCGTCGATTTTTGTGCAAAGACCGGCATCGTCCCAGCCGATCTTCTCCTTCGCCCGCGCCAGACAGCGATCCAACGCACAGCTTGTCGCAGTCTCACCATAATAAGAGCGGATCACATTACCCTCTCTGGTCATATTGATCTCTCGGATCTCGATTGGGCTAATGCCCAGCTTGTCCGCCAGCTCATTCACTGCGGATTCCACCGCGAAAATACCCTGCGGCGCACCATAACCGCGGAAAGCACCTGCCGACTGCAGGTTCGTGTATACCACATCATAGTTAAACCGATATGCCTGTAACTGATTGGCATAAAGCGAAATGGATTTATGTCCGGAAAGTCCTACAGTTGTGGGTCCGTGCTCACTGTACGCGCCACTGTTGGAAAGCGTATACATGTCCATTGCGCGGATATGTCCCTGCGCATCCGCGCCAACCCTTACGCGCACCTCCATCTCATGTCTCGGAGAAGCCGCGATTTGGCACTCCTCCCGGGTATAGACCAGCTTGGAAGGACGCTTCGTCATCCATGTC
This sequence comes from bacterium, assembly GCA_004562765.1. Taxonomy (GTDB): domain Bacteria; phylum Bacillota; class Clostridia; order Lachnospirales; family Lachnospiraceae; genus W0P33-017. The sequence continues at coordinate 12,110 of SFRL01000063.1, read as the reverse complement.
ACAAATGCCGGATAGATCTCTGCCACCACGCTCTGCTTTGCGCCAAATCCACCGCCGATACGAGGCTTGGTCACCCGGATCTTTGATTTAGGTATACCCAATGCATTGGAAACGATACGCCGCACATGAAAAATGATCTGCGTGGAGCTGATCACATGCAGTCTGCCGTAAGTATCGATCTCGCAATACGTGCGGAATGTCTCCATCATCGCCTGGTTGTTCGCCTTGCAGTGTACCGTTTTTTCAACGATCTGCGCACATTGCGCAAATGCAGCGTCGAGATCTCCCCAGGAATCCTCCTCGTGTGCCACCAGGTTGCGCCGATTGTCAGCGCCCACCGGACATAAAGAGCGCCAGTTATCCTCCGGATGTACAAGGAGCTCATTATCCTTTGCCGTATGGAAATCCAACACGGCGGGCAATACCTCATAGCTGACCTTCACACGCGTAAGCATCATTTCTGCCGCTTCTTTCGTCTCTGCGGCAATGATCGCCACCGGATCTCCCACAAATCGCACCCGTCTGTCCAGAAGCAGCCGGTCATAGGCGCTCGGCTCCGGATACGTCTGTCCCGCCGTCGTAAAACGCTCCTGCGGTACATCTTTATAGGTATAAACAGCCACCGCACCCGGTACTGCCATCGCTTTTTCCGTATCTACATCCGCAATGAGTGCATGCGCATGCGGACTGCGCAGCAATTTTACAACCAGACAGTCCTGCGGTGTGACATCATCCGTATACACCGGCTGCCCGGTCACAAGCTGCATAGCGTCCAGCTTGCGGATAGGTTTTGTCACAACACGGTATTCCTTCTGACTAAGCTTACTCATGGCACTCCACCCCCTTTTTATATTTCAGATAGGAGCGAATACCTCTCAGCTGTCCTTCATAGCCCGAGCATCGGCAAAGATTGCCTGCCAGATACTCCTTGATCTCGTCATCGGTAGCCTCAGGATTCTCGCGGTAGAGAGCGATCGCATTCATCATCAGTCCCGGATTGCAAAAACCACACTGCTCTGCACCCTCATCTGCGATATAGGCACCGTACTCCTCCGCTTCATCGCGCAGACCTTCCAGAGTCACCACTTCGCATCCCTCAACGCGCGCTGCCAACGTACTGCAGCTGAGCACCGGGCGATCATTCACAAACACGGTACACAGACCGCAGTTTCCGGTCTCACAGCCACGTTTTACACTGTGGCATTTCAAACTGCGCAAAAGATCCAAAAGGAGGGTGTCCGCAGAGATTTCAACCGTGCGGGGCACATCGTTTAAAACAAATTTCAGTTCCATCCTACACCTGTCCTCCTTTCGTCTGCGCTGCCTTTTCGGATTCTGCCAGCTCCATCACATTTCGCTTCGTCAGCACCGCGATCATCTTTTTGCGGTAATCCGCGCTCGCGCGCACATTTGATCCGGTGGCAAACTGCTCTGACACCCATTTGCTAAACGCAGCGGCGCTCTCCGGTGTGATCCCATCCTTTAACATCCCGTTCAGATCTGCCGTGTAAGCGGCACGCATCGGCCGCGCACCCACGCTCACACGGTAAATACCGTTCACCTTCGCCGCACAGCAGGTCAGCACCGGGAAATCGGTCTCGGAATTTCGCACGCTGCGATAGGCGACTGCCTCCACATGCTTTGGCAGGATGACCGCCTCCAGAATATCGTTTTTTAACTCCTTATCAAGCGGAGCGTTTGACGCATACACAGACAACAGTCAGCACGTCAGAAAATCCAAAACGCCCGAAAATGCTGCCGCCCACCGTCGCCACATTGCGAAACTGCACGCCGACGATATGTCGCAGGCTCTCGTGCAAGGCCTCACCCAGATACGCGCGCAGCCCCTCATGCTGCTCCAGATCACGCAGGTTCACCATCGCTCCGATCGTAAAAGCATCCTCCGTCTCTATGATCCGATCCAGTCCCAGATCTGAGAGATCGATCACACCGCCCACCGTGCGGCGCTGCAGCTTCAGCCACAGCATGCCGCCCAGCACGACATTACTCTTTTTCTGATTTAATTCATACGCCTCTGCGAGACTCTTTACCCGATAATACTGTTTAAATTTCAGCATGGAATACTCCTCACCCGGATCCCGCCGTTCAAAAACCGATCCGGAATCTTTTGTTGTTTATTCTAAATTTGTCGTATTGTCTTTTTTCGGCAAAACAATATTCAAAATAATCGCCACCACTGCCGCAGGCACAATACCGCTACCGCCGAAGGTCAGTCGAAGCAGCTCCGGCAGATTGTTCAGCAGCGCACTGTTGGCACCTACACCGTAGCCCAGTCCGAGTGCAACGGACACGATCGTAATGTTGCGTGCGGTCAAGGGTTCTTTCGTGATGAGCTGAATACCACTGATCACAATAGAAGAAAACATGATCACAGCCGCACCGCCGAGCACGCTCTGCGGCATGATGGAGATCAGCGCAGCCAGTTTCGGGAACAGACCGCATAAAATCAGGAAGATCGCACCACATGCAAGTGCCATACGGTTGACCACCTTCGTCAACGTCACAAGACCTACGTTCTGTGAAAAAGAGGTATTCGGCAGCACACCAAACAGTGCCGCAAAGGAAGATCCGAGACCGTCACACATCACGCCGCCGGACAATTCCTTATCTGTCGCCTCACGGCTCATTCCACCCACCATGACACCGGAGATATCACCGACTGTCTCCACTGCCGTCACGATAAACATGATCATGACCGGCAGGATCGCACGGCCGTCAAACACAAGTTTCACCGGCATTATTTTAGGAAGCGCAAACCAGCCTGCGGAGCTGACCTTGTCAAAATTCAGCACCCATGCTTTGGTATACTCCACTCCATCCGCATTCACAGCCGTTGTCGGCAGCACCATTCCCATGATAAAGCAAACGATATATCCGACAATAATACCGATCAGGATCGCAGAAGAACTTGCCATACCCTTTGTAAAATGCTTCACTGCCAGGATCACAACCAGAACGATCAGACCCACGAGCAGGTTTTCCAGCGAGCCGAAATCCGCCGCATTATTGCCTCCTCCGAAAGAGTTGACACCAACGCTGATCAGCGAAAGTCCGATCGCCAGCACGACCGTACCGGTCACGACCGAAGGGAAAAACCGCCGCAGCGGCTTTAAGAAAAATCCCAAAACCGTCTCAAACAATCCGCCGATCACCGACGCACCCATGATCGCGCCATAGGCAAGCACACCACCACCCATACTGGCAGCCACACTGCTGAACACACCGATGAAACCGGAACTGGTTCCCATAATGATCGGTACCTTTCCGCCCACCGGACCGATGGAAAACAGCTGCACCAGTGTCACGATACCTGCGATCACCATTGCATTCTGTAATAATTGTACATATACGGGCGCAAATTCCGATCCCGCACCGATCCCGCATGCGCCACAGATGACGATGAGCGGCGTCAGATTGCCCACAAACATCGCCAACACATGCTGCAATCCGTAGAGGATCGCTTTGCCGGTCGGGATCTTGCCGTAAAACTCATAGGGTGACGTATAGTCATTTGTCTTTTGCATAAATAAACTCCTTCCGTAACTGCTCGGTTCCCTCGCAGTTCTTTCATAAAAAAGTTCCCATAAGTATGTTTAATCATAGCATACTTACGGGAATTTTAAAAGCCGTAAACGGTACTTACTTGTTTCTCAGAATATGGTCCAGGATCCGGTGTGCGACCTCCAGCTTTGACATGATCGGCAATTCCACCATGTCATCCGGACGGATCAACGTCACCACATTTGTCTCTGTGCCAAAACCTGCACCCTCCGTGCGCAGATTGTTTGCCGCGATCATGTCCAGATGCTTCTTTTCCAGCTTCGCTCTTGAATTTTCGACCAATTGCTCCGTCTCCATGGAAAAACCGCAGATAAACTGATCCGCACGCTTGCGCGCGCCAAGTGTGCCCAGAATATCGGTAGTACGGGCGAGCTCCAGCACATTGTCGCCCTCTTTTTTCTTGATCTTGTGATCCACAAACTCCTTGGGGCGGTAGTCTGCCACGGCTGCTGCCATAATGAGAATATCCGTACCGTCAAAACGGTTCTCCACCGCCTCAAACATATCCTGTGCACTGACAACAGGCACGACTTCCACGGACAGCGGCGGTTCCAGATTTGTCGGCGCACTGACCAGTGTCACCTCTGCCCCGCGAAGCACCGCTGCCTTTGCGAGAGCATAGCCCATCTTTCCGGTAGAATGGTTTGTCAGATAGCGTACCGGATCCAGTGCCTCCTGCGTCGCTCCGGCAGTGACAAGCACCTTTTTTCCGGCGAGATCCTTTTCACAGGCGATCTCCGCCTCAATATATGCAAACAACGTCTCCGGTTCCGGCATTTTTCCGGCTCCGGTATCACCACAGGCAAGATATCCACTGGCAGGTGTGATCACTTTCATCCCGTATTTTTGCAGTATGCGAATGTTGTCCTGCACAATGAGATTTTCGTACATATTCGTATTCATGGCAGGCGACACGAGGATCGGTGCCTTGCAGGCAAGCAGCGTCGTCGTCAGCATATCATCTGCGATTCCGTGCGCCATCTTTCCGATGATATTTGCGCTTGCCGGTGCGACCAGTGCAATATCTGCCTTCTTTGCCAGTGACACATGCTCCACCTGAAACTCAAAGTTCCGGTCGAAGGTATCCACCAGACATTTATTTCCGGTCAGTGTCTCAAACGTGATCGGATTGATGAAATTCGTAGCATTTTTTGTCATGATGACATGAACATCCGCGTGCTGCTTGACAAGCATGCTGGCAAGGGTCGCGATCTTGTATGCCGCAATGCTGCCAGTCACGCCCAAAAGAATCGTCTTATCTCGTAACTGTTCAGTACCCTCACAGTTACGATGCAAAAATCCATGAAAATCGTCTTCAACGATGGGATTTTTGCACTCCTGAATCATATTCTCACGATCTACGCGGTTCCGCTCCGATCTGTTCTGAACAGTTACCTTTTCACTTAACAATTTACGCCTCCTGCATGTCTTCCAGTCTGCCGTGCTTCTCATAGTTTGTGATGCGCTCCACATGATTGTTGTCATCCACAAAAACAACGGTCGGCTTGTGCTCTTTTGCCTCCTCCGGAGTCATCGTGGCATACGCCATGATAATGATCTTGTCTCCGGTGGATACGCAGCGCGCAGCTGCTCCGTTCAGGCAGATCATCCCGCTGCCGCGCTCACCCGCGATCGTATAGGTCTCAAAACGGCTGCCGTTGTTCACATCCACGATCTGTACCTTTTCGTATTCCAGAATACCGGAAGCCTCCAACAGTGCCTCGTCCACCGTGATACTGCCCACGTAGTCCAGCTCCGCCTGCACGACCGTCGCGCGATGGATCTTTCCTTTTAAAAGTTCGATGTTCATAGGTTTTTCCTTTCCGGTCAAATACCTTAATCCACAATAAAATTATCGATGAGACGCGTCTTTCCGATGTAGACTGCCAGCGCCACAAGCATCGGCTTTTTCACGGTATCGATCTGCTGCATGGTCAGACCGTCCACCGCTTTCACATAGTCAATACGCGCCAACGGCTCCTTCTCGATCAGCGCGCTCATCTCGGAAACGATCTTTTTCGCATCGGTCTCGCCTCCTGCGACCAGCTCCTGTCCAAGCTTTACGGCTCTTGACAGCACAAGGGCCGCCTGACGCTCCTCTGCGGAGAGATAAGTATTGCGGGAGCTCTTTGCCAGTCCATCCTCCTCCCGCACGATGGGGCAGCCGATGATCTCCAGATCCATGTTCAGATCCTGTACCATCCGCTTGATAATGGCAAGCTGCTGGGCATCCTTCTGTCCGAAATATGCCCGGTCAGGCTGCACGATATTGAACAATTTATTGACGACCGTACATACACCACGGAAGTGTACCGGACGTGATAATCCACATAATTCCTCTGTCAGCACAGACATATCCACATAAGAGCAGAAACCGTCCGTGTACATCTCCTCCGGTTCGGGATGAAAGATCAGATCTGCGCCCAGCGACTCGCAGTAAGCGCTGTCCTTGTCCAGATCTCTGGGATAGCTCTCTAAGTCCTCGCCCGGTCCAAACTGCATCGGGTTGACAAAAATGCTGACAACGACCTTGTCATTCTCCTCGCGTGCACGGCTGATCAGACTGCCGTGTCCCTCATGTAAATAGCCCATCGTCGGAACAAAGCCGACGCTACAGCCCTCTTTTTTCCATGCTTTTACCTGTGTTCTAACTTCATTTATCGTAGTTGCGATCTGCATTGTTTTTTCTCCTTAATTAATACAATTTTTCCAGCACATCATCCGCGATACCGTAGGTCTGCGCCTCGGTGGGGAATGTGCCCGCCTTCACCTCTGCAGTGTAATCCGCGAACGCAGCCTTCATGATCTCGCCGACCTCTGCGAAATGCTTCACAAACTTCGGCACATAGTCGGAAAACATGCCGAGCATATCCTGATATACCAAAACCTGTCCGTCACAGCCTGCGCCTGCACCGATACCGATCGTCGGAATGGAAACGCTCTCCGTGATCTTTGCCGCGATTGCTGCGGGCACACATTCCAGAACGACCATAGATGCGCCGGCTTCCTCCACACGCTTGGCGTCATCAATGAGCTTCTGCGCCGCCTCCACAGTCTTGCCCTGCACCTTAAAACCGCCAAATGCATTGACAGACTGCGGTGTCAGTCCCAAATGAGCACACACGGGAATAGACGCATCCACGATCGCGCGAATCTGCTCGCAGACAGTGGCTCCGCCCTCTAATTTCACGCCGTTGGCACGGCCCTCTTTCATCAATCTTCCGGCATTGGTAACTGCATCATAAATAGATGCCTGATAAGACATAAACGGCATGTCTGCAAGAATAAAGGCATTCTTCGCGCCTCTTGCCACAGCCGCGGTGTGATGGATCATTTCGTCCATAGTGACAGACAGGGTATCCTCATAACCGAGCATCACCTGTCCAAGTGAATCTCCGATCAACAATACGTTGATCCCCGCCTCGTCCATCAGCTTTGCCATGGAATAGTCGTAACAGGTCAGCATTGTGATCTTGTCTTGGCTTTCCTTCTGCTTACGAAGCGTCAAAACGGTGTTCTTCATTATATTTAATTCCTCCAAAAAAGTGGTACAGTCCCGGTGAACGGGTACCGTCCATCGGTCACTATACCACCATTTATTGGAATTGTAAATATATATATTGATGATGTGTCCTTTCTCTGCATGACAACATTCCGCAGTCTGTTATGCTTAACGGGTAAATCACGCGAGTGGCACAGAGCGCAAGCAAAACCGCTTGGCTCTGCTGCCTTATGTCCGATTCCTATACGCCTTCTCCGCGTGTACCCGTCGCATAAATGACTGCAAAATGTTGTCACGCAGTACTCGGACACATAATTCAAATCATACTATCTTAGCACTTTCTTAAAATATCGACCGTGTGCGAGCTCGCCCCCAGTAGTTCCGGGCGTTCACAGTTCTTTAGTTGATACTGCAGAAAGAGTTCAAATGCCTCTTCATCCATTGCATTTAGAACCGGGCGAATATAGTCCGCCGGGCCATCCGGTGCAATGATCAGCTCACGCTTCACTCCAACCGCCTGATTCAGCGCGTTGATCTGCTCCAGACGCACATAATCGTACAGCTCATTTTCATTATGGCGGATCTGAAAATCATCCGTCAGTTCACCATTTTGCACGCGCTCCGCGATATGATCTTCCATAAAACCGTACTTGATCACACTGTAGTCGTTCATGACATACGCCACCATGATGATACCACCCGGTCTGGTAACGCGCTTCGCCTCCGAGAGCGCCTGTATCTGGTCTTCGTCCGAGTGCAGGTGATACATCGGTCCGAACAGCAGCGTCAGATCAAAGCTGTTGTCCGCAAAACGCTTCAGCTTCAGCGCATTGCCCTGATAAGCCTTTACGTTTGCACCCTTCTGCTTTAAGATGCCGAGGTTGTATTTCACCAACTCCACAGCCGTCACATCATATCCTTCCGCCGCAAGCGCCACACTGTAGCGGCCGGTGCCGGCGCCGATGTCGATGATACGGAGCGGCTCTGTATGCCGATTCCCCGCATTCCCGAATTCCAGCTGCTTCGGTTTCCCGTCAGCCTCACGTTCTCGTTGCAACAGTTCCAGATAACGGTGAATGTAATGCATCGTCGTGTGATACTCCACCTGTCCATGACGACTCTGAAGCCGTTTTTCCTCATTAAATTTATTATAGTAGGCAACCAGATCCGTCATCTGTTCTCCCTCGCACGCCCAAACAGATAACCGTAGCACAGCGAACCCACCGTATTACCGGCGATCATCATCAGATAATTTACATAATTGCAATCTAAGAACAGCAACATGGACGCGTTGGCAATACAGTGCTTAAATCCCGCCAGAATAAATACCATCACACAAAACAACGTGATGACCGTCTCTGCAACCATGTTTTCTCTCCGATAGGAAACCGTTGCCACCGTCATAAGCACCCCACAGAAAATTGCACCCAGGAAGCAGCTCATGGCACTCTGCGACGAGAGCGTCTGCGCCGTCTGTGTGATCTTTTCCGCAAAACCTGTGTTTGCGATCATGTATAGTTTCACCACAAGCATTACGCCTAAAATGTTGCAGATAATTCCTACAAACAGATTCATGATCTCTTTTTTCTTGTCCGGCGCGTTCCAGACAATTCCAATCTTTCCTGTATACAGATAAAACCCGTTATGTAAAATACATAACAACCCCAGCCCGAACAGCAACGCTCCCACAACCCGGTTCTCGCACATCGCATTGATCACATCACCGATGCCGATCATGATACCTGCCAGAAATGCCCGGCTAAGAAATGTCAGTTTTTGATTCATGTTCTTTTGTGCTCCTCATTTATATTCTCTGCGAATCAGACAGTCACACGTATCCGGACAAATCCAGTCTAGTAGATCAGTCGGTTCTCAGTCAGATAATCAAGGAACGCCGCACAGCCCTCCGACACATCCCGATAGGTTGCGTCAAAATCACCCGTGTACCACGGGTCCGCCACGTCATTCCCCTTTCCGGCGAAGGTGAGCAGCTTGTAGATCTTGCCCTGCGGGTCACTGCCCCCGGCGATCCGCGTCATGTTGCGGATATTTGCCGTATCCATGCCAATGAGGTAATCATAATACAAGTAATCATCGCGTGTCAACTGTCTGGCCCTGTGCGGGATCACCGGAATCCCCACCTGTGCCAGCTTATTCCTTGTCCCATAATGCGGCCCATTGCCGATCTCCTCACGGCTCGTCGCCGCCGAATCAATCTCAAATCTTTCTTCTAATCCTGCCTGTTTTACCATATATGTGAAAACAGATTCACACATCGTGGAGCGACAAATATTGCCGTGGCAAACAAATAAAACTTTTATTTTTCCCATAATTCCTTTATTTTCAAGCCTTTCCGGCTTTTCTACCTTTCATAGGATTACACCTTTTATGGCATATCTTTGCATATCTTCGCATATTTTTGTCAGCAATTTTGGTAAATTCTTTGGTAAATTCAAAGCCTTTACCAAAGCCAAATCTGAAATTGGGAAACGGCAGTTCAGAAATTGGGAATTCCAATCTTATGGCACTTTCTCTCTCATTTTACAGCTAAACCAGCGTCAGCATTATTCATTGACTACTTTTTTAAACTCTTGCTGTGCATCCTGGAATTTCACATGCGTATATGTGTTCATCGTCACACTAATATCAGCATGCCCCATAATATACTGCAGCATTTTGGGATTCATTCCCGACTTTGCCATATTACTGCAAAATGTATGTCTGCAGACATGTGGCGTAACCTTCGGCATCTGTACCTTATAAATGCTATTATACTTATCTCTGATATGCTGAAAGTACTTCTCCCAGTGCATAGCTACCATCGGTCTGTCATTTTTGTCCAAAAAGAGAAAACCTGTCACACCATCTATCATTGGTTCAATTTTTGGGTTCTCCCGTGCTTTCAGGATTCTCTTAAAGCAGGCTTCCACTTCGTCAGACATGGGAACATATCTCTCGCCGCTTTCTGTCTTAGGTTTCTCAATAATATACTGCATCTGGCTTGTTCTCTGTAACTGATGATCTACTCGTATTCTCTTTTCTTCAAAGTCAAGATCTGAAATAGTCAAGCCACAGAACTCTGAAATACGGAGTCCCGTATTAAACAGTATATAAATTGCATCATAATACTTACAAAAATGTGCATCTTCTTTAACGAATCGCAGGAACTCTCTTTCCTGCTTTCTGGTAAGAGCTTCGCGTCTGACGCTATCATTTACAAGTACATCCGCAAGTTCAAATCTAAAGGGATTCTTACGAATCAAATCATCCTCCTCTGCCATTTGGAAGGCAGGTCGAAGCACGCCTCGGATCGTATGTATGGAACTATAACTCCTTTTATCAACCTGCTGAAGTCTAATCAGCCATAACTTTGCATCAGACAATTTCACCTTATCAATTCGCTGTTTTCCAAAATCATCTTTTTTTAGAATGTTCATTACTGTCTTATATCCGGCATAGGTACTTTGTCTGACACCCGTCTTCAATGTTACATACTTCTCCACCAATTGAAGAACTGTAAGACCTCCCCCTTTCGGTACGATCTGATTAAACATATCCTGTTCAATTTGCTTTTCTTTTTCACGCAGAGAAAGCTCAGACTTTTTACCTTTAGGAATCGGATCGTTATGGTCTAATCTCCAACTGTACACATATCCCACATCACCATGCAAATCTGTATATCTAAAACAATAACGCCCATCCGCTTTCTGGTACTCTCCTTCGTGAAGAATTCTATTACGATTATCTCGCCTTTTTTCACTCATATTTTCGTCTCCTTTCATAAAAAAGAGAGCCCTAGCGTGGTTATTGTACCACATTTGTGCCCCCCTTTTCTACAACTATTTCAAATTACAGTCGATTCATCTATAAAATTTTCAAACCGTTCTTTCTTTATTAATACCTTATTTCCAACCTGTACATAGAAATCACCATTTGGATGGATATCAACCAACTGCCGCAATTTCTTTTCTCCAATATGATAAAACTGTGCAGCCTCTACGATCGTTAAGAGATATCTGTTCCATATGGGAATATCATTGCACTCCTGGAAATAATTATCCTCATCATGCATCGCATCCTCCAATCCCTAGCTGTCTAATCAGCATCCTGTCAGCCAAAGTGATGATAACATCTCCACTCACAGTAACCAGCGCAGCTGCCTTACCGGAGAGCATATAGTTTACTGCTTTAAAGAAGATCGCATCACTTTCGCGTCTTCCCATGATTCCACGCCGAAATCTCTTCATCGGCTCTAAGTTATTGTGATCTGTAAACTCCATGATTCTGTTCAGCTGCTTGTCTTCCTTCTTTTCTGTCAAAACAAAATCGTGTTCCTCTTTTGAAGAAAGAATTACTACGCACTTTGTCGGAGCATCTACTAAAACATTCTTTTTTCTTCCCGGTCGTCTCATCTTCACACCGCCTCCTTCCTTACCTGAAATCCGTCAAGGAAAATCAGCAGTGCTGGCACTACATAATTCAGTTCCTCCGGTCGTAACGTATTCAGCTTCTGATTTAATTTATCAACATCGCTATTACCACTCTGTTTCACCGGCTCCCCGAATAATTTGTCCAATCCAACGCCATACAGAGACACGATTTTAAGCATCAAGTCCAAACTCATCTTATGTCTTCCTTGTTCTATAGATGCATAATGGATACAACTGATCTCCAGATTCTCTGCCATGTCACTCCGTGTATATCCGTACTGCTCTCTAATTTCTCGTAAAGCATCACCAACTGCTAATGTGTTATATACCATCTTCTACCTCGCTTCGTAAATCTATGATGTATTCTACCGCTTCCTCTTCAGTGGCACATTTGACAAGCACTTTGCCGTGCTCATCAAACATCACCGTTTCAGGAGGAAAAACGATATAGGAATACTGTCTACTGTTCCTAACACTCAACCACAGTAGTCCTTTACATATTTTTTTGTCATTGTACTTTTCCATGGCCTTACCTTCCCTGTCTAAAAATTAGTCCGGAAAGCATTGTGCACGCCGCTTTCATGTTGTATGCTTCT
>SFRL01000113.1 GCA_004562765.1 bacterium | reverse complement strand
GCTAGTCCCTGCTGTGAGCGACTCATTTGACTGTATTTTTGAAAAAATATATTATCATCATATTTGTTTTCTTTCATCTGAATTCCCCTCGTTTAAAAAATTATTTATCTCCGTTGCAATTTTTTTCACTTCTTTATAAAGCTTCTCGGTCATATTGTAGCATTCAAAAAGTGAAAGACCGAGTACTTCAAAAATATGATTAACCCTTTCGGCATATTTTTCAGGTTTATATTCAAAAGTTTCAAGCAGTTTTATAGCTTTCTTTTCGTTAATGCAATGCCTGTGAATTTCCGCATGGCATAGCTGTCGTAGATAGCATCCTCGGTAGCCGGATCGGACAGGTTAAACCAAATCTGAAGAAGATACATCCGCAGCATTTTCTCAATCCCCATGGGCGGACGGCCACGCTTCCCCGTGGGATAGTAGGGCTTAATGACACCAACCCACTCGTCCCAGGGAATGATCTCGTCCATGATTTCCAGGAACTCTTCCCGCTTGGTCTTCTTCTTGCGGAAGCTGTATTCGATGTCGGTAAATGTTTCCTGCTTCATTGCCTGCACCACCATTGCTTTGATGGTGTTATTATACCATATCTCAAGCCTCGATGGTAGTGCGGATTAAAACAGAGGTTCCTTAGATTTGCGGCAGGTCTGGCTATGGACGGACCTGCCGCTTCCACAGGAGGAAAAGATGAGCGAAACTGATCATTACCATCTATATCTGACGTTCCGGACAAGGTTTTTATACCAGAACCATCGCTGTAATTCCGTTTGCACTACCATCAAAAACATTCTCACTCAGAAGATCCCGTTTGCCTGCAAGTTCGGGAATATGTACACTGTTTTCCTCGGCATGGAAAAGGAGGGTTATGTTCTGCCCATTCATCCTGCGGTGCACGCAAATCAGTCCTTCCTCGTCTCTTGCTTCCTCGGATATGACCTGACCGTTGAGAATCACAGGCAGTTCCCGGCGTAGCTTCAGAAGGCGGCGATACCAGCAGAGCATATCCTTGTCTTGTCGGTTCTCATCCCAGAGCATGCCTCGGCGGCAATCCGGATCTTGTGCTCCGGTCATTCCCACTTCATCACCGTAATATATCATTGGCATACCGGGCAGCAGAAGCTGTAGTGCAGCCGCCAGCTTTTGCCGTTGCTTGTTCTCCCCGCACAGGTAAAGCAACCGAGCTGTATCGTGGCTTCCGACCAAATTCCACAGCAGTGGATAGGCTGCGCTGTGGGTATTGCCTCGCAGGAATCCCAGATTTCCAGCAAATGTGGACGCTTCCGGTAGAAGGGATAGTTCATTACACTGTCCCACTGGTCACCCTGTAAAAAGTCCGGTGCATGGTGCCAGATCTCGCCAACAATCAGCGCCTCCGGGAATTCAGCCTTTACAGCCTTGCGGAAGTTGCGCCAAAAGTCGTGAGAAATCTCATCGGCCACATCCAACCGCCAACCGTCCACACCGGCCTTTCGGAGCCAGTACAGTGCCACGTCGGTGAAATAGGCTGCGGCCGCAGGGCAGCGCAGATTCACCTTTGGCATACCCGCGAAATATCCGAAGCACTTATAATTGTGCGAACCGGGAGTCAGACAAAGAGGAAACTGATCCACATAGTACCAGTCTTTATATACTGACTCTGCCTGATTATCTAAAATATCTTTAAAGGCAAAAAAATCTCGAGAGGTATGATTGAATACACCATCTAGAATCACCCGAAGCCCCATTTCATGCGCCCGGTCTACCAGTTCCTTCAGATCGTCTACGGTGCCGAAGGAAGGGTCGATAGTATAATAATCAATGGTGTCATACTTATGGGTGGAATTAGATTGGAAAATAGGTGTCAGATAAATTACATCCACACCAAGATCACGGATGTAGTCCAGATGGGAGATGACACCCCTCAGAGAGCCACCCAGATCTGCTTTCGAACCAATGGGTGCCTGATACCAGACACTTTCCTCTACCGCTGTGTGGGCAGCAAACCGGGATGGGAAGATCTGGTATATGACCTTATTCGCGGCCCAGGACGGAACACGGAAGCACTCCTCCTCCCGAAGTGTTTGGGGGCAGTCAAAGAGCCGCTCTATATCCTCCGGGATCGAATCCGTAAAACCGCAGTTGCTGAAATACACCCGGTGCCCTGCATGATCCTTCAGTTCAAAGCAGTAGCGCAGACATACGACCTGAAATTCCAGTTCCGCCTCATAATAATCACGGAGGCCATCGCTGGCAACCCATTTCATTGGTGTTGACCGCCGTGTGTCCTTGATTCTTAAAGGAAGATACTTATCCCGGGTATGCAGTGTTACGCTGTACAGATCATTCTTACCAGTTTGCAATCGGAACAAAAATTTCCCCGGTTCCATGCAAAAGCAATATTCCTGCGTAGCTTCATGGTGGATTGCGGCCAGATTCATGGTGGAGCCCTCACTTTGTAGATAACAGATTTTTATTTTTCCAGTAACCTTTGTTCCATCTCTGGAACATAAACACTGCCCGAACACATTCGTCCAATGCCATAGCAACATAGGCACCAACAGCCATCCATCCCAGATGGACACCAAAGAACCATGTTCCGCCTGCTGCACAGACAAAGGCAAAAACTACAGCAATGACCATGGGATACATCGCATCACCGCTGGTTTTCAGGGCATTGCCGAAAACCAAGTTGGTCATGCGTCCAATTTCCAAAGCAATATCCACGATCAGCAGTTTGCTGACCAGACGAATCATTTCCGGATCATCGGTAAACAATTTCAAAATAGGGTGGGCACATAAACCGAAGAATCCCGCTATGCTAACGCCCAGGTATATACCGATTATGGCAACCTTGCGGGTATCACGATCACAGGAGTCCAGTTCTCCGGTACCTATGCGCCACCCCACCATGATAGCGTTGGCCTGCGCCAGTGCAGCACCGGCGCTGAAAGAAAAGTTAGCGATTTGAACTGTGTATGCTCGAGCTGTCGCCTGCATGCCGGTGTCATCCATCCCGTTCAACAAACTGATAACTATGGTAACCGCCAGATTATACAGCGATGTCTCCATTGCAGCAGGGAGACCGACCCGAATGATTTTGCGCAGAATATCCCGGTTTTCCGGAGGATCTGCCTCGTATACCGGGCGGATGCGCCGCCGGGAAATAAGCCATACCCAAAGCAAATGGATCACTCGTGAAATTCCAGTAGCAAGGGCCACGCCCATAATCCCCCAGTGCAGCACGAAAAGGAACAGTGCGTTTAGGATCACATTTACTGCATTTGCCAGAACAGTTCCGCTGAGTGTGGGGGCCGTATGGCCGAAGGCACGCAGATAACTGGAGAATATAGGGATCATCGCATTACAGATGCAGAACAGTCCCACCGTCTGTAGATAGGTTTTTGCGGGCTGCAAAAGCTGGTCCGCTATTCCAATCCCCTTCAGAATAGAACCAGCGAAGCAGTATAGTGCCGCACTGATCATAATACCGGTGACCAGATTGAACAGCAGACCCAAACGCATGGCTCGCTGGGCAACACCTGGGCGTTTTGCGCCGATGTACTGTGTCATCACAGCGATCATGCCTGAAGAAATGATGGAAAACATGATCACGAATATACTGATAT
>SFRL01000112.1 GCA_004562765.1 bacterium | reverse complement strand
ACATCTGTGGGGTCAAACTGACCTCCGCCTATGATCATCAAATCAATGTCAGACGAGCTATCGGCTTCCTGTCTGGCATATGAACCAAACAAGATTGCTTTTTCCGCCCGATACTTCTTTAACAGCGGGAGCACAATATCCGCCAGTTCACTTTTGGAATAGATATATTCGGACATCGTTTTCCCTCCTTAAACTTGAAATATGTATTCTCTCCCTCAGCGCATCTCAGAAATATACAACCAGTACCCGGCTCAAATTTTGAGGCGCAGTAAACAAAGAGTACAGCCCCACTCAAAGCGTTTCCATTACCCGTTTCATACGGTAATCAGACAGTTCAAACATCAGGCAGCCTTCCACAATACGTCCCCTCTGTCTGGATGTTCCGATAAAACGGCATCACATTTTGAAGCCTGACAAATCGGTCCGCGCAAAACCAAGGCAATGTCATATCTGATTCTGCATTCTGAGCCTAACTAGTATACGACCCATATAAAATTACGGCATCCAGCTTATCGCTGAGGATATTTACCACGCCGCTGGTAAGCATCTGCAAGTCATTTGTTTCCATGCCCGCCATATCTTCTGTCGTTTTCAGTATACCAAATAAGAACGAGGTTTACAACCGAAATAACGCTCCATATCTGTGAAAAAGCAGGGGATACCCCCTGCTTTTCCTTTTCATGTGCTTTTTCAAAAGATGTCCGCCTGTTTATTTAATGTTTACTGAACAACTGCCGTTTTTTGCTGAGATGGGAAAACGACCAACAGATATGTGAGCAACCGCAAAAGGGCGCACTGAATCTTGCGGAGATTCAGCACCAGAACGGACATGGCAATCACATGGGCAACGGTCTCCCGCAGTTTTGCCGTGACAAGTCCCATGCCGCATTTGCGCTTTGCCAGACTGAACCTACGCTCTACTTCCACACGCTCACACTCATCCCGGTAGTCCTGAGCCTTGTCTATGGTCTCACCCTTCTTGGGACGTCCCAGTGCCGGACCGGAGAGCCGGATTCCGTGCTCCTTGCAATAGTTGAGATTCTCACGGTTTCGGTAGATCTTGTCCGCCAGAATGCGGCTGGGATAATGCCCTTCCCGCTTCCGGAACCGTTCTGCCATCTCCTGCAGATTCCCAGCTTCATTGTAAGCATCAAAGGAACAGCATTCCAACCGTGTCCACCCATCCACAACACTGATGTCCAGCTTCGCGCCAAACTCTACCGGTTTACCGGCTTTTCCACGCACAATGGGACGAACGAAGGGCTGGCTCACGCTGACGATCCGGTCAGGCACGCTGTGGGTGTGGTTATCGTACATGTACTTCTGCTGCTCATAGATGGTGCGGATCGTATCCAGACGTTCCATCTGTCGTGTGGTCAGAGATTTTCCGAGAGATAGTTTGCCATCAACGGCATCAAGGTCACGCCGGAGGTAAGTCAGCTGCTTTCCGATTGCTTTGCGGGTCATCTTGCCGGTATGCTTGCGGCATCTTGTGTATTTCAGATAATCTTTCCGGGCACGCTTGCGGTAAGTGCGGGGTTTCTTCCCATCTGCGGGATCATGGAGAACATCCAGAAGCTTCTCCGCGTTCTCTCTGGCCTCATTGAGCAGAGAAACGTCCTGGGGATACCGGATATTGGACGGCGCGCAGGTAGCATCCACGATCATAGTACCGCTGTTTCCGCCAGCTCCTGGATGATTGTCAGAGTCATCATCGTCATCCTTGGATTTGGCCTCTTTTGCCTGACGCTCCTTTGCGTCCCGCACGATCATCTCATTGATTTCGCCCAGCACTTCCGGCGTCAACCGCTTACGGAAGTACACCATCAGGGATGGATCAAAAGGCAGCTTTTCATCATCATAGCCGGGATACCCACAGAAGTACTGCAGGTACGGGTTCTCTTGGATCATAAGGGCAGTTTCTTCATCCGAGAAACCATACTCCGCCTGGATGATACAGGCGCCCAGGGCCAGCCGCAGCGGCTTGGCTACATTGCCCTTGCGGTTGGTAAACAGAGCAGCGTACCGCTTCTCAATCTCCAGCCACGGGATTGTCTGTGCTTTTTTCACCCACCGGTTGCTCTCTTTCAAATTCATGCCTACTGGCTGCTTAAAATCTGCCAGACTAATCTGCCCATTGCTGTAACGATACATAGCTCCCCCCCCAAGTGCAAGGTTTTTCCTGTTTTTTGCTGTTTTCCTTACACCTATTGTACCACGAATGACCTTCTATGGCTTGTAACTTAAGGCTTTTTCTATTATTCAGGATACATTAGTTACCAGCATAAACACTGTATCTTTGTGCTTAGCTGCTTCTAGCTGCGGGCTCGCACTTCCGGC
>SFRL01000062.1 GCA_004562765.1 bacterium | reverse complement strand
AACAGTACTGTCGATATCACAAACGATGTAACCAATCTTGTCATTCAAATTCGTGTTATTATAAATTTTTAATACAAATCGAACAATGTTTTTCTCACGAGATGCATTATAATAACTGGAAATCAATATATTGTTCTCTTCCGATGCAATATATTCTTTAACTTTTTTGGCATTATTAGCAGTCTCACTCTCATAAATATCTTTCGGATAGTTGTGCTTTGGCGTCACAGCTCTTCGATATGTACTGATGATCTCATGATCCACTGTATACACATAAAGTGCAACCACGTCATCCGATGTTTCAAAATTTTCCGTTGCCAGTGTATACGCTTTTCTATAATACATTTCCTGAAGGCTCTGTATAGACTCATTATCACCCAGATCCTGTATAAAATCTTTGTCATTATAAATTTCAATCAATCCACTCTCAATATTTTTAAAGAACGTATACAATTCATTCTGCATGTTTTCCAGCGTATGAACGCTTTCATTTTCCGCCTGTGTATAAATCAATTCTGCTGAAGCTCTCTGATACAAAAACGTCTGTATTCCCAAAGCCGCCAGTATACTGCATAAACACACCAGCAAAATTTTCTCTCTTAACCGTAGTTTCAAAACGAATCTCCTCCTCTGTATGCTGCCCTTATTTTACCAACATATAGTCCTCTATTTCAACTATAATAGTTACATCATAATCCTTTTCGGTGTGGGAAGTTAGATTAGTCGTTATCTAGCTTGACAAACTCATCAATCGCGACTGAAATAATATATGACTTTAGAATAGACATTTTATTCCCACAGACAGCTATATCAAAGAGCGTGAAAAAGAGTTGAAGCCATATGCGCATTTATGGGAAATCATCCACAAAGGATCTTATCCGGAATTATATGATATAGACAGAGACTGGCAGGAGTATTACTCCTCCTATGTCTCAACTTACCTTGAACGGGATATCAATGAACTCATTGCAGCAGACAGCATTACTTTTACAAAATTTCTTACATCAGTTGCGGCAAGAACCGGTGAAATGCTGAATTATGCAAAAATTGCCAGCGAAGTAGGTGTCAGTGAGCCGACAATAAAAACCTGGATCTCGATTCTGGAGCGAACAGGCATTGTTTTCTTATTACAGCCCTACAGTGCAAATGCATTGAACAGAGCTATCAAAACACCAAAGATCTATTTCAGAGACACCGGGCTTGCATGCTATCTCACCAGATGGCTGACTGCTGATGCCTTAAAAAACTCTGCTGTGGCCGGGAATATGTTTGAAACCTTTATCGTATCTGAAATACTCAAATCATATACCAACGAGGGGAAAGACTATAAATTCAACATTTTCTACTACAGAGGGAAAGACAAAAAAGCATCCGTTGAAAATGAGATTGATCTCATTATCGAAGAAGACGGCTGTCTTTATCCGATAGAGATCAAAATGTCCGGTAATCCAAAGGCAACTATGGGTGCAGCCAACCCTATCCTTGACAAGGTAAAGGAAAAATCCCGAGGAATGGGTATTATTCTCTGTCTCATTGATAAGAAAACTTATTTGAGAGAAAACCTGCTGGCACTGCCGATTGAATATATCTGAATCATTCACGCGAATGGCGCATCATGAACCCAAAATAGCATCCGCACAATATGATCTGCACAAAGGAGGAAACCGGCGTTGCCAGACCGATGCGAAACAGTGTTACCGTCGCCTGTCTGCTCATGATCCATGAGACCGGAACCCGGACACCAAGCGCACCGATGATCCCCTGCAGCATGACAAAGGTCGTTTTCCCGCAGCCGTTGAAATAGCCGATAAAGCAAAATAAAAATGAGGTCAACAGACAATCAATCGCAAACGCCCGCAGATAATCCGCCGCCGCCAGAATGACCTGTGTGTCCTTTGCAAAGATCCCTGCCAGAAGATTGCCGTGGAAGAACGTAAAATACGCCATCACAACACTGACCGCCAGAGAGGATACAATACCGCAAAGCAACGCTTTCTTTGCCCGTTCCGGCTTGCCTGCTCCAATATTTTGTGCGACAAAGGCAGACATCGACTGCATGAATGCAGACGGAACCAGCATGATAAATCCACACAGCTTTTCTGCCACTCCGACGCCTGCCGATGCAGTGAGTCCCAGCGAGTTTACGATCGCCAGGATCACAAGAAACGAGATATTGACGAGCAGATCCTGTAACGCGATCGGTATGCCAAGCTTTAAGGTCCGCCCGATATAAACTCCGTTCGGACGTATCTCTCTGACCGAAAGCTGAAATGGAAGTTCCCGTTTCCGGATAATAAGCAGCGAGATCAGAACGCTGACCGCCTGCGCCGCCACAGTAGCGATCGCCGCTCCGGCAGCACCCATATGAAAACCGGCTACCAACAGCAGATCCCCTGCGATATTTAAGACACATGCGATCGCTACCGTCATAAGCGGTACTTTGGAATCACCGATTCCCCTGAAAATACTACCCACCAGATTATACGCCACAATAAAAATCGCACCGATCGAGCAAATAATAATATAAGAAACCGTCTGCTCCAGTGCTTCCTCAGGTGCATGCATGGTCCTTGCCAGAAACGGAGCGGCGCACACCATCACCACTGTAACTATCACTGCGATCAAACCGAACAGGCAGATACCGCTTCCGATGATCTGACCTGCCGTCTCCCTCTTTCCCGCACCAATTTCCTTTCCCACATAAACAGTCAGGCCCATCGCAAGCCCTGTGATCACTACAGTCAACGACTGCATGATCTGGCTTCCCGTAGAAACTGCCGATACGCATACCTCTGCCAGGTCTCCGCCAAACTGCCCGACGATCATCAGGTCAACTGCGCCATACATCGTCTGCAACAGTAGCGCAAACAGCACCGGCAGCGCAAATTGAACCAGTGGCAGAAAAATTTTTCCTTCCGTGAAACTTTTTGTCTGTTTCATCATATTTCCTCCGATCTGTAATTCTCTCAAAAACAAAAAAGCCGGATAAGAAACAAACATCTCAGTCTGTTGCCTTATCCAGCTCACCATTTCCAACGAATGATTTGCCCTCCGAGCAAGCAAAACATATTTTACTAAAGACAATGGAAACTGTCAAGTATCAAATCTTTGCCGGCCTTTCAGCACTTTTCTTTTTCCTGCCGATTGAATATATCGGATTTTTTTTACAAATCATTGCCAGAATGTCAATATCTGTCATCCTGTGCAGGTATCCTTACCATGTCGGATGAGCGTAGCAGGAGCAAAATTGAACTACAAGTTTAATGACATATTTCAACTATTCTGTTATACTTGGAACTTGAAAGAAACACGATCAACCAATCACAGAAAGGAGGCCATTACAATGACAAACAATTACAAAACAAACAGCAACAATTTCATAGCAAGAGGTATGGTTATCCTTCCTTCTATTTGTATACAATAAATTTCACGCTCCGCATGAAATATGATTGTCATGAATCACAGGCATATTCTGCCCATTTCAAAGAAGAATCCAAGGAAAGATTTCCAGCATCTCTGAACAGAGGTGTTATTTTTATGCCCTCTTGTATATACGGAAAAGGAAATCAACATCATGGAAACGATCAAAGGATCTTATACTTCTGCTCAAATATTTACAACCAACAACAAAGAAACTGCCATTGATCCGTACGCAGTCGCACAGCTGCAGATGATCTGCGATCAGGAAAGCGCCAGAAACTGTCGCATCCGGGTCATGCCCGACGTCCATCCCGGAAAGGTGGGCACCATCGGACTGACCATGACCATCGACGACAAGGTCATGCCGTCACTCATCGGCATCGATATCGGCTGTGGCATGACGCTGACACAGATCAAGGGGAAAAAAATCGAATATCAGAAACTGGACACCGTCATCCGGGAACAGGTCCCCTCAGGCTTTGCCATCCGCTCCACTGCCCACCGCTTTGCAAAGGCCTTTGACCTTGCCGAGTTAAGAAGCTACAAGCACATCCGCGCAGAGAATGCACTTCTTAGTCTCGGCAGCCTTGGATCCGGAAACCACTTTATCGAAGCAGACAAGGACGGTGAAGGTAATCTCTTTCTCGTGATCCACTCCGGCAGCCGACACCTCGGCAAAGAAGTGACCGAATACTACCTAAACGAAGGGCAAAAACAACTGCGGGTCCAAGGGAAAGACTGCCCCTACGAACTCACCTGGCTGAAAGACACTCTCATGGAGGATTATCTGCATGACCTTCAAGTCGTTCAGACATTTGCATCCCTAAACAGAGCCATCATTTTAGATGAGCTGATCAAGGGCATGAAATGGAAAATACTCGACTCCTACGAATGCATCCACAATTATGTGGACGCTTCCCCGGAAACCATCACTGCCTTTGGCTCCCCCATGCTCCGGAAAGGCGCCATATCCGCAAAAGCCGGTGAAAAAGTTATCATTCCCATCAACATGCGGGACGGCATCCTTCTAGGAACCGGTCTGGGAAACACTGATTGGAACTGCTCCGCACCTCATGGGGCGGGCAGGATCCTGAAACGGGAGGAGGTCAAGAACCACTATACCGTATCCTCCTTCAAAGCAACAATGAGAGGCATCTACACCAGCTGCATCGGAAAAGAAACTCTGGACGAAGCCCCCTTCGCTTACCGAAGCATAGACGAGATCAAAGAGGTGATCCGGGACACCGTAACTATCAACAAGATCATTCGACCGGTCTACAACTACAAGGCCGTCAGCACGAGGTAAACACTATGAGCAAATATAGAGAAACACCCTGTAAATATTACCAAAGCTACGGTGCGTGCACCAAAGGACGCGCCGCCGAGCACAAAGGCTACTGCCAGCACTGCGACAAGTACTATCCCCGGGCACGCGTGCGGCATTTGAACAAGAAAAAACAGTATAACGAAAAACAACGCAAAAACGACGCCGCCCGGGCAAGAAAGGAGTATGTATGAATCTGCCGATCACGGTCACACAGAATGACCTGCTTGAAATACTGCTGAATGTCGCCCCCAGCAGACCCGTTTTCATCTGGGGCGCACCGGGCATCGGAAAATCCGCACTGGTGGAGCAATTTGCAAAAGAAATCGGCCTGCCCTGTGTATCATTACTCGGAAGCCAGCTGGCACCAGAGGACATCATCGGAATCCCCCAGATCAACGATGACACCTCCGAATTTCTCCCACCCAAGATGATCGCCAGAAAAGAGCCCTATGTGCTCTTTCTGGATGAGCTCAATGCCTGTTCTCAGGAAGTGCAGAAGGCCTTCTACTCTCTCATTCACGAGCGGCGCATTGGCGAGTACCATCTTCCCGAGGGAAGCATTGTCGTGGGAGCCGGAAACCGGGCACAGGACTCCGCCATCGTAAAAACCATGTCCTCCGCGCTCATCAACCGCATGTTTCATGTGCAGATGAAGGCGGATGCAAGACAGTGGATCAAATGGGCACAGCAGAACAGCCTGCATCCCTGGGTGATCGATTACATCATCCAGAGACCGGATCACCTGTTCTCCGAACCGCCCAAAACCGAAGAACCCTTTTCCACGCCCCGGTCATGGCACATGCTCAGTGATGCCCTGACCGAATACGGTACCGGAAAAAGAGAAGTAGCAAACGAGACTTTAAAGATGCTGTCCTACGCCTGCCTGACACCATCCCACGCCGGCATGTTTTTGGCATACACGAAAAACCTGAAAAACGATCATCAGTTAGACGATATCATCGCTGAAAACGCCAAGTGGCCGGCAAAACCGGAAGACCGGGACATCCTTTACTTCCTGGCCCAGTCCTTCCGCGCCAAGCTCGTCACTGAGCTTCCTAAGAGCAAACAGGACATTTCCGGCAACATGCTCTCCTTTGTGTACCGGGCAAAAAGCATGCTGAAGGAACTGTCCACCATCAACTTTGAGATCGCGCAGATGGTGGTGGCATCAGACGATACCCACGCACTCCCGGACTGGTTCATGGTAGAAGTGATCCGCGATCTTCCTCGACTGGTAAACCAAAAATAGCACCACTGCACGCCCTGTGCAGTCAGAGGTAACAACCATGGCATATTTACGAAGAAAATATTATAGTAAAGATGAGGATATGCCCAAAGGATTAAACAGCTTATACGCCGGATATGAAATCCTCCGGGAACATCCGCTCTTCTCGCAACTGCGCGGAACGATCTCCGCCAAAACCTCTCATTTAAGTGAGAAAAACAGCATCTCCTGCGTCACGAAAAACGGTGATATATATGTGAATATCTCCGCAGATTTGAGTCCACAAGAATGGGCATACGTACTGGCACACAGCCTTTTGCACCTTGCCTTCGGGCACTTTGACAAAGAAAAAATGCCTGCTGCCGAAACCATCCATTCCGCCGTATGGAGCAAAGCATGCGACATTTATATCGCCAGATTTCTGGCAGATGTAGGATTCGGAGCTTCCATTTTCCCGGATCCGGCCAAGGAATATAAGATCAAATTAAACGACGAAAAGAAAATTTACGACTATCTGCTCCAGTCAGAAGGCACCGAACCAGCGCAGACCTATGGCTGCAATTCAGAGGAACACACAGACATGATCGGTGTCAACGCTCCGATCGTATATAAGACCGGCACCAAAAACGAGTATGTTCAGGATTTTACAAATGCCATCACACATTCGATCAAAAAAGCCGTGTCCGACGTAGGCGGTCATGATCTGTCAAAGAAAACAGACACAGTCGTCACCCGGGCAGCCGCATGGTTTTTAGCACATTATCCGCTTTTGGGCGGTCTGGCATCCTCATTCCGGGTCATCGAAGATGTGGATCTGTGCCACCGGTATGAAATCCATATCGCAGCCGTAGATGCGGTTCACGGCGAGATCTATGCGAACCCATCCTGTGGACTGACGCAGGAGGAATTGAAATTCGTGCTGGCGCATGAGTATCTCCACGCTGGTCTCTGTCACCACGAACGCTGTCAGGGACGCGATCACTATCTGTGGAACGTCGCCTGTGACTATGTGATCAACGACTGGCTCCATGAAATGAAGATCGGCGAAATGCCTGGGGAAGGACTTCTCTATGATGAGACACTGCACAACCAGTCAGCTGAAGCGATCTACGACACCATCGTCAAAGAAATGCGCAGGTTCAAGAAGCACGCGACCTTCCGAGGCTACGGCCATGGTGACCTGTTCGGAAACAACGGGCCCCATTTTGAGGGAATGGAAAAAGGCGTTACCCTGGATGAATTTTTCAAAAACTCTCTTCGGGAAGGACTGGATTATCACATCACCCATGAAAGGGGCTATCTCCCGGCGGGGCTGGTGGAAGAGATCCGGGCACTGTCCATGCCGCCCATCCCATGGGATGTGCAGTTAGGTATATGGTTCGATGCGCAGTTTCCACCCCTGGAAAAACACCGCACCTACGCCAGACCCAGCAGACGGCAGGGCTCCACGCCGGACATTCCAAGACCCAGCTACGCACTACAGGAAAAGGATACGGAAAGCAGAACCTTCGGCGTGGTATTAGACACCTCCGGATCCATGTGCTCCGCCCAGATCGGACTGGCGCTGGGCGCCATCGCCAGCTACGCAGCCGCCAAAGAAGTACCTTTTGTAAGGCTCATCTTCTGCGATGCAGAGGCAACGGATGCCGGATATCTGGCACCGGAAGACCTGGCCGGACGGGTAGAGATCACCGGACGCGGTGGAACCATCCTGCAGCCCGGCGTAGATACATTGGAACGCGCCAAAGACTTCCCGCCCACCGGGCCGATCCTGATCATTACGGACGGATATATCGAAAACGACCTAAAAATCAAAAGAGAACACGCCTACCTCATACCAAACGGAAACAAGCTTCCGTTTCGTGCCAAAGGTAAGGTGTTCTATATGGAGAATAAAGAAGTGGCGCCGTGAAACACAGCGCCGGTGAATATCAAAATCCTGTCTTACCAGAAATAACAGAACCTGTGGTATCAGCCTATGAGACAGGATGCCGAGGTCAAAAAGAACATCCCGGGAATCACTTCATCGTATATCCGGCTTCTTCCATACATTTTCTGAATTCATCAACCGATATACCCATTTTCTGTGCACCGCGCTCAATACTATAGTCGCCATCCTGTACGGACGAAAAGATTTCTGCCTGTTTTCCACGCTCTATTCCTTGTTCTATTCCAATCTGCTCTCCGGCTGCTTTTCCCTGGTCATACACATATGCATCCTCAGACTTCCTGTCCATCTTTCTCTTGCGGTAGGCTTCAAACGCATCCCGCATTGCTTCCGTCAGGCTCATCTCCTGTATGACATATTTTGCTCTCTGAACTCCTACGTTCTTTGTCTTGATCATATGCAAATCCTCCTCCGTTTCCGCGTTAAACAACCGGATCCAGTCATCCATTCTGCTCTTTCCATTTAATGTTTTTCGCAACTCTATGATATGCAGTTCCAACAGATCTGAGTAGTCCTTTCCCATCTCGTCCCGCATGCGATATACTGAATGATACCGGTCATCCTCCGTCAGGTTAAAATCAAGAATACTGATCGCAACACACCTTCTCAAACGGTCAAAATGCTCCCCCATAAACAGAATATCCGCGTACATTTTCGCAAGATAATACAGGGAACGTTTCTCCCAGAACTTCTGCCGCCTCAGCTGCATCTCCAGATTGATCCGTGTACCGTCTTGCAGGAATACTTTTACATCCAGAATCCCCAGCTTCATCTTCCTGTGCCGTCTCCTTAAGAACGGATTACCAAGCCTTGTCTCTTTGACCTGTTCTACTGACATGTTCAGCGCATCACAGATAAAATAGCGCCTTACTTCATCATCCTCCATAAGCTCCCGGAATGCAAAATCCATCTTTGGTGAAATAATATCCATCGTACCTCCTGTTCCACAGAATCAGAAGACTTCGGCACCCAAATATAGATTCTTCCCTCTGTCATCCTGATCCTGCTTATTAATTTTTATAATTGGAAATTAAAAGCATGATCCTATGACATTTAGATGATACCGGTGTTAGTATCTTGTTAAAAGAAGCAGAAGTTTTGCGATTATTATCATTTATTGTATGTAATAGCTACAGCCTCTGCAATACATGTGTTAGATTCTTATGCTTTGGTCTGAGTGTAACACGGACAGACCGGTTATGCAAGTTGTTTTTGTTTTCATGACCGCTTCCGGAGAAATATTCATCCCCTCTTTTTTCAGACCATGACACGAGACGTAAATATCTTGGAAGTTAAGATAACCGTGGCAATGGGCGATGGGCGGGACAAAAGGAACGTCCCTGAGATCATGATCATGACCGCCGAATTCTCTTGTAAGGATCTTCCACTCTTTTTTTTAAAGCCATTAATAATTGTCTTTGTTCTTTACTCGACAACGGTCTACTTTTTGAAATAAAGATATCCATATTATTATTTTTTTTGTAATTATCCAATTCTTTATAGAACTGATTTATCACCTTCTGCTGGATTCTACAAACCAACTCGTATACATATTGATAATCTGTTTTCAGTTCTTTTTGGGTCAACACAAAATCAGTTATCTCTTCCGGATCCAATTGGTCAAAAAAACAAATCACCATCTTATCATCTTGAAAATAATAATTTACAGAGAAGAATGTGTTTCTAACAATCCTTTGAATTGACGTAGAAACACTCCTTCCGATGATTTCATACAATTCTGCAGTCGTATGCGTTAATCCTGCCCGAACTTTTTCTATGCAAATCTCAGTCGAACAAAGGTATTTGTATATTTCTTCCACTAATATACCTCTCTACGTTTTTTCGAATAAATATTCTAGCGCCGCGAATAACGGTGCCAGTAATGTCAATATTCACCCCTGCATGAAACTTCAGAACCTGTGATATCAGCCTGCTTCTGAAGTTCCTTTTCGATTTCTTCATATATCGGACGGATCTGATCCACAGGTACATCCAGATCAACGGCAATCTGCTCCAACGATTTATTGTTATTCATCTTGTTACGAATCAAGCCAGATAGTGCCTCTTTTTTCCCTTCTTCAATTGCTTCCTCACGTTGTAATTCCAGTCGCCGTTCAAATGTGAAATCCAATGTCATCATGTGCGTTACCTCCGTCCGATTCTCAGTCAAAAAATCCTTTAAGACATTTTCCTTAATGCACTGCTCAATCGCCTGATGGATTGCATCCTCCAAATTCGAGAATTGATTTTTCTCGTGATAATCTCTCACCGGATCCACGAAATACATATACTCACGCAGCGTAGAGCATTTTTCGTAACTGTTCAGTACCTTCACAGTCACGATGAAAAAATCCATGAAAATCGTCTTCGACGATGTGATTTTTTCACTCCTGAATCATATTCTCACGGGTGCTAGACATCCGGTGGATGTCCGTTTAGCACCGACCGGAACGGAGTGTAGACCTACGCGGTTCCGCTGCGACCTGTTCTGAACAGATACCATTTTTCCAGAAATTCCGTATTCTTATCTTTGTTGATAGACATGGCAGACCAGTTCGATTTCTGGTGCGTCTGTCTCCCGCTCAAAGGCATCTGATCTTTAAAGCAATCCCCTTCCCAAATCCTGCTTTTGATTAAATAGTTTGAAAGTAAAAGCAAGATTTTCCGGAATAAATAGAATAGAATAAAGATATACGATTCAGACAGCTCCCCAATTGCTGTCCGCCCTAACTATGGAAAAGTGACTGTTTGCTTATGCAAATAATCGATTGCTTTGTTTCGAGTATAGCATGGGGCATTATGGATTGCAAGAAGTGATCACCTCACAATAGTTTTCAGAGTATGAATGCATAAGCAAAAGAGCCCTCGCAACCGCGAAAGCCCTTTCTCATTCCACTCGCTAAAAATTCCCTCCATTCCAGCCCCAGTCCTTGATGCCCTGGTAGGTGACATAGACGTTGCTTCCGGGAATGCCCAGTTCCTCCGACAGGATGTTGCAGATCTCACCGGTCATCTGGTCATAGGCAGATGATGAAGCGTTTCCGTACAGACTGACGGACACAAAGGCACCCTTCTCCAGCTTGTTTCCGCCCAGGTACAGATCATAGTTGTCCTCAAATCCGACCATAAGATAGGTCTCTGTTTTACCCAGCAGGCTGATGGCCTGTCCCAGCTTTGATTTGATGCTCTCCTTCTTTTCCGGTGTCACCGGTACTGTGATTTTTGAATCAATAAACGGCATTTCTTTTTCCTCCTTGATCATTTTATTTTGTATCCGTTGTAATCCCCCAAGATGTAATTTTAAGCCCTTACTTTGTCTTTAATTTGGGCTCCCATAATAACGGCTCATACATCCGCTTCAAGGTCTTCACCACTTTGTTGTGATCACATTCCTTCACCAGTATATCATATTTTCCTTCGATACTTCCGAATGTGACAATGCGCGACAGTCCTGTCTCCTGCCGGAGATAAGCGATCATATTTTCCCGCGTCGCATTTTCATTGTAGATCTTGATATACGCATAGCCGGGATAATCATCCGAATCGTATCTGCTGATGCGCAGTTTTTTGAAGTCGTCTCTTTTTTGGAACTCCTCATAGATCCGGTCGATCTGTTCCCTTGGCTGAATGGTCATAAAATAGATACATTGTGCCTCCGGCAAAAGTTCCATCGTTGTATAGTTCCGATACGGCGATGTGTGCAGCCTATTGTAAATATCCGTTTCCGCCTCGTTTTTCAGCTCCTGATACTGTATGACAAGCATATTATCCAGGATCAGATTCATAAAATAATTGACCTCGAAGCCCTCAAAAAACGCCCGCAGCTTCTGTGCTGTTTCCGATGAGATCACATAGGCGTGCAGATATTCATTTTTTGTCATGTCATACATGACCGCACCATCCATCGCGATGACGGGAAGTTTCAGATGGATCCCCCGCAGCGGCTCGATCAGCGAAGCCGGCGTACGCATAGTAGACACCGTAAAATTTGCCCCGTCTGCCAGCATCCGGTTCAGTTCCACGATACTGTAAGGCGAGAGTCGATGGTCGCTTTCCAACAGTGCATCATCCATCCCCGATATAAACAGGATGTCCCGCTCCTTCCGGCGCGGAAGATGTGCTGTATTGACCAGCATGCCGATGATGATTCCGATCATCGTATCCATGACACGGTTAAATACAAATACATACGGATTTGCGTCTCCGATATGATTTACCACGATGCTTAAAAATACCACACACGAAAAATACGAAGCATCCTTTTTATGCAGCAACAGCGTGACGTAGATAACCGCAATGATCGTCAGCGCAACGAGCAGTTCGTAGATCAGCTCTCCGCCCAGCCCTGCCCTCATCAGACGTTTGTCGATCAAAAGCACAAACAGACCGAACACCGCGCCGGTCAGTGTGCCGACCGTCCTCTGCAACGCTTTTGATCTCGTGTTTTCCCACTGTGGCTGAATACACCAGATCGCCGCCAGCTGGGAATAAAAAATGATTCCATTCGAGCGAAAAAATGAATAAAATACAAAGCACAGAAAAACAGCAATGGCAGATTTTACGATGCGCATTCCCACTCTCGGCAACCGGATCTTCTTTTGTATACTATCTCTCATTGTCTTCCTATACTATCGTGGCAAAAGGAACGTCCCTCCGTCACAAACTCCATCGTATACTCAGCCTCGAATACGCCATCCTCTGCCAGCTTATTCTCGTAGGCGCGCGTCTCCAGCGTTCCGTCGAAATCCACCGCGTCACATCTTCCGAACCACGGCTCGATACACACAAAAGGCGCTTCCTTTTTCTCAGGAGACCAGACGGCAAACAGTGGCGTGTCAAAATGTACGGTCACATACGCCTCGCCGGCGCTGTCCAGCAAAGAAACTGCTCCGGTCTGTTTTCCTTCAACCATATAGGTACAGGTATCAAAAAATCCCGGTGTAAACTTTACCACGCCGTCATCCAGCGGCAGTACCTGATCATCCATGATCGCCAGTCCCTCCGGCGTATTGCCGTGATGGTGGAGCTCATTTGTCAGTCCTGCAAATTTCAGACCGTAACCGAGTTTATTTTCCTCTCCGTGGATCGGACAGCGGAATGCAGGATGCGCACCGATGGAAAAATACATCGGCTTGTCAATCGTGTTTTCCACCTTCCACATGACTTTTACCTCATTCCTGTAAAGCTCATATCCGATGTGCAGGCGAAATGCAAACGGGTATTTCGCCAGAGTCTCCTCCGTAGCGTGAAGAACAAACCAGATACGCGTATCCTCCACGCATTCCGGTTCAAATTCCATATCTCTTGCAAACCCGTGCTGTCCCATCGCATAGGTCTTGCCCGCATAGCGGTATTCCTTATCCTTGGGAACTCCCACAAACGGAAACAGCACCGGAGATGTCCGTCCCCAGTATTTCGGATCTCCCTGCCACATGTATTCAAGATCATCCGATTTTCGTTTTACAGACTTGAGCTCTGCTCCAAAGGAGTCGATCTCCACAGCAAGTATCTCGTTTTCAAGTGTATATCTCATGATGTATCCTCCCTCATAAACATGGACTTTTACTAACAACCCATGTTTTCTCATGTCTGAATCGTGTAACCAGCACTTTTCTTTAATCGTGGCAAAAGGAACGTCCCTCTGTCTCGCGTATCAGTTTGCGCAGCGGAAGGATACGTCCGGGTGAAACGGATAATTCATCTATACCCATCTGTAAAAATTCCCGCGTCAATTCCATATCCGCACCCAGTTCTCCACAGATGCCGACCCAGATTCCCTTTTTATGAGCATTATCCACAACCATCCGGATCATGCGCAGCACTGCGGGATGATGCGGGTCAAAAAACGCATCCAGTTTTGTATTCTGACGATCGATCGCCAGTGTATACTGGGTCAGATCGTTTGTCCCGATACTGAAGAAATCTACTTCTTCGGCAAGCAGATCGCTGATCATGACTGCGGCAGGTGTCTCAATCATGATACCCTGCTCCACCTCACCGTATGCGATGCTCATACATGATGGCTATTTTTCCAAATACACTTGCACGAAACAGCGCGCGCAGCTGTGTCTTGAAGATCTCCGGTCTTGTCAGGCAGATCCGGATCGCGCGGCAGCCCATCGCCGGGTTTTCTTCTTTTTCCAGTTCAAAATAATCACACTGCTTATCCGCTCCGATATCAAGTGTGCGGATAATGACACGTTTACCCGCCAATGCCTCAGCCACCTGTTTGTAGATCTCAAACTGCTCCTCCTCGGTGGGGAAATGATCGCGCTCCAGATAGATAAATTCACTTCGGAACAATCCGATACCCTCTGCGTCATTTTGGATGACGGTCGCAAGATCATTAGTGTTTCCGATATTCGCATAGAGCATCATTTTCTGTCCATCGGGCGTGATCGTCTCCCTGCCCTTCATCGTTTCCAAAAGCTCCTTCTGCTCCAGAAACTCCCGCCGCCTTTTTTCGAGTTCCTTCATGGTCTCTTCATCCGGCTCGACATAGAGTTTTCCTGCCGCTCCGTCCACCACTGCAAATTTTCCATCCACAGATGCATCCGGCGTCAGGTTGGTTCCGACAAGCGCCGGAATACTCATCGTACGGGCAAGGATCGCTGTATGCGAATTGAGCGATCCGTGCACGGTTACAAATGACAGAACCTTACTTTTATCCATCTGAACCGTTTCCGACGGAGCAAGATCGTCCGCCACGATAATGGCCGGCTCATCCACCGTCACTTCCGCGGCTGATGCACCATTCAGGATGCCCAGCACTCGCCCTGAAATATCCTTGACATCCGCCGCGCGTCCCCGCATGTATTCGTCATCCATGGCGGCAAACATTCCTGCGAAATTGTCTCCCGTAGCTGCAACCGCATATTCTGCATTGACCTGCTCCGTGCGGATGATATCTTCTACAGACTCATTATAATCATCGTCCTCAAGCATCATCTGATGCACTTCAAAAATAGCGGCATTTTCCTCGCCAACTTCTCTGAGCGCCTTGTCATACAATTCCTGCAGCTGCTTCAACGCTTCATCGCGCGCATTCCGATAGCGGACACACTCTGCCTCCGCATCCTCAATCTCCTGACGTTTTACCAGCTGCTGATCCTTTTTGTAAACGCGGATCCTGCCCATGGCGATCCCGCCAAATACACTTTTTCCTTTATATATCTGCATGTTCACTTCTCCTACAGGTTTGCTTTCATGAACGCCTCAATCGCCTCACATGCCGCATCCTCGTCCGCTCCGTCAAAAGTCATCGTGATCTCATTGCCGTTTTTGACGGCAAGTCCCATCAGACCAAAGATCTTTTTACAGTCTCCGCTCTTTCCGTCCTTTGTCAGCGTGATACTGCACTGATATTTCTTTGCCTCCTTCACGAGATCTCCCGCCGGGCGTGCATGGATTCCTTCCGGATCTGTAACAACATACTTAAATTCTCTCATAATGTCATCCTCCCTCTATGACTTTTTTACAAAATTCCACCTGTTTTGCACGGAGTTTTTCAACCACCGCATCTATTATAATTGTACACCAGTTCCCTCTGCTTTTCATTCTTCAGTTTTCACATTCTGTCAAGGAGCGATACAGTTTTTCCACCTCGGCTCCGGTCGCAAGATACTCGGAAAATGCGCTGGCGCTTCCTGCTGCCAGTCCCATATAAAACGCATGACGGTATTCTGCTTTTTCCATCCACCCCGCAAGGAATCCGGCTACCATCGAATCCCCCGCACCGACGCTGTTCACCACCGTTCCCTCCGGTGCAGGAGACAGATAGACCTGTCCATCCTCGGCGACAAGCACTGCTCCCTCTCCGCCCATGGACACCAGTACATTGCGTGCACCGCGCGTTTGCAGTTCTTTTGCATAGGGCACGACCGTTTCCCGCGTGGACAGCTCCGCATCAAAAAGAGCTCCCAGTTCATGATTGTTCGGCTTGATCAGAAACGGGTGATGTGAAAGTGTATCAAGCAAAAGATTTCCTGTCGCATCGACAACTGTCAGAATGCCCCTGTCCTCCAGCCGCTCCATCATCCGGCTGTAAATATCATCCGGAAGCGAAGGCGGAATACTGCCTGCCAGTACAAGAAGATCTCCCTCACACAACCTATCCAGCTTTTCCATCAAACACTCCCATGCTTCCGCGCCAATCTCCGGACCCATGCCGTTGATCTCTGTCCCGTCGACGGAGCGCAGTTTGACATTTATGCGCGAGATTCCCTTCTCCACGCGGATAAACTCCGACCTGACATGTATGGCTTCCACCCTGCGCACGATCTCGTCTCCGGTAAAACCGGCAACAAACCCGAGCGCCGTGCTCTCGATGCCCAGATTGTCAAGTACCGTTGACACGTTGATACCTTTCCCGCCCGGCAGTATCAATTCCGTGCTGGTGCGGTTCGTTAGTCCCAGTTTAAAATCTTCCACCGATACGATATAGTCCAATGACGGATTCAGTGTGACTGTGTAGATCATCCTGTCTCTCCCCAGATAAAATTGCGTCGCCTGCGGCTCTTTCGCAGCCGGGCGTTATGTGAAATAGAAACATCTAAAAATATCCTACCACAAAACTGCTCGTTGAGCTATTTTTTATTACAAAAAAGTAATAAAAGAGCGGGCTTTTTACAGCTCGCTCCAGTCTTTTACTGTTCTCCAATCTCCGCCTCCATCTGTTCCCGGTCGTTTTCCTCCAGATCCTCGAGACGCACCAGTGTCACATGATCCATTGCCTCCTCTGCAATACCCACGCAGTTATCAACTATACGGTCCAGATTGTAGAGAATATCCGAATAATTCGCCGTCATATCCGCATCGCACGACTTTGATTTCACACGGGAGAGATGCGCTTTGTTGCAGTTCTTCTGCGCCTTGCGCATGCGGTTCTTTTCTTTTGTCACCTTCTCAGCGATCTGCTCATCTCCCAGTGTGACAGCCTCCATGGATGCCGAAAACAGATTTTTTGCGATCTTAAAGCAGCGTCGCAGCTCCTCCTTTGCATCCTTGGAAAGTTTGCGCCCGTTTTCGTGCAGCGCCACCGTCACCACATTGATCTCCTCACACCGGTCCGCCACACGATCCAGATTGTTTGTGACAAACAACAGACCGGCCGTCTGTTCAGACTGGCTTTCCGTCAGTCCTCCGCCGGAAAAGAGCCGCGTGATATAGTTGGAGATATACTCCTGCAGGCTCTTGACGGTCTCATGTGCAGTCACATAATTTTGCTGTGCAGCCACCGGCTCCTTGCCCAGCAATGCCTCCTGCGCATATCCGATCATTTCAGACGCATACTCTGACACACGACTGATCTCCCGGGACAGCAGATACATGGCTGCCATCGGCTGTGCAAGCACCTTCTCATCCAAGTATTTCGGCTCCAGATGGCTGACCACTTCCTCTTTTTTGCCTCGTACCAGAAATGTAACAATCTTCACCATCACCGGAATGAGCGGCAGCCAGATGATCGTACAGCAAATGTTGAATGTTGTATGTGCATTCGCGATCTGTCTGGAGATCACCTCCAGCTCCGGTCCCTTCGGAGAGATCCACTGCACAAATGCTGCCAGCGGTCTGATCAGAAATAAAAACAGAAGACTTCCGCTGATATTAAACACACTGTGCGCCACCGCCGTGCGCTTTGCATTTTTAGACTGTCCGATGGATGCCAGAAGCGCTGTGATCGTCGTTCCGATATTATCTCCCAGCAGGATCGGGATCGCGCCGGTCAGCCCAATGACACTGTGTAACCCGTCCGCACCCGCCTGCGATGCAAAATTCTGCAAAACCGCGATCGTGGCAGAAGAGCTTTGCACCACCAGTGTCATCACCATACCAAGCAATACTCCCAGCACCGGGATCTGCGTCACTTTGCCCATGAGATCTGTAAAGACAGGGCTGCCTGCCAGCGGCTTCATGACACCACCCATGATCTCAATTCCTTCAAACAGCAGTCCGAAAGAAAAAATGACCATGCCGACGTTTTTTACTTTTTCTTTTTTGCCCACAAAATAAAGTATAAAACCAATAAAAATAATCGGATAGATGTAGTTGCTGATCTTAAACGCCATAAGCTGTGCGGTCATGGTCGTTCCGATATTTGCTCCGAAGATCACGGAAATTGCCTGTGGAAGACTCATCAGTCCTGCGCTGACAAAACCGATCACCATGACCGTCGTCGCCGAAGAACTCTGCAGAACCGCTGTCACCAATGCTCCTGCGAGCACGCCCATGACCGGATTTCTCGTGAGAAATCCGAGTATTTTTTTCATGCGCTCGCCCGCTGCTTTCTGCAACGCATCACTCATGCTGTTCATGCCGTACAAAAAGAGCGCCAGACCTCCGATCAATCCGAAGATCACTTTTATCGTCTCGTTCATTCTTTTTTATCCTTCCTTATCTGCTTTGGCATCATATGCCTGCTCGTAAAAATACTCCTGAGATTCCAGTCTCGTATCTGCCTCCGCCGGAATCTGATAACTTCCGTCCGGCTGCTGGATACGTCCTTTTACATTGTCGCTGAACATCGTCACAAACATCTCCCGGATACGCAGCTTCAATTTTTCATCATAGATGGGCGTTGCCACCTCCACACGCCGCAGCGTATTGCGTGTCATAAAATCGGCGGATGCGATATAGATCTCATCCCGATCCGGCGTTCCGAAAATGTAGATCCTGGAGTGCTCCAGAAACCGTCCCACAATACTGTGCACCTCGATATTGTCTGTCAGACCCGCGATGCCGCTGTGCAGACAGTTGATGCCGCGGATCAGAAGTTCGATCTTCACACCGGCCTGTGATGCTTCGATCAGACGATCGATGATCTTCTTGTCGGTGAGTGAGTTGATCTTCACGCCGATATAACCTTGCTCGCCGTTCTTGACGTGCTCGATCTCACGATCGATCTTTTCCAGTATCTTATTTTGCAGACAGCGCGGTGCCACCATCAGGTGCTCACACTGTTCCACCACCTCCCCGAGCAGCAATGCGGAAAAGACATCGGCTGCCTCTTTTCCGATCGCCATGCGCGACGTGATGAGCGAGAGATCCGTATACAGTCTGGATGTTTTTTCGTTGTAATTACCCGTGCCGATCTGCGTGATGTACTGCAGCTCGTCGCCATCCT
Organism: bacterium; assembly: GCA_004562765.1. Taxonomy (GTDB): domain Bacteria; phylum Bacillota; class Clostridia; order Lachnospirales; family Lachnospiraceae; genus W0P33-017. Next base: position 8,410 of record SFRL01000062.1, on the reverse strand, counting down.
TGCGCGTGATCAGACACAGCTTGGAATGTACCTTCAGACCATCCACACCATAGACGACATGGCAGCCCGCCTGCTCCAGCGTGCGGCTCCACTCGATATTATTTTCCTCGTCGAAACGCGCCTTCAGCTCCACCAGAACATCCACCTGTTTACCGTTTTCTGCCGCCTCCACCAGCGCATCCACGATCTTGGAGTGTCTTGCCAGACGATACAGTGTCATGCGGATAGAAATGACCTTCGAATCATTTGCCGCCTCCTGCAAAAGGGTCAGGAACGGCTTAATGCTCTCATACGGATAGCTCAGCAGTACATCGTGATCCAGTATCTGCGGAATGATCGGTTCGTTGTCCTTTAAGAGCGTTGTTTTCTGCGGCGTGCGCGGCTCAAAGAATAACTCCTTTTTCTCGCGCATAATGTCCTTGATCTCACCCACAAAGGACAGGTCCAGCGGCGCCCCGGAAATAAACATCCGCTCCTTTTCCAGTTCAAAATAGTGTCTGAGACGTTTTGTCATCTCCGGCGCCAGATTCCGCGTGATCTCCAGCCGCACCGGAGACAGCTTCTTGCGCTGCTTGATGATCTGTGCCATGTAATCACGGTAGTCCAGATCCTCGTCATAGGCCTGATTCATGTCGATATCCGCGTTACGCGTAATGCGAAGCAAAGTCTTTTCCACGACCTTGTACTCCCGGAACACGCGCGGCAGGAAGTGAAGGATCAACTCCTCTGACAGCATATATGTATTTTTCTTTGTGGGAATCTTGATCAGACGCGGAAATACCTGTGAGGAGCAGGGAATGATACCAATCTTTCTCTTATCGCTCTTTGTCTCCAGCACAGCCATCGCATAGATCTCTTTATTTTTCAAAAACGGAAACGGCTGCTTGCGTCCAACGATCATGACAGACAGAAGCGGAAGGATCTCATTCATAAAGTAATGATGCAGATAATCCTCCTCCTGCTCAGAAAGCTCCTGAAAATTTGTGAGGAAAAAGCCCTGACACCCCACCTCATCCATCAATCCCTGATAGGTTGCATCCTTGAGGCGGCAGAGTCTCGCGCTCTCTGCAGCGATCGCGCGAAGCTGTTCCTCGCTCGTCATTCCCGTCTTGTTATCGCACACTTCTTTTTTCAGGAATTTCTGATCCTCCAGGGAGCCGACACGCACCATGAAAAATTCGTCCAGATTGCTCTGGAAAATAGATAGAAATCCCAGCCGCTCCATCAAGGGTACCGCCGGATTGCGCGCCTCCTCCAGCACTCTCTCGTTAAAACGCAGCCAGGACAGTTCCCGGTTCTCGTAGCAGTTGATTTCTTCTTTACCAGACATAAAAATAGCCCTCTCTTCTCTTGTTTTTTATATCCTAACAAGGGAAAAGAGGCACTGCTATCACACCAAGGTAAAATTTTGTAAAGATCACGTAAAATCTGTGTCAAATGATTTTTTTCTTTTTAAAGATCCAGATGCAGATGATGACTACAAGTACGCTGATGATCGCCACATAAGGATACCCGTGCGCCAGCTCGGGCATATTTTCAAAATTCATGCCATACCACCCGGTGATGAGTGTCAGCGGAAAAAAGATGGTGGAAACAACAGTCAGATACTGCATGTTGCGGTTCTGTCGCTCGTCCACCTGTCCCTGATACACATCCTTCACCTGCCCGGCATAGTCGATCAGATGGATGCAGCGATGCAGAAGACGCTCTGCCCGGTCACTGATATTTCCGAAGTATTTGAGCTGCTTTTTGGCAAACAGATCGTTTTCATTTTCCTCCAGTTCCCGGCAGACCTCCATAAACTGCTCATAATAGCCCCGCAGGATCAGAAGCTGCTTGCGCACACGGATCATATGCTTTAAGAACAGATCCGTCTGTCGCCGCATCGCTTCCTCCTCCATCTCCATCAGTTCCCGCTCAAATTTTTCCAGCATCACGGTATCCTTTGCAATGATATCCGCCAGTATCATGGATAACACCTTTTCCGTAGATGTCTGGCTGCTGAGTTTCCGGCTGCGCAGATGCTCCGCCAGCCGCTTGCCATAACCGTCCTCGCTGACAAGAAGCACATATTGTTTATTGATAAAAAACAGCAGTCGATAGCGGCTGCCCAGCAGATCCACTGCATTCGGTATCGCCAGTGAACCGCAAAAATACTCCTGTTCTGCCTCCACCTTGCAAAAATAAACATCCGAGAGCAGCAACTCCCACTCCTCTCCGAAACCCAGTTCCTTCAGAAGGAGCAGCGCTTCCCTGCTGTCTGTGACGATGAGTGCTGCGGCATTTTTCTCCTGCAGCAGCTCAAGCTCCGCCTCCGGCAGACCTGCCGTTAGTTCATAGACCATTGTTTTACTTCCTTTGATTGACCCTTTTGGGTTTTTCTATCCTATTCTACCGGTTGCTCTTTCGTCTCCGTATTTGTTCCCAGTTTCTCGATCTGACGACGCAGGCGCATCATCTGTCGATCGATTCCTGCCATCTCATCCGCATATTTTGCCAGCTTTTTCTGGATCTGCTGGCTTGTTTTTTCCTCAATATTTTTCTTATAGCAGAGCTGATAATCCAACTGCGCCCAGAAATCCATTGCCACCGTTCGGAATTGTATTTCCACACGCTTTTTCTCGCAGCCTTCCTGGGTATAGATCGGTACCTCCACCGTCAGATGAAGACTGTGATAGCCGTTTTCCTTTGGCTTTTTAATATAATCCTTCTTTCTTATTACCGTGACATCTTCCTGTGCCATCAGGCGCTCTGCCAGCTTGTACACATCGTCCTCAAAAAAACAGGTCGCCCGCACCCCAACCAGATCACTTAGTTTCCCTTCCGCTGTCGCGAAATCAATGGGCAATTTCTTTTTTCGCAATTTTCGTTCAATACTGTCCACCGTCTTGATGCGGCTCGTAATATTACTGATCACCGGCCGCCCGCACTCCACATAGAACTGCTCCATGAGCATTTCCAGTTTCAATTCTATAATATGTATCGCATACTCGCATTTCAAACGGTATTCCGGTGCCAGCAACTCCTGCATTAGTTTTTCTCTTGCGTTTTTCTTTGCCATGTCATTTTTCTCTCTTATACTGATCTTCTAAAATATCCCACGATTTCTATCCTACCAACCTTCTGTAAAAAATATGCATGTTCTCTGTAAAACCCAAGTAAAAACTTTCTAAAAAATAAAAGCAGGCATTTCTACACCTGCTTTTACGAAATCAACACTACTATTTTTATTTTTCTGCCGGTTTCATTTCATGGATACGGTAAACTGCATCGTCACAGATATGCCGGCCATGCTCCATGATCTGGCTTGCCTGCAGATCACCGTAAGCACTGTCTGTCCCGTACTCATTTGCCAGCATGCAAAACGCTCCGATCTCTGACTTCGTGCAGTCATCCAGATCCAGCACCAGCACATACATGCCATCCGTCTGATAGAGCGAGCTGGGCACCTTCTCCGCAAAGGGAAGCAACTGGCAGAACTGATACAACAAGCCTGCAGATGCAAAGCGCACCTGCACCAGCTTTAAAACCTCTCCGTTCTCCGGATTGATATCCGGCAGCGACGGCATTGGCGCCTCATAGGTTTCATCCTCACTTTCGCGTTCTTCCCATTCGTCTGCCTCATCCTCATCCACAGACCGGAAGATCAGCTCCAGCGTTCCGTTCAGGAAAATACCTTCCACAGACATCGGACCGTTTTTCTCAAAACCGGTCTCCTCCTGCCCTTCCTGAACCAGATATTCAAAAAATTCATACGTCTTATCGGAACGTTTCAGAAGGTCGCTGACCTCTAAGCCGTTTGCCCGGATCTCCTCCACCGACACGCTGCACCGAAGCTCACGATCCGATATCTTACGAAAAATCATGCGACCACCTCTCTTTCTTCGCATTGCATATTTCTATTACTGCTATTATAGTATATCATACGCAATTCAAATCAATTCGTCAAGAAAAATGAACGCCCATGCATCCGCATCGGCGTTCTTCAAAGGGGAGAGTTATGAAAAATTGAAAAAGTTACTCGTGTGTGTATCACTTATTGTGATGGTTATAGTATATCCAACGGTTATGAACATTTCTTGTCGATGAATTAAATATTATGTGAACTTTTCGTTTACATTTTGTTCATATTTTACAGCCGTCCCTCCCGAAAACGCCGGATCATCTCCCGGGTCAGGCTGCTGTAATCAAAAATGTCCGTGATCTCATCCGGTGCCACCCACTCTGCCACCGCAAGTTCAGAGGCATCTCGGCAGATCCGGTCATCTTCACCGTCCAGTTCTGCAGTATAAGCGAGCATCAGATTCCCCGCAAAGCCCCAGGGCTGTGAATCATAGTAACGCACGTTTTTCACACGAAGTCCCGTCTCCTCCATGACCTCCCGGGCGACGCACTCCTCCGCGGTCTCTCCGATCTCCACAAAACCTGCCACCAGCGCATAATTGCCGTCTCCATGGGCATATTTGGTCAAAAGCATCTTTCCGTTGTGCTGTACTGCTGCCAGAACTGCAGGTGCGATCTTCGGAAATACCATATTTCCGCACACAGGGCACTGCATCATACGCTGCTTGTCATCGTGCACCATCTGCTCGCCGCATCGACCGCAAAAGCGGTTGTCGCGATACCAGGCATACAGATGATGGGCTGTCATTCCCGCAAATGCTTCCTGACGGGGCATCATCTTATGATTGATGTAATAGGTCGGCTCCCAACTGTATGGCGGCAGCTGCGAAAATTCATTTTCTTTTTCACAGACCCACAGAAAATAATCCGTGCGCGCATCTCCGTCAAAAATCGCAAACAGATACTGCAGATCCTGCTGCCGTTTGGAAACATTTTCTGCCCCGGACTCGCCCAATAGCTCTCCATAACGCGGAAAACGGTCTCCCTGTTCTTCATGGATGATACAATAGTTTCCGTTCGATACACAGATGATCTCGCTGTCGGTCTGCGGTTCACGGTTCTCGTATGCATTCCAAAATCTTTTCGGTGCAATCTCCTGTATCATTTTAGTTTTCCTCCGGTAGCGGTTTGATCACTTTTTTATACGTCAGTATCAGGCAGATCGTGGAGATCAGGCAGGACATCAGCTCCGCGATGGGAAAGCTCCACCAGATCAGATCCAGCCCGCCAATCTTTGCCAGAATATAAGCAGCCGGAAGCAGCACCACCAGCTGTCTTGCAACGGACACATACAGACTGTACATTCCGTTACCCACCGCCTGAAAAACAGCTCCTGCCACGATGCAGAACCACGCGATCAGGAAATGGACCGCAATGATCCGAAGTGCCGGAACACCGATTCCAAGCATATTTTCTGAAGCGTCGAAGAGTAAAAGCAGCTTGCCCGGAATTGTCTCAAAAACGACAAAGCCCATCATTAAGAAACAGAATGCGATCAGCATTCCCCACTTGATCGTGCGGATCATACGGTGCTTTTTCCGCGCACCGTAATTGAATGCAACGATCGGAATAATACCGTTGTTCAATCCGAATACCGGCATGAAGAAAAAGCTCTGCAGTTTAAAGTATACACCAAACACGGCTGCTGCCGTTGATGACAAGCCCACCAGGATCAGATTCATGCCATAGGTCATCACGGAGCCGATGGACTGCATAATGATAGACGGAAATCCAACCTTGTAGATCGTACCGATAATATTTCCATCCGGCCGGAAACCCTTAAAGCTTAAGGTCAGATCATCATTTCTCTTCAAATTGCAGACCAGAGCGATGATTCCGCCCACAATCTGTCCCATAACGGTAGCTACCGCAGCTCCGGCAACGCCCATCCTTGGCAGTCCGAAATAACCGAAGATCAGGATCGGGTCAAGAATGATATTTATGATCGCACCGGTCATCTGGGATACCATGGAAAAAAATGTTCTTCCGGTTGACTGCAAAAGCCGCTCAAAAATAAACTGCGCATAGAGCCCAAAGGAAGCCACCATCACGATCGTCAGATACTGTACACCCATATCCATGATCTCAACCGGCGCATCCTTGATCTGACTCGCATAAAACGGTCGGACTGCCAAAATTCCGACAATGGCAGACACCACATAACTGATCATATAGAGAAAGATACCGTTCATGGCCGTTTTATTTGCTTTGTCGTATTCTTTCTCACCCAGCGATTTTGACAGCAAAGAGTTCACACCCACTCCGGTTCCCGCTCCTACCGCGATCAGCATTGTCTGCAGCGGGAAGGCGAGTGATACAGCTGTCAACGCGTTCTCGCTGATCCGCGATACAAAAATACTGTCTACCACATTGTACATAGCCTGCACCAGCATAGAGAGCATCATCGGCAGGGACATGTTGAGAAGCAGTCTGCCCTCGGGCATCGTACCCATTTTATTTTCCTTTTTTACTTCCAAAATCTTTCCTCCCTTGTATCTTCAAATGCACAAGGACTATCTTAACATGTAGAAAGCTGGATTGCAATATGGAGAACACTATTCATCCAGTGCAAGTTTTTTCACGGAAATAAGCGCATTTCTCACCGGCGGCAGAGAGATCAGGATCAAGGTGATCACACCCTCGATACCGATGTAACTCAGATTATATACTGCAGAGTAGGCAGCTGGATTCCATCCATCCCATGCATAGTATGCAAAGAAGATATAGCCTGATAAAAATGCAAATATCCAGCGTCCGAAAATGCCCAGCAGATAGCCCTTCTGCAGACCGTTCTTGCTGTTTGCGAAAAATCCGGACATGCCCAGCGCGCCGAACGCCAGCGGATAATCCACCACCAGCTGGGGCAGGCTTAAGATATACGGGTCAATGATCAGCTGTAACATACCGTAAGCGACACCGGTCAGAATGCCGACCTTCGGACCGTACCAGTAACCGATCAGTACGATAAAGAGCATGCTGCAGAGTGTGACAGAACCGCCCATCGGAGCGTCAAACAGCTTGATCATGGATGTGACGGTTGCAAGTGCCATCGCCATCGCAGAAAACATGAGCTGTCTGGTGGTGATACGCTTTCCGCCCTTTCCGCTGCGGCGCACGATCCACACTGCCAGTGCGATACAGAGCACACCGACAAGGATCAGTGTTGCGTAGCCGAGTGCAGTCGGCTGGTAACATACTTCATCCCAGTCATTCACATACTGGGTAGCAAACAATTTCCACATAAAAAAATCCTCCTTTTCTTTAGGAGGGGTCTCTACTGAAACTATGAAATCTTTTGTCCTTCATCAAATACTGCTTCCTTACGCCGGTATGACCCGGTTCAAGTAATGAGGGTTCGTTTCATCTCAGTCCCATTTCGGGACACCCCTAGCCTATGTAATAAATAATAGCGTTTGTAATGCCTTGTGGATCAGCATACAAACGCTATTATATAAAGAGTCATAGAAATTGTCAACCGGGTTCTACTCCAGTATCGCCGCCAGATCCTCCATCGACTTTTCACCGAGCAGCGTCTTCTCTTCATTGATGACCACCATCGGTACCCGCTCGATCTTGTACTTTTCCACCAGATCGGGATAGAGATTTGCATCGATCATCGTTGCGGTCAGCTTCGGGCTCATAGCTGCCAGATGCTGGGCTCCGATGACGGTTGCCGCGCAGTGATGGCAGGCCAGAGATACAAAGATCTTCATCTCTGAATCCTTTTTCAGTTTCGTAAGCTTTTTCTGTGTCCATTTGTCCACCGGCTGGCCGGGTCCGGCCACATTGTAGCAGCCAAGCACAAAAGAGTTCATCTCCTTGCCGCCGGGCACTCCGAAAAATGCGACTCCGGTGTACGCACCGCCCTTATACAATCCCATTGCAGGTGTGCGTCCGTCCGGGTCAAATTCTGCCTGCACCTGCATGTTTTCACCCTTTTCATATACGTTGACAGATACATGCTCCCCCAGTGTCTCCACATCAAAGAGCAAGGATAAGAGCTCCCTGCTTTTTTCTTCCGTGCCGTCTACGATCGCCACGATCGTAAGATCCTCTGTAAGCTTGCCGAGCACGCCCCGGATCTGTCCTCTTAAATCATCATCCAGCAGCGCGGATGTACGCGGGATATCCGTGTAATCTCCCATACCGTTTTCCTCCTTTACAGCATACCTACCAGGTCAAGGCTCGGCTTTAATGTCTCAGCGCCGGGCTTCCACTTTGCCGGACATACCTGATCGCCGTGCTCACGGACAAACTGTGCCGCCTGCAGCTTGCGCAGAAGCTCCTCGGCATTGCGTCCGATTCCCATGTTATGGATCTCATAAGCCTGGATCACACCGTCCGGATCAACGATAAAAGTACCGCGAAGAGCCTGTCCATCCGTTTCCACAAGCACGTCAAACTGTTTGGAAAGCTTCCATGCCGCATCGGAAAGCATCGGATATTTGATCTTCTTGATCGTATCGGAAGCGTCTGCCCATGCCTTGTGCACGAAATGGCTGTCGGT
>SFRL01000061.1 GCA_004562765.1 bacterium | reverse complement strand
ATCGTTATGATACCGCCGCTTTTGCTTTAGCATAGATATACTAAAAATCCGAATCCGTCCCCGATTGGAACCGGGTTCGGATTATCATGGTCTGGTGCGGATAACAGGACTTGAACCTGCACGTCGTGGACACCAGAACCTAAATCTGGCGCGTCTGCCAATTCCGCCATATCCGCTTGTTGAGTCTCTGGGCGTCTGCCCATTTCTACCACTTTTCAAAGTATATCTTACTGCGGCTGAAAATGCAACGAAAAAAATTCAAAAAACATGTTGACAATTTAGTTACATGGTGCTATGGTTAATTACACAAGTAATGAACCACATAACCAATGAGGTAAAAAGGTGAGGACAGGAGGTGTACCATTTGAACGAGCTGTTATCTCAGAATAAATCAATCTATTTGCAGGTCAGTGAGATGATAGAGACGGATATCCTGCGGGGCATCCTTTTAGAAGAAGAGCGTGTGCCCAGCACAAATGAGCTGGCGAAGCTCTATACGATCAACCCGGCGACTGCGGCGAAAGGAATCAATCTGCTGGTAGACGAGGGAATACTTTATAAAAAGAGAGGAATCGGTATGTTTGTTGCAGAGGGTGCAAAGGAGCACATTATAGAAAAGCGCAGGGACGCATTTTATGAGAACTATGTAAAGAGTCTGCTGGAGGAGGCAAAGAGCCTTGGCATCAGCAGTGAGCAGCTGGTCGAGATGATCAGGACACATGAGTAAAAGTAAAAAGAGGAGGACGAAAAATATGAGTCAGTTAGTTTGTGAAAATATTTCAAAGCAGTACAAGAAAAAAGAGGTGCTGCATGACATTGATCTTACGATCGAGCAGGGAAAGATCTATGGTCTTGTTGGACGTAACGGTGCAGGAAAGACAACGCTTTTGTCCATTCTGACCGCGCAGAATCCCGCGACGAGCGGAACCGTCACATACGACGGAATTCCTGTGTGGGAAAATCAGAAAGCACTGGACCACCTGTGTTTTTCACGGGAACTGAATACGCTGAGCGTACTCGGACCGAACACGATCAAGGTAAAGGAATATCTGCAGATGGCGCGCACCTATTACCCGAACTGGGACAGCGAAATGGAAAAACGTCTTGTGGCACAGTTTGAACTGAATCCGAAAAAGAAGATCAGTAAGCTTTCCAAAGGAATGCTCTCCATGGTGACGATCGTCGTGGCGCTGGCGAGCAAGGCGGATATCACGATCCTGGATGAGCCGGTGGCAGGTCTGGATGTGGTGGCAAGAGATGATTTTTACCGTCTGCTTATCGAAGAGCATGAGGCAACCGGACGGACATTTATCGTTTCCACGCATATCATTGAGGAAGCGGCCAATGTCTTTGAGGAGGTTATTTTCCTGAAGGATGGAGAGATCTTGTTAAAGGAAGATACGCAGGAGCTTCTGGACCGGGCAGTGCATGTGAGCGGTCTTGCGGAAGAAGTTGACGCTGCTTGTGCAGGTCTGGAGATCCATCATGCGGAGAAGATGGGACGCAGCAAGGGCGTGACCGTTCTGCTGGCACCGGGTCAGCAGATCGCGGATGGCTATGATGTGACGGTACAGCCGGTGTCACTGCAGAATCTGTTTGTGGCGTTGTGCGGAAGGGAGGCATAACATGAGCGGTTTACTTCGTTCGTTAAAATATGCGACATTCCGGGCGGGGCGCGTGATCGGTATCTGCCTGCTCATGGCGGTTGCATTTGTGTTTTATTTTGCATTTCTTAACGGGGATGCGTTTTCTGTTCAGAACCTGATCCCGCGTTTTCCGTTCATGCTGCTGGTTGTCGGAAATCTGATGTTTATGATCTATGGGATGCTGGACGTTGCAACATATACACAGCTCACGCTGACTTACGGTTGCACGAGAAAAAATGCGGCAATCAGTACCGTATACATGCATCTGCTGCAGATCGCAGCGATCGAACTGGTGATGGCACTTTGCTGTGTATGGATCCCGCGTGCGTGGATGGAGGTCAGCGGCGGAGCACTTTGCCTGTTATCTTTGGGTCTGTTTTTGTTTGGCAGCGGTCTGGCACTGACGGTAGGCATACTGATCCATCGGTTTGGAAAGATCGCATACATCATCGTTGTAATCATCGCATCGCTCTGCGGCGGTGTGGTAGGCGGAGTCGTGGGTGCTCGCGGAGGATCAGGCGGTCTGCTTGCACTGGTATTCTCATGGCTGAATCTGAAGGTACTGCTTCTCATCGGAGTCATCTGGTATGCAGTGATGGCACTGGCCTACTGGTTTTTCATCCGGAAGATCGAGGTTCGTGTATAGACATGAACAAACAGTTGAGATAGGAGGAAGAAGAAAATGAAAGCGTTATGGAATCAGATCAAATTTCAAAAAGATCTTTTCCTGGTGGGAGGAGCAGTTATGCTGGGAATGTTTGTTTTCGGCACGATCCTGCATGATTTTTTGCTGACAGGGGACGATGAAGTGACCAGCGTATTCTGCATGGGCAGTTTTATGGCGATGATCGTCATGTTTATGATGATGTTTTTCTTCGCGGGCGTCCATATGGTGCAGATCTTCAATTATGCGGTGGCAATGGGGCAGACGAGAAAACGGACATATCCGATGTATACAATTGCAGTGTTTGGCACGTTTCTTGCACTGAGTATTCTGCTAAAAGTCATGAATGAATTGGAAAAATGGCGGCTAAAACTCATGTTTCCGGGACTTAAGATCGAGCAGTTTGTAGATGTGATATTGAATTTTAAGTATCTGCTTTCGTTTGCGTTGGTAGGAACTGCGTTCAGTGTGCTGCTGGGAGCATCCATCAGCCGTTTCGGTAAAACAGCCTTCTGGGTATGGTGGGTACTTTTGATGGCCACCTGTATCGGCGGACCGCGCCTGATCCCCTATATGACCGGTAATCATCCGGATAGCAAACTGATCATGTTTGCGGAGCAGACGATGGAAAACATTGTAGCGCATGCGCATATGGTTTCTGTGATCGCCACCATCGTGGCAACAGTCGTTTTCACCGGCGCCGGTTATCTGATCGTGCGCAGACAGCAGGTAAATGTGTAAACGGTTGAGAGGCGAAGAATTTACGTAAAAAGGAACAAAGAAGGAGCGAAAATGAATAAGATACAGGAATTTGCAAAAAAATATACAATCATTTACTGTATTCTGGCGGAGATCATCGTGCTCGGCGGAATGACATTGGCAGGAATGCTGCTTGGAATGTTGCTTGGTAATACCGGCGTGGACGGCTATGTCCTTCAGGCACTGCAGGAGGTTGTCGGAGCACTGCTGGCTTTTGCCGCACTCAAGGTGAGCGGTTGTGCAGATGTTTTGACAAAGCGCGGCATTGGATTCGGAAAAGGACTGATCGTCGGAGGATACTTTCTTTTTATTGGTGTATACTCAGCAATCGTTTATACGGTGATGTATGAAGGCGAGCGCATATTGCGCCCGTGGTATCTGATCGCGGTGTTTGTGATCTGTATGGTGCTTGTGGGTATCACGGAGGAGTTTTTGTGCCGCGGTGTGCTTGCAGAACTTCTGCTTCGCCATTACGGGGCAACAAAAGAAGGTGTGTGGAAGGCAGTCATTATCTCCGGTGTTTTGTTCGGTCTGGCACATCTGTCGAACCTGATTGGAGCGGAGCCGGCAGGAGTACTCGTGCAGTGTGTGATCGCCGGCATGATGGGTATGGCGTTTGCGGCGATCTATTTCCGCACCGGCTGCATTTGGGTGACTGTTGCGCTCCATGCGTTTGTGGATGTGTGTGCGCTCATTACGGGCGGCCTGTACACGGGAGAAATTGCAGAGACGATCTCCGGATATCAGCCCATACAGCTCATCAGCGTTGTGCCGTATGTGATCCTGCTGTTGGTGCTGCTGCGAAAAAAGAAAATGGATCAGATTCTCACGCGATTAAATCCTGAGTCGGCGGAAGCGTGATTTTTTAATATTTCAGTCAGTGAAGATCGAGCCCGCTTACCCATAAATTTCCTCTTATATTTCAAATGCGAACGGAAACACTAGCATTGTAGAGTAAAAGATTACTCGAAAAGCAAACTTATATGGAGGAAACAACCATGGCAAGTAACAATGCAACTACCGGAACAAACCGGATGGAAGTACCTGAGGCAAAGGACGCAATGAAGCGTTTCAAGGAAGAGGTAGCCAGCGAGTTAGGCGTACAGTTAAAGGACGGCTACAACGGTGACCTCTCATCTCGTGAGGCAGGTTCCATCGGCGGCGAGATGGTCAGAAAGATGATCAAAAAGCAGGAGGAGCAGATGAAATAAATTCATCATGCGGCATAGCCTGTAAGAGGAAAAAGGTGTATTTGGGTACCAGATACACCTTTTTTCTGCATGTTTTCATAAAAAAATCAAAAAAGATGTGGAAATTCGCTAATTCCTATGTTATAATCCATAAATGACTGCATAGGCGTTGCTATGCCCTTTTGCAGCAACGCTTTTCATATATAATATGATAATGTTTAAGGAGGAAACAGTTACAATGAATGTACAGGTTGAGGATTTAGGAAAGAATATGGTGAAGCTCACTGTTGAGGTGGAGACCGAGACAGTTGACGCAGCAATTAAGTCCGCATACAATAAGCAGAAAAATAAAATTGCGATCCCGGGCTTCCGTAAAGGAAAGGTGCCCCAGGCAATGATCGAGAAGATGTATGGTCCCGAGGTGTTCTACGAGGATGCGGCAAACATCATGCTGCAGACACAGTATCCCGCTGCTGTAGATCAAAGCGGTGTGGACATTGTTTCCCGCCCGACCATCGATGTGACACAGATCGAGAAGGGCAAACCCTTCATCTTTACTGCAGAGGTTGCAAAGAGACCGGAGGTAACATTAGGAAAATACAACGGTGTGACCGTTACAAAGATCGACACCAGCGTGACTGACGAGGAAGTGGACGCTGAGATCGAGCAGCAGAGAAATATCAATGCAAGAACCGTAACTATTACAGATCGTCCTGTAAAGGAAGGCGACACTGCAGTCATCGATTTCGAGGGATTTGTGGACGGCGTTGCATTTGAGGGTGGCAAGGGCGAGAATCATCCGTTAGAGATCGGTTCTCATTCTTTCATCGATACATTTGAGGATCAGCTGGTTGGAAAGAACAGCGGTGATGAGGTAGAGGTTAATGTGACTTTCCCCGAGCAGTATCAGGCTGAGGAGCTGGCAGGAAAGCCCGCTACCTTCAAGGTAAAGATCAACGAGATCCGCGCAAAGGAGCTGCCTGAGCTGAACGATGAGTTTGTACAGGATGTTTCCGAGTTTGATACCATGGCAGAGTACCGTGAGGATACAAAGAAGAAGCTGCAGGAACGCAAGGAGAACGCTGCAAAGGGAACCAAGGAGGATGAGGCGATCCAGAAGATCATCGACAAGTCCAAGATGGAGATCCCCGAGGCAATGATCGATATGCAGGCAGAGAACATGGTGGAAGAGTTTGCACAGCGCATTGCTGCACAGGGCATGTCTTTTGAGCAGTACATGCAGTTCTCCGGCATGACGATCGAAAAGATGAAAGAGCAGGTTCGCCCGGAGGCATTACAGCGCATCCAGAGCAGTCTTGTATTAGAGCAGATCGCAAAGGAAGAGAATATCGTTGCATCCGATGAGGACGTAGATGCTGAGGTTGAGAAGATGGCTTCTATGTACGGCATGAAGGCAGAGGACCTGAAGAACTATATGGGTGATTCTGAGAAGGAATCCATGAAGCGCGACATCGCTGTGAAGAAGGCAGTAGAGTTCGTGATGGCGAATGTGAAGGAAAGAGCAAAAGCAAAATCCAAGACCGCAGAAGCAGACGCTGAATAAAACGAAAGATAAGCAGGCTGACCTTATGCCGGGTCAGTCTGTTTCTAATTTCAGGGGCTTTTGTATATATGTTGGCAGGCGTTGCCGAGAAAACGCCAAAGGAGGTTTATATGAGTTTAGTACCTTATGTCGTAGAGCAGACAAGCAGGGGCGAGCGTTCCTATGATATTTATTCCAGACTGTTAAAAGAACGAATCATCTTTCTGGGTGAGGAAGTCAACGAGACGACCGCAAGCCTGACCGTTGCACAGATGCTTTTTCTGGAGTCTGAAGACCCCGGAAAAGATATTCATTTATACATCAATTCGCCCGGTGGCGTGGTGACGGCAGGTATGGCGATCTATGATACCATGCAGTACATCAAATGTGATGTTTCCACCATCTGTATCGGTATGGCGGCCAGCATGGGCGCATTCCTTCTGGCAGGCGGAGCAAAGGGCAAGCGTTTTGCACTGCCCAATGCGGAGATCATGATCCATCAGCCTTCCGGCGGAGCAAAGGGACAGGCAACAGAGATCCAGATCGCAGCCGAAAATATTTTAAAGACAAAGAAAAAATTAAACGAGATCTTAGCGGCAAACACCGGAAAGTCGTATGAGCAGATCGCGGCTGACACCGAGCGCGACAACTACATGAGTGCACAGGAGGCCGTAGAGTACGGTCTGATCGACAGCATCATTACAAATCATTGATGAAGCGTTTTGAACGCGTCGAGGCACTTGCTGCATAGATCGCGAAAATATAATTCAGGAGAGACAACAGTGGCAGGTAAAAATATGGAAAAGATCCGCTGCAGCTTCTGCGGAAAATCCCAGGAGCAGGTGCGCAAACTGATCGCAGGTCCGGGTGGTGCCTATATCTGTGATGAGTGTGTGGATATCTGCGCGGAGATCATAGAGGAAGAGTTTGAAGATGAGCCGCTTCAGCCGAAGGCGGACTTTGAGATCAATCTTCAAAAACCGAAAAAATTAAAAGAATTTTTGGATGAGTACGTGATCGGACAGGACGAAGCAAAGAAGGTACTGTCTGTAGCGGTTTACAATCATTACAAGCGTATTATGAGTGAGCAGGAGAATGATGTGGAGCTTCAGAAAAGTAATATTCTGATGCTCGGCCCGACCGGTTCCGGTAAGACGCTTCTGGCACAGACGCTGGCGCGCGTGCTGAATGTTCCGTTTGCGATCGCAGATGCGACGACGCTGACGGAGGCGGGCTATGTGGGCGAGGATGTGGAGAACATCTTGTTAAAGCTCATTCAGGCGGCCGACTATGACATTGAGCGTGCACAGTGCGGAATCGTTTATATTGACGAGATCGACAAGATCACGAAAAAATCAGAGAATGTATCCATTACCCGTGATGTTTCCGGTGAGGGTGTACAGCAGGCACTTCTGAAGATCCTGGAGGGTACACAGGCAAGTGTGCCGCCGCAGGGAGGTAGAAAGCATCCCCAGCAGGAGCTGATCCAGATCGACACCACCAATATTCTGTTCATTTGCGGTGGTGCGTTCGACGGTCTTGAGAAGATCATTGAGAACCGCATGGATCAGAAATCCATCGGTTTTAATGCCGAGATCCGGGAGAAAAATGAGAAGAATACCGGTGAACTGTTCAAGCATGTGATGCCGCAGGATTTTGTGAAATTCGGATTGATCCCGGAGTTTGTGGGACGTGTTCCTGTGACGGTATCGCTTGATTCGCTTGATAAGGATGCGCTGATGCGTATTTTGAGAGAGCCGAAGAATTCCCTGATCAAGCAGTACACGAGATTGTTTGAACTTGATGGCGTGGAGCTTTATTTTAAGGATGATGCGGTGGAGGCGATCGCAGACAAGTCCTTAGAGCAGAAGACCGGTGCCAGAGGACTTCGCTCCATTATGGAGCATACGCTGGAGGATCTGATGTACGAGATCCCTTCAGATGAGGATATCATTGCATGCACGATCACACGTGATGCCGTGGAATTTACCGGGGCACCGGAGATCGAGCGCAAGGGAGCGTAACAAATGCGTGAAGCCCGCCTGTAGGGATGCCTTACAGGCGGCTTTTTTATCAAGGGAGCCCTAAGGCTTGTGCGGCGGATCTTACAGGTATCATACATGCCTGCCCATAGACTGCAACGTCGTTTTTGCTTCATTGCCCTCGGGCGTCTTGCTGTCCCTTCACCGACTGCTCGATGTGTCCTTCGCACACATAGCAGTCGCTTTCAGTTGTTACATGCAATACATTGTTTTTTCGCATCGCGCACCTCGGGCAAAAGCGCAAAATCCGACGTTCAGTCCGTAGGCAGGCAATTTACATCGTGAATCCGCCGCCCAAGATCGATGGTGCATTTACGAAAATAGTGTATTTGGCAAGTCGGTTGTGCAGCCGTGTTCTACGTGGACAGGCTTCGACAGGTCGTTTGTGCGATCGCATTCTGTGCGACAGTATTTTCTGGTCGTTTATGCGACGGGTACGCGCGGAGATAACGTGTCGGAATCTGTCATCAGGCAGCAGAGAAAAGCTGGTTTTACTTTTGCTCTGTGCCACCTCGCGTGATTTACCCGTTAAGCATAACAGACTGGAAAATACTGTCGCACAGAGAAAGAGCGCACAAGCGACTGTCGGAACTGTCACGTAGAGGAAGGAATGCACAATCGACTGGCAGAAAAGTAAATTTTGAAATATTGTATAGAAAGGCAACAAAATGACAGACATCATCGTACAACTCCCCGCTGTCGCACTGCGTGGCATGGTGATCCTGCCGGGCATGATGATCCATTTCGACATCAGCAGACCCCGCTCGATCCATGCAGTAGAGCAGGCGATGATGGAGGACGAAAAAATCTTTCTGGTGGCACAGCGCGATCCTGATACGGACGAGCCGACACAGGAAGAATTATATAATATCGGAACGATCGCACATATCAAGCAGGTCATCAAAATGCAGGGCGGAGTCATCCGCGTGCTCGTCGAGGGCGAGGAGCGCGCAGAACTCGGAGAACTGCTGGATGAAGAAAAATTCTTGAAGGTACAGGCGATCCGCTTTGATCCGGAAGAGATGGAGGAGCTTACCGACATCGTGAAGCAGGGCATGCTGCGCGGTGTGCAGGAGACCTTTGCACGTTATGCGGCAGTGAACGGCAAGATCGGAAAGGAATTTCTGCGCCAGATCAGCGAGCGCACGGATCTGGACGGAACGCTGGACGTGATCGCCAACAATCTTGCGGTAGACTTTCGGGGAAAACAGCGCCTGCTGGAGGCTGTGACCCTGACAGAACGCTATGAGGTGCTGGTGGCGATGCTTCTGCAGGAGATGGAGATCATCGCGATCAAGAACGAATTTCAGGAAAAAGTAAAGGCGGAAGTGGACAAGAACCAGAAGGAATACCTGCTGCGTGAGCAGATGAAAGTGATCCGTCAGGAACTGGGCGAGGACAATACGGAGAGCGATGTCGACAATTTCCGCGCGGAGCTGAAAAAACTGAAAGCGGATGCGGAGATCAAGGAAAAGATCAGCAAGGAGATCGACCGTTTTAAAAACATTCCGTCCAATTCTTCGGAAAGCGCTGTTTTGCGCGGCTATATCGAGACGCTGCTGGAACTTCCATGGAAAAAGGTATCAAAGGACAATAAGGATCTGGCACATGCGAAGCAGGTGCTGGAGGAGCAGCATTTTGGTCTGGAAAAGGTCAAGGAGCGCATGCTGGAATTTCTCGCTGTGCGAAACCTGACCAGCAAGGGTGACAGTCCCATCATCTGTCTGGTGGGACCTCCCGGTACCGGAAAGACGAGTATCGCGCGCTCTGTGGCAGAGGCACTGAACAAAAAATACGTGCGTATCTGTCTGGGCGGTGTGCGTGATGAGGCGGAGATCCGGGGACACAGGCGTACATACGTCGGTGCGATGCCCGGACGGCTGGTGACTGCGCTGCGCACGGCAGGTGTGAGCAATCCGCTGATCTTATTGGATGAGATAGACAAAGTCAGCAGTGACTATAAGGGAGATACTTCTTCTGCATTGCTGG
The DNA here is from genome assembly GCA_004562765.1 of bacterium. Taxonomy (GTDB): domain Bacteria; phylum Bacillota; class Clostridia; order Lachnospirales; family Lachnospiraceae; genus W0P33-017. The sequence goes on along the minus strand of SFRL01000061.1, from coordinate 4,329 downwards.
AGGTACTGGACGGCGAGCAGAACCAGAAGTTTCGTGATCATTATGTGGAACTTCCGGTGGACCTTTCGGAGGTGCTGTTTATCTGTACGGCGAATTCCACCGAAACGATCCCACGACCGCTCCTTGACCGTATGGAGATCATTGAGGTAACGAGCTATACGGCGAATGAGAAGTACCATATTGCCACGGATCATCTGCTGCCCAAGCAGATGAAGAAGAACGGCCTCAAGGAAGGACAGCTTGATGTCAGCCGGGCTGCCATGGAGCAGATCATATCCGGTTACACGAGAGAGGCAGGCGTCCGTAATCTGGAGCGAAAGCTGGGTGAGATCTGCCGAAAAGCCGCGCGCCGTATTTATGAAGGTGAAAAAGAACAGATCAAGATCACTGCGGGCAATCTGGAGCAGTATCTGGGCAAAGAAAAATATAGTGAGGACAAGGCGGGACAGACGGATGAAGTTGGTATCGTGCGCGGACTGGCATGGACGAGCGTCGGCGGTGTCACGCTGGAGGTAGAAGTAAATCTGATGCCGGGCATAGGCGAGATGAAGCTGACCGGGCAGATGGGAGATGTGATGAAAGAGTCGGCATTGACAGCACTCAGCTTTGTCCGGTCTGTGAGTGCGGACTACGGTATCGAAAAGGAATTTTTCAGTGAACATGACATCCACATTCATATTCCGGAGGGTGCCGTTCCCAAGGACGGTCCGTCGGCGGGAATCACGATGGCATCTGCGATGCTGTCTGCGGTGACGAATACGCCTGCGCGGGCGGATGTGGCGATGACCGGAGAGATCACACTGCGCGGACGTGTGCTGCCGATCGGAGGACTGAAGGAAAAACTGCTGGCGGCAAAAAATGCCGGGGTGAAGACCGTGTGCATTCCGAAGAAGAACGAAAAGGATCTGGAGGAGATCTCTGCGGAGATCACGAAGGGACTTTCCATTATTCCGGTGGAACATATGAAAGAAGTGTTAAAGGTCGTGCTGGCAAAGGAGGCAAGTGATGGTAATTAAAGAAGTGAGTTTAGAGACTGTCTGCGGGATCACGAGTACGATTCCGGACAATCAGCTGCCGGAGATCGCGTTTGCCGGAAAGTCAAATGTTGGAAAATCATCGCTGATCAATGCGCTGATGAACCGGAAATCTCTGGCCCGCACGTCCTCACAGCCGGGCAAGACACAGACGATCAATTTTTATAATATCAATGATGCGATGTATCTGGTAGATCTTCCGGGCTATGGCTATGCGAAGGTTTCCGAGGCGGAACGGGCAAAGTGGGGAAAAATGATCGAAAATTATCTTCATAAGAGCAAACAGCTGAAGGCGGTTTTTCTGCTTGTGGATATTCGGCATACCCCCGGTGCGAATGACAAGACAATGTATGACTGGATCGTTTATCAGGGATACCGGCCTATTATTATTGCGACGAAGCTGGATAAATTAAAGCGATCACAGGTGCAGAAAGCTCTGAAGGAGGTGCGAACCGGTCTGGGGCTCGCGCCCGGAGACACCGTGATCCCGTTCTCTGCGCAGACAAAGCAGGGAAGAGATGAGATCTGGGCGCTGATGGATGAACTGATCGGAGCAGAAGCATGAGAAAAACGGGAAAAATGACAGGTACCATTTTGGCGGTTATCATAGGGCTTGCACTGGCTGCAGCGCTGGCTCTTTTGGTCGTACTTACGGTGACGGAATATAAACCTGCCGATGTGGAAAAGGTCGCTGCTTTTGGCAGAGCACAAAAGCAGCTGCATGCAGGGGACACGATCAATATTGTTTCATGGAACATCGGCTTCGGCGGGCTTGGCGATAATGCGGACTTTTTTATGGACGGCGGGAAAATGGTCAAGCCTTCCACGAAAGAACGTGTACAGGAGAACATAGAAGCAGTCACGGGATTTCTGGCAGAGGAGTCGGCGGATATCATGCTGCTTCAGGAGGTGGATGAAAATGCCACACATTCCTATTATTTGGATGAGCGTACGATGATCGCGCTTGGTCTGGAGCGGGCAGGGCTCTCCTATGAGAACCGGCTGGCATACAATTTTAAGACATTGTTTGTGCCGTATCCGATCCCCCCGATCGGAAGAGTGCAGTCGGGGCAGGTGACATTCAGTGCATATCCGTCATCGGATGCGGAGCGTGTTTCGCTTCCCTGTCCGTTTTCCTATCCTGTCAGACTGGCGAATTTAAAGCGCTGTCTTCTGGTGAACCGGATCCCTGTCGCTGACAGCGATAAGGAGCTGGTGATCATCAACCTCCATCTGGAGGCATACGATGATGGTGCTGGAAAAGAGGCACAGACCCGGATGCTGTCAGAACTTTTACAGGAGGAGGCAGCAAAGGGCAACTATGTGATCGCGGGTGGTGACTTTAATCAGACCTTTGATACAGTCGATCTTTCGGATTATCCGATGCAGGGGGAAAATCTGTGGCAGCCCGGTCTGATCGATACAGATGAATTTGAAGGGATACAGTGCCTGATGGACGAGCGTGTCCCGTCCTGTCGTTCGCTGGATCGCGCGTACCTCGCCGATGATCCGACATTTCAGTACTATATACTGGATGGATATCTGCTGTCGGATAATCTGAAAGTCGAAACGTTTGAGACTATCGATCTGGGATTCGTGAATGCTGATCATAATCCGGTCAGACTGCAGGTTGTTGTCGAATAAACGGAAAGTGAGTCGACAATTTTTAAAACTTCCATTTATAGAATATGGTTGTTAAATCAAAGAGAAGGATCGTAAAAAGGCAATGATAGTCAGTATATGTGATGATAATTCGATTGGAAGAGAGGTCTTGCGGGAACTTCTTCTGGAATATAAAAGACAGCGTGAAATATCAGATTTGGAGATTCTGGAATATGATTCGCCGGTGGCAATGGCGAGAGATCTCGACCGGCTGGAATCGGACGTGTACCTGTTAGATATCATTTTTCCGGACGGAAACGGGATCGATCTTGCGAAAGAGATCCGTCTGCGTTATCATCACAATCCGATCATCTTCATCACATCGTCCCAAAAGGATACACTGAATGCGTTCAACGTATTTGCCTTGCGCTATTTTGTAAAACCGGTCAGACCGAAGCCGTTTTTTGAGACGTTGGATTACGCGGTGGGACGTCTGCAGGAAGATGCACCGAAATATTTTATGATAAATACGACCGAGGGAAAGCAGAGGCTGCGTTTTTCCACGATCATGTATGTGGAGAGGAAAAATCAGGTTCTGCACATTACAATGAATACCGGTAAAGTATACGAGAGTGTAACGCTGCGTGAAGCCTTTGCAAACAAGCTCAGGCCGCTTTTGGAGGATGACCGGTTCGTTCAGACACACGTGTCATTTGTCGTAAACCTGGATGCGGTAGATTCTTATCGGAAGGATCATATGGTCATGCAGGACGGAAGAAATATCCCCATCAGCCGCAATTTTAACACCAGTGTAAAAGAACGATATTTGTCGTATTTTTGTTAAAATTTTGCAAAAATTGACTGGTTTTTTGTAATTTTGGAACAACTATTCACATTTTTTCTTAAATATGATAACCTACGACTGGACAAGAGTTGAAAAAATAATGATTCAACTTACACCATAACAGCTGCAGCTATGAGTGATATCTTGAAAAGGAGTAGGTTTTATGAATGGACAAGTATTTGAGACGGGAAAAGGAGAACAGCTTCTGGAGTATTTGCAGGATCAGGGCATGGCGGTCGTAGTTTGGAATCCGAAGATGGATAACGCCTGTGACGGTTGCCGGACAACGTCGACCGATTCAAAACATGACTTTTTCGAGACTCTGGGAAAAGCAAAACGCGCATGCATCGAGCGCGAACTTGTGCGGATGGGCTTTCGCCAGGGACAGAGCGGCTTTTATAATATTGTGGAAGCAATCTTGCTGATCACGCAGGTGGAGCACGGACAGCCGATCCGTGTGACCAGTGATATTTACCCGAAGGTGGCGGAGCGCCGGGGCAGTACCGTCTGCAACGTGGAACGTACCATCCGCAACGCGATCGAATCGGTTTGGAAACGCAGTAATCTGCGCACACTGCAGGAAATGTATCCTTATCCATGTGACAATTTAAACGGAAGACCGACCAACGCAGAATTTTTGATCAATATGGCCGGAAATTTCCGCGACTAGACAGAAAAAAGAAGGGGCTGTAAAAAAACTCCCCTAAAGAAAAATCGCTGAGGTCGTGAGACTTCAGCGATTTTTTGGTATAATTAATTATGCGACTAATCAAAGATACCAATGGTAATTATACTACTCGTCAGCTGAAATTACCATTGGAAATAGAAAAATTAATTGATATTTCTGAT
>SFRL01000111.1 GCA_004562765.1 bacterium | reverse complement strand
TCGGAGTGCCGATTTTCTTTCTGGTCAAAGCAACCGGAAATGTGAGCCTTGCAGCACTGTCCATGATGATCGTCATGTTACCGTTGTTCTTTCTGGCAATGTATGAAAAGGATAGTCAGCCGTTGGAAGTGGTTGTAGAACACTTCATTCAGACCAAATTCGTTCGTCCCAAGGTTCGCCCTTATCAGACGGACAACTATTATGACGCTTTGATGCGTCAGTACAAACTGGAAAAGGAGGTTGAACGAATTGTTTTTCAAAAAGAAGCCACAGGCAAGAAACATCAAAATGCCTGCAAATCTGAATCGGAAGCAGCAGCGAGAAATTAAAGCTGTTGTGGAACGGGCAAAGAAGGACAACGGTATTCCGCAGACTGCACAGCAGTCCATTCCCTTTCAGAGAATGTTCCCGGATGGCATCTGCCGTGTCACTGACAGTTATTACACCAAGACCATTCAGTTTCAGGACATCAACTATCAGCTGGCACAGCAGGAAGATAAGACTGCCATCTTCGATGAGTGGTGCAGTTTCCTGAATTTCTTTGACAGCTCCATTCACTTTGAGCTTTCCTTTATGAACCTGAGTACCGATGCTGAAAGCTTTGAAAAGAGTATCCGTATCCCGTTCAAGAAGGACAGCTTCAATCCCGTCCGTGCCGAGTATAGCCAGATGCTGAAAAAGCAGTTGGCGCAGGGCAACAACGGCTTGACCAAAACCAAGTACCTGACATTCGGCATTGAAGCCGAATCCATGCGGCAGGCAAAGCCGAGACTCAACCATATCGAAAACGATCTGCTCAATAACTTTCGGCGTTTGGGTGTCATTGCCACTACCATGAACGGCAAAGAGCGGCTGCATCTGATGCACTCTATGTTCCACATGGGTGATAATGATAAGTTCTTCTTCGATTGGAAGTATCTTGTGGAATCCGGGCTGTCCGTAAAGGACTTCATTGCTCCGACGGCGTTTGCCTTTAAGACCAACCGCACCTTCCAGATGGGCAGTATCTTCGGTTCGATGTCTTATCTGGCAATTACGGCATCAGACCTGTCTGATCGTATGCTGGCGGATTTTCTGGATATGGAATCCACGCAGATCGTGACCATGCACATCCAGTCGGTTGACCAGACTGCGGCGATTAAGACCATCAAGAGAATCATCACCGAGCTTGACCGTTCCAAAATCGAGGAACAGAAAAAGGCTGTGCGTTCTGGCTATGACATGGACATTATCCCATCTGACCTTGCTACCTATGGTAAAGATGCGAAGTCACTTCTGAAAGAATTGCAGAGCCAGAATGAGCGAATGTTCATGGTGACATTTCTGGTGCTGAACACCGGGCGCACCGAGCAGGAACTGGAGAACAATGTGTTCCAGGCACAGAGCATCGCCCAGAAGCATAACTGCAATCTGCGTCGTTTGGATTTTCAGCAGGAATCCGGACTGATGAGCAGCCTGCCTTTGGCACAAAACCTGATTGAGATTCGTCGTGGCCTGACTACCAGTTCCACGGCTATTTTTGTGCCTTTCACCACGCAGGAGCTGTTCCAGAATGGTGGAGAAACGCTCTATTACGGGCTGAATGCTCTGTCGAACAACCTTATCATGGTGGACAGAAAGAAGCTCAAGAACCCCAACGGACTGATTCTGGGTACTCCCGGTTCCGGTAAATCCTTTTCCGCAAAGCGTGAAATCACCAATGCGTTCCTGGTTACGGATGACGATATTATCATCTGCGACCCCGAAGCGGAATATGCGGCTCTGGTTCACAAGTTCAATGGTCAGGTGGTAAAAATCAGCTCCTCCAGTACCAACTATATCAACCCTATGGACATCAACCTGAACTACTCTGAGGATGACAACCCGGTAGCACTGAAAGCTGATTTTATCCTGTCCCTCTGTGAGTTGATTATGGGCAGTAAGGATGGCTTGCAGCCTATCGAAAAGACGGTTATCGACCGTTGTGTGCATCAGATTTACCAGAGATATTTCGACAATCCTGCCCCTGAGAATATGCCGATCCTTGAGGATTTGTATGATGCCCTTCTGAAACAGGACGAAAAGGAAGCCCACCATGTAGCGACCGCCTTGGAAATCTATGTTAAGGGTTCTCTGAAACTGTTTAACAACAGAACCAATGTGGATATTCAGAATCGTCTGGTGTGCTTCGACATTAAGGAGCTGGGCAATCAGCTGAAAAAAATCGGTATGCTGATCGTTCAGGATCAGGTCTGGGGGCGTGTAACTGCCAACCGTTTGCTTCTGAAGGAAGAACAGACGGCAACCTATTCCGTAGAAATCTGGAAGCGATTCCGTAAATGGGGCGGCTTGCCGACCGGTATTACTCAGAATGTCAAAGACCTGCTTCGTTCCCCGGAGATTGCCAACATCCTCGAAAACTCTGATTTCATCTATATGCTGAATCAGGCAAGCGATGACCGAAGTATTCTGGCACAGCGGTTGAACATTTCGCCGCATCAGCTGTCCTATGTAACCAACTCCGGTGAGGGCGAAGGACTTCTGTTCTATGGCAATGTGATTCTGCCGTTCATTGACCGATTCCCGACAGATCTGGAACTGTATCGCATTATGACCACGAAGTTAAACGAGGTGGCACAGGAAAAGGAGGCGTAATGTATGGCGAAAAGACCTACACGACTCCGTTTTACCGAAGATGACCTTGCAGATTCTCATGTGAAGAAAGCTGCCGACCGTGCAGATAAGGCGGTTGATAGGGCTGAAAAAGCGGCAGACAAATTGGCTTCTAAAAAGGCAAAGCCGAAGCTAAAGCTGGAAACAGATGCAGCCGGTTCCCGTAAAGCAAAGCTCCGTTTTGAAAAAGCGGAGTTTACGGAAATCGAGCGCCCATCTGTGGCAAAGCACATGGCAAGCCGTGGTGCCGCAGTCACGCTCACATCCAAAGCACATCGGGCGGTGTCAGAATATGAGGATGATAATATCGGCGTTCAGGCTGTGCAGGAAACGACCAAGGCTGTTGAATCCACTGTCTATACCGTCGATCATGCCGTTTACAGTCACAAGCTGAAAGCCTACGACAAGGCGGAAAAGCTGGTTGAGAAGTCAGATAAAGCAAATGTAAATGCCCTGTATGAGAAGTTCAAAAAGGACAACCCCGATGCCGGTTCCAATCCCTTTTCCCGTTGGCAACAGAAAAGGGCAATCAAGAAAGAATATGCTGCCGCCAAAGCCGGTAAGAATACCGCTTCGACAACGGCTTCTGCATCTAAGGGTGCAGGCAAGGCAACGGGCAAAGCAGCTCAGGGAGCCAAGAACATCACAGAAAGAGTAACGGAGTTCTGCACCACACACTCTAAAACGATTCTGTTTGTTTTGATTGCCGGACTGCTTTTTATGATACTCTCAGGGATGTTCTCGTCTTGTTCGGCTATGTTCCAAGGCGGCACACAGATCATTCTGGGAACTTCTTTTACTGCAAAAGAGGAAGATATTATTGGTGCGGACAATGATTACAAGGCTTTGGAAGCTGCGCTCCGCAATAAAATCAATAATATCGAGCGTACTCATAGCGGATATGACGAGTACCGGTATGACCTTGATGAAATCAACCACAATCCTTATGAGCTGGCGGCGTATTTGACGGTGAAGTTTGAGGATTACACCAGAGATGAGGTGCAGGCTACCCTGCAATGGCTATTTGAGCAACAATATGAGCTGACCCTGACGGAAGTAGTAGAGATTCGTACACGAACAACATCTTCTACTGATCCCGAAACGGGAGAGACAACAACAGAGGAAGAAGATTACGAATATTATATTCTGAATGTGAAGCTCAGAAATAAGGGCTTGAACAGTGTGATTTCAAATTCCGGCTTGTCGGAAGATGATATGGAGCGATATAGAATTTTGCTTCAGACAAGGGGCAACAGACCGGATATTTTCGGAAATGACATTTACGCCACCCCTGGCGGCGAGTACACCGATTATGATATTCCGGGCGAAGCGCTGACAGACACAAGATTTGCCAATATGATTCGGGAAGCTGAAAAATATCTGGGATACCCGTATGTGTGGGGCGGCAGCAGCCCGTCTACCTCCTTTGACTGCTCCGGATTTGTTTCCTATGTAATCAATCACTGCGGAAACGGTTGGAGTGTTGGTCGTTTGACCGCAAACGGTTTGATGGGCGTATGCGACATTATCCCGAAAAGCTCTGCCAAACCGGGAGATTTGATTTTCTTCCAAGGCACTTATGATACCTCCGGTGCATCACACGTTGGTATCTATGTTGGCAATGGTATGATGATCCACTGCGGAAACCCCATTTCCTACGCTTCTATCGAATCGAATTACTGGCAACA
>SFRL01000110.1 GCA_004562765.1 bacterium | reverse complement strand
AGCAGAAACCCGGCGTTCTGTTTCCAGAAGGAAATCTTTTTCGATCTGGTCCTCAGGGAGCCTGCGGAACCGCTCCGGTTCTGAAAAATAGCGTTCCTGCGGGGTCTTCCCGCCCAGGGATGAGTGGGGCGTCTGGTTGTAGCGGGAAACATATCCGGCAAAATCCCTGCGCAGATCTTCCAGGGAATGGAAGTTCCTCATATCCAGGGAGGCAAGATACTGGAGCCGTACCGTAAGGAACCATCTCTCGATCTTTGATTTCCCGGTAGGGGTAAAGGGTTCACAATAATGGACAGAAGAACCGATGCGGGCAGCAAGGAGCTCCATCTGTTTATTCCGGTAGCTGGATCCGTTGTCGAACGTAAAAAGTCCTGGACGGCCAAACTTTGATACGGCTGACCGGATAACTGTCATGAGATTCTCAAAACTGTCATTAAAAAACAGATCTGCAGCAACGATAAAACGGCTGGCATCGTCAATGAGTGCGATAAAATAGACATGTTTTTTGCCTTCACTGTCCGTAAGCCAGGGGCCGTACATGGTATCGCCGTACCAGACCTCATTGATATGTGCCCGTTCATAGCGCCGCATATCTTTGCTGACGGAACTGCCTTCCCGGCTTCTGACCAGACGGACAAACCGTTCCACTGTGGACGTGGAGACCTGGTTGATATGGATGTCCCCGCTGCACAGTAGTGTGCGGTGGATCTCAGCAGCAGTAATGCGGGGATGTTCTTCCATCAGGAAACGGATCCTGGACTGCAGGTCCTGGTCCAGTTTCCGGCTGATTCCTTCGTCCTTCCTGCTCTGTGGAAAAAGGGCGTCAAATCCTCCCTTTTTATAAGCGTGGTGCCATTTTTCAATCGTAGAGGCACCAATGGTCACTGTTTTTCCATCTGGGTCCGTATAGGTCCTTTCAGCAGCACGGCGGAAGAATTCCTTGTTGCTTATGGACGGGTCACTGGTCCCGGTCTCCAGTGGTGCGATCACACTGTAACGGAAAAGGGCGGTCTTCTGCTTCTGGTCAAAGGTCATGGCATGGTACCTCCCTTTCTCTTATGGTGAGCCCTGCAAGAGGGATGCCTGGATATGCCCAGAGGAAGTAATCATTCCCATCGTGTTCGATCCGGCTTTTTACCCATTATGGCCTGCCATGGCTGTCATGGAGCTTTGCCTCGATGGCCTTTCCGCAGGAAAGAGTAAGGATGTCCCCGTCAAAACATCCATATCTTCCGTTTGAGAAAAGTGTCAGCTGGTATTCCCTGGATACAGGGCTGGTAAGGTAACGGAACTCTGCATGGAGAAGTGTAAGGGACTCCAGCATGTTTCCTGTCTGTTCCCGGAGAAAACGGTCCTGGGCAGGGTCGGCAAGAGGGCGCACGGATCCCGGAAGCCCCTCATCCGGATGGGGACATGCTGCTTTCAAAAGGGAAACAGCGGCTTTATCAATGGTGGCAAGTTGTTTGAATACATCGTCAAATGTCATGGTAGTATCCTCCTTTTCATGGTTTGGGACCATAATAGAAGAATTCCGGTGATATGTCAGGTCAGGCTGTGTTGGTATAAGTACAGAGTTTATTTCGGGTCCGGTGAATCTGCATGAACTGCCTGGAATAAACACGGAGACATGGGGCTGTCAGGTCATCCAGTATGTTAAGAGCAGCTGACAGGAGCCTTTGGCGCCAGTGCTTTCTGAACTGACGGATGATGTGCTTGATGTTGTTTTCATCGATCAGGATATTGGTTTCCATTATGGGTCCAGGATCATTGCCTTTTTCCACGCGGTCCAGGATCTGCTGCTGGTCATGGAGAGGGATCTGGGAGTAAGGGACAAGAATAGACGGGATGAGGGCATGGGAAAGGAGGCATTCTGTACAGAACACACGCTGGACGGAAAGGCGGATAAGAACAGAATTAAATTTAACAGAACGTTTGTAATGGCCGTAACGGATGAGACATCCTTTTTTTCCACAGGTACATTCGACCATGTGAAGCTGGAGATGGTTTATTGTATGGTCATAAAAATCCTGAGAAAAATCATTGCAGTGTTCAAAGATAACTGTTATCATATACTCGTAAGGGCACAGGGGAGTTTCACTCCCGGTGCTGTTTGGGGAAAGACAGGACGACTTTGGACGGTTGAGGCCTGTCTTTTTTCATTGGTACGAGATAATGGTAACATAAAAGGCTCCGGTATCAAAGAATCTGACGGGATATACGTCACTTTATTTGATGCCGGAGCCTTATTGAATTTGACGTGAATAGAATGATTTTGGGAGTAAATAAAATGCTGAATAACACCTGGGCTATTACGTTTCCATCAGCGTCGATAAAATATGTGGTAGGAATTGAATAAACACCGTAGGTTGAAGCGGCATCCTGATCTGTATCGTAAAATA
>SFRL01000109.1 GCA_004562765.1 bacterium | reverse complement strand
GTTGAAGATATGGAAACAAGGGCGGCGGTCTTTTCTGCCATCGTACAGATTCACATAGGGCCGCCGTTTCATTTACAGCGTACACTTGTGAGGTATTATCATGAATTCTACATTATCCAAACGAGACGCTTATCGGGTTATGTTTCGTGATTATCCCGATGTTGTGTCTGTGGAGCAGATGAGTGAGATGCTTGGTATCTGCGAAAAATCCGCATATCGGCTTCTACATGAAAACAAGATCGCTCATAACAGGATTTGCTTTCTCTCCGGTGCGTCTTTCCATGTATTCCAGAGGTTGAAAAGGATCCGCCAATTTTTTCTGTTCCTCCCGGTGGGTAGCAACCGTTTCCAAGATCTGATAAGCACGGTTCATTAGCGGCATCGTGCGGTAACTCTGCTGCGTCTTAGGGGGCCCCGCCCACTAGCACTTCTGCGCGTGCCGGTATTCCAGCGTTTTATGACCGTCAGCGTCCGCTTTTTCCGGTCGTTAGCGTCCCAGGGCGGTCCAATCAGCTCACCCGTGCGTAGGCCCGTTTCTAGCAGTAGCGCATACTGATAGTGGTTATGTGACCGCTTTGCCGTGTCCATGAATTTCTCTTGTTCTTCTACCGTGAGAAACTTGATGTGATCCACAGCCCGGACAGGCTTGGCGAATCGTAGACCCCGCATAGGTGGCCTCCATTTGGTTCAGAACCATCTTGCAATGCAGAGGCTTCACATCTGTCAACAGCATTCCACCAATAACAGGCTAAATATTGTGCTCATACCGTTCCCGGTAATTGCGCTGCGTGTTCGGTGACAATCCCGTTAACTGAGTATCCATCCAGTAGGAAAACCACTCGTCAACTGTCATATCAGAGGCAGTAGGCTGCACCACCGCGTGACGCGCAAGATACGTTTGCTCCTGCTGCCAGTTTCGGGCATCTGACAGCTTCTTGAAGCACTTCTCCTTCCACTTTTCGCTATCGTCCTTATACCTTGCATAATACAGGCCATCTTTGCGCTGGCCAAGTCCTTTGCCAAGCTCCTTTCCGCTTATGCTTTTTCCCATAAAGGTCTCCTTTCCTCCTGCGAGAAAATGAGCCCATACAACGGTATCAGTCTACCATGAACGGCTCATTTTCTCAACAGGAAAATGTAAAATACAGTGCGGTGCAGAAGGATTATACGCAGTATCATTTTAAGGATGAAGAGGCCTATATGGAGCAAATCGGATATGCGGGACTGGAGGCCCAGAAGAAGGCGCATGATGCCTTTATCCACCGCCTGGAGGAAATGAATCTCGAGGAGGATCAGTTCTTCAAAAAGAAGCTGATTTCTGCGGCTGCAATTCTCTTAGTGGTTCTGATTGCCATTACAGCCTCATGGCTGTCTGGGAGAAGTCAGGCAAAGAAGAATGCACAAGAAGAAATTGCGGAATTGAAAGCCGAAATTGAGGAACAGAAAGAGCAGATTCAAGAGTTAAAAGAATCACCGATGGTCGTTAGTCCAGCTTCACCCAAAATCAATTTGGACATAATTCATAGTGAGATTAAGAGCATCGCTGAACTGGCAACCTTTGAGTATATGTTTACGGATGCGGCTGAGTTTAGCGATTCTAAGCAGATAAAAAACTGGAATATTCCCTTTACAGAGAAATCATTCATTCTTAGATGGAGCGGTGAAATTAAGGCTGGTGTTGACTTGGAACAAGTCAACATCGAAGTGGACGAAACAGAAAAGACGATTTTGGTCACACTGCCTGCCGCAAAGATTCTGTCATATTCAATCGACAGTGACAGCGTTGAAGTTCTTAATGAGAAGGACAATATTTTTAATAACATCTCGGTAAACGACAAAGTAAAATTTGATGCAAAAACCGAAGATGCAATGAAGAAAAGAGCCATAGAAAATGGTCTGCTGGAGAAAGCACAGAAAAATGCTGAGGATATTCTTGCACGCCTAATTCAATCTGACCCAGCGGTTGGCAGAAACTATACCATTGAGTTTGTAGTCAAGCAGTAGTTCAGCATGACAGAGCAATAGCAAAATGGGGCGAGACCGCAGAAAATTCTGTGTAATCGACAAAGTATGACAGTATAAATACTGGCGGCAAAGTCAAGAATGAAACTAAACATTCATGACAAAGGAGCCAGTATTATGCAGAGCGCACCACAGGAATTATTGAAGCAGTATGTTCAGAGCCAGCACTTCACCAGCACCGCCGATATCATGGAAGCCATGAAGGAAATGTTCCGGGATGTCATCCAGCAGGTCATGTTCTCCCAACTACCGCAACGGCTACTCTCAGAAAACCGTCAAGACCCAGCTTGGCGAGATCGACATCAAGGTTCCCAGAGACCGCAAGGGTAACTATGAACCGAAAATTATCAGCAAGTATGACCGCAATGCCGAAGGCATGGAAGACAAAATTCTGTCTCTGTACGCCTGCGGTATGAGCCAGCGGGACATTGCCGAACAGATCAAGTGGCTGTATGATGTGGAAATCTCTCCGGAGCTGGTCAGCAAGATTTCCGAGAAAATCATGCCGGAGGTCAACGCCTGGCAGAATCGTCCACTGGAAAGCATCTACCCCTTTATCTTCATGGATGCCATCCACTATAAGGTCAAAGAGGATCACCGCTACGTGACAAAAGCTGCCTATGTGGTTCTGGGCATTACCATGGACGGCAGAAAAGACATTCTGGGTGTCTGGATTGGGGAGCACGAGAGCAGCAAATTTTGGCTGAATGTGCTGAATGACCTCAAAAGCCGGGGCGTTCTGGAAGTTTATCTGTTCTGCACCGACGGCCTATGCGGCATGATGGAAGCCATCCAGGCGGTGTATCCAAAGAGCCGTTTGCAGCGGTGCATCGTCCATCAGATCCGCAGCTCTACCAAATATGTCAGCTACAAGGATATCAAGAAAGTAGTTGCCGACCTTAAGAAAATCTACACCGCTGTCACATTGGACGAAGCGGAAGAGAATCTGCGTATCTTCGGCAACACCTGGCGGAAGCAGTATCCTTCTTGTGTCAAAAGCTGGGAAGACAACTGGGAAGTTTTGAATACCTTCTTTGAATATCCGCCGGAGATTCGGAAAATCATATACACGACGAACATTATTGAAGGTCTGAACCGGCAGTTCCGGCAGATCACAAAAAACAAGCCCTCGTTCACCAACGACGATTCTCTGCGGCGGATGCTGTACCTGGCGTCCCAGCGGATCGTCAAGCATTGGCACGCCCGGTGCCAGAATTGGGACATGGTTCTCAGTCAATTGGAGATCATGTTTGCCGACCGGAAGGTAGGCTGATCCCCTTGCATTAGGATTCCCGGGAGGTTGGGACGGCATTCACGCCGTCTCGGCGCGCATACCGTCCCAACCTCCCGAGAAAGCGGTAGCCAAGGGGAATAAGCCCCAATCATGCACATTGATAATGTGATATTCTTGATTTTGTCGAAAAACGCTTACACAAAATTTTCCGCCGGGCC
>SFRL01000108.1 GCA_004562765.1 bacterium | reverse complement strand
TTCATCACTCCAATCTAATTTCTGGCCGCAATCATCACACCATATCATATCTTCTCCGATGATACTTCCGCAGCATGGGCACTTTCCAACCTTTCCGTCCTTTTTCGTTGAGGTGATCATGATCGGCGTCTTTGCTTTCTGCTTCTCCACCGCCGCCCGGCATTCATCCGGTGTGCCAATTGATCGGTACTGCTGGTTTTCTTCCAGCGCCTTGATCGCTATATCAAAAGAAGCCAATTTATCTTCTGGAATATATACCACTCCTCTTTTGTCTCAATTTTTTATGCGGCATTCAGCCACATCGTGCATGTCTTGCAATGCTTCAATCGCTTCCTGATCTGTCATTTTCCCACCTCGAACAGTTCCGGACTGTCAGCTTTTCTTCTATCCCTCGCAGCAGACCGGAACATCATAAGAAGCATCTCTGACACCGGTCGCGTCCGGTCCATTCGCCTTGCGTTCTTAACGCATTCCAGATCCAGCATTCCTATGTGCATTTCCAGAGATGATGCATATACGCCAACACCGGCAGGAATTTCATCCTTGACTTTTTTATATACGTCTTTTGGCATGACGTAATAATTATAATCTCCGATAAAGTTGTGTCCGTTCTTGCTGTGGAAATCTTCTACAGATGATTTAACCTCATAGCAGTAAAAGTCTCCCTTTTCGATACCGGACACCGAATTGTTTACCGGCTCGAACCGCATATAGTCCACGCGTACAGAATGGTCGGTGCGATAATCAAATGTAACCTCTCTTGCCCAATAAACCCTCGTATCATGATACGGATCAAACCGCCGCTCCAATGCCCGGGAAAGCTTTTTTGTGATTTCTGCTCTGTTCATGCTATTCCTCCACTTCTGACTGTAGCCACTCTTCCCATTCTCCACACTCTTCTTCGCTCGGAAATTCGTGGTCTGCCCATTGATAATCTGATTTAACCTTGCAAAGAAACTCTGCCAGTTCCTCATCACTCATGGAGCGGATCCGATCAGCGTTTGTCATTCTTTTGTAATTGTCAGATGCGTTCTGCGCGCATTTGACACAGGGGATCTCGTGTTCTCCACGGGAAACATATGCGCATCCTTTACATCCGTCATGTTCTGCCATACTTTTCACTCTCCCTTCGGCTGATATTACTCAGGCACTTCGCATTCTTCTTTCTGCAACCAATCCATGATCTGATCTTTTGTCCATCCAATCTTCGCAATGTCTATGACTTGCGCCATAGTTTCCACGCTTTCGCAGCATCTGTCAAAGTTGGTCTTTTTCTTATGGTATTTGCAATATTTATCATCCACCGAAGTGCAAAATCCACCTACCGCAAGGCAATTTCCATTTTCGTGACGATTGCTGCAATTTTCCTTGTCGGCTGATATGGAGCAGGAAGCGGCTGCCATGCTGTAACCATATTAGCAGACCACCACCAATTTCCGCTCAATTCATACCAATGATTTGTTTTTGTAGAATATCTAAGAATAGAAATACTCTTACATTTGCAGGTAAGGACAACTTGTTCATCTTCCGGCATACGCTCACTGCACGGAATCCAGCCGTTGTTGTACTTCTCTGCTTCCTGCTTGACTATTTCAATTGCTTTGTCGAATACGCATAATGAACAATCTAGCATTCCGCAATCTCCAACATCTTTGCAATGCTGCGATTGTTCGGAATCATGCTCAACCAAATTTTTATCCCTATATTCTTCCAACTTCTCTAATACTTCCTTCATATCACTCACCCACTTTCACTTTCTCATACCTCGGATCAAGGTAGCTGCATTCGTCCGCGATCACAAGTACGATGTCATACATACTCAACCGGCTCTTTTCCGCAAGACACTCAAAGTTGAACAGCATCCAGTATGAATAGATCTCATTGAGTTTCTTTACCGATACTTTCATGTCCTTATTCAGCGCATACATAGTGATTGCAAAGAACGTGTACAGTGATGATCTGATGATGTTTACGTCATGCGGTGTCAGCTTTTTCGGAACGCTTTTCCCGTATGTAAGCATCATTTTCACCCTGGACGGGATTTTATTAACAAAGGCCCGGACGTCAATCCCTCTTTTTGCCAACTGATCTTCAAAATACCCTCTTTCATATACATCTCGCGAATAGTCATCGAGATACTGATCTACTGCCTTTTCAAGATTAACGATTCTCTTCTGCCCGAATCCGAATTTATCATGTAATACCAAATAACTCGCCATGCGGCTATTGTAATAGCACTCCAGCATGGTGTTACTGTCATTTCGCAATTTCACTTTTCCTCCTTCCCGGCGGCTTATGCAGCCGCCTTTGTGCTATGCCTCACAAGAGTGTGAACTATGTTTCCGGAGGCTCGTTTCTGTGTGCCGGTTTCTTTTGCTCGCAGGCTGGTGTTTCAACCTATGCAAACCGGAGCTGTCCGGT
>SFRL01000060.1 GCA_004562765.1 bacterium | reverse complement strand
CATGGAGTAAAGTAAAACCACAAGTCATTGCCTGATACTTTATCAGCGCATCGTGGGTAAACTCTATCCAATTAAATCCGAAGGTAAAGTTACGCAGTCAAAAAGATGGTAAGAGGTTGACAGTGAAAGCCAGAAAAATTAAAATGAATATAGGTAACGAAAGACAATAGGAAAAGAGGATAACCTATGAGAAAAAAACGTTTTCTGGCAATTGCGGCAGCTATTATTTTCAGCATCAGCTTTGCAGCACCTGTGACGGTATCTGCAACAGAGGTTGATGAAGAGACAGATCTGGTCGATGACGAGCAGGAGGAGGGAGAACAGACGACGATCGCGGCTCCCGGAGCGGAGGACGAGGATACGGCAGGCAATGGGGGCAGCTCCACCGGTAGCAGTTCCGGAAATACCGGCACCGGCAGCTCATCCGGTACGACCGCTGCAAAATCCTCAGACAGCAGTCTGGCACATCTTGGAATTTCACCGGGCAGTCTGAGTCCGGCATTTTCTGCCGGAACTCATGAATACACGGCGACGGTGGATGCGGGAGTTACAGCTATATCGGTAGCGGCAAAGCCCAACAGCAGCAAGGCAGTCATCGCTTCTGTCAGCGGTGCGAAGTCTCTCACACCGGGTGCGAATACGGTAAAAGTCGTGGTGGAAGCGGAAAACGGTGCAACGAGTACTTATACGATAACGGTCAACTGTGGATCTTCCACAGCCTCTGAGCAGACAACCTCTCAGGAAAACACTGCGTGGGATGACGCTGCGGCAGCGGATGGTGAGGGTCCTGTAGGGGAGATCTCTGCGATCGACGGTACAGAGGAAGTGCAAAAAGAAAAGTCGGAGGTTACTTTTGATTCCAACGGTTATCTGATCTATGAGGGCAGTGCCTATATTCCGTCATCCATGATGCCGGAGGGAGAGTATGTATCACTTGATAAATATAACAATCTCTATGAGCAGGCACAGGCGCAGAAGTCCCAAAGTACGCGTTTGCTGATCATATTTGTAGTGGTGCTTTTACTGCTGCTGATCGTCATTCTCAATCTGGCGCTCAAACTGCGCGATCTCCGTCAGGATGTGAAACTCGGTCTGGACGATGTTGAGGATGAAGAACCGGAGAAAAAACAGAAGGCAAAGGCATCAAAGGCCCGGAAAGAGACGAAGGAGCAGCCAGGGAAGATGATGCAGACAGAAACATCCATGATCCCGGATGTGAAGCTTCCGGATGAGATGAAGCCTGTAAAGCAGGACAAGGCTCCAAAGCCTGCAAAGCCGGAAAAATCACCGAAACCGACGAAGCCGGCGCGATCTGCGAAAAAAGCAGAGGATCTGGAGATACTGGATTTAAATGATTTATAGAAAGGTAGTAATATTTTATGAACAGACCCTATACAGCCAAGGCGAAGAAAGCACTTGCCCTGGCGGGCAAAATGTCCCGGAATCTTCACCATAATTATATCGGGACAGAGCACCTGCTGCTTGGTCTGCTGCACGAGGGCAGCGGCGTGGCAGCCTGTGTGCTTATGAGTAATGGTGTAGAGGAGGATAAGCTGGTGCAGTTGATCGAAGATCTGATTGCACCTTCTTCTGATGTTATGGTCATGGACCGTGACGGGTATTCCCCGAAGACACAGAAAGTGTTGGAACGGGCAGCGACGGAGGCGGAGCGCTTCCACTCAGAGGCAGTGGGAACCGAGCATCTGCTCATAGCGATCATTAAGGAGATCGACTGTGCGGCGTCAAGACTGCTCAATACGCTGGGTGTCAGCGGACAAAAGCTTTATGTGGATATTCTGGTGGCAATGGGTGAGGACGCCGCTCAATATAAGGATGAATTGCAGGGCAGCAGAGCAGGGAAAAAGAAAAATGCGACAGCGACACTGGACGCCTATTCCAGAGATCTGACAGAGCTTGCAAGAAACGGCGAGCTTGATCCGGTCATCGGAAGAGAAGACGAAATCGAGCGGGTGATCCAGATCCTGAGCCGCAGAGGGAAAAACAATCCCTGCCTGATCGGTGAGCCGGGTGTCGGAAAAACAGCGATCGTGGAAGGTCTGGCACAGCGTATCGTAAATGGCATCGTTCCGGATACGGTTGTGGATAAACGACTGCTGACACTGGACCTGTCAGGAATGGTGGCAGGATCGAAATACCGTGGAGAGTTCGAGGAGCGTATCAAGCGTGTGATTGCGGAGGTACAGCAGGCCGGAAACATTATTCTCTTTATCGATGAGATCCATACGATCATCGGTGCAGGAGGTGCGGAGGGAGCCATTGATGCGTCCAATATTTTAAAACCGTCTCTGGCACGCGGTGAGATCCAGCTGATCGGCGCGACAACGATTGAGGAATACCGTAAATATGTCGAAAAGGATGCTGCACTGGAGCGGCGTTTTCAGCCGGTAACGGTGGAGGAACCGACGATCGAGCAGGCAATTGATATCTTGCAGGGCTTAAAGAGCCGCTATGAGGATCATCATCAGGTACAGATCACAGACGAGGGCGTGGAGGCGGCTGTCCGTCTCTCACAGCGCTATATCAATGACCGCCATCTGCCGGACAAGGCGATCGATCTGATCGATGAGGCATCTGCACGCATCCGGCTGTCCGTGTGCAAGACACCGGCAGAGCTTTTGGAGTATCAGGAAAAGAGCAGAGAGATGGAGCAGGCATTCGTGGAGGCGATGGCAGACGGAGATATGGATCTGGCATCAAAATGCATGGATGAGCGCGCAAAAGCAGATGCTGCATACGAAAAAGCAAGAAAACGCATGGAGCGCAGCAAAAACAGAAAGAAGCTGGTTGTGGGTGAAGCGGAGATCGCGGAGGTTGTCTCACGGTGGACAAAGATCCCCATCAAGCGTCTGACTGAGGGCGAGGCAGAGCGCCTGCGCCGTCTGGAAAAGACACTGCACAAGCGCGTGATCGGACAGGAGGAGGCAGTCAGCGCCGTTGCCCGTGCCGTGCGCAGGAGTCGTGTCGGTCTCAAAGACCCGAACCGTCCGATCGGTTCCTTCCTCTTTCTCGGACCGACCGGTGTCGGAAAGACCGAGATCTCCAAAGCGCTTGCAGAGGCGATCTTCGGCGATGAGCAGGCAATGATCCGCGTCGACATGTCCGAATATATGGAAAAACACAGTGTTTCCAAGATGATCGGTTCGCCTCCGGGCTATGTGGGCTTTGATGAGGGCGGTCAGCTCAGTGAAAAGGTACGGCGCAATCCGTACTCCGTGATCCTGTTCGACGAGATCGAGAAGGCACATCCGGATGTATTCAACATTTTACTTCAGGTGCTGGACGACGGACGCATCACGGACTCTCAGGGGCGGAGGATCGACTTTAAAAATACGATCATCATTATGACGAGTAACGCCGGTGCGCAGTCCATTGTGGCACCGAAAAAACTGGGCTTTGCGTCTGTCAACGACGAGAAACAGGATTACGAGCGCATGAAATCCCTGGTAATGGAGGATGTGACACGTATCTTTAAACCGGAGTTCTTAAACCGTATCGATGAGACCATCGTGTTCCGCATGCTGAACAAGGATGACATGAAAAAGATCGTCACCATCCTGTCAAAGACGCTGGTGGAGCGCTGCAAGAACCAGATGAACATTGATCTGGTCATCACGGAACCGGTGAAGGCGTATATCGTAGAAAAAGCCTATGACCCGAAATACGGTGCGCGTCCGCTGCGGAGAATGATCCAGACAAAGATCGAGGATCAGCTTGCCGAGGAGATCTTATCCGGTCGGGCAAAAAAGGGTGACACGGTACGTGTTGCAGTCAAGAAAAAAGAGCTTGTTTTTGAAGTGAAAAATCGCTAGCCAAATGAAACGGATTCATTTATAATGAAGCTAGCTGAAACAAACGACATCATGTGGCTGCAAATTCACAGCGCAGCCGCAGCAATACTTAGGAGGAAAGACATGAGTACAGTAAGTGAATTGATCCGTTCAGAGGCAGACGGAAGCATCAGCTTTGGAGATTACACTTTGGGAGCAAAGGCAAAGCTGGACAACTTTGACCACGCAGGAGCCACATATAAGGTAAAGACTTTTCGCGAGATCACCAAGCTGGAGAAGAACGGAATGTTCGCATATGAGTCCGTGCCGGGAACCGCTGTGACCAATATGAGCGCAGCAGACGGTGTGGTCAGCTTTTCGGTAGAAGGACCGGAAGACGCGGAGATCACGCTTGGTCTGGAGGAAGAGACCTCTTACGAGGTGAGCATCGGCGGCAGCGCGGTCGGCACAATGACAACAAATCTCGGCGGCAAGCTGACCATCAGTGTAGAGCTGAACGGTGAGCCGGTGGCAGTAGAGATCAAGAAGGCGTAATTATTTTATGGCGAAAGGAAAAACAGCCGTATACTTCTGCCAGTCCTGTGGCTATGAGTCATCAAAATGGATGGGACAATGTCCCGGGTGCCGCGAGTGGAATACCTTCGTGGAAGAACTGGTAGATAAAAAGACAGCCGCGAAAACAAGCGGAAAACAGGTACAGTCCAAGGCAAAGCCCCAGACCATCAGCGCGATCGAACTGAGAAAAGAGCACCGGATGACCAGCGGCATGCCGGAACTGGACCGGGTGCTGGGCGGCGGTGTGGTACCGGGTTCCATGGTGCTTGTGGGAGGAGACCCGGGTATCGGAAAATCCACCCTGCTCTTACAGGTGTGCAAAAACCTGGCGGATCAGCATGTATCTGTGCTCTATATTTCCGGTGAGGAATCGCTGCAGCAGATCAAGATCCGCGCACAGCGCATCGGTGATTTTACCGATGATCTGAAGCTACTCTGCGAGACAAATCTGGAGGAGATCCGCCAGATCATAGATATGGAAAAACCGCAGATCGTGGTGATCGATTCCATACAGACCATGTACAATGAGGACGTTTCCTCTGCGCCCGGCTCGGTATCGCAGGTGCGGGAGTCCACCGCGACACTTTTGCAGATCGCGAAGGGCAGCGGTGTGACGGTGTTTATCGTCGGACATGTGACGAAGGAGGGTGTTGTCGCCGGACCACGTGTGCTGGAGCATATGGTGGATACGGTGCTTTACTTTGAGGGAGACCGCTATGCATCCTACCGTATCCTGCGCGGTGTCAAAAACCGTTTTGGATCGACCAATGAGATCGGTGTGTTCGAGATGCGGGGCGACGGACTCCGGGAGGTGGAAAACCCGTCGGAATATATGCTGAGCGGTAAGCCGGAAAACGCGTCCGGTTCCGTGGTGGCATGCTCCATGGAGGGCACACGCCCCATCTTACTGGAGATACAGGCGCTGGTCTGTCATTCCAATTTCGGTATTCCGAGGCGGACTGCCGCCGGGACAGACGCAAATCGTGTGAATCTGCTGATGGCGGTGCTGGAAAAGCGTCTGAACCTGAAGATGTCCGAGTGTGATGCCTACGTCAACATCGCCGGTGGTATCCGCATGAACGAGCCGGCCATCGATCTTGGCATCGTGCTGGCCATCGTCTCCAGCTTCAAAAACCGACCCATCGACGAAAAGACGATCTGTTTCGGAGAGGTGGGACTGAGCGGAGAAGTGCGTGCAGTCAGCATGCCTTCCCAGCGCGTGGCAGAGGCAAAGAAGCTTGGATTTACCACATGTATTTTGCCGCGGGTCTGCATGGACGGACTGCAGCAGACGGATGGAATCCGACTGGTGCCGGTCAGCAACGTGCGGGAAGCGATCGATATTATTTAGTAAAGATAATGAAAAGCCTGCAAAGGGTGTTCAAGAGGGATGTAGTCTGTGTGCAGGCTGCATCCCTTTTTTTCGAAAAAAATTGATACAATTACATGCAGGAAATAAGTGGAAACTACGGACAATGGAAGTGGGAAAGAGGTGATGGCATGGCAGAGTCTACCAATGCCTTATTGAAACAGATTGTTGGAAGCAAGAATTTCCGGGATGTTTTAGATGGGAACAAGGACGCATTCGAGGAACGATCCATATCGGAATACTTGCGGAAACTATGTGAAGAACGCGGGATGGTTTCGGAGCAGGTCATTAAGAAAGCGCAGATAGACAGAACCTATGGTCATCAGATTTTCAACGGGACGCGTATCCCTTCGCGGGATAAGCTGATCCAGCTTGCCTTTGGTTTTGGTCTTTCGCTGGATGAGACACAGGAATTGCTCAAGAGTGCAGGCAAAAGTGTGCTGTACCCGAAATTTAAGAGAGATGCGGCCATTATCTTCGGCATTTCTCATCATATGGATATGATGGAGATGCAGTATCTGTTGACCTCCATCGAGGCCCCGCTACTGGGAGAGGGATAACAGGGGAATGTGTGCAGCCTGCATCCCTTTTTGAAAAAGGAAAATGGTAAAATCAATTATCATCCAGATCATAACAAAAGGAGGAGAACAAGCTTATGAACAAAATTGTAAAACGTGTGATGACCATGATTGGCGCAGGAGCAATGGCAATCAGCCTTCTCGCACCGGTAACCGAGGTTTCGGCAGCAACAAAGAATAAGGTCGTTGAGATTCCGGTGAATTTTACCAATTCCAGCTGGGAGGATGACTGGGACAGTGCTTCAAAAACAGATGCCGGTTTTTATAATTTTGGTGAACCGTCTTCTTATTCGGAGAGCTATACCGTAAGCTATAAGCTTTACATTCCGGTATCCTTTCTAAAACAGGAAGCTGCTGTTAATATTGGTGGTGCCTTGAACTTTAATGATGCGTCAGAGGACGATTGGAAATACGCAGGTTATTCGGAACTCCCGAGTGTGGAGATCCATGAAGATATGTCTCTGTCCAGATGGGATGACGCACAGCAGAAGGACGTTCCGGTTGATTATGCAACGGTTAAGAAGACCGGGGATTTCTATGTGATCACCTATAAAGCACAAAATGGAGTACTTCAAGCAGAGGGCGCACCGGGCGATGTGACAACAGCCCAGAAGGTAGCTGTCGATATTTCACTTAATGTGAAAGGAATCTACATTACCGCCAAGAACAGTGCGGTCTATGTGGATGATATTCAGATTGCAAAGGCAGATGGAACGGTTCTTGAAAAGAAGGACTTCACTTCAGCCAAGAGTGCGGATGGCGAATGTGTGATCGCACCGAAGATGGACTGGGAGAAGAATGCGAAACAGTTAAAGCTCGCAACGATCACAGACAATAAGGTCTTAACCGTAAAATCTACAAAAGCCACTGTTAAGGTTGGAAAGAAAGTAAAGATCTCCGCATCCGCTACGCCGGCAACCAAGATCACCTACACATCTTCCAACAAGAAGGTAGCAACCGTAGATGCCAAAGGTACAGTTACCGGTAAGAAAGCCGGAAAGGCAGTCATCTCTGTGAAGGCAAATGGCAAGACCGTGAAGGTAACAGTGACAGTAAAGAAATAATATTAAAAAGAAACTGAGTGTAAAGGCGGTTCCTGCTTTGAGGAATCGCCTTTTTGTCGTATAGGAAACTTCGTCTCCTATACGGCAAAAGCCTCCGGCAGGATGCGCACCTCGCGGAGATGAAGTATATGCTTCGCATACCGCTCGGGCGCGAAGAATGCGCATGGCGCATTCTTTTTTATAAAAACTTGTACTTGGTAAGATCCGGTGTGTATAATAAAGGAGTATCAACATGGATGTTGCACTATGAGTATGGGTTTGGAGGAGAAAAGTGGAAAGCTACGAGGCATTCAATAACTTTTACGAGGAAGGCTACGAGGATACATTGCCCAGGGAACTGGTGGAGGCGTATGATATCGTAGAGTGTCTCAGCTGCGTGGAGGGCTGTGACACGTTGCTTTTGATACAGAAGTCTAGCGGAAAAAAGATTGTGGCGAAATGCTACACCGGAGACAGTCCACTGCCTGGTCAGACGGAAGATGCACAGCTGGAGAACATCCGCTGCGCCGCGCTGCCCTATTTTGTCGGAGCGTATAAAAACGAA
Source organism: bacterium (assembly GCA_004562765.1). GTDB lineage: Bacteria > Bacillota > Clostridia > Lachnospirales > Lachnospiraceae > W0P33-017. The sequence goes on along the minus strand of SFRL01000060.1, from coordinate 6,484 downwards.
AACTACCGCTGTATTTTGAGGGAATACATTGAGGGTGTATCGTTGGATCAGTATTTCAAAGGGCATGTCATGACGGAAGACATCGCAAGAGACCTGGCGATCGCGCTGGCAAAGGCGATGAAGGCGCTTCATACCAGCGATCCGGTCATCATTCACCGTGACATCAAACCGAAGAACATCATTGTACGGGATGACGGCAGTCTGGCGCTCATTGATTTTGGCATCAGCCGTGTGTATAAGAAGGAGGCAGCCAGCGATACGGTGATCAGCGGAACGGAAGGCTTTGCGCCGCCGGAGCAGTATGGTTTTATGCAGACGGATATCCGCTCGGACATCTATTCCTTTGGGGTGGTATTGTCATGGCTGCTGACCGGAAAAGAACAGCCCATAAAGATTCCTCTTACAAAGCTGGAAAAGGTCGCGGCAAAATGCTGTGCTTTTGCACCGGAAAAGCGTTACAAAAACGATGACGGGCTGCTGGATGCTTTGCACCGGACGACAAGGGAGTACATTGCACACAGAAGAAAAATGACTAAATGGGCAGCAGCTTTGACAGCTGTACTGGCAGTGTGTGTGGTGACCGGTGTGCTCTCGTATCGGACGCTGATCCATGACAGATATGTGACTTTTCAGGAGCCGCTCATCGAGGAAGCGGTACGTCTCATGCTGGATATGCCGGACGAGCCGCTGACAATGGATGATCTGAAAAGGGTAGAGGAGATTTACATACAGAAGGATACAGCATGCGCTTCTATGAACGAATACTATGAGGAGAGCAGCGCGTGGTTTGCAACGGCTGAGCGATTACGCGGATCGATCAGGGATCTTTCGGATTTGGCAAATATGCCGAATCTGAGGATCGTGTTTATCGAAGCGGAACAGATCACAGACCTGTCTCCGATGAAGGATCTGGAGGAACTGCAGCAGATCCATTTGACAAATAATGACATTACAGATCTCTCGCCGCTGGCGGGCAAAGAACAGCTGAGAGATGTCAATCTGATGGATAATGGAAGGTTGAAGGGGATCGAGGCAGTTCGTACATGGCCGGCGATCAGCGCACTGAATCTTGACAATACCGGAAGCTATGACGGCAGTCCGATCAGCGAATTTCAGAGATATGACTATCTTGGGATTGGAAACAATTCGGACGCTTGGAAGTATATACAGGGGATGTATATCGATGAACTGGCGATCGGGGCTGACGGACAGACAGATCTGGAGTGTATCCGTGATGTCGCCTATATTGGAAAACTATATATTTACTATTCGGATATTCGGGACATCTCGGCATTAGAGGGACGGGAGGATATCACGTATCTGAATATGCAAGAATGTATGATCGATGATCTGTCGCCGTTATTTACGATGCCAAATCTTGCGACCGTGGATATGAGTCCCATCGAGCAGGGGCGGATGGAGGAACTGATCGCAGAGTACGGCGAACCCCAATTTCAGATCAATTATTTCTAAACACTGTGTAAAAAAATGTTCGGATCTTGAAATGAGATTCCGGGCATTTTTTTATTTTATTAGGAAATTCCGTTGAAAGTGTGAGTATCTATCAAAAGCAAAAGTCCGCGTCCTGCGTACCAAAAGAAAAAGCGAATATGCTAGAATGTAATAAATGACAGGCCGTGTCGTGAGCAAAGGTTAACATGGAAATGTGTGATGAGGGGAGGTGCGACAGGATCTGGTGGAAAAGAAGATGGATTTTAATGCAAAGACAACATCTGAATTGTTCCGGATGATCGAAGAGTCACCGGAGCAATTTGCAAGCAATATTCAGAAATCGAGTTCCTATGGATGGAAGATGTCCGTATCCTCCTATCTTGATCAGCTGTTAGAACAGTACAAGATGAGCATTCCGGATTTTATAGCAAAGACATATTTAAGCAAATCCTTTGTCTATCAGATTTTTTCCGGCGAGCGCAACCCGGGGCGCGACATTCTGCTGCGCATTGCGTTTGCGATGAATCTGACACTGGCGGAGACACAGGAACTACTTATGATGGGACAGAAAGGGGCATTGTACCCCAAGGTGCGCAGGGACGCGGCGATCATCTGCTGTCTGGAACAGCGGCTGTCACTGGATGAGACGGATGAGTTTCTGAAGTCGATATCCGAAAAAACATTGGTCAAGTAATACGAAAGGAGTCATTTATGAGGATGAAAAAAATGATATCAGCAATACTGTCACTCGTGATGGTATTCACACTCTTTGGCGGCGCGATGACGACTTCAGCAGCAACCGTCAAACTCGACAGTGAGCTTACCGCTGTAAAAAAGCTGGGCTTTTTGAACGCCTCACAGGCGAAGCGCATCAACAAGACCGCTACGCAGACCGAGGTCACGAAAATGATCACCACAGCGGTGAAAAAGCGTTATGGAAAAACCGGGAAATTTCTCGCGGACAGGAAAAGAGCGGCAGGCTCTTCGGCAGCGACAAAGCACTATTTCGCGAGCACACTCTATTTTGCGATGTACCAGCAGATACTTTCTCCCAAATACCCCGGCTATGAGGACTACATGTTAATGGCAACTGCGGAAATGAGCGATAAAATCATGGCCGACGCGGAAGTTATGGGTGTCAGAAAGGACGGCTCGATCGGTACGTTAAGCATGTTTGATGAGTGCGCCGACATTGAGAGCATTCATGGCAATGACAAGATTGCGAAAAAGTACAAGTATATGGTCGATTACGGCTCCGACACCTCCATGGTCTATGTATGTGCGCTTTACGACAGGGTAACAGGGCTTCCCGTTATGTCGCTTGACAGCAAGAACAGGTTTCTTCCGCAGAAAAAAATGACCGTCGGCGACGCGGCGCGTGCCACACTGCGATTTTACAGAAGCCTTGAGGGGAAGGAAAACTATGTCAAGCTGTCACAGGCAGGCGCATACAACAAAAAAATCATAACGGATCAGCTTCTGAACAAGAAAACCTCCCTTCCGGAGGCATCCAACCAGAAGCTTCCGGTATGGCGAGGGATCTTAAACGGCACGATGGGATATGTGAAGTACCAGGCTCTGGGCGGCAGGGCAGACAAGGTGATCCGTGAGGGAGACATCAAGGCAGCCGCGGATACCGGCGTTAACCATATGTCGATCATGATCAGCTTCCCGTGGCTCCAGGGGCTCCATCAAAAGGACGGTTACGTTGACAAGACCCGCCTGGAAGAGCTTGACCGGGTGATTGCGCTGTGTATGAAATACGACATGCACGTTACGCTTGAAAATTGTGAGACACCCGGTATCAGCATGTGGGGCGAGGACGAACACGAAAAGGGTACGGAAAATCTTGCGAAGCCCGGAATGGCAAAAACATACGCCGACTACTGGGGGATGCTTGCAAAGCGCTACAAGGGCATTGATAACAAATATTTGGCGTTCAACCTTATGGTGGAGCCGGGATTTACCAGCGAGGAGCAGTATGAAAAGCTTCTCGGACCGTCCGTGGATGCGATCTTCGCCGTGGATGAGAGCAGGGTCGTTATCGCAGACATTCACAACTGGGGGCTCACCGGAGAAGCTATGGCTAAAAGAGGTGTCGCACTGAGCCATCATCACTATGATCCCAGAGACTTCTGCGTATTAGAGGGAACCGACTATGAGCAGGATAAGGATTATCTGCATAGTGTAAAATGGGAGTATACGGCGAAGGATACCTTCGATTTGCATGCATACGGCGATGAAAACATCGTGTCGCTGAACGATGTTCGCAAAACTGCCGAGAAATACGGCGTAGGCTTTATGGTAGGGGAATTCGGCATTTTCGGAGGTGGTCAGCTATCAAAATACAGATATTCCGATGAGACCATCAGCGCTTATTACACAAGCATGATCAAAGCCTTCGAGGAGGAAGGCATCGGCTGGGTAGGCGGCAGTATGGACAGTCAGTGGGGAATTATGATATCGTACCCCTGCGTTGAGGGCGCAAAATATGAAAAGCTGAAAAACAGCAACAACTATTATGATAAAACGATCGGCGCGATATTTAAAAAAATAAATGGCGTTTAGGAGGAGAAACTTATGAACAAAATTGTAAAACGCATGATGAACATGTTTGTTGCAGGAGCGATGGCACTCAGCCTTCTTACGCCGGTAACCGAGGTTTCGGCTGCAAGCCGGAATCCTTCCAAAACCAATGCCAGTTTGTGCTCTGTCACAAAAAATTAACGGTAAAATTAACCAAAGTAACTGTCGCGGTTGGAAAGACTGCGAAGATTTCCGCCACAGCAACACCGGCAGCAAAGATTACCTACAAATGTTGAGCAATTTGTAAACTCTGTCAAGGTGCTCGGAAGCAAAAAGATTGTGTTCCACCTCTTCAAGAATGTGGGTCACGAAACCCCTGCCAGCTGGGAGCAGAACGAACAACAGCAGTTCTATGAAAAATTGCTGAATTCCTGATGGGATGCGGGAACGAGTGACAATCCTCACAGTAAGCACGCAAAGGGCTTGTACTTCGGGAAAAAAAGCGCGTATAATAGAAAATATCATAGACTGTCTGTTTCATAGACATACCGATTTGGAGGAGTAAAGTGGGAATTTACGAGGCATTCAAGAACTTTTACGGAGAAGGCTATTCGGAGACACTGCCGCAGGAACTGGTGGAGGCGTATGATATCGTAGAGTGTCTCAGCTGTGTGGACGGCTGTGATACGCTGCTTCTCATACAAAAAACAACCGGAAAAAAGATGGTGGCAAAATGTTATACAGAGGACAGCGCACTGTTTGATCAGACGGAGTGCGAACAAATGGTGGGTGTGCATTGCGATGCATTACCTTACTTTGTCGGAGAGTACAGAAACGAAACATACCGCTGCATTGTGCGGGAGTACATCGAGGGTGTATCGCTGGATCAGTATGTCAAAGGGCATATCATGACCGAGGATGTTGCAAGAGATCTGGCAATTGAACTGGCAAAGGCGATGAAGGCACTGCATACCAGTGATCCGGTCATCATTCACCGGGACATCAAACCAAAGAACATCATTGTACGGGATGACGGCAGTGTGGCACTCATTGATTTTGGCATCAGCCGTTTGTACAAAAAAGAGGCGACCAGCGATACGATTTTTAGCGGAACGGAAGGCTTTGCACCACCGGAGCAGTATGGCTTTATGCAGACGGATCTCCGCTCGGACATCTATTCCTTTGGCGTGGTATTGTCATGGCTTCTGACCGGAAAGGAACAGCCTATTAAGATTCCTCTTACAAAGCTGGAACAGGTCGCGGCAAAATGCTGTGCCTTTGCACCGGAAAAGCGTTACAAAAACGATGACGAGCTGTTGGATGCTTTGCATCGGACGACACGGGAATACGTTGCACGCAGAAGGAAAAAGACCAAATGGGCAGCTGTTTTGGCATCGGTACTGGCAGAATGTGTGATGGCCGGCGCATTCTCGTACCGGACACTGCTTCATGCCGGATCTGTGAAATTTCAGGAGCCGCTGATCGAGGAAGCGGTGCGGCTTATGCTGGATCGACCGGATGGAGCGCTGACGATGGATGATCTGGCACAGGTAGAAGAGCTCTACATACAGTCGGATACGGCTTGTGCTTCCATGGATGAATTCTATGAGGTGCGTGGTGTGTGGTTTGGGACGGATACCCGGATCCGCGGTCCCATTACAGATCTGTCAGATCTGTCTCATATGCCGAATCTGAAGATCGCGTATATCGAAGCGGAGCAGATCACTGATCTGTCCCCGATGAAGGAACTCAATGAGCTGCAGCGGATCGATCTGGCATGTAATAATATTTCGGATCTCTCGCCGCTTGAGGGAAAAGAAACATTATTGGAGGTTGATTTCCTTGATAACGGGATGCTGGAGGGAATTGAGGCTGTCCGTACATGGACGGCGATCCGCTCACTGCGTCTTGAAAATACCGGAAGCTATGATGGCAGTCCGGTGGGGGAATTTCACAGATATGAGTTTCTTGGAATTAAAAACAATTCGGACGCATGGAAGTATCTACAGGGGATGCATATCGATGAGCTGGCGATCGGGTATGATGGACAGAAGGATCTTGATTGTATCCGGGATGTTCCCTATATTGGAACGCTATATATTTCCGATTCAGATATTCGGGACATCTCGGCACTGGAAGGGCGGGAGGATATTACTTTATTAAATATGGAAGGTTGTATGATCGATGATCTGTCACCGCTGTTTCAGATGCCAAATCTTGTGACCGTGGAGATGAGCGCCAGCGAACAGTACCGGATGGAGGAACTGATCGCAGAGTACGGCGAACCCGGATTTCAGATCAATTATATCTAACCGAGGGAACGTGCATTTTCCGCCTGAAATAATGGTTTTATTCTAAGTAGAAAACTGCTAGAAAACTGCTATACTAATCAAAAAGATTGGTATGGTAGTTTTTTGATTCCCCTGAATTCGGTGGAGATAATTTATAGTAATTTCTTCTTTATATGTTTCAAATAATTCTTTTTGAAGTCTCTGATATTATCAAA
>SFRL01000059.1 GCA_004562765.1 bacterium | reverse complement strand
AGGTATATACCTTTTAAAGTAATCCTCGATAGCTCAATGGTAGAGCACTCGGCTGTTAACCGAGTTGTTGTAGGTTCGAGCCCTACTCGGGGAGTTTTTCATATTTGAAATGAGGGAATCAACTATTGCGGCCCCATGGTTTTGGACCTTTAGCTCAGTTGGTTAGAGCAACCGGCTCATAACCGGTCGGTCCCGGGTTCGAGTCCCTGAAGGTCCATTTTAAATAAGAATTTTTTTTTGACGATCAGGCCCAGTGGCTCAGTTGGTTAGAGCGCCGCCCTGTCACGGCGGAGGTCACGGGTTCGAGTCCCGTCTGGGTCGTTTAGTATTTGAAGTGTCGCACGACGTGAGTATGAAACCAGTCGCCGTGCTCCTTTAGATCATGAGGGATCTTAGCTCAGCTGGGAGAGCATCTGCCTTACAAGCAGAGGGTCATAGGTTCGAGCCCTATAGGTCCCATTTTGCCCGCGTGGCGGAACTGGCAGACGCGCAGGACTTAAAATCCTGTTGTGGTGACACAGTACCGGTTCGATTCCGGTCGCGGGCATTGACCGAAAGGTCTAAATAGTAATACGTGTGTGTAGCTCAGCTGGATAGAGCACTTGGCTACGGACCAAGGTGTCGGGGGTTCGAATCCTCTCACGCACGCTGAAAAAGTCTTGAAAACATCATGTTTTCAAGGCTTTTTTTACGTAAAAAATGAAGAAGCTCACACGAAATCTTCTTTGAGTGTAAAATGGCTTGTATTCCAATTTACACGGTGTTATACTCGAAACAAAGCAAATGATTGTTTTGTTTCACACAAAAGAATCTCTTTTCCACAGGTAGGGCGGACAGGAGTTGGCGAGCCGTCTGAATCGTTAATCTATCGTTTATTATCTTATATTCTGGAAAATCTTGCTTTTAATCTCACAACATTTTTACGAAAGCAGGATTTTGGAATGATACCAGAGTGGATATCGGAAATACTTTGACATACAGATCCTGCTGAATTTACAAAAAGGAGGACAATGTATGACAAACACAAATGGCAACGCTAAGTATAGCAGTGATGTATTCAGTATGCTGCTGCAGGACAAGAATCGCGCTCTGGAGATCTATAATGCAATGAATGGAACAATACTGGATGCGAATCTTAGCCTTTATGAGCATCAGTCTACCTACTGCCCGAATATGCCTTTGCGACATCTGATCTATATTGTAGGAATGCTTCAGAAGCGCGCGTATTCCCAGAAGAGAGACTTATACGGAAAAACACTTTTGAAAATAGCTGTGCCGCATTTTGTTGTATTCTATAACGGAAAAGAACACGCACCGGAGCAATATGAATTGCGACTGTCAGATGCATTTGAGCACAAAACTGATACGCCGGAACTGGAGTTGGTGTGCCGCGTCTACAATATTAACAAAGGTAACAATACGGAGTTGCTTGAAAAATCTCCGACATTGCGGGAGTATATGTTTTTTGTGGATCTGGTACGGGAGTATCATGCGAAAAATGACTTTAGTGACTTGGAAATTAGAAAATGTGCTGAAAGATTTTTTGATCCAACACCGGGAGGAGGTGACTCATATGATGACCATGGATTATACGTTTGAGCGACGTCTTGAATTGCAGCGTGAGGAAGCAATTGAGGAAGGCAGAGAGTTAAAACTACATGAACAGATTCGTAAAAAGCTGCTTAAAAGCAAGTCACTGGAACAGGTAGCGGACGAACTGGAGGAAACACTGGATGCGATCCGTCCGTTGTATGAGCAGATCAAAGAAGAAATGGCTGATACGAACTTTGTAAAAGACTGAAGAGTTGCGTAATGCAACTCTTTTTTGCCCATAACGTGAATTTCAACAAAAACCTTGCACCATTCGTCGTTTTATAGTAGTATACTATAGGACGTTACTCGGCTAAAGTGCTGAGAATATTGATATGAAAAACAAAGGAGCAGAATGATGAATATTGTATGTTTAGACCTGGAAGGTGTTCTGGTGCCGGAGATCTGGATCGCGTTTGCGGAGGCGAGCGGTATTCCGGAGCTGAAACGGACGACCAGAGACGAGCCGGACTACAACAAGCTGATGAACTGGAGACTTGGCATCTTAAAGGAGCATGGTCTTGGTTTGAAGGAGATTCAGGAGACCATCGCAAAGATCGATCCGATCCCCGGTGCAAAAGAGTTTTTGGACGAGCTGCGCTCGCTGACACAGGTCATTATTATCAGTGATACCTTTGAGCAGTTCGCGACGCCGCTTATGAAAAAGCTCGGATGGCCGACGATCATGTGCAACTCTTTAGAAGTAGCAGAAAACGGAGAGATCACCGGCTTCAGGATGCGTTGCGAGAAGTCAAAGCTTACGACCGTGAAGGCACTGCAGTCCATCGGCTATGAGACGATCGCTAGTGGCGACAGCTTTAACGACCTTGGCATGATCCAGGCGAGCAAGGCAGGCTTTTTGTTTAAGAGCACAGAGCAGATCAAAAAGGATTATCCGCAGTATCCTGCGTTTGAGGAGTATGATGAGTTACTGGCTGCAATCAAGGCAGTCTTATAGGGGATATAGTTCTCATTATGAGAAAAACGGTAACTTTCAGGATGATTCAGAGCATATACGGCTGATGACCTGACGGTTATCGTTTTCTTTTTATCATATCAAAAGAGGAGGATTAGATAATGAACACGTACAAGAAGATCATGCACGGCGTGGTAAAGGTCGAAAATGTCATCATGGCCATTACCCTGATCGTGTCCTTAGTATTGACCTTCGCAAATGTCATCGGACGAAAACTGATCAACCATTCACTGACATGGGTAGATGAGCTGGTCGTAGCGCTTTTCGTTCTGATCTCACTCATGGGCGCTGCCCTTGCATGCCGGGAGGATGGCGGACTGGTAGGCTTGAGCCTTGTCTCTGACCGTCTGAAGGGTTCTGCAAGACTGGTGCAGAAGCTTGTGGCAAATGTATTCAGTATCATTTACTGTGCGATTCTCACCTGGCAGGGTGTGGGACGTGCGATGTCTGAGTATACCCAGAACGCACATACCTATGTATTGCACTGGCCCAGTTGGATCTTTTGGTCCTTTGTGCCGGTATGCGGTGTATTTTTAGTATTGCATTTTATTGAAAATACCCTTGATTTCCTGAATGCAAGAAAGGAGGGCAATGACTAATGGTTACAGCGGTTCTTTTTGTTGTATTCTTTTTATTGCTCATTCTGGATGTGCCGATCGCAATCTGTCTTGGTGCATCTTCCGTAGCAGCGATCCTGACTGCAGGTCAGAGCCTGACAGTTGTGGCAACCAATACCTATACAGGTATCAGCAAAACATTGTTATTAGCAATCCCGTTCTTCATTCTTGCCGGAAATATCATGGCAAAGGCGGGTATTTCCAAGCGTTTGATCAAGTTTATCGACAGCTGTGTGGGACATAGACGCGGTGGTATCGCGATCGTATGTGTCATCGTGGCATGTTTCTTTGGCGCGATCTCAGGTTCCGGTCCTGCGACAGTAGCAGCGCTTGGCGCGATCCTGATCCCCGCAATGGTGGAGGCCGGATTCAGTGCACCCTTTGCAATGGCGCTCATGGCGGCGGCGAGTTCCATCGCGATCGTCATTCCGCCAAGTATCGCATACGTGGTATACGCTTCTATCACAGGCGAGAACGTAGGTGATCTGTTTATCGCAGGTATCATTCCCGGTATTCTGATGGGTCTGGCTCTGATCGTTGTCGTTATGATCGAGGTGCGCAAGAAAGGCATTCAGTCTTCCCGTGAAAAGGCAGACTGGAAGGAGCGTTGGGTGACCTTTAAGGATGCTTTCTGGGGATTCCTGATGCCGGTCATCATTCTCGGTGGTATCTACGGTGGTGTGTTCACCCCGACGGAGGCTGCTGCTGTAGCTGCTGTTTATGGTCTGGTGGTTGGTGTATTCATTTATCGCGAGATCAAGTGGAAGGAGCTGATCGAGATCACCATCGAATCTGCAAAGACGACCGGTGGTATCATGTTGATCGTTGCTTCCGCAACACTGTTTTCTTATGTATGTACCCTGTTTGGTATTTCCAATGCAGCGACCACATTGCTCGGAAATGTATCCGCGAACAAGTTTGTATTCCTGCTGATCTGTAACGTGATCTTCCTGATCGCAGGATGCTTTATCGATGCGAACTCCGCAATGTATATTTTCATTCCGATCATGTTCCCGATCTGCAAGGCACTGGGCTTCAGCCCCATCGCATTCGGTATCATGGCAACCTTAAACCTTGCGATCGGTCAGGTAACACCTCCGGTTGGTGTAAACCTGTTTGTGGCGATCAGCTTGAAGGTAAAAAATGTAGCAAAAGTAACACTGCAGCAGATCTCAAAGGCCGTAATGCCGATGGTAGCAGCTGCGCTGATCGTTTTGGTCGTATTTACATATTTCCCTCGTGCAGCATATACAACCGGCACAAGCAACACAACAGATGTGGCTGCTGACAGCACAAAGATCCAGGCATATGACAACGAGACATATGATCCGGCAGAAGATGCATTCTACAATGATGCAGAGTGGGAAGAAGTGACCTGGCATTATGCTTGCTCTACCGGAGAGACTTCTACCTGGGCAAAGGCAGGCCGTTATTTTGCAGCACTGATGGAAGAGTCTACCGGCGGTAAAGTAAAGGTTGTTGTAGACGGATTCTCCGATCAGCTCACGAACGGTTCCCAGAAGGACGGTATCGGAGCTTTGATGGAAGGCGATCCGGTACAGCTGTCCATGCACAGCAACCTGATCTATTCCGGATTTGATGACAGATTTAATGTGGTATCACTGCCTTATATTTTCGATGATTATGATGATGTAGACGCAAAGCTAGACGGCGAGGCAGGCGCGCAGCTGGTAAAGATCCTGGATGATATGGGTCTGAAGTGCTTCGGAATGGCAGAAAACGGATTCCGTCAGCTGACAAACTCCAAGCGTGAAGTAAAGACTGTAGATGATCTGAAGGGCTTAAAGGTACGTGTGGCAGGTTCCAACCTGCTCATGAAGTCCTATGAGGACTGGCAGGCAAATGCGACCAACATGAACTGGTCCGAGACCTATACAGCATTACAGCAGAACACCGTAGAAGGTCAGGAAAATCCGCTTCCCGCCATCGCATCCGCATCCGTGCAGGAGGTTCAGGATTACATTTCCTTGTGGAATGCATACTATGACTGTCTGTTCTTCTGCATGAACGGTGACATCTACAACAGTTTAACAGATGCCCAAAAAGAGGTTATTGATGCGAATGCGAAAAAGACCGTTGAGTATCAGCGTGCGATCAACCGTTACGAGTGCGATCTGCTGATCGAGGATTGGAAGGCAAATGATGTCATTACCGTAACAGAAACCGCTGATATCGATACAGAGGGCTTTAAGAAAGCAACCAGTGATGTCGCTGAGTGGTTTATCGACCAGCTTGTAAATACCGATGGTTATTCATGGGAAGAAGCTGAGGCATTAGTCAATGCGTTTACGGCTGAAGCGATCGATGTAGAGGCTTATGATAATGAGCAGTATGATGCGTCCAGAGACGCGGCAGCTGCGACAACTGACTGGGAGGAGATGACCTGGCATTATGCATGTTCGACAGGAGAGACTTCTACCTGGGCAAAGGCAGGACGTTATTTTGCAGCTTTGATGGAAGAGTCTACCGGCGGAAAGGTAAAAGTCGTTGTGGACGGATTCTCCGATCAGCTCACGAACGGTTCTCAGAAGGACGGTATCGGTGCGCTGATGGAAGGCGATCCGGTGCAGCTGTCCATGCACAGCAACCTGATCTATTCCGGATTTGATGACAGATTTAATGTAGTATCCTTACCTTACATCTTTGATGATTACGATGATGTGGATGCCAAGCTGGATGGCGAGGCAGGTGAGCAGCTGGTAGGAATTCTGGAAGGAATGGGACTGAAATGCTTTGGAATGGCTGAGAACGGTTTCCGTCAGCTGACGAACTCTAAGCGCCCGGTGGCATCCGTGGATGATCTGAAGGGCTTAAAGATCCGCGTGGCAGGTTCCAACCTGCTCATGAAGTCCTATGAGGACTGGCAGGCAAATGCCACAAATATGAACTGGTCCGAGACGTATACTGCATTGCAGCAGAACACGGTAGAGGGACAGGAAAACCCGCTGCCTGCGATCGCTTCCGCATCTGTGCAGGAAGTACAGGATTACATTTCTCTGTGGAATGCATATTATGACTGTCTGTTCTTCTGTATGAACGGCGAGATCTTCGACAGTCTGACACCGGAGCAGCAGGCGATTGTAGAGGAAAATGCGAAAAAGACCGTAGAATATCAGCGTATGATCAACCGTTTTGAGTGTGATCAGCTGATCGCTGACTGGGAAGCAAACGGAACGATCGAGGTGGTACATACCGAGGATATCGACACGGAAGGCTTCAAGAACGCAACCTCCGGAGTCGCAGACTGGTTCGTAGACCAGCTTGTAAACACCGATGGATTCGACGAGGCTGAGGCCAAGAGTCTGGTAGAAGCATTTACGAAGTAAAGAAATTTTGATTATATAAGAGAGCACCGTCAGAGTTTTGTCAGTCGGTTATGCACCCTCATCCTCGTAACAGTATGTTACAGTCTGTTATGCTTAACGGGTAAATCACGCGAACGGCACAGAATAATATTCCTGTACACTTTCTCCGCGCGAACCCGTCGCATAAACAACTGCAACATACTGTTACGTAGGGTACGGGTGCATAAACGACCTGCCAAATTCTCTGACGGTGCTTTTTCTATTCAAAGATGAATTGAAACATTGTCGACAATTATTTCCGACTGAGCATTGTAGTAGTTTGAACATGCGTCCATGCGCTGCGTGGACAGTATCCGACACGTCGTTTATGTGACGGGCACGCGCGGAGATATAGTAGAAAAGTGGATTGCCTGGCAGCAGAGCCAAGCCGATCTTGCTTGGACTCTGTGCCACCTCGCGTGATTTGCCCGTTAAGCATAATAGACTGTCAGATACCATCCCGTAGATACAGGACGCATGTTTTATATTATCTACACCTCCCCAGGCGGCGTCAGCCAGCCCGTGCATTTGAGGATCGACCGGTCACCGGCCAGCGTGAGCTGGCGGCGGTAATTAGACGGAGTCATCCCGACGATCTCGGAAAAATGCCGGTTAAAGCTGGAGATGGAATGAAACCCGACATCCTCGGAAATGTCCAGGATGGGCTGCTCCGTCGTGCGCAGCATGGTCGTGGCATGCGTGATGCGGATGCGGTTCAGATACTCCAGCGGCCCGAAGCCCATGACAGCGCTGAAGAGCCGGCGAAAATGTGTCGGACTCAGCTCGCACACCTCCGCGAGCTTGTCCATCGGAAAATCGAGCATGTAGTTGGTGCGGATATAGTGCAGTGCCGGAGCGATGGCAAGGGAATTTTCGCTGTAGGAAACTTCCGCGCCGCCCTCCTGCTGAATGTAAATGTTTAACAGCCGCACGATCAGGCTGAGCATCAGCCCCCGCACGGAAAACTGGTAGTTGGTCTTCTGTTCTTGCATCTCGTCAATGATGGAGGAGACGAGCCAATAGATATCCGGATATTTATCCCGGGAAAGGATGGCATAGAATTCGCGGATCATGCGTGAGAGCACATCGTGGTTTCCGATGACCTCCACCGGAAAATAGGGGAAGAACAGCTCTTCTACATTGACAAATATGTAATTCCAGAGGCTGGCAGTCCCCGGGTCGGAATAAGTTGTGTGGGGGATGTTGCTGGCCAGGATCGTGACATCACCCTTGTGGAAGGCCTGTTCCGTGTTGCGAAAGCGCATCATTCCGCTGTCGGAGCGGCAGATGCCGATCTCCAGACAATTGTGAAAGTGAAGCGTCGGAGAGGGAATGTCAGAAATGCGCCATTTTTCTCCGCCTAAAATGATCAGAGGAAAACTTGCCGGAAGCAGGTAGTTCCGGTATTCAATGGACGGTTGTTTCGGCTTAGACATAAAAACCACTCCTTTCAAATTTCTTTCTCGGGAAAATTCAATTATATTATACAATATGTACAAAAAATGGTCAATGAAAATATGAAAAGTACACAAACTGACAATGAAAACAAAAATTAAATGGTCGAAAATGCACAGTTTTCACAGGGATGAAAATGGAAAGAGACGATTTGCTTTTGTATAATTAAGACATCAATTAACACTTGAGTCGCAAAGGAGTAGAAGGATGAAAGAGAAAAAGGGAACTCAGGCAGTGGCGGCGCCGAAGCGGAAAAGCAGCGGCATGCTTTACCTGAAAAAGAACTGGCAGCTTTACGTTCTGATCATATTACCGTTATTGTTCATCTTTATTTTTAAATATGGCGCATACGGTGGTCTGACCATCGCATTCAAGAATTATAAGGCGGCCAAAGGATTTGCCGGCAGTGACTGGGTGGGCTTTAAGATCTTCGAAAAGATCTTCACCCACAGAGATTTTGGCAGAGCGGTTAAAAATACCTTGTTTATCAACCTGTTAGACTTGCTGTTGAGCTTCCCGGCACCGATCATTCTGGCATTGCTGCTGAATGAGATCCGCGTGAAATGGTTCAAGAAAGTGACGCAGACATTATTATATCTGCCGCACTTCCTTTCATGGGTCATCATCGGAGCGCTGGCATATCAGCTGTTTTCTCTGAGCAACGGTGTTGTGAACGCGCTGATCGCAAATGCGGGCGGCAGTCCGATCCCGTTCTTGCAGGAAGATACCTGGTGGCTGATCACATATCTCTTGATCGGTGTGTGGCAGACGATGGGATGGGGAACGATCATCTATCTGGCGGCGATCACCAGTGTCAGCCCGGATTTGTATGAAGCAGCCCGTGTGGATGGAGCAGGACGCTGGATGCAGTGCTGGCATGTGACACTGCCCTGTATTCGAAGCACGATCGTGACACTGCTGATCATGAACTTAGGAAAATTGATGCAGGGCTCTTTCGAACGAATCTACGCTTTATATAACGCAAAGGCAAGCGAGTACAGTACCATGATCCCGGTTCTGGTTTACCGCTGGGGTATTGAAGGTGGAAAACTCAGCGAGGCGACCGCACTCGGTCTGTTCCAGTCCATCATTGGTCTGATCCTTGTACTGTTGTCAGATTTTGTTGCAAAACGTCTCGGCGAAGACGGATTACTATAAGGAGGTCAGGAAAATGAGTTCAAATACTGCAGTCGTAAATAATAAAAAGTCCTGGACCGCCGCAAGAGTCAGAAATCTGATCATCGATATTGTGATCTGGGCAGTGCTGATCGTGGTTTCTCTGATGTGTCTGCTTCCGTTCATTCACGTGTTATCAAAGTCTATCAGTGAGGAAGCATACGTTGTTGCAAACAAGGTTGTGCTCCTGCCGAAGGGCTTCAGCCTGAACGCATACCAGAAGATCTTCGCGGACGCTTCCATCATGCGATCCATGTATGTGACGGTAGTTGTTACCATCGCATTTACAGCGATCGGTATGTTCCTGACGATCTGTGCAGCTTATGTTTTAAGCCGAAGGAATCTGAAGGGGCGCAAGGTAATGACCTTCCTCATCATGCTGACTATGTATTTTGTGGCCGGAACGATTCCTGATTACCTGTTGATGAGCAACTTACATATGCTGGATACCTGGTGGTGTCTGATCCTGCCGCTTTGTTTTGCGCCTTACAACCTGCTCATTATGAAGAATAACTTCCAGAGCAATATTTCAGACAGTCTGATCGAGGCAGCAGTCATCGACGGAGCGAACCATTTTACGATCCTTGCAAAGATCGTTGTTCCGCTGTCAAAGCCGATCATCGCGACGATCGCACTGTTTTATGCAGTCGGACGTTGGAACGCATATCAGGATGCTCTGTACTATATCAAACAGAACACAAGCCTTCGTCCTTTACAGCTCAAGCTGTACTATCTGGTTGTGGCAGCTACCGAGTCCTTCCAGGCTGAGGGCGGAAACGTCGGCGTGCTGACAAACCCGGAGGTGCTGAAGGCAGCCTGCGTCATCTTCGCAACCGTACCGATCATCATCGTATATCCGTTCCTGCAGAAATACTTCGTACAGGGCACAATGGTCGGAGCAGTAAAGGAGTAAAATGATCATTCGGGTCGAAGTACTTTACTTTAAATGCTTTTCCGGTGGCAGACAAAACCGGATGTTTATAAAAATACTTTAGGAGGGTATGAAAACATGAAGAACAAATCTATCAAGAAATTTGTATCAGCAATGCTGATCGCTACCATGGCAGCTTCTATGGTAGTTGGCTGTGGATCTAAGAATGATACCACAACCGATGCTCCCGCAGACAGCGCAGCAGAGGAGACAAAGGATGATGCTGCAGAAGCACCGGCAGACGATGCTGCAGAAGCAGCCTACACAGACTATTCTGCAGGCTTCCCGGAGAACGTAACCATTCAGATCCCGGTTTATGACCGTGCATTCGAGGGCTGGAATGTTACCGACAACTACTATACACAGTGGATCCAGAAGGAGTTCGGTGACAAGTACAACGTAAATGTTGAGTATGTGGCGATCGGACGTGGTACCGAGGTTCAGGACTACATGCAGATGATCGCAGCAGGTACTGCACCGACCATCATCATGCACTATGATATGCCTCAGGCAGTAAACTACTACGGTGAGGGCGCAATGCAGTCTCTGGATCTGGACGAGATCGCATACTACGCACCGACTTACTACGGAAATATGGCTGACACCATCGCAAAATACGGCTCACTGGACGGAGAGAACATCTTCTTCTTCGCAGAGCGTGAAGCGATCTACTACAACTGGGTAACCCTGATCCGTCAGGATTGGTTAGATGCAGTCGGAGCTGACATGCCTACCAACCTTGAGGAGTTAAACGCAGTAGCTGCTAAGTGGAAAGAGGCCGGACTCGGAACCTTAGGCGGAAATCTTCCGGTTGGTTCTTTCACAATGGAGTATCCGTTCTTTAATGACAGCTATTCTGATGAGGATTATGCAAAATACTTAGACCTGAACGTAGCACCCCTTACCTGGGAGCCTACCAAGGAGTACTTAAAGAACTTGAACAAGCAGTATAACGAGGGACTGATCGATCCCGAGTGGTATCTGAACACTGACGATGCTGCAATGAAGGCTGACTTCGTAGCAGGAAATGTTGGAACCTACAGCTTCTACATCAACAGCTCAACAGATACGATCGATTCCTTATTAGCAAATAACCCTGATGCAAAGGTATCATGCTTACAGTTTGGTGCAGGTTCCGTTGACGGACATAACTACTTCTACAAATATCCTCCTTACGGAATGATCATGGGTGTAAACAACAACGCTACCGCTGAGCAGAGAGCAGCTCTGTGGATGTTCCTTGACTGGATGAGCCAGCCTGATAACCTGTTCTTCTTACAGAACGGTGTTGAGGGTGAGAACTACACGGTAAACGAGAACGGTGTTGCGATCCAGAACTCTGACTTTGACGGTGAGTCTAAGCTGTCTCAGAACAACAACAAGGATTACTGGTGCTTAGTACAGGAGGTTGTTAACTACGATACCGAGGAGGGAACCTACCAGTACAACTTAAACAACCTTGCTCCTAACGGTTATGAGTATCTGATCGAGGATGCTTACAAGGGTGCACAGGACAATGCAGAGTACGGAATCGTTACTCCAATCTTCACAAAGGCTGTTCAGGCTACCAACGAGTATTCAGCAGATCTGAACGCATTGTGGCAGGAGGCTTGTGCAGACTTAGGAACCTGTGATCCTGCTGAGTTCGATGCGAAGTACGAGGAGTACTGCCAGGAGTACTTAGACGCAGGATATCAGGAGATCTTAGACGAGAAGCAGTCATATATCGACGAGGGAAGCTTCATTCTGTAGAATGACGCGAAGCGTCAACGAGGAAAATGCGTAGCATTTTTCGAGTCTGAAATCACATAGTATTTTTTCTGGGCTGCTGCTCTGTGCAGCAGCCCATATTTTATAAAAAATCAGGAGTTTAGTGAATTTTTTTCGGAATAAAAATAAGAGCGAGAGGAAAAACCGAACATGGCTGGATTAGAATATAACAAACAGGAGATTGAGGAAGTTATTGACAGGATCGTCGAGCGGACCATGCGGATGGATATGCCCTGGGACTGGCCCTGTGGCGTGGCTTATTATGGAATCAGCAAAGCATATGAAGTGACAAAGAACGAAAAATATTTAAACCTGATGAAAAACCGGGTTGATGAATATATAGAACTGGGTATCCCTTACGGAACCGTCAATATCTGTGCAATGGGACACTGCTGTATCACCTTGTATGAGGCGACAGAGGATCAGAGATATTGGGACATCGTGATGGATAAGGTAAAATATCTGCGCACGGAAGCCCTGCGTTTCGGTGATAGCGTGCTGCAGCATACCGTGTCTGCAAACAATGATTTTCCGGAGCAGGCATGGGCAGATACATTGTTTATGGCAGCGTTTTTCCTGCTGCGTGTCGGCGTGAAATTAAATGACGCGGACCTGATCGATGATGCGTTAAACCAGTATTACTGGCACATCAAATATCTGCAGGATCCGGATACCGGCTTGTGGTATCACGGCTACAACAACATCACAAAAGATCATATGTCAGGCTTTTACTGGGGCAGGGCAAATGCATGGGCGGCTTACACGATGTCGCAGGTGGGATCGATCCTGCCGGAGTGTTATCTGTATCCGAAATTTATGGACATTGCAGGTTCCTTAAATGAGCAGCTGGCTACGATCAAGACGCTGCAGACAGAGAACGGACTGTGGCGCACGATCCTCGATGATCCGGAGTCCTATGAGGAGGTATCTGCCAGCGCAGGTATCGCAGCTGCGATGCTGGCAAAGGGAAATCCGTTACATATCAAGTATGTCAATAAATCCATCAAGGGACTGCTGGAGCAGGTTTCTCCCGACGGGCGTGTGCTGAACGTATCCGGCGGAACAGCAGTCATGAAGGATCGTGACGGCTATCGTAACATTTCCCGTGGCTGGATCCAGGGATGGGGACAGGGACTGGCACTGGCATTCTTTGCGGGTGTGCTGGATTATGAGAATACCAGAAGTGACGGAGCACTGTAATTCATGAAATTTACATTTGGAACAAATGCGGCGGGCGAGAGCTATGTGCCTGCCGCATGTTTGTATAAGCCGGAAATAAACAATTATGGATTTTTAACAGAGAAAAACCGGGCACAGTATCCGCGACTGGGGATCGCAGAGCTGAACAGCGGATTCGATGCGATATACTGGGCAAAAGGATCTCTTTCTACGGAGATCTGTGAGGATGGACAGGGTTGTTACGTCCGCTGGGTGGGCGAAGGTGAACTGCCGCTCACTTTTGTGTGCAATGTACCTGCGGAAGGTAACTATCAGGTGGATGTGACACTTTTTGCGGAAACAGATGCGCAGGTGCTTGTTTTTCTGGGACGCAGGCGGCTGGCGGCGCGTTTCTGCCTGCGTGCAGGTGAGCGGGTGAGCAGGCGTTTTTTGACCAATATCTGCCCGATCATTCCGCGTACCTATGAACAGCCCATGGAGGACCTGACACTGGACGTGACGGTAGTCGGCGCGGGTGTTCGTATTTGTGAAATAGGCGCAGAGCTGTGGCAGGGACCAACGCTCTACATTGCAGGTGATTCCACTGTGACAGACCAGAGCGCGGACTATCCGTATCTGTCCGGCGGCAGCTACTGTGGATGGGGGCAGATGCTCTCTGCCTACCTGGGTGAAAACATAGCAGTATCAAATCACTCTCATTCGGGACTTACGACAGAGAGTTTTCGCAGTGAGGGACATTACAGGATCCTGTACGACCGGATCAAGGCAGGAGATCTCTGTCTGTTCCAGTTCGGACACAATGACCAGAAGCTGATGCACCTTTTGGCGGAGGGCGGATACCGGGAAAACCTGATCCGCTACATTGATGAATTGCGTGAAAAGCAAGCCATTCCCGTGCTGGTAACGCCGCTGGCGAGAAACAGCTGGCGGGGCGGAGACGGTGCGTACAATGACCTCTTGGACGGCTATGCGAAGGCGTGCCATGAGGTCGGTGAGGAAAAAGATGTGCCGGTTCTGGATCTGCATGAAAAGAGCATGACATTTATCAAGGATCAGGGACGTGAATCGGCAAAAAGGTTCTTTTTTCCGTCCGATTATACGCACAGCAATGACTACGGTGCGTATCTGTTTGCAGGATATATTTTTGAAGAATTATGTAAAAAAGAAGTGTTTGCTCAGGCAGGCATCGAACTGAGAACGGGAGAGAAGCCGGAAGCGTGGATGCCTCCCGGGGTACTTCCAGCGCTGTCGGTTCCACAGGAGTTTTCTCATATGGAAAACCCTGCGGATGAGCATCTGTTTGAGGATCTGGAACGTCCGGATGATGTGTTGACCCGAGCGGGAGCACTGGAACTGATCATCGCGACGATGCACTTTTTCCCGACAAACGTGTACAATGACATGTTTACCGATGTGATCGGACACGAGACATATGCGGGAACGGTGGAGTGCGCATGGCAGAACGGGCTGATCCCGGAAGAGCTGATCGAGCAGCATACACTGCAGCCGCTGAAGGAAGTGGATGGCGGGACGTTTGTGCATATGCTCCTGAACGGCTACGCCACCAGAAAGGATCTCCCGGAGGGCTCAGATGATCTGGAAAAGGCGAAAAAACTCGGTATCGTGACAGATGATTTTGATGCAAACGCAGTTTTGACACGTGGTGAGGCGGCGGAGATGTGCCGAAAACTGAAGATCTAAAAAGAGAGCTGCGAGGCAGCTGTTTTGCGAATGGATTTGAACAAATACAAATAAAAAAGGAGACCAACATGACAGAAAAATTGACAGGCGGATTTACCCTCCCCGGTGAGGCGGGCTTTGAAGACCTGACATTGCAGCTTGCAAAAAAATGGGGCGCGGATGTGATCCGTGACAGCGACGGAACCGAGTTGTCGGATGAGATCGTCAATTCCGGTTACGGTATTTACTCAACGATCTGCATTATCCGCGATCACAACGCGTGGGCGAAGGAGCATCCGCAGTATCTACAGCAGTCTTTTCTGATGACGCAGCCGGTGATGGCAACGGAGAGCAGCCTTTCCATCCATCTGATGAAAGACTTTTTCGAGGAGCAGTTCAAGGTAAATGACAGCGCGGATTCGCTGAAATATTGGGAAGTTTATGACCGCACATCGGAAAGAAAACTGGCAGCGGAATGCTGGTCCTATGATGAAAAGAGCGGCGATGTGACCATCAGTGGAGTGACACCCTTTCACAACTACACGGTGAGCTTCCTTGCCTATCGTATCTGGGAAGAGATCTCCATGTACAATCATGTGACGAACAGCTGGGACAAGGAGCATCTGATGCCGGTGGATCCCCGAAGCACGGAAGCCCAGGACTATATGTACGGCTGGTTGAAAAACTGGTGTGAGACACATCCGCACACCACGGTTGTCCGTTTTACATCCATGTTCTACAACTTTGTATGGATCTGGGGCAGCAGTGAGCGCAACCGCAATCTGTTTACCGACTGGGGTTCCTACGACTTTACAGTCAGCCCGCAGGCGCTGGATGAATTCGAAAAAGAGTATGGTTACGCGTTGTGCGCGGAGGATTTTATCAATCAGGGCAAGCTGCATGTAACACATATGCCGGCAGAGAAAAAGCAGCGCGATTACATGGATTTTACGAATCGGTTTGTTGTTGCGTACGGCAAAAAGCTGGTGGATCTTGTACATGAATACGGCAAGAAAGCATATGTTTTTTACGATGACAGCTGGGTGGGCGTGGAGCCTTACGGTGAGCGCTTCCCGGAGTTTGGCTTTGACGGTCTGATCAAGTGTGTGTTTACGAGGCACGTCTGTGTGCCGGTGCGAAGGTAGAGACCCACGAGCTGCGCCTTCATCCCTATCTGTTCCCCGTGGGACTGGGCGGTGCGCCGACGTTTACCGAGGGCGGAGATCCCACCAGAGACGCGAAGGAATACTGGAATCATGTGCGCCGGGCGCTGTTGCGTGAGCCGGTAGACCGCCTGGGACGAAGAATTGATGGATGAGTTCCGCACGATCAAGTCCATGCACGGCGGCGGTGTCTATACATTGCCGGTCAATGTGGCAGTGCTGCACAGCTGGGGAGCGCTGCGTTCATGGACGCTTTCCGGACATTTCCATGAGACCTATATGCACGACCTGATCCATATCAACGAGTCGCTTGCCGGACTTCCGGTCAATGTAAAGTTTATCAGTTTTGAGGATGTGGAAAACGGTGCGCTTGCTGATGTGGATGTTGTGATCAATGCAGGGGCGGCAGGCACGGCATGGAGCGGCGGAAGCGCATGGAAGAGCGGATCTCTGGTAGCAAAAATGCAGGAGTGGGTATATAACGGCGGCTGTCTGATCGGTGTCGGTGAGCCTTCAGCCACCGAAGGTTATGCAGATTATTTCCGCATGGCACAGGTGCTTGGCGTGGACGAAGACACCGGTGCGAAGGTCTGCCACGGAAAATGGCAGTTTGACGTGGACGAGGCGCTGGCAGAGCAGCTTATCCCGGCAGGCACGATCATCCCGAAAAAGGAAGGCATTTTCCTGACAGACGGCGAGGCGAAGGTGTTTGCCGCAGAGGATGGTATTCCCACGGCAGCAGAGCATGCGTTTGGCAAGGGTAAAGGTATCTATCTTGCGGGTTACCAGTATAATAACGCAAATACCCGGATGCTCCTTCAGCTTTTGCTGCATGCGAAGGGAATGTCTGTAGAGCAGAATTATCTGACAGACTGCGCGGACACGGAATGCGCATATTATCCCAACAGCAAAAAACTGGTTGTGATCAACAACAGCGACCGTGTACAGACGACAACCGTGATGACGGAGGCAGGCAAAAAGGAGTTTACGCTGCAGCCCTTTGAGACGCAGATGGCAGATGTATAAAACGTGAGAAGGAGGATTGCAACGGTTCAGAGCACGAAAGGCTCTGGGCCGTTGTGAGTATATTATGAAGATCGGAGTGAGAGCACACGATTACGGGCGGCATGGGGTAGCTGACTATGCCGCCCTTTTGAAAAAAGAAGGATATGAGGCAATTCAGCTTGCGATTCCAAAAGCGTTTACCGGAATCGAGAGCTACGGAGATATTACGGAGGCGCTCTGTGAGGAGATCCACGAGGAGTTTGCAAAGCAGGAGATCGAGATCGCGGTGCTGGGATGCTATATGGATCTGGGCAATCCCGACAAGGAGATCCGTGCGCAGGCAGTGCAGACGTTTAAAAACTGTCTGCGGTTCAATCAGATCATCGGAGCACGTGTGGTTGGCAGTGAGACAGCGTATCCGCATCTTTTCAAATGGGAAAAGCATCAGTGGTTTCCGAGCATGATGGACAGTTTAAAGGAGTTGCGCGACGAGGCGGAGCGTCTGGATGTCTGGATGGCGATCGAGCCTGTCGGCTGGCATCCGCTGGAGGACGCAGAGACGGCACGTGATATTTTGCGGGAGCTGGACAGCGATCATGTGAAGATCATCTTTGACCCGGCAAATGTGTTGGAGCGCCCGGCAGAGATCGTGCAGCCGGTGTACTGGAGACGCTGTTTTGAACTGCTGGGTGATTTCATCGAGACGATCCACCTGAAGGATTTCACAGTGGATGCAGACGGCGCTTACGTGCCGAAGCTGCTTGGTGAGGGCGACATGGACTATTCCGTGCTGAAAGAGTGGCTGAAGACACGCCCTGACATGCCGGTGCTGCGTGAGGAGATGGATCCCGCCACAGCCGCGCAGGATCTGGCGTTTATGCGGCGCATGCAGCGCGTGGTTGGCTGAAATTTCGCATGCGCCCTCGGGTATTTTGCTGTATAACGCGGTGCGTATTTCAATTTACTCTCCTCGGGCAAAGGCACAAAATCCGATATGTGTGGGCAATGCGCAGGGAAGCGCCGAAAGAGAACTTGGTAAGTCATTTTTGCGGACGAATCCTTCGTGACAGTATTTTGCAGTCATTTATGCGACGGGTTCGCGCGGAGAAAGTGTACAGGAAAATAATTCCGGGCAGCAGAGCCAAGCTGGTTTTGCTTGGACTCTGTGCCGTTCGCGTGATTTACCCGTTCAGCATAACAGACTGCAAAATACTGTCACGAGGAAAAGGGCGCAGAAATGACTGACATAGCTTTACCGGTGCTTCCCTATACTGGCAACAAAAAATCTTGGCTGCGCATGACGGCTGTGCTACAATAGGTGCAGTTGAGATAGCTGCGGAACAGGAGCAGCAGATAAAGGAGAACATGCCATGATACATGAGGAACTAACGATTGCGGTAGAAGGAATAGACGCGAAAGCGAAGCTGACGACATATCTGCTGTCGCAGTATGAGGATGTGCGGATGAAACCGGCGCCGCTTGTGATCATCTGCCCGGGCGGCGGTTATGAATTTTTGTCAAACAGAGAGGCAGAGCAGTTTGCCCTGCAGTGGAATGCCAGAGGCGTGCATGCCGCGGTGCTGCGGTATTCGGTTGCCCCCGAACGTTTCCCGACTGCGCTGTTGCAGCTTGCCACGGCGGTGGTACTTGTACATGAAAAGAGCGAAGAATGGGGCGTGAACCCGGAGCAGATCTTTCTGGAAGGTTCTTCGGCAGGCGGTCATCTGGTGGCGAGCTACGGTGTGTTCTGGCGCAAGCCGTATTTGCGCAAAGCACTTGGAATCGGAGACGAAGCAGCAACATGTCTTCGTACAGCAGGGGTGATCTTGAATTACCCGGTCATAAACTCCGAAAAATATGCGCATGAGGGCTCTTTCCGGAACCTGATGGGAGAGGCTGCCGGTGATGCGCAGAGCAGAGCGGAGCTGTCGATTGAAAAGCAGGTAAATACAGATATGCCGCCGGTGTTCTTATAGCATGGTGGAGAGGATGCATCTGTACCGCCGGAAAATTCGCTGCTTCTTGCCATGGCGTGCAGAGAGGCAGGTGTGCCGGTGGAACTGCATTTGTATATGAAGGGCGGTCATGGCCTGGGACTTGCCAATGAGCTGACGCAGGCTGTGGATGGATATGGAATTGAACCGTCCTGTGAGAGCTGGATGGAACTGGCATATATCTGGATGATGGAGGTCGTCGCATGAGGACGTTGAATATAAAAAGATTGGAGCGGCTGCAGAATATTCTCGCGGAGATGGTGGAAGCACAGTTTGTATCCGGCTCCAGCTGTATGGTATTGCAGCAGGGCAGAGAGGTGTGCTATTACGAAAACGGATATCGTGATCTTGAGGAAAGAAAACCGCTGACGCGTGAAACGATCTTTCGTCTCTATTCATTGACAAAACCGATGACTGCTGTGGCAGTGATGATGCTTCTGGAGGAAGGCAGGCTGGATCTGCTGACTCCGGTATCTGAAATTTTCCCAAGTTTTCAAAACCAGTATTATGTCCGTGACGGAAAGAAGATCCCGGTGCAGACTCCGGTGCAGATCCGGCATCTTTTAAATATGACATCAGGGCTGACCTATCCGGGCGGAACGGATGATGAGACAGATGTGCAGACCGGAGCACTGGTGGAGGAGATCGTAGCACGGTTGCACACGGATGAGGCGCTGACTACAACAGAGATCGTGGAACGGCTGGGTGAGGTACCGTTGTTGTTTGAGCCGGGGACGCGGTGGAATTACGGCTTGTCAGCGGATGTGCTGGGCGCGATCGTGGAAAAGGTGAGCGGCATGCGCTTTGGTGAGTTTTTACAGACACGTATCTTTGAGCCGCTTGGAATGAAGGACACTGCATTTTATGTCCCACAGAAAAATCAGGAGCGTCTGGCGAAGGTCTATGACCGGGACGAGCAGACAGGCATGCTCACGGAGCGCGAGCCGGATCATCTCGGCGTGTCCACCCGCATGGAGCGCAGACCCGCATTTGAGTCCGGCGGCGCGGGACTGGCAAGCACGATCGACGATGTTGCTAAGTTTGCCAATATGCTGACGGCGCACGGAAAAGCACCGGACGGAAAGCCTCTGATCGCGGAGAAAACGTGGGAGTACCTTACAAGCGGAAAGCTGGATGAAACACAGCGTTCAGGCATGATCTGGGAAAATCTGCCTGGCTACAACTATGGAAATCTCATGCGTGTGCTGCAGGAACCGGAAAAATGTGTTTCCCTTGGCACGAAGGGCGAGTACGGATGGGATGGCTGGCTGGGAGCCTACATGGTCAACGACCCGGAGAACGAGCTGACACTTCTCATCATGAACCAGCGCGTGAACACAGGAACGACGCTCTATACGCGAAAGATGCGAAATATTGTATTTTCGTCACTAGAATAGAAACAGGGAGATATATCTCCCTGTATATTATTATCAGATGAACAAAATCTTGTAGACACACCAGAACAGCAACAGCGCCATGATCCCGTTAAACAGACGATAGTGTTTGCTGTAGATCGGGAACAGCAGACTGCCGATAGTCGCCCAGATCAGGTTTCCGGTGGCGGCGCAGGCTGCCATCGTGACCGCAAAGATCAGCGTCGCGGGCACACTCGTACCATGAGGCAGAACAAAGCTGCAGTAGGCAGCAATGCCCAACATCAGTATCTTGACATTTAAAAACTGTAACAGAAAGCCGTTGACAAAGTTCAGCGGCTTTTCTTTCTGCTCAGCGCCCTGCGCGGAATCCGACACGACACGGCGGGTCAGTGTTTTATAGCCGAGCCAGAGAATGTAGGCAGCGCCAACAAAGCGCGCGTATCGCTCAATGGATGGGATGAGATCGCCCAGAAGCTTACAGCCGAAGCCGCAGATCAGCATAACAGTGATCAGTCCCGTCCAGATTCCCCGCATGAGCGGCAGACATTTTTTAAAGCCGTACTGTCCGGTGGAGGACAGCAGCAGCACATTATTGGGACCGGGACTGAAGGTGGTTGCGCAGGCATAAGCCACCAGCGCGAAAAAGACAGATAATTGCATAACAAAACTCCTTTTTTATTTGAAAAATAAACGGATAATTTCCTGTACATAGAATACCATATTTTGTCAGATCGGGGATATACCGTAAAAATTTTCGAAAAAATACACAAAAAATCAGGGACTTTCAACAAAAATTTGTTGATTTTTTGTATAATTATGCTATATTTAAAGGTGATAACTGAAAAAACTCGAGAAAGAAAACAAGTTATAACTGCAGGGAGGAATTCTATGAGCTTGAGAGAAAAGCATTTGTCAGATCAGAATCGAATGGCCAAAATGATGAGCATAGTGATCGTTGCGAGTATGTTGCTTATTACGTTACTCGCCTTTGCACAGCAGATACGGCCTGAGATGATTGTGCAGTGTATCATACTGATCGCAGTGATCATCGTGAATATTGTCGGTTGCCGTGTATTTAGGACATCTGAGGTTTACCGGCACATCGTGTCAGTGTCTACTTTCATTGCATATCTGGCGTTCATTTTTACATATAGAGACACATTCGTTTTTGCATATATTTTCCCGATCGCAGTGATGATCATGATCTTTCAGGATCAGAAGGTGATCAAGCTCAGTGCGGTGTTGGCAATTCTGGCGGATCTGATCTTTTTTATCAGCTTCCAGTTCCGCTATCCCGGAAAGGTGTCTAACGAAGTGGTCATTCTGGAAATGATACTTGTGATCGTGACAGCAGTGACTTCTGTGTTCATCATCATCATGCAGCAGAAGCACGCGGATGAAAATACGCAGGAGATTGAGGAACGCGCGGCACAGCAGGCACAGTTAGCAACGGAAGTAGTCAGACATTCAAAGGATCTGGCAGAGAAATTTCAGCAGGCGATGACTGTTTCCGATACGTTAAATGAGTGTATGGACTCCAGTCACGGCTCCGTCAGTGAGATTGCGGACAGCACCAGACTGACTGCCGAGGCGATCGAACAGCAGACAGCACAGACACTGGAGATCCAGCACCATGTGCAGCAGGTAGAGGAGCAGACCAGACAGATGGCTGCGCTTTCAGAGGCGACAAAGACGACCGTTGAGCAGGGTGTGGATCTGATCGGACAGCTGAAGGAACAGGCAATTGAGGTGGCAAAGATCAGCCATGAGACCGAGCAGACAACAAAGAATCTGAATGCCAGCATCAAGGAGGTCGAGGCGATCACCGAGACGATCCTTGGCATTTCCAGTCAGACCAATCTGCTGGCATTGAATGCTTCCATCGAGGCGGCACGTGCGGGCGAGGCAGGCAAGGGCTTTGCAGTCGTTGCAGATGAGATCCGAAATCTTTCCGAGGGAACAAAGGAAGCGACCGAACAGATCTCTGCGATCATCAGCAGACTGATCAGCGATGCGGAGAATGCGTCCCAGAGTATGTCTCAGTCAGCTGTTTACGCAGAAAAGCAGAATGAGATGATTGGTGTGACCGGGGACAAGCTTATAGATATCCAGCATAACAGTGATGCTTTGAACGGAAACGTTATGCGTGTTACCCAGGCGGTAGAGGACGTAGTGACTGCAAATACGGCAATTTCCGACAGTATTTCCAACCTTTCCGCGACCAGTGAGGAAGTGGCAGCCTCCACGGAGAGCTCTCTGGCACTCAGTGACAGTAGCATGAATGCGCTGAAGGAGATGAATGAGCTCCTGAATGAGATCTATGAGATTTCTGAGAATATGATGAAATTATCGGAGTGATTCGGTTCGATTAATGCTTTTTTATAATCTCATACAGAATACGGATCGCATCTTCGATCCGATCCTCCTGTACAGAGGAATAGTTGATCACAAAGTAGTGTTCCACGTTTGTGGGCAGTGAGTAATAATGGGATAGGGCAGTCAGCCTTATCCCTTTTTGTTCGGCATACATACAGAATTCCCGGTCGCTCAGATCTGTGTGGATCTTCATGATGAAGTGAAGCCCGGCATCCTCCTCCATGATCTCTGCATAGGAGGAAAATTTACTCTCTTTGATACAGTTTAAAAGAAAATCTCGCTTTTGGTGATAGTAATTTCGCATGCGGTTCAAGTGCTTCTCAAAGTAGCCTTCCTCGATAAAGCGGGCGAGTGTGTACTGTTCAAAGTTGGAGACGGTGCAGGAGTAGAAAGACAGCTCCTTATAAAACCGGTTGACCAGTTGCTTCGGGAGTAGCATATAGCTGATGCGGACCGTGGAGGAGAGCGTTTTCGTGAAGGTGTTAATGTAGATGACGCGTTCCAGCACATCAATGTCCTGCAGTGCAGGGATCGGCTGACCGGTCATTCGGA
Organism: bacterium; assembly: GCA_004562765.1. GTDB lineage: Bacteria > Bacillota > Clostridia > Lachnospirales > Lachnospiraceae > W0P33-017. The sequence goes on along the minus strand of SFRL01000059.1, from coordinate 15,334 downwards.
ATTCACTGTCATAGTCGTCCTCAATGATATACCGGTCGGGCGATTTGGAAGCCCAGCCCAGCAGCTCGTAGCGTCTGCCGATCGGCATGATAATACCGGTCGGAAAATGGTGCGACGGAGAGATATGTACAATATCCGTGTGATGCTTTTCCAGTTCGTCAATGATGATCCCACTTTCATCCATGGGAATGTGATTGCAGGTCACCTGATGTCTGGCATAGATCTTATAGATCTTGTCGTAGCCCGGATCTTCCACGGCATATTTTTTGTCAAAGCCCAGAAGCTGGATCAGCAGCCCGTACAGATACTCCGTTCCGGCACCGACAATGATCTGCTCCGGTTCAATGTGCAGATTGCGATATCCCTTCAGGTGATCTGCGATCGCCTGACGCAGTTTCAGGATTCCCCCACAAGGCGGATTCGTCACAAGCTCTTTCTGATTCTCATTTAAAATTTCCCGGATCAGCTTTGCCCAGATGGAAAACGGAAAGTTTTCGCGGTCTGTCTGATTGCTCGAAAAGTCAGCAAGATACGTTGCCTCACCGGAGGAGAGACGGATATTTTCGGAGGAGAGGAGCGCGTTTTGCTGTGCCTGTGTCTGCCGGATATCTGCAACGAAAAAACCTTTTTTTGGCAGAGCATAGATGTAGCCCTCTGCGACAAGCTGCGCGTAGGCCGTTTCCACTGTGATGACGCTTATACCCAGATTTTTTGCGAGGCTCCGCTTGGATGGCAGACGGCTGCCGGCATCCAGACTGCCCGATAAAATGTCGTTTTTGATGCATTTATACAGATGATTGTACAGGGTATCTGACCCTATATCAGTGAAAGAATATGTCAACATTTCTGCGCAAAAACTCCAATCTGACCTTAGTGAATATATTTGAATTGAGTATTTTAATAAGGTCAGAATAGATTATACTGGATAGCAGTCGGAATGTAAACGATAATATTACTTTTCGCACGCACGGTATGTTTCCCTCCCTCTGCGTACAGCATTCGACAGTTTATTATGCTTGCCGGGAAAATCACGCGAGTGGCACAGAGTCCAAGCAAAATCTGCTTGGCTCTGTTGCCTGATAACCGGCTGATCCATGTTTTTTCCGCGTGTACCCGTCGCATAAACAACTGTTGAATACTGCACGCAGAGGAAGGCCCCACGACGCACCGACAAAGAATTTGACAGGTCGTTTGTGCGTTCGGGTACGCGCGGAGTAAGAAATTCGCTATTCATAAGTATGGCAGCAGAGAAAAGCCGGTTTTGCTTTTGCTCTGTGCCAATCGCGCGAATTTCCCGAGGAGCACAACCGACTGGCAAAACTCTGTCGGTGCTCTGGGGGCCATGAGATTGGGATTTAAAAGGCTGTGTACGAATTGTAACAGGAAAATCCGAGTATAAAACAGAAGGAGATTGAGCAAAATGAGTACAGAGAGATATGGACTGAACAAGGAACTGGCACAGATGTTAAAGGGTGGCGTGATCATGGATGTCACCACACCGGAGCAGGCAAGGATCGCGCAGGAAGCAGGCGCATGCGCAGTCATGGCGCTGGAGCGCATCCCGGCAGATATCCGCGCGGCAGGCGGTGTGTCCAGAATGAGTGACCCGAAGATGATCAAGGGTATCCAGGAGGCAGTATCGATCCCTGTTATGGCAAAGTGCCGGATCGGACATTTTGCAGAGGCACAGATCTTAGAGGCGATCGAGATCGACTACATTGATGAGAGTGAAGTGCTCTCACCGGCTGACGATGTTTACCATATTGACAAGACAAAATTCAAGGTTCCCTTCGTGTGCGGTGCAAAGGATCTGGGCGAGGCGCTCCGTCGCATTGAGGAGGGAGCTTCCATGATCCGTACGAAGGGTGAACCGGGTACCGGAGATGTGGTGCAGGCAGTCAGACATATGAGAAAGATGAATCAGGACAATCAGGCAAAGGAGCTGCAGGTATCCTATGACCTCGTGAAATATGTTCATGACAACGGCAGGCTTCCGGTGGTCAATTTCGCGGCGGGCGGTGTGGCAACACCTGCGGATGCGGCACTCATGATGCAGCTGGGTGCAGAGGGTGTCTTTGTCGGTTCCGGTATCTTCAAATCCGGCGATCCGAAGAAGCGCGCGGCAGCTATCGTGAAAGCGGTGACAAACTTTAATGACGCAAAGCTGCTGGCAGAGCTGTCCGAAGACCTGGGCGAAGCGATGGTCGGAATCAACGAGCAGGAGATCGAGCTTTTGATGGCAGAGAGAGGAAAATAAAATGGTGATCGGAGTATTAGCAGTACAGGGCGCATTTATCGAGCATGAAAAGGTGCTGGACGCGCTTGGCGTTTCAAATTTCGAGATCCGCCAGAAAAAGGATCTCGAACAGCCGATGGACGGCTTGATCCTGCCGGGTGGAGAGAGTACGGTGATGGGAAAGCTGTTAAAAGATCTGGAGCTGTTTGAGCCGCTGAAGGCGCTGATTAAGGGCGGTCTTCCGGTGTTCGGTACATGTGCGGGAATGATCCTTCTGGCAGATGAACTATCAAATGACGAGAGCCGTTATTTCGCAACCCTTCCGGTGACCGTCAGGAGAAACGCATATGGCCGCCAGCTTGGCAGTTTCCACACGAGAGCGCAGATGAGTGGGATCGGCGAGATCCCGATGACCTTTATCCGTGCGCCCTATGTGGAGCAGGTGCACGGTGCAGAGGTACTTGCGACGGTCGATGACAATATCGTTGCAGTCAGATATAAAAACCAGTTGGCGACAGCCTTTCATCCCGAACTGGACGATGATCTGTCCGTACATAAGTATTTTCTGTCTGTTTGTGAAAAAAGTGTGAATTATTAGCACTCGCTATTGACGAGTGCTAATAACGGTGCTATAACATAATCAACAAAGGAAAACAAGAAATCCTTTGAAGCTAAAAACTCAACACCTCGGATTTCTCCGATCGTGCTACAACAAATTTTATATCGCGACCGAACCAGCCACGATAAAATTTTCACTCATTATATCATGGAAGGGAGATATGACTTATGATGATGCATGATATTTTTGGAGAAGACTTATTTGATGATTTCATGGACGATTTTGCATTTCCTGCATTCCCGGATGCGCAGAAAGCGCTGTACGGAAAGCACGCAAAGAATCTGATGAAAACAGATGTGAAGGAAACGGATACCGAGTACGAGTTGATCGTTGATCTGCCCGGCTTCAGGAAAGAGGATGTGAAGGTTGCTCTGGAAAACGGATATCTGACCATCAGTGCCGAAAAGGGGCTTGATAAGGATGAACAGGAACAGAAAACCGGAAAGTACATCCGAAAAGAGCGTTATGCAGGAGCCTGTGCACGTTCCTTCTACGTGGGTGAAGACATCACGCAGGACGAGATCAAGGGTAAATTTAAACACGGCATTCTGCGGCTGACAATTCCGAAAAAGGAAGCAAAACCGGCTGTAGAGCAGACAAACTATATCACCATTGAAGGGTAAAAGGAGGAATTATTATGTTAGTACCGAGCATTTTTGGAGAGGATTTATTTGACAACTTTTTTGAGGATTTTGCAAGACCGGCAAGAACCACTGTAAGATACAACACACCGGCAGCAACCGTGATGCGCACAGACGTAAAAGAGACCGACACCGGCTATGAGCTGGATATTGATCTTCCGGGCTACAAGAAAGAAAACGTACAGGTAGAACTGAAGGACGGTTGTTTGACCGTTAGTGCAAAGACCGAGGAAAACAAGGATGAGAAAGACGCGAACGGCAAGTATATCCGCCGAGAGCGTTACAGTGGAACCTGCAGCAGAGCTTTCTATGTCGGTGAGGACATTGAGAAGAATGAGATCAAGGCAAAGTTTGAGGATGGTATCCTGAAACTGTCTGTACCGAAGAAGGATGCAAAGCCGAAGGTAGAAGAAAACAGATATATCACCATCGAGGGCTAAACGGGCGCCCTTGGGGTTATTGTTCGACCGGAACTGTGAACGCAGAAAGCAGGTTCGGGTATAAGGAATGACAAGGCGGGGGTGCCCATATGGGTGCTCCCGCCTGTTTTTGCATGTGATTTTCGATGATAGGTCATTGAACTGCAGGGCAGGAGGAGCATTTCATCGAAACAGGAGGTGAAGCGTATGGCAAAGCGGGATTACTATGAATGTCTCGGTGTGACAAAAAATGCAGATGAAAAAGAGATCAAGCGTGCGTACCGGAAACTGGCAAAAAAGTACCACCCGGACACCAATCCCGGCGATCAGCAGGCGGAACAGCGCTTTAAGGAAGTTACGGAAGCATACAATGTCCTGAGTGATACAGAAAAACGAAAGCTTTATGACCGGTTCGGCATGGCGGCGTTTGACGGTAGCATGGGCGATCCGTCTGCCGGAGATCCCTTCGGCGGAGCTGACGATTCAGGCGGCTTTGGCGGTGGCTTCGGAAACGGCGGACAGTATCGGGAATACCATTACAGCACCGGAAATATGGATGATATATTCGGGGATATCTTTGGTGATATGTTTCGTGGCAGTGGGTTCCGCGATGGATTTTCCGGCAGGGCGGAAGGGCCTTTTGACGGCTTTGGCAGTTCGTTTGGAGGCGGCTTTGGCGGACAGGCGCAGTATGACCATGATGAGGGCAAAAATGTGCACTCAGATGTGACGATCGACTTTGAGGAGGCGGCGTTCGGTTGTGATAAATACCTGCGTTTTGAGGGAGATAAGAAAGAGTCGCTGCAGGTTCATATTCCTGCGGGGATCAATGAAGGACAGAGTGTCCGTTTAAAGGGCAAGGGAGAGAGCGGACGTTACGGAAAGCAGGCGGGTGACCTGCTGTTGAAGGTGCACATCCGGCCACATCCGGAATATACGCGAAAAGGGAATGATGTCTATATCACGCAGGCAATCCCGTACACCACAGCTGTGCTGGGCGGAAAGGCTTATTTTAAGACACTGCATGGAATGGTGGAGTGCAATGTACCCGCCGGAACACAGTCCGGCAGCAAGATCCGCTTAAAGCATAAGGGCATCGTTTCCATGAAAGATCCTACAAAACATGGGGATGAGTATGTGGTGATACAGATCGCGGTGCCGAAGAATCCGACACCGGAACAGCGCCGGGCATTGGAAGCGCTCGCAAAGACGGAAGGGAAAAGTGCATAAAATCGAAAAGAGTCGAAAAAAGTTTAAAATCGGCAGGGAGATGTCTGACAATTATTGACTGATCTGGAAATTAGTGCTAAAATATACTAACATGGCGTAAACGATTCCGAAAGCACCCGGAACCAATTGCTAATTTGCCGGAAAGGTGGCATCTGAATGGGCGAAGTGTTATATCATGGAAAAAAATATTATGAGCCGGACCGGCGGGCGCAGCAGGCGCTCGTATCGGCCGGTATTTACAGTTTCCGATATTATCCGAAGGATCGGCTGGTCGTTGCCAGCGATCTGACGGTGGAGAACCTCGGGTGCAGGAAATTTTATGATCCGGTACCGGAAAGTCTGGTAGAAGAGCTGATCGTGCCGGAAGACCGCACACTGTGCGAGGATCTTTTTGAAAAAATCGATTCGGGTGAGAAGCGTGTTTCCACAACCCTTCGCAGCAGCCGGGATCAGTCACTGATCCGGCTGACCGTTACGATCACGGACTGGGATGAGGAAGGAAAACCGGAGAGTGCCATCGGCATTATCGAAAAACCGGACGAGGTCACCGTGTCTGCGGAGCTGGTCCGGGCACTCAGCGATGACTATCATTCCATATATTACATAGATTTTGATAATAATGAGGTCACTCCATACCGGCTGAGTGAGAATATTGAAAAGGAATATGGTGCGTTCTTCCGTTCAAAGCCGGAGTATGGGGCAGCGATGTCGGGCTATATTACGCGGACTGTGATGGAGGAAGACCGGGAGGAAATGATGCGGGCGTGCTCGCTGAAAAATCTGAGGGAGCATTTCGCGGAGAGTAAAGTGTATGTCCACGATTTTCGTGCAGTCAGAGACGGAAAAGTGGTGTACTGTCGTATGAAGGCGGTTAATCTTTCGTCAGACAGTTCATTGCACAAAGCGATCTTCGGTTTCTCGGATATCAGCAGGGAGAAGACAAGAGAACTGGAGCGATACGCCTATATCGACCCGGTGACCGGAGGCGACAATTACATCCGCTTTAAGAAAAAACTGGAAGAAAAAACAGAAAAAGGATACATCGTATCCATGGACATCCATTCGTTCAAGGTGGTGAATTCCATCTGCGGAACGACGAAGGGCGACGAAATCCTTCGTGAGATCTGGCGATGCATCGTTAATAATATTGGTGAAAGAGATCTGGCAGCGCATATCAATGCAGATCATTATATTATTTTTTATGAGGGAGTGGACAAGGAAGCGGTATCCGAACGGCTTGAAATGCTCACGATCCAGCTCGGCAAGCGCTCGATAGAACTGAATGTACCGCAACAGCTTCCGTATTTCGGCGTTTCTGCGTGGGAGCCGGAAAACAAGATCGAGCAGATCTATAACGAGGCAAATATTGCCAGACATGAGATCAAAGAGCGCAAGGATATCAATCACGCGTTTTTCAGTCAGGCAGACGCTTCCCGCATTTTACAGGAAAAGCAGATGGAGGATGCGTTTGAGGCGTCCATCCGCAATCATCGTTTTGAAGTATGGTATCAGCCGAAGTACAATCCGGATTCGGAGGCACTTGTCGGGGCGGAAGCACTTGTACGATGGAGAAACAGTGACGGAACGCTCGTTTCGCCGGCTGTGTTTATACCGCTGTTTGAGCGTAACGGAATGATCCGCTATCTGGACGAATATGTATTTCGGACGGTCTGTTCCCAGCAAAAGCGATGGCTGGAGGAAGGCCGTAAAGTGATCCCGGTGTCTGTAAACCTGTCCCGCGCGAGTCTCTATTTTCAGAACGTCGTAGAACGTTACCAGAAGATCGCTGAGGAGGTTGGTGTTGATCCTTCCTACGTCCCGATCGAGATCACAGAGACAGCGGCACTGGATGACAAATCGATCAGACAACTGGCGAATCGCTTCTACGAGGCAGGATTTCCGCTTCATATCGACGACTTTGGTGCGGGCTACTCCTCATTTGCGACACTGAACATCATGCATTTTGATACGTTAAAGCTGGATAAGAGCCTGATCGACTATATTGGAAATTATGGCGGGGACAGGCTGTTGGAGCATACGATCGCACTGGCAAAGGAGCTTGGCATGCATGTGACTGCGGAGGGTGTGGAAAACGAGTCGCAGGTAGCATTTCTGCAGAAATTAAACTGTGACAGCATCCAGGGATTCTATTATTCCAAACCGCTGCCGCTGGAGGAATTTGCATTGAAGATCGTGGCATAAATGGTACATAGAAGAATGAGAGACTGCACAGTCAGGAGAAGATCCGGCTGTGCAGTTTTTGTTTGTGGGGGCGTTTTTTCTGCCACGATGCTAGGGCTTTTGACTCCAGCATCGTGGCAGAAGAAACGTCCCCACATAAAATGAAAATGTTGGAATTGCATTGACGATAGTGGTTGAATAAACATATAATATGAGCGATAGGCGTGTAGAGAATGATAATATTAACTTAAACTGCAAAATATCAAGAATTTTATGTTACAAGACATGTTTGTGTGAATATGGAGGTCACAATGTTAAAGATTATATTTGGAGATTGTGAAGATGCAATCTATAATACATCCGTATATTTTAAAAATACTTATCAAGATGAGTGGATAACAGATGAATTGTCTGTTGAGATGATAAAGGATGTGGACAAATCTGTCGTAATTGGTCCCCACTTGATAGAAAGTCCTGTGCTTGGTGCTATTTCTCCCAAAGAATTGTCAGGTGGCGTGAAAACATTGATTTTGATTTATAAAGACAGATCCCAAATATTTAATGCATCAACTTGTGGGGATAATTGTGCAAGATGGCTGTTAAAGTTGGGTGCCAGTCATGATATAGTTATTAATTTGCGACATTTGATGGATTTTGGGAATGGTGAGTTTGAGATAGAAATACAGAATACGCATCAGATTGTTCGGAACATGAAGGAACTGATCGATATTGCAGGGGAAATGATCTAGGAGGAAACTGTTTTGAAAGGGACATATTCAGTTACAGTAAAAAATAATGTTCTCCAATACCAGTTTGAGATTCGACGAAATATTACAATCATTAAAGGTGATAGTGCAACGGGAAAAACAACTTTGGTTGATATGATTCGTGAATATGATCAAAATGGTGAACAGAGCGGTATCACGTTGATCTGTCAGAAAACGTGTGTTGTATTGGAAGGACGTCAATGGAAAGTATTATTGGAGAATATACATGATTCGATTGTATTCATAGATGAAGGAAATAAATTTATTACCACAGATGAATTTTCGTCTGCAATTAAACAGTCAGATAATTATTATGTGATCGTTACCCGTGAAGGGCTGCCAAATTTGCCTTACAGTGTAGAAGAAATATATGGAATAAAAAATTCCGGTAAGTATGGAACATTGAAGCAAACATATCAGGAATTCTATCGGATATATGGAGATGTGAAAAATAGTGTTTCGTTCCAACCAGATGTAGTTTTGGTTGAGGATTCGAATGCAGGATGTGATTTTTTTGAATCTATAGCAGAAGGTAGATATTGGAGAGTAATAAGTGCGGGCGGAAAATCGAATATATATAAACTGTTAAAAGAGTATGAGAACAAAAGGCTTCTCATAATAGCTGATGGCGCCGCTTTTGGATCAGAGATGGACAGGGTTATGAAAAAAATAAATATGTCAGATCATATGGCAATTTATTTACCGGAGTCATTTGAATGGTTGATTTTAAAGGCTGATGTGATCAGAGACAATACTATTGCAGAGGTTTTGGAACATCCAAGTGATTTTATTGAAAGCCGAGACTACATGAGCTGGGAGCGTTTCTTTACAGCATTATTGGTTGATAAAACAAAGGATACATATTTGAGATACTCAAAAAGTAAGCTTCATGAGGCATATAAAAATCAAAAGATAAAAGAGAAGATTTTGCAGGAGATACCAGATCAGTTGTTGTAAAAGGATGAAATAGTGGCTAAAAATGCTTACGCTGATTGGAGACGCGTGATTTTTGGCTTTGCAGGGTTTTAAAGAAAAACATAGATGTGCTATAATACAAACGATTCTGTTTTTTTAGACAAGGAGAAAACCATGAGAAAAGAATACGTGATGGGCAATGGTGCGATCGCTCTGGGCGCGCTGGCGGCAGGAGTCAACCTGGTCGCCGGTTATCCGGGCACGCCCTCGTCCGAGATTATCGAAAATATCGCAAAATATAAAAACGGTGAGGTACATATCGAGTGGTCGGTGAATGAAAAGGCTGCCATGGAAGTGGCAGCCAGCGCAGCTTATTGCGGTGCGCGCACGCTGGTGACGATGAAGCAGATGGGTCTGAATGTGGCGGCGGATGCGCTCATGTCACTTGCTTATGTGGGCGTGAAGGGTGGCATGGTTGTCGTTTCCGCGGATGATCCAGGCCCGATTTCTTCACAGACAGAGCAGGATACGCGCATGTTCGCAGAATTTGCGCGGATTCCGGTGTTTGATCCCACATCACCGGAGGAGGCATATGAGATGATTCAGGATGCCTTCGATTACTCGGAAAAATATCAGACTCCGGTACTGTTTCGACCGACCACCAGAGTCTGCCATGCCTATGCATCCATCGAGACGCCGGAACAGACAACTCCGAAGGAGTACGAGGGATTTGTGAAGGATTCAAAAAAATGGGTGATCTTCCCCAGACTTTCCTTCCAGAATCATGCAAAGATGGAGCAGCGCAACCCGAAGATCGGTGCGGATTTTTCAGGCTATCGCTATAATGAGATGAGCGGAAGCGGCAAAAAATGTGTGTTTGCTTCCGGTGTGAGCTATGCTTACGCAAAGGAATATTTAAAGAATCATCCGGATGTGCGGTTTGTGAAGCTTGCGACTGCATTTCCGTTTCCGGAGGATTTTGTGCTGCGCGCGTTAGACGGTGTAGAGGAGGTGCTCTGTTTTGAGGAACTGAGTCCGTATATTGAGTCCGCGTTGTTAAAATGTATCGGAGCGCATGGCTTGAACGTGAAAGTATATGGCAAGTTGACCGGGCATGTTCCGGTCAGCGGGGAAAATTCTGCGGAGTCGGCAGCCCGGATCATAGGCGCGTTTCTGGGCGTGGAGCAGGTACGGACCGGCATTGACGTGTCAGACCGCCCGGAACTTCCGGTGAGACCTCCGGTACTGTGCGCAGGCTGTCCGCACCGCGCGAGTTTCTATGCGGTAAAGCGTGCAATGGAAGGAAAAAAGAGCTATTTCTGCGGCGATATCGGTTGTTATACACTTGGTAATGCGATGCCGCTGGATATGGTGGATACGTGCCTCTGCATGGGAGCCGGTATCACAATGGCACAGGGCTTGCACTGGATGGACAAGGATGCGACCTGCTTTGCCTTTGTCGGTGATTCCACATTTTTTGCGTCAGGCATGACCGGCGTGGTGAATGCACTGTACAATGAAGCAAACATGGTTCTGTGCGTGCTGGACAATTCGACGACTGCGATGACCGGTCATCAGCCCCATCCCGGCACCGGGCGCAATATGATGGGAAATGTGGTGGATAAGGTCAGCATTGAAAAGATCTTAGAAGGCATGGGTGTGACAAAGATCCTGACAGTCAATCCGCTGGATCTGAATGTGGCGGTGGCGGCAGTGCGCAAATGTGCGGAACTGCCCGGCGTGAAGGCGATTATTTTCAAATCTCCTTGCGTGGCTATCACAAAGCCGGCAGGAAAGGTGGAAATCTCCGAAAACTGTATTGGGTGCAAGAAGTGCATTCGTGAGATTGGTTGCCCGGCGCTCATTATCAAAGATGGTAAGGTAGCTGTGGATGAGAGTCTTTGTACCGGTTGCGGACTGTGTGCGCAGATCTGTCCGGTGGGAGCGATTGGAGGTGCGGATCATGAATAAAGATATTTTGTTGTGTGGTGTCGGCGGACAGGGAACGGTGCTGGCATCCAAATTGATCGCGGCAGCAGCCATGCGTGAGGGACATACGGTGCACTCTGCGGAGACGATCGGCATGGCTCAGCGCGGAGGTTCGGTCACGAGCCACATCCGCATCGGCGAGGATATCGGATCACCGCTCATTCCGTTTGGCGCGGCAGACATGATACTGGCATTTGAGCCCGCGGAGGCAGTCCGAAATCTGCACTATTTAAAGCCGGACGGGATCGTCATCGTGAACCGGACACCGGTGCGGCCGACGACGGAGTCCTTAAACGAGACCGGATATGACGGTGTGAAGGAACTGGACTATCTGAAAACAAAATGTAAGTGTGTGGTCATCGACGGAGAAGCGTTGTGTAAACCGTTTGGTTCCGCGCGCTATCTCAACATGATCGAGCTTGGCGCGGTCAGCGCGACCGGCGTGCTCGGTATATCCGAGGGAGCGCTGCTTGCGGAGATCGAGGCGCAGGTAAAACCGCAGTTTGTAGAGACGAATAAAAAAGCATTTGCAGCAGGCAGGGAGGCAGGGCAGACAGATGAAGCTAAATGAGAAACAACTGGCACAGGTGGATGCACAGGTTAAGCGTCTGATCAAGACAGACAGCTTTTACGGGAAAAAGTACCGGGAACTGGGTATCACAGAGATCAAGACCCAGGAGGATTTTGAGAAGATCCCGTTTTCCGGAAAAGCGGATCTTCGCGACGCGTATCCGTTAGGCATTCAGGCAGTACCGGATGAGGAGGTTGTCCGTATCCATTCCTCATCGGGGACCACCGGAAAACCGGTCATCATTCCTTACACCGCAAAGGATGTGGATGACTGGGCAGTGATGTTTGCGCGCTGTTATGAAGTTGCGGGCATCACAAATAAGGACCGCATTCAGATCACGCCGGGATACGGTTTGTGGACAGCGGGTATCGGTTTTCAGGCGGGCTGCGAAAAACTTGGCGCGATGGCAGTTCCGATGGGACCGGGAAATACGGATAAGCAGATCCAGATGATGATCGACCTGAAATCGACGGTCATCACGGCAACTTCGTCCTATGCGCTGGTACTGGCGGAGGAGATCGAAAAGCGTGGACTGAAAGATCAGATCTGCCTGAAAAAGGGTGTGATCGGTTCCGAGCGCTGGAGCGAGAAAAAACGTCAGGCGATCCGCGAGGGACTTGGCATCGAACTATACGATATTTACGGACTGACCGAGATCTACGGACCGGGTATCGGCATCAACTGTGAGCATGAGGAAGGCATCCACTATTGGGATGATTACCTTTATATCGAGATCATTGATCCGAAGACCGGAGAGCCGGTACCGGATGGAGAACCGGGTGAGATCGTGATCACGACACTCGTCAAGGAAGGCGCACCGTTACTCCGCTTCCGTACCCATGACATGTCGCGGATCATTCCGGAGCCTTGCAGCTGCGGACGAAGCTATCCCCGCATCGACATCATTCAGGGCAGAAGCGACGACATGTTCAAGGTACACGGTGTCAACATGTTCCCCGGCCAGGTGGAGGAGATCCTTCAGCAGGTAGACGGCGTGCTCAGCGAGTATGTCATAAACATCGCACATGATGAGGATCACAACCGCGATGTCATGCTTGTCACCGTTGAGGCAGAGGGGCGCGTAGACTTTGAGCAGGCGGGCGCAAAGATCCGCGAGTTGTTCAAATCACGCATCGGTGTCACGCCGAAGATCACAGTGGTGCCCTTCGGAACACTGCCGCGCAGTGAAAAAAAGACGAAGCGTGTCATTGATCACCGCGAGATGTAGGCACGGCGGACGCACTTTGCCCGGCATGCGGCACAAGAGGTAGTCGATCATGTGCCCTTCGTCAGCATGACAATATCAGTAATATATTTCAGAGAAAAGAGGATTAGAAAATGGGTGGATTTTTTGGAGTAGCCTCACACGAGGACTGCGTCTTTGATTTATTTTTTGGCATCGACTATCACTCACATCTGGGCACGCGCCGCGGCGGCATGACGGTGTACGGTGAGAAAGGATTTAACCGTGCCATCCACAATATCGAGAACGCACCGTTCCGTACAAAGTTTGACAAAGACGTGCAGGAGATGGAAGGAAAATACGGCATCGGCTGTATCTCTGATTACGAGCCGCAGCCCCTCATTATCCGTTCACATCACGGAACCTATGCGATCACCACTGTCGGAAAGATCAACAATATGGACGAGCTGATCCAGATGCTGTTTGATCAGGGACATGCGCATTTCCAGGAGATGAGTACCGGTGAGGTGAATGCGACCGAGCTGGTGGCGGCATTGATCAACACGAAGGCAAACCTGATCGAGGGTATCCGTTTCGTGCAGGATGTGGTAGAGGGATCCATGTCGATCCTGCTCCTGAATCAGGCAGGAATCTATGCCGCAAGAGATAAACACGGCAGAACACCGCTTGTGATCGGCAGAAAGCAGGAAGGTTTCTGCGCATCATTTGAGAATTATGCATACAAAAATCTGGGCTATCATGATTATAAAGAGCTTGGCCCCGGTGAGATCGTAGTGATCACGGAGAAAAATTGCATCACGCTCAGCGATCCGAATAAGGAGATGAAGATCTGTACATTTTTGTGGGTTTACTATGGTTATCCCGCCAGCTCCTATGAGGGCATCAGCGTAGAACAGATGCGCTACAACTGTGGAGCGAAGATGGCACAGCGGGATACCGTAAAACCGGATATCGTGGCAGGCGTGCCGGATTCCGGAACCGCCCATGCCGTCGGCTATGCAAATGAATCGGGAATACCGTTTTCACGTCCGTTTATCAAATACACACCGACATGGCCGCGTTCTTTCATGCCCACGATGCAGAGCAAGCGTAACCTGATCGCAAAGATGAAGATGCTGGCGGTAAATGATCTGATCGAGGGAAAGAGTATTCTTCTGATCGACGATTCGATCGTGCGCGGTACACAGCTCCGCGAGACGACAGAGTATCTGTATGAGAGCGGAGCGAGAGAGGTACACATCCGTCCCGCATGTCCGCCGTTATTATATGGCTGTAAATATCTGAACTTCTCACGTTCAAATTCAGAGATGGATCTGATCGCGAGGCGTGTCATCGAGCGTCTGGAAAATGGCAATGTGACGGATGAGATCCTGCAGGAATACGCAGATCCCGAGTCCGAAAAGTATGAGCGTATGGTAGATGAGATCTGCAAGGAACTGAACTTTACATCCCTGCGGTTTAACCGTCTGGATGATATGCTGGAGGCGACCGGCGTGGATCACTGCAAACTGTGTACTTACTGCTGGAATGGAAGAGAATAAAATATGGCAAAAGTGGCGGAGCGATCCGTCACTTGGCGCGTTTGGTGAAGGATGATGCCAAAAATGATAGAGATTACAGATTTTAACATCCCGGAACTGGATATTTACGCGCGGCTGTCGGAGGTACAGCTTCGAAGATATTATGAGCCGGAGCCGGGCATATTCCTGGCAGAGACGGCGACGGTCATCGCGCGTGCGCTGGAGGCGGGATATGAGCCTGTCTCCTTTCTGGCAGACAGGCAGGAGCTCCGGGAAGTGGAGCAGTTTGCAACCTGGATACAACAGGTGCCGGTGTATGTTCTGGCACATGATGAGTTGAAAAAACTGACCGGATATGAGTTGACGCGTGGGCTGCTGTGCGCGATGCGAAGAAAGGAACGCACTGATCCGGCCAGCCTTCTCACAGATGCGCGCCGCGTTGCGGTGCTGGAAAACGTCATGAATCCGACGAATATGGGTGCGATCTTCCGCTCGGCGGCGGCGCTGACGGCGGGCGATCCGTGTCAGCATGGGGACGGTGTTCCAGATCCCGTGGACGTATCTGGACGGGGATGCAAAAGAGGGCGCGTTACCCGGCATCCGCCGGTTGCAGGAGAATGGATTTTTGACCGTTTCGATGGCACTGAGGGAGGACTCGGTGAGTATCTGCGATCCGAAATTCCGCGCGGCGGAAAAACTGGCAGTCATTCTCGGAACGGAAGGAGAAGGGCTGGCGGATGAGACGATCGCGGCCAGCGATCACACGGTGCGCATTCCGATGTCGCACGGCGTGGATTCGCTGAATGTGGCGGCGGCAAGTGCGGTAGCGTTCTGGGAACTGGGGAAAAAATAACAAAGAGGAGAAAAAAATATGCCAGTATTTGATTTTACAAATGCACCGGAGGACAAAAAACAGGCGGAATGCACCTACGAGACATTTCGTTCCAATGAAAAAACTCCGACAGCGGAGCGACCGATCCTGCTTCTGGAGAACAAAAAACGCGCGTGGAAGCATCATTCCTGTGGCGTGTTCACAAATCCC
>SFRL01000058.1 GCA_004562765.1 bacterium | reverse complement strand
ACGGACACCTTCCGAAAAACGGTCAGTTCCGGCACCTGGGAGTTTCCCGAAATGGAATTACAGGCCGGACGCAATACCATATCGGTGACTGGCTCCGGGACAGTGACCTTCCGGTACCGGGAGGGATGCCTATGAGATTATTCCGTATCTATGTGGATGGGGCGCTGTTTTACCATCCGCAGTTATCGAAACTGGCAGTCACGGAGGCGAAGGTGGAAGAGGATGCGGAGAACATTGACAGCCTGACACTGTCGGCCCCCTATAACCATCCGTACCTGAACAGCATTAAGCCAATGGCCTCTGTGATTGTCTGCAAAAAAGGGAATGAAACGGTCTTTGAAGGGCGGGCACTAGATGACGGCAGTGATTTTTATAATACCCACACCTGGACTTGTGAATCGGCTCTTTCCTATTTAAAAGACAGCCAGCAGCCGCCCTATAACTACAAGGGGAACCTGAGAGGACTTTTTGAGTATTTCATAGCCGAGCATAACAAAAGTGTGGAAGAACAGAAACGGTTCCTTGTAGGAGAAGTAACAGTAGTCGATAACAACGATTATGTGGCTTACAGTTGCTCTGACTATTCTATGACCTTGGATGCCATTAAGGATAAGCTCATTAAAACACACGGAGGGTATCTGCGCCTTAGATATACCAGTGTCGGGAAGGTGCTGGATTATCTTGCGGATTTTACGGAAGCCTCCCTTCAAAAAGTGGAGTACGGGAAGAACCTGACCGATGTGAAAATCACGTTCGACCACACAGAACGGGTGACAGCATTGATTCCCCTTGGGGCAAAGATTAAGACCACGGATGAGGAAGGCAATGAGGTGGAAACGGATGAGCGCGTGACCATTGAAATTGCCAACGACGGGAAGAACTATGTGTTTGATGAGGATGCGGTCAAAGAGATCGGCTGGATATGGGCAACGGAAGTGTGGGAGGATGTGACACTTTCTTCCAACCTTCTGCAGAAAGCGAAGACCCGCATCGCAGAGCTGGCGAAAGGCATTACCAGTATGGAGCTGACCATTGTAGATGAATCGGACACCGGGGCAGATATTGCGGATATCCATGCGAGGCAGTATGTGTACTGTTCTTCCCCGCCCCACGGGATTGATGGAAGGTATCTGTGCATCCAGAGGACGAGGGATTATCTGAATCCCTCCGGCAACACCATCACCATTGGGGCAAGTGGTATCCGGCTGACTGCCATCAGTGCAAAGCAGAACCAGAACTTAAGCACACTGGAGCAGGATATCCAGGGGCAGACGGAGAAGATCGAGAACATCTTCGGGAAAGTCGAGGATATCACCACAGCGAAAATGTACCGGACAGAACTGGTGGTGGAAGGAACGAGCATCTTCCGGGATAAAGGGCAGCAGAGTATTTTAAAGTGCAGGGTATTGTCCTGGGATAAGGACATCACAGATACCCTTCCCGCTTCCGCTTTTTGCTGGCACCGGAAGTCTGGCAATGCGGAAACGGATGCCGATTGGGATGGATTGCATAAAGGAATGAAAAGCATAACTGTATCGACCGAGGACGTACAGGACAATGCGTCCTTTTATTGTGAAGTCACCATTTAACTTTTTATCATCTGAAGGAGGAACACAAATGCCTACTATCTTAACATCCAGCCAGCAGACTTTCGTGGACATCACAGACCAGCGGAAACTGTCGGCTTATATCACATCCAATTTACCGAAGACGCAGAGTGAAGACCCGAACACCTTACCCCATGCCTATGCACCAAACTGGGCAACATCCCATCTGGTACTGACCCCGGTGATCTTCTTAGACCAGACCAACGTGGCCCTGGACGCATCGGGGCTAACGATTTCGTGGAAACGCAAAGACGGCACAGGGGCAGAGAGCGCCCTGTCATCGGGAGAAACGGTGTCCGGCGGCATCCTGACAGTCAGCCAGAACAAGCTCTCCGCATCTTCTTCCGGCATGATCACTTATATCTGTTATATCAGTTACTATGATTCGGAAACGAAGAATACGGTCAATATTTCTTCTGACATTACCTATACGCTGGTAAAGAATGCGGAGAACGCAAAGCTGGCCTATGTGACGGCAGACACCTATGTGTTCAAATACAATACTTCATCGGCGCTGGTAGGTGCGACACAGGCCACCCTGTCCGCACAGGTCCAGGGGGTAACGGTCAGCAAGTGGCAGTATCTGAACAGTTCCGGTGTGTGGACAGACTATCCGACAACCTCGGACAACACCAGCATTACCGGCGGGACGCTGGTGGTAAAACCTGCCCATGCAGTGTTCTTCAACAACGTGGCGCAGATCAAGCTGGTGACCGATGATGCGGATGTGTTCGACACCATTTCCATCACAAAGATGTATGACGGGGAGCAGGGACAGCCTGGGCAGGCAGGCGCGGGAGGTTTGTCGGTCATCCTTGGCAATGAGGCACAGAATATCGCCTGCACCACAGGCGGGGCAGTACAGGCTGCCGTGGATGTGACGATTCCTTTTACCGGATATGTAGGCATTACGCAGACTCCATGTACCTGTACGGTGGGAACCCTACCCACTGGGGTGACCGTAAAATCCAATACAGCAGCCACGGCATCTGCTTCAGGTTCCGTGGTCTTGACCTTTGCCGCCAATGCTACTCTTGGCGGAGCATCGGTGCTGACGGGTACGATTGACCTGACCTTTACGATTTCAGGAAAGAGCGTGGTGAAAAAGTTTGCATGGACGAAATCCAACAAAGGCAGCAACGGAGCCAGTGCGGTTGTCTTTTCCATGTATGCACCTAATGGAACGGTGGTGTTAAACCAGTCCGGCTCCCTGGTACTGGCAACCTCTGCCTATAGCGGCACGACGGAGATCACTACCGGCGCAACCTACCAATGGGCAAAATATACCGCCGGGAAGTGGACGGATATCAGCGGGGCAGTGTCTGATACGCTGACCGTTTCCGGTGCGGATATCGTGAATATCCAGTCTTACCGGTGTACTATGACCTACGGCGGCAAGTCCTATGTGGATGTGATCACGGTGGAGGATAAGTCGGACCCCTATGTGTCGGAAATGCTCTCCATCGGCGGGTTTACGGTCAAGAACAGTCTGGGCGGTCTGATCCCTTATGTGATCGTCCGCACTAACCAGAAGGAAGTGGATGCGCTGCTCGGTAATATCAGCGAGACACCACCTTCCACGCCGACAAGCGGAATGTTCTGGTACAAGATCGACCATACGGCGAAAACGGTCACGCTGATGAAATACAACGGCACGGCCTGGGCTGTGGCAACAGAAAAGCAGAGCCTGAATTACACATGGTATAAGCAGGATAAGGATGGCAAGGAGGCGGCATTTGGCAAGACCGGAAAGGTAATTTATCTCTCGGCAAAGGATATCGACAGCATTGCCACGCTGCAGTGCGATGTGTCCAATTAGGAGGTGGCGGTCATGGCACTTCTGACCATCTGCCAGCACACGTTCCAGAACGTGCAGGCGTATGACGATGCGGTGGAGGATGTGGAATCCCTGAAGATCAACGTGCGGGAGTGCTACTCGGAGATCACAAAGACCTCGGAGCAGATACAGAGTTCCGTGCGGGAGACATATCTTTCCAAGTCGGAGCTGGAGAGCATCCAGCAGGATTTCCAGGCAAGCATCACCCAGAACAGCAGTGAGATCCGTATGGACTTTACCGCCATTACCAATGAGATCATCAACAATGTATCTGCCAACCAGACACTTTTGGAGGAATACATCCGGTTCAAGGGTGCGCTGATCGAACTCGGAAAAGTCGGGAATGCGTTCACGGCGGAGCTTTCTAATGAGGAACTGGCCTTTAAGGAGAATGGGCAGAAGATTGCCTATATCTCCAACCAGAGTCTTGTGATCACCAATGCGGAGATCCGGAACAAGCTGTCCCTGGGCAATGAGAGCCGGGGATGGTTTGATTTTATTCCAAGGGCTAACGGGAACCTGTCCATCAAGTGGCGTGATCCGGTGGGATAATGGTGGCTTTTATTTTTGTGAGGAAGGAGGGAGAAGGATATGGCATCCAGCGGCAGTTTTTCCGGCTCCATCCACAGCGGCCATTATGTGCTGCGGGTGGACTGGACACAGACAAAAAATGTATCTGCCAATACCAGCACCATCACGGCAAAAGCCTATCTGGTGAACGACTGGAGCTTAAGCATTAATGCACGGTCGGATAATAAAGTGACGATTGACGGGACGGCACAGAC
Organism: bacterium; assembly: GCA_004562765.1. Lineage (GTDB taxonomy): Bacteria > Bacillota > Clostridia > Lachnospirales > Lachnospiraceae > W0P33-017. Next base: position 10,826 of record SFRL01000058.1, on the reverse strand, counting down.
CTATGCGTCCCCGGCAATCAGCAGCACGGGAACCCATCTGCTCGGCACAGTAACGCAGACGGTAAGCCATGCCAGCGATGGCAGCAAGAGCCTGGACATGAGCGCGGTATTCTATATCCGTGCGACCTTAAGCGGCACTTATTATGAGTCGATTACAGCCAGCGCCAATATTACGCTGGATTCCATCGCAAGGGCATCGACGGTTTCCGCATCCAATGTGGCGATGGGGTCTGCCACCACGATTGCCATCAGCCGTGCCTCCTCTTCGTTTACCCACACGTTGACCTATACCTTTGGAAACACCACGGGGACGATTGCCACAAAGACCACGGCAATATCGGTATCCTGGACACCGTCCCTTACGCTGGCAAATCAGATCCCCAAGGCAGTGACAGGAACCTGCACGATCACCTGTACCACCTATAACGGAAACACCAGTATTGGAAGCAAGACCTGTACGTTGACCTTGACCGTCCCGTCTTCGGTAAAACCAACCATTACCAGCCTGACAGCGGCTAGAGTGGATGGGGCAGTGCCAAGCACCTGGGGGATTTATGTGCAGACAAAATCCAAGGCCACACTGACCATCAATGGGGCGGCGGGAAGCTACGGTTCCACGATTTCTTCCTATTCCATCACGGGCGGCGGATACACCAGTACGGCATCCAGTTTGACCACGGGATTTTTAAATACCTCCGGCACGGTTACTTTTACGGCAACGGTAACGGATTCCAGAGGTCGGGTGTCAGCGGCGGCAACGGTGTCGATTTCCGTGGTAGCCTATTCCCCGCCTTCTTTTGCCAGCTACCTGTCGCAGCGGTGTTTAAGCACAGGTACGGTGGATGATGACGGAACGTATATCCGTGGATTGGTTTCCTACAGTTATGCGTCCTGCAGTAGTAAGAACACGATTACCCGTGCCACCTATTACAAGAAGGCATCGGATACGGCATGGACGAATGCCAGAACCGCTTTTAGTTCCGGTACGGCCTTTACGTTCGGCGGCGGCAAGATCTCCACGGAGACGTCCTACGATATCAAATATACGCTGACAGATGCCTTTACCACCATTGCCATTCAGGACATTGTTTCTACAGCCGCCGTGGTCATGGACTTTAAGCGGGGCGGCAAAGGCGTAGCGGTCGGGAAGGTATCGGAGGTGGATAATGCTTTTGAGGTTGCAGAGGATTGGGATGTCCGGGTGTACGGGAAACTCCTGAAGGACTATATCCAGTCTTTCATTAAGACCATGTATCCGGTGGGAAGTATCTATATGAGTGTCAACGCCACCAATCCTTCTACCTACTTTGGCGGTACCTGGGTGGCCTGGGGAGCAGGGAGAGTGCCAGTGGGGATTAATACCTCCGACAGCAACTTTAATACGGTGGAAAAGACAGGCGGTGCGGCAACTGTTACATTGACGACTGCACAGATGCCTGCGCATACCCATACGTTTACAGGAAGTTCCGCCACCACAAGCAGCAAGGGGGCGCATACTCATAATATCGGGCGTGATACCGATGGGGGAAGCGGGTCAAGCCGCTACACAGTGCATAGTGCGGGTGTGTCTGGTGCAGGGGGGACATCTCCCACAAGCAGTGCGGGGGCGCATACCCACACAGTTACAGCAAATGGCACGAATGCCAATACGGGAGGAGGTGGGGCGCATTCAAACCTGCAGCCATATATCGTCTGCTATATGTGGAAACGGACGGCTTAACAATTAGAAAATAGAATCAATATCGGAAAACAGGCAGTCGCTCTTTTGGGAGTGCTGTCTTTTTTTATATCAAAATATTTCAAAGAAAGTGAGGAAAAGAGCATGAAGAATTTTATTGAAGCGGTGCAGTATGCATTTGCGGCACTCGGAGGGGCGGTGGGTGCTGTCATGGGAGGTTTTGACGGCTTCCTGTATGCCCTGATTGTGTTTGTGGTGGTGGATTACCTGACAGGAATCATGGCGGCGATCCTGAATAAGAGGCTGTCCAGCGAGGTCGGATTCCATGGAATTTTTAAGAAGATTGTCATTTTTGCACTGGTAGCCGTAGGACATATCGTGGACACCCATGTGATCCAAAATGGCAGCGTTATCCGCACGGCGGTGATCTTCTTCTATTTGTCCAATGAAGGAATCAGTATCCTGGAGAATGCATCGCTTATAGGCCTGCCGGTACCGCAGAAACTCAAAGACGTGCTGGAACAGCTGAGGGATGGAAAAGAAGAGTAGCATCGGGCTTCCGGTGCTTTTTTCTTTGGAAAATGAGAAGGAGGAATAGTAATTATGAGGTTAGTACAGAGTATTTTGACAAAGAATCCCTGCTATATGGCGGGGAGAAAGATTACGGTCAAGGGGCTGATGCTCCATTCCGTAGGCTGTCCGCAGCCCAGGGCATCGGTGTTTATCAATTCATGGAACAGCCCGTCTTATAGCAATGCCTGTGTGCATGGCTTTATTGACGGCAACGATGGCACGGTATATCAGACCTTGCCATGGAACCATAGGGGCTGGCACTGCGGTTCCGGCAGTAAAGGGAGCGGCAACAATACCCATATCGGAGTCGAGATGTGCGAACCGGCGTGTATCAAGTACACAGGCGGTTCTTCTTTTACCTGTTCGGATAAGGCAACGGCAAAGGCTGTAGCAAAGAGAACGTATGAAGCGGCGGTAGAGCTGTTTGCCATGCTTTGCAAACAGTACAATTTGAATCCGACCGCTGATGGCGTCATTATCAGCCACAGGGAGGGACACAGTAGGGGCATTGCTTCTAACCATGGGGATCCGGAGCATTTGTGGAATGGACTCGGTATGGGGTATACGATGGACGGATTCCGCAAGGCAGTAAAGGCAGCCATGGACGGTTCCGGCAGTTCTGGCGGCGGCACTGGTTCTTTCGGTCTGCAGGCGTCCGCCCTTAAAAATTTCTCTGAGTCAGATGTGATCGCCAAGGTGGGACCACTGTTTACCGCAGACCAGAAGACAAGTGGTATTCTGGCATCGGTATCCCTGGCACAGTTTATTCTGGAGAGCGGATATGGCAAATCGGAACTGGCACAGAACGCCAACAACTGCTTTGGCATGAAAAAGTCGCTCTCCGGGAATACCTGGGGCGGTTCCGCATGGGACGGTACTTCCATCTACACCAAGAAAACGCAGGAATATGAGAACGGTGCATATGTGACCGTGTCGGCTGACTTCCGTAAATATCCGTCCGTTGAGAGATCCATTGCAGACCATTCCGCTTACCTTTTGGGAGCGAAGAATGGTGCGAAACTGCGTTATGATGGTCTGAAAGGCTGCACGGACTACAAAAAGACGGTGCAGATCATCAAGGATGGCGGATATGCAACTTCCCCGACCTATGTGGAGAACCTCTGCTCCATCATCGAGAAGTGGAAGCTGACACAGTATGATGTGGCAAATGCCGGAACTGCGGAAGTCTGGTACCATGTGCGTAAGACCTGGGCGGACGCAGCATCCCAGAAGGGCGCATTCCACAGCCTTGCCAATGCGAAGAAGTGTGCAGATGAGAATGCGGGGTATTCCGTATTCGATGAATCGGGCAAGAATCTCTATACTGGAAAACAGACTGCCTTTCAGCCGTATCTGGTGAAGGTGTCAGTCTCTGACCTGCGTATCCGCAAAGGTCCTGGAACCGATAAGGCCAAGACCGGAAAGTACACGGGAGAGGGTATCTTTACGATAGTAGAGGAAGCGGACGGTCCCGGCGCATCCAGGTGGGGACTTTTGAAAGCATACCAGAAGAACCGCGATGGCTGGATTTCGCTGGACTATGCACAGAGAGTATAAGTAAAGAGTGCCAGGGTTTTATGTTTCTGCCGGCTGCATTTGATGTGGCCGGCAGAAACTGTATTTATTGTAGATTTATGAAAGAAGGTCAATATTCCCGTCTTTACATAACAGTAGAAGGGAGTGTGTTTGGAATGGAAGAAAGAAAAGTGCAGGTTCTTAATGCGCCGGCAGCTGTGGCACCAGGAAAAAAGCAGTTTACGCAGGAAGAACTGCAGCGGGAATATGACTATATACGGGCGGAAAAACTGACCAGGAAACTGCTCGATCTTGGAATGATTACTATAGAAGAATTTGACAAAATCATGGCATTAAACCGGGAATCTTTCTCTCCGGCATTGGCAAGGATTATGCCCTGAAATGCTTGCTATAGAGGGGATTTGACGGTAACATGTCACATACCGGAAAGGAAGGTGAGTGGATGAAAAGGATTACAAAGATCGATATGGCAGAACCTCTTATCACTAAAAAGCTCCGGGTGGCGGCTTACTGCAGGGTATCAACAGGAAGTGACGAACAGCTGGTAAGCCTGGAGGCACAAAAATCCCATTATGAGTCCTTCATAAAAGCAAATCCGGAATGGGAGTTTGCGGGAGTCTATTATGACGAAGGGATAACCGGAACCAAGAAAGAAAAAAGGACACAGCTGTTAAGGCTGATTTCAGACTGCGAAGCACACAAGGTTGATTTCATTGTTGTAAAGTCTATCAGCCGGTTCGCAAGGAATACAACGGATTGCCTGGAACTGGTGCGGAAACTGACGGATCTTGGCGTCTTCATCTATTTCGAAAAGGAAAATATCAATACCCAGTCCATGGAGAGCGAACTGATGCTTTCCATCCTGAGCAGCCTTGCGGAGAGCGAGTCTGTTTCAATTTCTGAAAACAGCAAATGGGGAGTCAAAAGAAGGTTCCAGAACGGCACGTTCAAGATTTCCTATCCGCCATATGGTTATGATTATGTGGACGGGGGAATGGAGATCAACCAGGAGCAGGCAGAGACTGTAAAATATATTTTTGCACAGGTGCTATCTGGAATCAGTACACACCAGATAGCAGATGAACTGAATGCCAGGAAAGTGCCCACAAAAAAGGGTGGGAAATGGACGGCATCGACGATCCGGGGCATGATCTATAACGAGAAGTATGTGGGAGATGTAATCTTCCAGAAAACCTATACGGACGAGCACTTTAACAGGCATACGAACTATGGGGAGAAAGACCAGTACCTGATGCAATGCCACCATGAACCGATCATCAGCCGTGAGGATTTTGAGGCTGCCGGGGCAGTCCTCAATCAAAGGCGGCTGGAAAAGGGGATCACAAAAGGCAGCGGAAAATATCTGAACCGGTATCCGTTCTCCGGGAAAATTATCTGCTCGGAATGCGGCGGCAAGTTTAAGCGGAGGATACACAGCAAAAACGGCGGAAAGTATGTGGCATGGTGCTGCGGGAAACATATCGATGACGTCACAGCGTGTTCCATGAAATTCATCCGCAATGCGGATGTGGAGAAAGCCTTCGTGACGATGATGAACAAACTGGTTTATGGACGTAGGTTTGTACTGAGGCCCCTGCTGGAAAGTCTGAGGGAGATGGACCGGTCGGACAGTTTCGGCATGATACAGGAATTGGAATTGAAGATGGAGAAAAATGCGGAGCAGAGACAGATACTCACCGGCCTGATGGCGAAGGGGTATCTGGAACCTGCTCTTTTTAATAAGGAAAACAATGAATTATTACAGGAAGCGGCGGAACTGGAGATGCAAAAGAACGGGCTTTCCCATTCTGTAAACGGGGAAATGGTAAAGACCGGGGAAGTGGAGGCACTTTTGAAATTTGCAGAGAAAGGGGAGATGCTCACAGCCTTTGACGGGGAACTTTTTGGACGGTTTGTGGAGCAGATTACCGTATACTCAAGAAACGATATAGGATTCCAGATGAAATGCGGGCTTACGCTCAGGGAAAGGATGTGATGGGATGGGACATACACCATATGGATACCGGATTGAAGATGGTCGTGCAGTCATTGATGAGGAGCAGGCAGAAAGGGTTAGGAAACTGTATCGGGGTTATTTATCGGGGCTTGCCCTGATGCCGGCCGCAAAGCAGGCAGGGATTGAGACCTGGCATGGTTCTGCCAAACGGTTATTGCAGAACAGGCATTACCTCGGGGATGCGTATTACCCGGCGATTATTGACCGAGAGACGTTTGACAAGGCGGAGCAGGAACTAAAAAAACGGGCAGAAAAGCTGGGCAGGGTATGGGAACAAAAGGAAGAAGAAAAAGTCACCTATCCGGTGGATTTTTCCACAAAGCCGATGGAGAAGCAATATGAAGATCCATTTATGCAGGCAGAATATGCCTATAGCCTGATAGAAAGTGAGGGTTAGATATGGGGCAGATGGTTGGAAACCCGAAGGTTACCGTTATCCCTGCCAGACCACGTATGGGGCTGGGAAGGAATAATGAAGAAAAACAAAAGATCCGTGTAGCTGCCTACTGCCGCGTCTCTACGGACAGTGATGAGCAGGCCACAAGTTATGAAGCGCAGATTGAGCATTACACGGCATTTATCAAAAAGAATCCCGATTGGGAATTTGCCGGGATATTCGCAGATGATGGAATCTCCGGAACGGATACCCGGAAACGGGAAGAATTTAACCGCATGATCGAAGAATGTATGGAAGGGAAAATCCAGATGGTCATTACAAAGTCCATCAGCCGCTTTGCAAGGAATACACTGGACTGCCTGAAATATATCCGGCAGCTGAAGGACAGGGGAATCCCCGTGTTTTTTGAAAAAGAAAACATCAACACAATGGATGCAAAAGGTGAAGTCATGCTGACCATCATGGCGTCATTGGCGCAGCAGGAAAGCGAGTCATTGAGCCAGAACGTGAAGATAGGCCTACAGTACCGTTACCAGCAGGGACTTGTACAGGTCAACCACAACCGTTTCCTCGGATATACGAAAGACGCTGAGGGGCATCTGGTTATTGAGCCGGAAGAAGCAGAAGTAGTCAAGAGGATCTACCGGGAATACCTGGAGGGCGCAAGCCTTTTGCAGATAGGGAAGGGATTGGAGGCAGACGGCATCCTTACCGGGGCAGGAAAGAAAAAATGGAGGCCGGAGACCATAAAGAAAATCCTGCAGAATGAAAAATATATCGGGGATGCGCTGCTTGCAAAAACATATACGGTGGATTTTCTCACGAAAAAACGGGTAAAGAACAACGGGATCGTACCGCAGTATTATGTGGAGAACAGCCATGAGCCGATCGTTCCCCGTGACCTTTATATGCAGGTACAGGAGGAAATGGTACGGCGGGCAAATCTGCACAGCGGGGAAAACAGGAAGAAAAGGGTTTACAGCAGTAAATATGCGTTATCCAGCATTGTTTACTGCCCGAAATGCGGTGAAATTTACCGCAGGATTGCGTGGAACAACAGAGGAAAGCGTTCTACGGTGTGGCGGTGCTGCACCCGCGTGGAACACGGACCGGAAGGATGTGACGCACCGACGATCCAGGAGTCAGAGTTACAGGAAGCGGTGGCAAGGGCAATCAATGACCTGTTAGGCGGCAGAGATACTTTCCTGCCCATCCTGCAGGCGAATATCTTTCAGGTGCTTGAGAATAACAGCTGCGGGAAGATTGCAGAGATTGACCGCAGGCTGGTGGAACAACAGCAGAAACTACTGAAATTGGCAAATGGAAAGAAAGATTACAACGCTGTAGCTGACGAAATCCACAGCCTCCGGGAGCAGAGGCAGAAGGTGCTGGCACAGGACGCGGAGCGTGACGGGCAGAAAAAGCATATCGAAGAGTTGAAAGCATTCCTGGAGGAACAGAAGGATATACCGATAGAGTATGATGAACAGCTGGTCAGGCGGCTAGTGGAAAAGGTAACCGTTTTTGATGAGAAGATAGCAGTGAAATTTAAGTCTGGTGTGGAGATAGAAGTGGATAGATAGGTATGGCATGGAGGCATCCTGCAGGTTCAGATGAGCTTGTGGGATGCCTTTTTTATAGAGGAAAAAATGCAGTTTGTAGATTAAGTTTACAGACATTTTAATTGATTGGACAATTGAACCGATGCTGGAGATATATGATGAATAATGGAAAATTATGGTGTATAATAAATAGGCAGAAGACTTTAACCAAAGGGGATGATGATATGGCATCAAGTAGTATATTGCTATATAAAATTAAGTTTGAGCAGGAATACTCTATAGATGAAATAGTAAGCAGGATTGAAAAGGATATTTTAGATGAGACAAAAATTATAGTAGAGAATTATGATGATACGTCTCTTGCTGGTATTTATGTATATACAGAAATATATAAATCGCAAGAATATAATTTTCAGTCAAATAATTTTGAAGTCATTACAAGAAAAAAGTATGTGGTTACAGAATTTCACATTGATGTTAAAAATAATTATATGGACATTTGGGGAACCGCGAAAAATGCGCAAAAGATTATAACAACTATATCACTAGCTTTCGACAATCATATTATAATAGAGGCTCTTGAAATGAAATTTACGCGGATGATTGAATATCTAAGCAAAGAAGAAGATATTTATGTTGGAAAAGTAACTGCCCGTCAAGTTGTTTTGAATGATGGATTATTGGCAGATTGTTCTTTTGATTTGTCTTGCATGGACATGCCTTTTGAAACAATAGATAAATATAAAAAGAATATTCAAAAAATATCTTTTAAATGGAAATGTGTTGATTCAATTATAAGAATGGTCATACATATGACAGGAGCTGTTACAATCTATAAAGCTCGCCACATGATAAATGAAAATGAATTGGAATGTATATATAAAATGTTATTGTATGCAGGGAGGTAATTGACATGGGAGAAAATGCACAAAAGATAGGGAAAAAACTAGAATTGCTTGGTGTCGATTTATTAGGAATGTTTAATTGGACTAAGAAAATGAGTGATAAAGAAATAAAATGTGCTCGAAGTACTCATAAGAATGCTGAAGGAAAACCAAAGCAGACACATGGTGTTGATTTATATATGGAGTATAGAGATCCGTATATTGGCGGTGTGCAAGGGGTATTTATAGAGTGCAAAAATAGAGTATGGAGTAAGATTAATAAAAAAGAAATTGAAACATGGGTTAATGAAGAGATAAATCTTATTGATTGTGCGCGAAACAATAGCGATCTACAGGAATTTTATGCGGAAGGGGCGGATAAAAATTGCGCATTACTGCTTATTAATTGTAACGATGGAAAATTTAATCAATCCAAATTTGATGAGTATTTAGCAAATATTCAGATTCCCAATAAAAGAAATCCATACAAAATTTTTATTGCTGGAAATAACATGATTGAAAGATGGGATGCAATTGGTCGTATGATAAAAGAGTCATATCAGGAAAGCTTGAGTGTTTTGTATCCAAGCATTAATAATTCCCAGCCTATTTCAGAAAAATACTGGAGTATAAATCATTTGTTTTCAAAATACATTTTTTGTGAAACAAAAGAGCAAGTAGCAGTTGGACGTAATGGTGATACACATATAAATAGAATTTTAGTAATTTTCTTTTTTGATAAGATTGGCGCTGAGAGCTTTCAATATATGTGGAGTATGTGTAGGGCGTTTCAATATGAAAATCAATATGATGGGTTTGATATATGTTTTTGGACAGAAACGAAGGAAGAGAATGATTATATCAATGAGAATTTCTTATCGATATTGAGCAACTATGATGATGGAAAAATATCTCAGGATATAATAAAATCCATAAATATTAAATTTTTGCTGAATCGTAAGTTGAATGCAGTGGATAATCGATAATCGTGGGAGAGAGAAGATGGTATCAAAATATATTGATAATAAAGAGCTGAAAAGAGTTATTGAAGATGGAAAGCTGAAACCTTTTCGTATAAGAAAAATACTTAAGGAGCAAGGAATTATTCTTGCCTCTACTAATTCTGAGCAGATTGCGGAGCAAGTATATCCTATCCTATGGGGAAGCTATGATATCGAGAAATTGAGTCAATCTATGGACGATGGCGGAAATTACATAAAGTCATCAGTATTAGAAGTGGAAATTAAAGATATAGATAATATTATGGATGGCTTAGAGGATTTTTTTGGAAACGCTTCTTTTGGAATGACGCGCTATAGACTTTCAGGTGTAAGTCGAGTGAACGATGACCAGTTAGCGGTAAGATTGCGATATGCGATAATTCGTCCGGGTAGAAATGAATTTATTTCGACTCAATATAAAAACACAGATATTATTGTTACTAAAACTTCAAAAGAAAAGGCACTTATTGACGTGAGGCAAGCATCTTCAACTGAGATGAAAGAGATAAACAAATTTTTGGTGGAAGCAACAAAGAAAGATACGACAGTACATACCAGACATATATCTTTGCAAATATTAACAAATGAAAATAGAGTAGCTTTTTTTGATGAATTTGTGAAAAGAAATTTTGAAGGATGGCGGTTTGAAACAGTAACTAAAGTAGAATTGAAGAAATATGAGGGTTCAGATGATGATGATACTAAAGAATTGAACGAGGAGGAAGATTCTGCTTTATCAAGTTTGCAGGGGATTACAAGTGCAATTTTAAATGGAACCAGTATTAGAAATAATTCATTTGTTCAAGAATGTTTACAAAATGATTTTTATATTACAACAATGGGATATAAATTTGAATGTTTGTCTGATTTACGTGAGGTGGTTGTAGAAATCAATTTCAAATATGATGATTTAAAAATAGATATTTGTAAGACTTATGAATATGATTCAGATGTTGATGGACTTCGGCTTCATCCAGCCATGCTAGATGTGCAAGAGGAAATATTGAAACTGTTTCAAAAAGCAGCATATGAGCAATATATGGAGATACTAGAACGGCAAAGAAGGGAAGCCGTGCAAGAAAACTAAATAACAAGAAATGTTTTTCAGACATGACATAGAAAAAGTCCCGTTTTCACGAGACAGTCTGGAAAATATTTCTTTTGAACCGAGTCGGCAC
>SFRL01000107.1 GCA_004562765.1 bacterium | reverse complement strand
AGCCCAAAAATAGAACAAAATACGAAAAGCTGTGTGTTGTCAGTGTTATAATAATTTTAAAAAAAGTGCTGTTAAGCTAGAGAAGCTAAATGGCATTGTAATAAAAGGGGTCTGACCCCATTAAATAAATATAAACTTTTTAAATGGGGTACTGTTTGCCAATATTACGGCATCCGGAGCAGATGCATTTTTGCTACATATTATCACTACGCCAAGTGTGGCATATGTAGTCCGTGATTTCTCTGGCTACCAGATCTTACGATGGGATTCTCGTATGGGGTTGGACTGTTCCAACGGAAGTACGTTTAATATTGTGTAAAAGTGGGCAGACCCCCTTTGCAAATAGTGAATAAAAAACAGACAAAGTGTGAACAGTGTTTGCAGAATTTGGTTTTATACGATAGGATATGCGAGAAAAGAGAATAACAATGGGAAAATATTTCGGAACAGACGGCTTTCGCGGTGAAGCCAACAAAGTATTAACCGCGGATCATGCATATAAAATTGGACGTTATCTGGGCTGGTATTACAACCAGAATCACAGGGGACGGATCATTATCGGAAAGGACACACGACGCAGCAGCTACATGTTTGAGTATGCGCTGGTTGCCGGTATTACGGCATCCGGAGCAGATGCATTCTTGCTGCATGTTACCACTACGCCAAGTGTGGCATATGTAGTCCGTACAGAAAATTTCGACTGTGGCATTATGGTTTCTGCCAGTCACAATCCATATTATGACAATGGAATCAAGGTCATGGATGGAAATGGACACAAGATTTCGGCAGAGGTGGAAGCTGCACTGGAGAAATACATAGATGGTGAGATGGGAGAACTGCCTTTTGCATTGCGTGACAAGGTTGGTGTGGCGCGGGACTATGCGATCGGACGGAACCGTTACATCGGCTATCTGATTTCTCTGGCTACCAGATCTTACGATGGGATGCGCGTGGGGTTGGATTGTTCCAACGGAAGTACGTTTAATATTGCAAAGAGTGTGTTTGATGCGCTTGGCGCCAAAACATATGTGGTTGGCAATGAGCCGGACGGTACTAACATCAATATGGGATGTGGATCGACACATATCGAAAATCTGCAGAGACTTGTCCGAGAGAAGAATCTGGATTGCGGATTTGCGTTTGATGGAGATGCGGATCGGTGTATTGCCGTGGATGAGAACGGTATGGAAGTGCACGGGGATTATATCCTGTATGTCTGCGGGAAGTATCTGAAGGAATGTGGTCGTCTGCAGAATAATACGGTGGTTGCCACGATCATGTCCAACATGGGATTGTTCAAAGCGATGAAGCGCGAGGGCATCGAGGTATGTGTGACCACGGTTGGCGATAAGTATGTCAATGAGGCGATGGTTGCCAACGGATATGTGCTCGGCGGAGAGCAGTCCGGACATATCATTTTCAGTAAGCATGCGACGACCGGAGATGGAATCCTTACGGCATTGATGCTGATGGAGGTGATCCTGGAGAAGAAGCAGAGCCTCGGCACGCTGTGCAGGGGGATGCAGATGTACCCACAGCTTTTGAAGAATGTGAAGGTTGAGGACAAGGCTGCGGTTACCGGCAATGCGCGTGTGCAGGCGGAGAAGGATCGGATCAGCACCGCTTTGGGTGAGGATGGAAGAATCCTTTTGCGTGAGAGCGGTACGGAGCCGGTGATCCGTGTGATGGTTGAGGCACAGAGTGATGAGTTGTGCGCGAAGTATGTGGATAAAATGGTGCAGGTGATCCGGGAGGAAGGGCTTGCAGCGGAGTAGAGAGAGAGGAGGAGAGTAAGTAGGTAATCACCCGTATCTGTTCCCCACCAAATCATTCTGATACAATACCATCAAAACATTGGAGGTACTGTATTTTATGAGCAAAGAAGAAAAATCCAGTCTCTGGTCCCAGAGGATCCGGGAATTCCGTTCCAGCGGCCAGACCTGTAAAGACTGGTGCGGAGAACACCAGCTCCCTGTTTCCACAATGACATACTGGATCCGGAAGCTGAAAAGGGAAGAAGAATCCGCTGGTGATGCCGGGCCTGTTTTTGCCAAACTCCCTTCCGAAGCAGAGATTGCAATGCGGGATACAGCAGAAAATTCTGCAGCGGTCAGCATCTATATTTCCGGCTGCATCCGGATAGAAACTGCACCATCCTGTCCCCCGGAATTATTCCGTGTGCTGGTAAGGACATTAAAAGAGAATGCTTGACCTGGCAGGAGGTACAACAGTATATCTTGCCTGCGGGGCAACAGATCTCAGAAAAAGCTACAATGGTCTGGCGGCTGTCATAAAACTGAAATTTCAACTCGACCCATACTCGCGCTGCATGTTTGCATTCTGCAACCGCAGGCGCACTCTCATCAAGATTCTGCAGTGGGACGGATCCGGATTCTGGATCCTTATGAAACGTCTTGACCGTGATGCCTTTCACTGGCCGGACACCCCGGATGAGCTCCGGCAGGTGACCATGAAAGAGATGCACTGGCTGTGCGACGGCCTTTCTCTGGACCAGAAAGATGCCTTTGAAGAACACCATCCGAAAATCGTAGTATAATGCAGGTGTCAATTCGCAGAAAGTACGAAAAACAGGAGGTTTCCGGAGACTATTTCTACATGCTCAGGATCCGTTTTTTCTCGAAAAACAGCGGGTTTCATGGTATAATCTTTATATCACATGACAGCCGGGAGAAAAAGGATGGAACCGTTTTTTACAGAAGAACAGCTGAATAACATGAGCCGTGAAAACCTGATCGAGATCATGAAGATCATGAAGGAACAGAGTGCAAAAAAGGACACGGAAATCCAGCTCCTGAAGGATAAACAAAAGGAACTGGAATTCATGAACGCCATGCTCTCCGACCGCCTGGCACTGGCCCGGAGGAAACAGTTCGGTTCTTCCAGTGAAAAGTATGCCGAAGGTTATGAACAGATGGATCTGTTCAATGAGGCAGAAGCATCGGCAGATCCGGAGGCAGAGGAACCGTGTTTTGAAGAAATCCATCCGTCATCCTATAAACGGAAAAAGCATATAGGAAAGAAGGAAGAAGATCTCTCCGGCTTTGAAGTCACCGAGACCATTGAGTACAAGCTGGCCGGAGAAGACCGTTACTGTCCGGACTGCGGGAAAAAGTACAAGGTTGTTACCAGGGAGACCGTGAAACGTCTGAAATTCGTTCCTGCGAAATTCGAGGTGGTGGAGGAAGTGACCTATGTTTACAGCTGCCCGGAATGCGGTTCCATGAAGCGGCCGGAGAAAATCCCACCGCTGGTTTCCGGGGGAAGCATCGCGACATCGTCCCTGGTGGCCGGGATCATGAATGCCAAGTATGTGAACGGAATGCCTCTGGCACGGCAGGAACGGGAATTCGCCAGATACAATCTGAACCTTTCCACCAAAACCATGGCCAACTGGATCATCGGCTGTGCGGACCGTTACCTGAAACCGCTGTATGACCGGATGAAGGAGGAATTTCTGAAAAGCCGGTACATCCACTGTGACGAGACCCGGATCCAGGTGATCGGCGAACCGGATCAGAAGGGATCCACCCGGAACTGGATGTGGGTATATCTTACGGATGAATACAGCGGTGCCCCGCGTATGGCACTCTTTGATTATGAGAGGACCCGCGCCGGATACCATCCGGTAAAGTTTCTTGACGGACGTTTCCATGGATACCTGACCTGCGACGGCTACCAGGCATACCACGGGCTGGACGATTCCATCACTGTGACCGGCTGCTTCACCCACGCGAGACGCCGCTTTGACGCCGCACTCTCGGCATTGAAAAAGGACTTCACCAGGGAGCAGCTGAAAGAGACCGTTGCATACAACGCAATGACCCGGATCGGGGTTCTGTACAAAATCGAGGAACTGATCCGAAACAAAACACCGGAAGAGCGCTATGAGGAACGCCAGAAACAGTCCCGCCCAGTGGTGGACGCACTGTTTGAGTGGCTGCATTCGATGGAAGATTCTGTGGACAGATCTTCCCTTATTGGTGATGCCATTCTTTATACACTGAACCAGGAACCATACCTGCGCCGCTACTTGGATGACGGACATCTCAGCATTGATAACAACAGTGCGGAACGTGCCATCAAGAATTTCGCTGTCGGCCGCCGGAACTGGCTCTTTGCCAAAAGTATCCGGGGAGCAGATGCCAGTGCTGTTGTTTACAGTGTCACGGAAACAGCTCTCCTGAACGGGCTGAAACCATATGTGTACCTGACATATGTGCTGGACCAGATACGGCAGATGGGACCATTTCCAAAGCCGGAAGAACTGGACCGGCTGCTCCCATGGTCAGATGATCTGCCGGATGAATTCAGGACGAAAAATCAAGGATAAATTAAGCCACCTGATCAACAGGTGGCTCTTTTTGAAAAAACAAGGTACAGATGATTACCTACTTAC
>SFRL01000106.1 GCA_004562765.1 bacterium | reverse complement strand
CAACTCTCCTGAAAGTTTTGATGGATGCACTGAAGGAGCCGTTATGTTAGCGGATATCTCAAATGTTGATGCCATCTATATCGTCTGCGGCAGGACAGACATGCGCAAATCCATTGATGGATTATGTGCGATCATCCAGGAGCAGTTTTCCATGGAGATAGACCATGCACTCTATCTTTTTTGCGGACGTAAATGCGACCGCATCAAAGCTATCCTAAAAGAGCCGGATGGTATCGTGATGATCTACAAAAGGCTGACTGCACAAGGATCTTACAGGTGGCCGAGAAACAAATCCGAAGTCCGGAACCTCACATGGAGGGAGTTCGACTGGCTGATGTCCGGCATTGATATCGAACAGCCAAAGGCTATCAAAACCTCGTGATCTCAGCATAAAAACATGCACATAAATGCGGGTATTTCCCTTGTTTTTTCGTCATTTTTCAGTCAATGAATGTCCCCGTTTTACTGGGAAATTCTCTTGTTTTCTGATATAATGAAGACAGTAAAAACAGGAGGAAAAAGCAGTGGCAGACAGTTCCAAAGATATCCAGCTCCGTGAGCTGAAAGATATGATCACCGATCTGAAAAAGATGATAAAAACGCTTCAGGCAACTGTCGATGCTGCCAATAAGCGGGAAGAAGCCCTGACACAGGAAAGGGACAACCTGAAAGACGAAGTGGCTCTTCTGCGTAAAAAACTCTTTGGCTCTTCCAGCGAGAAACGTACTTTTGATATCCCGGGTCAGCTGAACCTTTTCAATGAAGCAGAAATGGAACAGGACCCGGCTGCAGCCAAGGCAGAAGAACTGGAGGCGTCCCTTCCAGATAAAACAGGAAAGAAACGGAAAGCCAGGACTACAGATGCAGAGCGTTTCAAAGGGATCCCTGTCCAGAAGAAATATCTGGATATTGCTGACGGGGAGAAAGTCTGTCCAGTCTGCAATACTGCATTGGAAGAGATCGGAGAAGAGTTTGTCCGCCGCGAACTGGTTTTTATCCCGGCAAAACTGAAGGTGTATGAGTACTACAGTAAAAACTATACATGTCCTGAATGCAGCAAACGTGACCTTCCCGTGATAAAAAAAGGGAAAGATGGAAAACCCCATATGCTCTATGGGATGGCTTCTGCAGGTACAGTCGCATGGGTGATGTACCAGAAGTTCTGCAACGGGCTTCCGTACTGCCGTCAGGAAAAAGACTGGAAACAGTACGGTGCTGCCATTACAAGGGCAACCATGGCTAACTGGGTGATCCATAACTCTGAAGCATTTTTTCTTCCAATGTATGAGTACTTTCACCGGAAACTTCTGGAAAGAGGATTTGCAATGGCAGATGAAACACCCCTGCAGGTACTCCATGAACCGGGACGCCGTGCACAGACAAAATCTTACATGTGGCTTTTCCGCAGTGGTGAAGATGGCGGCCCGCCGATCATCCTCTATAAATACTCGGAGACCCGAGCAGGGGACAATGCGGTGGACTTCCTTCATGGGTTTAAAGGCTATCTGATGTGCGATGGCTACAGCGGATACAACAAAGTCCCTGACGCAAAACGGACAGCCTGCTGGGCACATATCAGGAGATATCTGACAGATGCCATTCCCAAAGGGAAGGAACTGGACTACGCCCAGCCTTCCGTGCAGGGTATCATGTATATCAATCAGCTCTTCCATCTGGAAGATGTGATCAAGGCAAAGTACACTTCCTTCGATGCTATCAAAAAGGCCCGTCTTGAGAAAGAAAAGCCGATAGTGGAAGGCTTTTTGTCGTGGCTTGATAAGCAGTCACCTGTCCGCGGATCCAGAATGGATAAGGCAGTGACGTACATCCAGAACCGTCGTTCCTATCTTACCACCTATCTGGAAGACGGAAGGTGCAGTTTTTCCAACAATCTCAGCGAAAACGCCATCCGGCCATTTACAGTTGGCCGCAAAAACTGGCTGTTTTGTGATACTCCGAATGGAGCCCAGGCCAGTGCTGTCGTATACACGATGGTAGAAATGGCAAAAGCAAATGGAGTAAACGTCTATCACTATCTGACTTATCTGCTTGAGAAACTTCCAAATGATAGGATGAGTGATGAAGAGTTGGAACTCCTGGCACCATGGAATGAAAACGTGAAAGCTGAAATCAAACGCCGTGCAGGCGACGGGAATCAATCATATGTGAATTGTCAAGGTGCTCCGGCTGCTGAAAAGTAGCCGGGTATTTTTCTATCAACGGCTGAAAATTAAGCGCTTACGAAATAAAAAAAAACGCTACACCAAGGTCTTCATGCTCGAAATAGCGTTTTTTTAAAAATATGAATCTGCTTCTTTTTGAAAAAAAGAACCCTTTTCTTGTCAAAAGAACATTTGTTTGATAGAATAAATTTGGACTTAAGTCCTGGTGCTACCACACATTGACGTGTGATTGGCGGTTCGCTTCTTGCGGAGAGTTCATAGCCCCGATTACATAGAAATCCGTTTCGGAAATCTTGGAAAGGAGAGCAATAAGCCGCTTGACGCACTGAAATCGTTGAAGGCGAGGATCGGCAGCATAAAAGAGGAGAAGGAGCCAACAGAGCCAGATCAGGGCAAAAAACCATTATCTGCTGCAGAGTCATTGCGTGCATTGAAGGAGAAGCTCGGCCGTAAGGCAGAGAC
>SFRL01000057.1 GCA_004562765.1 bacterium | reverse complement strand
AGAAGAGATCTTGAAAACTTTGAAGGAAATGCACAGGCGCTGCGCATACTCTCAAAGATCAAAAATAAAGAAGAGAGTCATGAAATTAATTTGACGTATGGTGTGATGGGTGCACTGATAAAATATCCTACGAGTTCCGTTGAGTTTACAAATAAGGGAGACCAGGATATCAGAAAACATAAACTGGGATATTATTGCGCAGAAAAGGATTGCTTTGACAGAATTAGTCAAGAAACCGGTATGTTGTTGGAAGTTGGGAATGTGGCAAGACATCCGTTGACATTTTTAATGGAGGCGGCAGATGATATTGCATATGCAACAGCGGACCTTGAGGATGCTCTGAAAAAGAAGTTGTTTACGATTAGTGAATTTGAAGATTATTTTATATCTCAGATGGGATCGGATGACAAGGCAAAACGCTTAATTGAAAAATTGGACGAGCGGATGAAGAATGCCACGGATGATGAAAGAAAAATGATCGCGTTTCAAAACTGGATGGACGATGCAAGAGGATGGTTTATGTATTGTGTTGCATATAATTTTTCTAAAAATTATGATTCGATTATGAATGGAACATTTCAACAGGAACTGATCGAGGGGACTTTTCATGAAAAGTCGATGGACATTTTTAAGTCAGCGATGGCGAAGTTTGTATATGAAGATGCAGAGATTGTCAAGTTAGAGTTGTCGGCTAACAAAATCTTGTCATCCTTACTGGACGATTTTATTCCAGCAGTTATCTATATGGACGCGGAGGATGAAAAATACCGGTTAAGCAAGGCACAAAAGAAATTGTGCAGTTTGATACCAGATAACTTTAAGGTGGACTATAAAAATAACAGAACATCGGATGAAGCAAATAATTTATATCTGCGTTTCTTGATGGTGACTGATTTCATCAGCGGAATGACGGACTCTTATGCGAAAAATCTGTATCAGGAATTGAATGCTTGCTGAACTATGCTGTTGTTTGAATTGTAATTTATATAGAAATCCGCTATACTAATACTGAAATGATTGGTATAGCGGATTTTTTATATGGAGGTCACCCATGATAAAACCCCAGGTTAGCATTATTACAGTGAGCTACAACAGTGCGCGCACGATTCGTCGTACCATTGAATCGGTGCTGCATCAGACATATACAAATATTGAATATTGGATCATCGACGGAGCATCTTCGGACGAAACCGTCTCCATTGCGAAAGAGTACGAGAGCGCTTTTGCACAGCGCGGTATGGAGTACCATATCCTTTCAGAACCGGATCGGGGGATCTATGATGCCATGAATAAGGGGATCCGCTTGTCCCATGGAGAGATCGTCGGTATCATCAATTCGGATGACTGGTACGAACTGAATGCGGTGGAGCGCATGATGGATACCTATCGCAAGAAGCATTTTGATATGTTTTATGCGGATCTTCGCATCGTCAGGGAAGACGGACACGGTGGATTTACGGAAATGATGATCAAACATTCCAGACTTCGGGCCCCGGCGGTCTCCAGAGACTGGAACCATCCGACGACGTTTATCACGCGAAAGGTGTATGACCGCTACCAGTACAAGCTGGAATCGCTTCACGATGACTGGGATCTGGTGCTGAAAATCCGGCGTGGCGGCTATCGCATCGTTGTGTTGAATGAAGTGCTGGCAAATTTCCGTTATGGCGGTGTCAGCAATGAGCGCAGTCTGAAAAAATGTGTGCAGCGCGGTCGCGCCCGTTATCGTATTTATCGCAACAACGGGTATAGCAGACTGTACTTTTTTGAGTGCGTGGCAATCGAGGCAGTTAAATTTCTGACCGGCTGAGTGCTGAGAATGAGAGCTACAAAAATGAAATGAATCGGAGGTATATTTTTATGAAAAAAGCATTGATCACCGGCGTGACGGGACAGGACGGTTCCTATTTATCGGAGTTTCTATTGGAGAAGGGATATGAGGTTCACGGAATGATCCGCCGGTCTTCGGTTGATTATAGAGAACGTATCGCGCATATAGAGGGTGATCCGAATTTTCACCTGCATTATGGGGATCTGAGTGATTCGATCAGTCTTGTGAAACTGATCGGTCAGATCAGACCGGATGAGATCTACAATCTGGCTGCCCAGTCTCACGTGCAGGTCTCTTTTGATGTGCCGGAATATACGGCGGATGTGGTTGCTACCGGTGTGCTCCGCGTGTTGGAGGCGGTTCGTGTCTGCGGGCTCGAGAAGACTTGCAGGATTTACCAGGCCTCTACTTCGGAGCTTTATGGTAAGGTGGAGGAGGTGCCGCAGAGTGAGACCACACCTTTTCATCCGTACAGTCCCTATGCAGTTGCAAAGCAGTATGGCTTTTGGATCGTAAAGGAGTACCGGGAGGCATATGATATGTTCTGCTGCTCCGGTATTTTGTTCAACCATGAATCGGAGCGTCGGGGAGAGACCTTTGTTACCAGAAAGATAACACTGGCAGCAGCACGTATCGCCCAGGGCAAGCAGGACAAACTCTATCTTGGCAACCTGTCATCGTTACGTGACTGGGGCTATGCAAAGGATTATGTAGAGTGCATGTGGCTGATCCTTCAGAACGACAAACCGGAGGATTTTGTGATCGCTACCGGTGAGCAGCATTCTGTTCGCGAGTTTGCGACGCTTGCATTCCACTATGCCGGCATTGAACTGGAATGGATCGGTGGGGGAATGGAGGAAAAGGGAATTGATAAAGCCACCGGAAAGGTGTTGGTAGAGGTTAGCCCTGATTTCTACCGCCCCACGGATGTCGTGAATCTGCTGGGCGATCCCACCAAGGCAAAGACGGAACTGGGCTGGAATCCGACCAAGACCGGATTTTCACGTCTGGTGGAGCTGATGGTAACGCATGATATGGATCTGGTAGCGAATGAGAGAACGCTTGCATAGTTTGCATAAGAAGAGACAGGGGATCGGAGAACGATAGTTATGATGGAAAAGAACGCGAAAATATATGTGGCAGGCCATCGGGGAATGGTCGGCTCTGCCATCGTGAGAGAACTGGAACGTCAGGGTTATACAAATATTGTGACAAGGACGCATGAAGAACTGGATCTGTGCAGGCAGGATGCGGTGGAGGATTTCTTTGCTGCAGAGAAACCGGAGTATGTATTTCTGGCAGCAGCCAAGGTGGGCGGCATTGTGGCCAATTCGGAGGCGCTGGCTGATTTTATGTACGACAATATGATCCTGGAGATGAACGTGATCCATTCTGCATGGAAGAATGGCTGTAAAAAACTGGAGTTTCTGGGCAGCAGCTGTATCTACCCCCGCATGGCGCCCCAGCCGATGCCGGAGAGCTGTCTGCTTACATCTGAATTGGAAAAGACCAATGAGGCGTATGCGCTGGCAAAGATTTCCGGATTGAAATATTGCGAATTTTTGAATAAACAATACGGTACAGACTACATATCGGTGATGCCTACCAATCTGTATGGACCGAATGATAACTACCATCCGACACACAGTCATGTGCTTCCGGCGCTGATCCGTCGTTTTCACGAGGCAAAGGTCAATCACCTGCCGGAGGTGACCTGCTGGGGAGATGGATCTCCCTTGAGAGAGTTTTTGTATGTGGATGATCTGGCAGATCTGTGTGTATTCCTGATGAATCATTACAGTGGCGATGAGACGGTCAATGCCGGTACAGGCAAGGAACTGACCATCAGGGAATTGACAGAACTGGTGGCAAAGGTGATCGGTTACAAAGGTGAGATCAAATGGGATACGACCAAGCCCAACGGCACGCCCAGAAAATTACTGGATGTCAGCAAGGCAACGAGTCTTGGATGGACCTATAAGACGGAACTGGAAGAGGGGATCCGTCTCAGCTATGAGGATTTTTTAAATAACCCCATGCGCGCAGAAAGATAAGAGGATGGCAGGAGAGACAGCATGAATATTGTATTGCTAAGTGGCGGTTCCGGCAAACGTTTGTGGCCGCTTTCCAATAGTATCCGGTCGAAGCAGTTTGTCAAATTTTTCAAGACTGACGATGACGCTTATGAGTCAATGGTTCAGCGCGTTTTTCGTCAGATCAAGACAGTAGATCCGACGGCTGTGGTGACAATCGCGACCAGCAAGGCACAGGTGTCTGCGATCCATAACCAGTTAGGTGACAAGGTGGGTGTTTCGGTAGAACCCTGTCGTCGTGATACGTTTCCGGCGATCGCGCTGGTTTCCGCATATCTGGCGGATGTACAGGGGATCGATCCGGAGGAACCGGTGGTCGTATGCCCGGTGGACCCCTATGTGGAAAATGATTATTTTGAAATGCTGAAATTACTGTCCGATCAGGCGGGGAAGGGTGAGGCAAATCTTGTTTTGATGGGAATCGAACCCACCTATCCCAGCGAAAAATATGGCTATATCATTCCAAGGTCCGCTGATCAGATCTCCTTTGTTGATACCTTTAAGGAAAAGCCGACCGCGAATGTGGCGGAGGAATACATTTCCAGAGGAGCGCTCTGGAATGGCGGTGTTTTTGCGTATAAGCTCAAATATGTTCTGGACAAAGCACATGAGCTCATAGATTTTACGGATTATGAGGATCTGTACGCGAAATATGAGACACTGAACAGGATTTCCTTTGATTATGCAGTGGTTGAAAATGAGAAAAAGATTCAGGTCATGCGTTTTGCGGGACAGTGGAAGGATCTGGGAACATGGAATACCCTGACAGAAGCGATGACAGAACCCGTGATCGGTAAGGGGATTTTGAATGACAACTGCCAGGGCGTGAATATTATTAACGAAATGGATGTACCTGTGCTTGCCATGGGACTTCATGATGTGGTGATATCTGCATCTCCGGAGGGTATATTAGTCAGCGATAAAGAGCAGAGTTCCTATATAAAGCCTTATGTGGATTCTATCGTGCAGCAGGTCATGTTTGCGGAAAAGTCATGGGGAAGTTATCAGGTGATCGATGTGGAAGATAGATCCCTGACGATAAAAGTTACCTTAAATGCAGGTCATTCCATGAATTATCATAGCCATAGGAACCGCGATGAGGTTTGGGTCGTTATTTCCGGAACCGGAAGGACGATCGTAGATGGGATGGAGCAGAGCGTGCAGGTTGGTGATGTGGTGACGATGGGCGCAGGCTGTCGCCATACAGTCATCGCAGATACAGAGCTGAAATTGATCGAGGTACAGCTGGGCGAGGCAATCTCTGTGGAGGATAAACAGAAGCATGAACTCTAACGTGTTAAAGGCAGCTCCGTTTTTACTCAGACAGCTTCAGTTTTTAGATGTGAGAGGATAAGGGTACATAGTGCAGAGCTATGTTTGTACATTCAGTCGTCAGCGAAGTGACGGCTGAATTTGTTTACATGTGCCATTCTTCGATGACACCGCATGCTATTTTTTCTCCGGAATTTCCGGATAAGTCTTAATGTTTTTTATTATATGTATCATGAGCAGGAACGTTGTATCTGTCTGGTATTGCAATGGGCAAACCTCGAAACTTTAATAATGATGATTAAATTACGATGGTGTTGAAAAATAATTAAAAAGCAAAAATTATAATTGATTAATTAATTAAACGGTGATAAGATATAGATAAAGCAGAAAAGGGGGGGGGAGCGTATTTATGGACAAGGTGTCAAATGCACAGCAGATTAAAGAGTTATATAAAGAAATAATGGAAGATAATGTGGAACATTCCAGAGTCGAACTATTTGCGTATGCAAATCAAAAATCTGGTGGGCGATATACGGATGGTATGCTTACCGGAGCGCTTAGAACGCTGGTAACAGATACTGCTGATTATATTTGTGTGCGCAGAGGGTGGTATAGGAAGAAGAACAGTGAGGAGAGAGATCAGGAACCGAATTCATTGATAGAAACATATACTGACATATTTCAAGAAGCATTGAGAAAATGTAACAATATAACATCCGATCCTTTTCAGGTGTTGAGGATGAAACAGGATGATTTGAACAAATTAGGAGAGGTTGAGAAATGTATGAAATATATTTCGGGAACAATAGATAAGATTCGGTAGCGGAGCTTTAATTTTAGAAGACTTCTGATGGGGAACGGGTATGAGTTATAAAAAAACAGATGCTTTGATGAGACATTTACGAGATAGTGGTATTTCTATACAGGGGCCGACACAGAAACGACAACTTATTAATACAGGATATTTTCATGGATATAAAGGCTATCGCTTTTTTGGTAGTGCTCAGAGGCGGCTGCCGTTTACATCATATGCTGAAGTTTATGCTACAATTCAGTATGATTCTGATCTGAAAGCATTATTATATGGAAAAATGATGTATATTGAGACGGCAGTAAAAAATATTGCGTTGGAAAGCATACTGGTGAATGCCAATTCGGAATCCATTCAAGATATGTATGACAAAGTTGTCAGTGGGTATAATAATGCCCCGATTTCAGCTACAACAGAGCAGAAGAGAAAAATGCAACAAAACAAGTTGAATTTGCAGAATTCTATTCAATCTAGTCTGGCATATGCTTATAAGAAGAATAATCCGAAAATAACACACTTCTATAATAATATTGGTTATGCAGATGTTCCTGTGTGGGCGTTATTTGAAATAATGACAATGGGAGATCTGGGATACTTACTTTCATGTCTTACTTATGATGTGAGGGATGACATTTCAAAGCGTTTATCTTTAAATGTGTCCTGTGATACTGACAGACAATTGATATACAAATACATTTATACATTGAAAGATTTGCGAAATGCGATTGCACATAATGCAGTGGTTTTTGATACCAGATTTAGGAATATTGATCCTTCTGCTGCAATGAAACAATGCTTGAAAATTGACATTGGATTGCCATATGTCAATTTTAAAACTATTGGAGATTATATTATTCTTATGTGTTATTATATGAAATTGTTGAAGGTATCCAAAACAGAAATAAAAGCTTTCATTAGAGAGTTTGAAAAGATAACAGATAATTATAGACAGGCTGTTAATTCGAATGTGGCAGCGATAGTGATTCATCCGGATTTGGCATCAAGAATGAACATTTTGAAAAATTTTATATAAAACTTGCATTTTTTTGATGCTTGTTGTATAGTATAAGCACTAATTGGGGTATGTATTTGCGGATACATACTTGAGAGAGCCGGAGTAATCCGGCTCTCTTGTTTTATTTGAGCAGGAACGTTGTATCTGTCTGGAACAGTGGCCGTTGTCATGAATTTTACATTGAATTTTTGCGCTCTTTTACATATACTTAATATAATACAATTACATTTTGGATGAGTAGACGTTTTTTTGTGTGCGGCAGTTGAGGCGATCAAGTTTTTGGACCGGACAAAAGGAGAATTATGAATCACAATCAGTTAAAAAATTTGTTTTTGAGCCAGAGCTATGAGGATGCATGGCAGGATTATAGGGCAAGCCTAAATAAAAAGAATTTTGTGCGCTGGGACTATGTGATACTGACGGCTTCGAATGAAGCCCAGGCAGAGGCATATCGTGCCCAGCTTGTCTTTCGTCAGGAGAACGGATGGCTGCCGAAGCAGACGAGATTCCTGGTGTTGCCGGATCCAGATGGAAAACGTGTCGGCTCCGGTGGTGCGACGTTGAATGTACTTCGTGAGATCTGGCAGCTGGAGCATTCCTTTGACGGTCTGCGTCTGCTGGTGATCCACTCCGGCGGGGACAGCAAGCGTGTGCCCCAGTATTCGGCATGCTGAAAACTGTTTTCTCCGGTTCCGCGGGAACTTCCGGATGGCAGGGCATCCACTCTGTTTGATGAGTTTATGATCGGAATGGCAGGTGTTCCGTCCCGGATGCAGGAAGGAATGCTGGTTCTGTCCGGAGATGTGCTGCTGCTGTTCAATCCGTTGCAGATCGACGGTCAGCTGGATGGCGCGGCGGCGATCTCCATGAAAGAGCATGTGTCCATCGGCAAAAATCATGGCGTTTTTCTCAACAATGGCAGGGATGAAGTGCTGAAGTTTTTACATAAGCAGTCAGAAGAGACCCTGACTGCTATGGGTGCGGTGAACGCCCAGGGAAATGTCGATCTGGATACAGGCGCGATCTTGATGGGTGTGAAGCTTGTGAATGCGTTGTTTACGCTGATCAGCTCCGAGAGTGATGCCGGACGATCCGTGGATGATGGGAAGTTTGCAGAGTTTGTAAATGAGACGGCACGCATCAGTTTTTATGGTGACTTTCTTTATCCACTTGCACAGGATGCGACCCTGGAGTCTTATTTGTTGGAGGAGGCAGAGGGGACCATCAATGAGGAACTGTTATCCTGCCGTCGGAAAATATGGGAGGTATTAGCTCCTTTCTCGCTGAAATTGTTCTCCCTGTCACCGGCGCAGTTTATTCATTTCGGAACGACGAGAGAACTGCTCGGATTGGTTACGGAGGAGCTGGATGATTACGCCGGGCTTGGCTGGAGCAGGCATGTGAGCTCTGTGGCGGATATCAGCAATGATCCGGATGCTTCTTTTGCGGCGCATAATGCTTATATCGGCAGGCGCACCGGGATCGGCAAGGGGGCTTATATCGAGAACAGCTTTATTCTGGATCAGACCGAGGTGGGCGAAGGTGCCATCGTGTCAGGTCTGAAGTTGCGCGGCTATCAGATACCGGCGCATACCGTGATGCACGGGCTTCCGATCTGTGTGAATGGAAAAGATGCGGTAGTGATACGTGTCTATGCTGTGACGGACAACCCGAAGGATCGGCTTTCCGGCGGCGGAAGCTTTCTTGGGACACCAATGGAAGCGTTTTTACAGAAGAATGATCTGAAGGCATCAGATTTATGGAAGAATGAAGAGGATTATCTGTGGTTTGCAGACTTGTATCCGATATGTGATGATCTGCAGCAGGCGCTGGAGATGACGACCGTTCTGCTTCATATGGCGCAGGGGACTGCTTCGGAGGCGGAGCGAAAGAAATGGCTGGAGGCACCCCGCACCAGCTTGTATGAGAGCTTTAATCATGCGCGGCAGCAGGCGATGTTTGACTGGGAGCGTGATCTGGAGAACCGGGTCATTTCCAGACGTTTTGAACAGGCGTTGGAAAATAGTAGGTCTGAGGCGGATGCGCTGCGGACATTCGGCACCAGAGGGATCACGGAAGGCATTTATCGGGAACTGATGAATGATGCGGTGGAAGCGCCTTTTTCTATCAGAATGCGGATCTATCATGCGCTGGCATCTTATATGAAAGAGGAAGAAGTGACTTTTGGAGATGCAGGCGGAGAAGATCTGGAACAGATGTGCTACACGCTGATCCGGGAAGAGATCTCCCGTGGAATGGGATTCGCAGATCTGCATATCGATCATGCAGGGAAGCGGAGGATCGCGGAGCAGGAAGTGAATGTAAAGCTACCGGTTCGCGTGAACTGGGGAGGCGGCTGGACCGATAC
The DNA here is from genome assembly GCA_004562765.1 of bacterium. Classification (GTDB taxonomy): domain Bacteria; phylum Bacillota; class Clostridia; order Lachnospirales; family Lachnospiraceae; genus W0P33-017. Next base: position 6,003 of record SFRL01000057.1, on the reverse strand, counting down.
GCCGCCGCAGTGCAATGAGCTTGGCGGTGTTGTACTAAATGCGGCGATCACGCTTGGCGGGCGTTATCCCGTACAGGTGTGTGTGCGGAAGTTAGACAAGCTGCAGGTCGAATTTGAGAGCCAGGATATCGGCGTGTACGGAACGATTACAGAACTGGCTGAATTGCAGAACTGTAACAATCCGTATGATCCCTTTGCGTTGCATAAGGTGGCGCTGCTCGTATGCGGAGTGATCCCGATGGACCGGGACTGCGATACCAGCCTGAAAGAAGTGTTACAAGAACTGGGCGGAGGCATCTATCTGTCGACACAGGTGGTCGGTATTCCGAAAGGTTCCGGCCTGGGAACCAGCAGTATTTTATCGGCTGCATGCGTGAAGGGCATCTACCGGTTCATGGGACAGGATATCAGCGATGCCCGGGTGTCGGATACGGTTCTTACGATGGAGCAGCTGATGAGCACCGGCGGCGGCTGGCAGGATCAGGTCGGAGGTCTGGTCCCCGGCGTAAAGTTCATTACATCAAGACCGGGCATGCAGCAGAAACTGGACATCGAGCCGTTGAAGCTTTCAGAGGAGACGAAATGTGAGCTGCAGGAGCGTTTTGCGCTCGTTTATACGGGACAGCGCCGTCTTGCGCGAAATCTGCTACGAGATGTCGTAGGCGGATATATTGCCGGAAGAGCGGATTCGCTGGAGGCGTTGCATGAGATGCGAAAACTGGCTGCTTTGATGCGTTTTCAATTGGAGCAGGGTGATGTGGATGCCTTTGCGGAGCTTTTAAATGAACATTGGCAGAGGTCCTTGCAGCTGGATGAAGGAACGAGCAATACCTGTATCGATCAGATATTCCTGTCATGTGAAGATCTGATCGATGCACATTTTATCTGCGGTGCCGGCGGAGGCGGTTTCCTTCAGGTGATATTGAAAAGAGGCGTCACAAAGGAAGCTTTGAGAAAACGGCTCCACAGTGTATTTCAGGACAGCGGAGTCGATGTGTGGGAGAGTGAGTTTGTATGGGAAAGCACATTTTGTTGACAGCGGAGCACAGCTATATCGGCGGCTCATTAAAACAATATTTGAGTTCTCATTGGGATGCGTATGACGTAGACTGTATCAGTCAGCGTGATCCGGCATGGAAAGAGACATCTTTTACGAAGTATGATGTGGTCGTGGATGTGACAGGGATCGCCCATGTAGACAATGGTCCCATGGATGAAGCGCAGGCAGCAGCGTACAGACGTGTCAATACGCAGCTGGCGCTGGAGACTGCACGTATTGCAAAGGAAGCCGGAGTCGGACAGTTCATTTATCTCAGCAGTATGATCGTATACGGAGACAGTGCGCCCATCGGTGAGGCTTGTGTCATCTCAAAGGACACGCCGCCTGCACCGGCAAATGCGTACGGAGACAGCAAACTGCAGGCGGAACAGGGTCTGCAGGCGATGGCGGATGATCATTTTACAGTGGCGGTCATTCGTCCTCCGATGGTATATGGTCCCGGCTGCAAGGGCAATTATCCGAAGCTGGCAATGCTGGCAAAATGTTCCCCGGTATTTCCCAAAGTGGACAACTGCAGGAGCATGATCTATATCGATCATTTGTGTGAGCTGATACGTTTGATCATAGACGGTGGCGATGGCGGCGTTTTTACCCCCCAGAACCGGGAGCATGTGAACACTGCCGAGATGGTAAAACTTATCGGACGCGTACATCATTCGCCGGTGTTTTTGTTGCCGGGCTTTTCCGGGGTATTACGACTGCTGGCGAAGAAGGTCGCGCTGATCAATAAAGTATTTGGCAATTTTGCCTACGCATCTGATCTGGGAGACTATTACGGTGGAACTTATCAGATGTATGATTTTGAAGAAACAATAGCATTGACGGAGGGGAAAGCGATGCCGTGTAACAAGACAACGGATCACAAATGTGAAAAAAGGATCATCAGCAGAAAGCAGTACCTGAAGGTAAAGCGGTATCTGGACTGTCTGCTGTGCCTGATCGGACTGCTGGTTACCTGGCCGGTATTTGCAGGTATCTGTATCGCGATCAAGCTGGACTCCAAGGGACCTGTTTTCTTTAAACAAAAGCGTGTGGGCTATAACAAAGAATTATTTGAGATTTACAAATTTCGCACCATGTATATTGATACACCAAAGGATATGCCTACGCATTTATTGAAGGATCCGGATCAGTATATTACGAAGGTCGGCAAATTCCTGCGCAAGACCAGCCTGGACGAGCTGCCTCAGATCATTAATATCCTCATGGGTGATATGAGTCTGGTAGGTCCCAGACCGGCACTCTGGAATCAGGATGACCTGATCCGTGAGCGTGACCGCTATCATGCAAATCAGGTTCCGCCTGGACTGACCGGCTGGGCACAGATCCACGGGCGCGACGAGCTGGAGATCCCGGAGAAAGCCGCCCTTGACGGCTACTATATAAAGCATTTTGGATTACTCATGGATATCCGGTGCCTCATCGGCACCGTCAGCGCAGTGTTGTTACACAAGGGTGTCAAAGAAGGCGGCACGGGTGGAAAGTAAACGCAGGGACGGTTCTTCTGCCACGACCATCGCCCATTGCCACGAGGAGTGCGTTTGCTAAATGATAAAAATAAAATCTATTTCGGAAATAACTAAATATGTGGATGATCTGCAGGCGATCATCTTTGATCTGGACAATGTCCTGTATCCGCTGGATGACTATGTGCAGAGTGGTTTTCGCCAGATCAGCCGACTGTTTCTCGGACACAGTCAGGATGTGTATGATCAGTTGTGGAATGCATATGAGGAGCAGAAAACTGTGGACGCAGATAAACCAGATGCAGACGCGGCAGATGATCGCGCGGACTTAGACAGTGTAGTTGTGGGAGCGATTCATGCAATGCTTCAGATACAGGATCTGTATTCAGAGGAACTGGAAGAAAAGTGCCTACGAATCTATGAGCAGCATCGTCCGTCCATACAGCCGTATGGCGGCGTTGCGGAACTGCTTCAGGAATTGCGCGAGAAGGACATACGCCTCGGTCTGCTCATTGATGGACCGGCAGAGATGCAACGGGAAAAGCTCCGTGCACTCGGTATCATACCGTTTTTTGATGAGATCATTATTACGGACGATATCGCCGGACACGGGGATGTTATGAAATTCCGAAAACCCAATCCGATCTGTTTTGAGATTATGCAGCTTCGGTTGGATGTACCCTTTGAGAAGATGGGATATGTGGCGGTCATGGATGTTTAACTTAATAGACTTATCGTTTAGAAGGAATGTGTCCGGATGGAGGGCACATTCCTTTTTTTGTGGTGAAATATATGCAAATGTCGATAATCGTCGGCAAGTGTCGATTGAAGGCGTTCGGTGGAAAATGTTATCCTTAAATATAATGCGATGGTGACTTTGTTACAAAAAATGACAAAAAGTGCAAAATATTTCATTGTTTGATGCAATTAGGTTAAATTGTCGTTGGAAAAAGCATGTTATAAAATGGTAAAAGGTGAATGAAAATGAGTCAATCAGTAGATATGTTGGGAAAGGCTGTTCGTACAGCAAGGAAAAATAAACATTTATCACAAGAGGCATTGGCTGAGCGGATTGGTGTGTGCAAGAGAACGATCATAGATATTGAGAATAATACGGGAAATCCGAAATTTGAAATATTATATGCATTGGTCCACGAACTGGATCTGCCGATTCATCAGGTGTTTTATCCGGATGTATCAGAAAATCTGGAACTTAAGAGTATGCTTATGCAGGAACTGGATCATTGCTCGGAACGTGAAATGAAGATTATTTTGTCTATGGTCCAGAGTCTGAGGAGTGCGTTGCAGATGCCGGAAGCATAAACAAAGCATATGTGAGCAAGTGGGTTTAGCATAGAGGATGAAAATGTTTTATACATGGGGGAAATGTAGATGAGAAGCATGAAACACTCGATCAGAAAAAAGATTATGCTTTTGACAATGGTCGTAATGATGCTGACCGGTACAGTTACTACGGGATATGTAGAAATTGTGCAGGCAGATACGACTGTTTATGTAACACGTACAGGATCTAAATATCATACGCATAAGTGTGGAAATGGTACTTATTATGCAGCTTCACGTTCGTCGGCAATAGCGAGAGGGCTGACCCCTTGTAAAAAGTGCTTCCCGAATGGAGATAGTGGTAGTTCGTCCTCGTCAGGTAGTAGTTCAAGCAAAAGCACGCAGACAACCGTGAAAAAAATGAAACTCAATAAGTCTTCGTTGGAAATGGTAAAAGGTCAGACTGCCTCGCTCAAGGTTAGTGACGCATCCGGGAGTGTAAAGTGGAGTTCTGCTGATTCGTCTATCGTCGCTGTATCGTCAAACGGAAAATTAAGCGCAAAGGCAAAAGGAAAAGTCATAATTACTGTGACTTCAGGAAGCCAGAAAATGCAATGCAAAGTAACAGTAGAAGAGCCGAAATTGAATGAGACGACACTCACAATGAATCTCAAAGAGGTTGCATATTTAAAATTATCGGGATGTAAGCATTCTGTTAAATGGTATTCCGACGATAGTGATGTCGTAAAAGTGAGTAATGGAAAACTGACTGCGAAAGATGTTGGAAAAACTGTCATTAGAGCAAAGGTACATGGAAAAACATACTCTTGCAAGGTGACTGTGGAAAAGCCGGATATCAAGAGTATTACAGTAGGGGAATATAATGCTGTAATGGAATGTATGGATTGGCAGGAAGTGGACATAGAAATCAATCCATCCTATGCAGCAGATTATTATGATGTTTTTGTAACTTCATCAGATCCGTCAATTGTTTCGGCTGAATTGTCAGAGGATTGGGATGAACTGTATGTAGAACTTGATTCAGAAAACACATCCGGTCAGGCTGTGATCACTATATCAGCAGATGGAAAGTCGACATCGTTTACTGTGAATGTGATAGGCGATGAGGAAGAGATAGATGAAGAAGTTATGGAGGCAGGCTGAATTTGTGATTGAGCTTATGGGATTTTGGGGATAGAGTATGTGGTTTGGAGAAAAGCGTTGATGGATAATCTTATATTATCCATTGAAAATGATGTAGCTAAAAGAATTATCAATTGGCATGTATATTTTTACATTCCTAAAGGAATCAAGGATAAAGTAAATGAAAAAAATATTTATAAGCTGGTCAAAGGAAAAAAGTGGAGAATTTGCAAAAATTACAAAACATACAATAGAAGATTTGGTTCCAGATGCTGATGTTTTTATGTCCGAAGAAGATATTCATGCAGGTGAACACGTACAAGAAAAAATAATCAATAACATTGAACAATGTGATATGTTGATACTCTGTTTTACTGCTGAAAATAAGAAGTCACCTTGGCTATTATATGAAGCGGGTTACGCAAGTGGCTTACATAAAAAGGTGATACCTTTTCTATTTGATAAAGACTCTATGTGGCATTCTTGGATAGACAATCCTATGAACATAGCTAGAGAAATTGATTTTAATAAAGGAGAACTTACAAAAGACTTTTGTGAAACTTTTTCATTGGTTTTGACAGATAATATAAAAGATATTATTGATAATTATAAAAAGCAGATTAATACTTGCAGAGAAAATTTTCGAATAATTGACATTCAATGTGAGGATCTTGTTGAAAAACTAATATCTATTGATAAATTTACTATTACTAGTCCAATTTACCGAGACAAAACTGCATATTTCTTATCTGGTTTTGAGACATTTGAATTATGGAAAGTAATTATTCAATCATTTTTATATACTGGAAAATATTTATGGATATATGGAAGGAAAAACATGAAATTATTCGGAGGTAACTTTAAAGAACTGTTTGAGTATCTAGACCAAAAATCTGTACTACCAGATATGGATGGTATAAACTTTAAAATTTTGTTCTTGAATCCTAAATCCGAAGAAGTTCTTTATGCTCACAAAGATCAGGATATTTTTAAATCAGAATTAGAAAGTACTATATTGCGTGCCAAGAAAACAATTGGATCAAATAAAGT
>SFRL01000105.1 GCA_004562765.1 bacterium | reverse complement strand
AATGGGTGCAGCGGATGAACAGCATCCGGGACAGGGCGGAGGAAATTCTCCGTGAGGAGTTGATTTATGTATGACAGCACAGGAATTTGTTTCTTTTCTTGACCGCTATATCGCCGATAAAACGCCAAATTTTGGCGATGGCGATTCCGTCCTGACCCTTTTGTATGAAGCGTACAACGATGCAAACAACATGGACAGTGACGACATCAAAGCTGGTTTTCATGAATTGTACCAGGCAATGAACGGAATGCCCCTGCGGGAGATGGACACGATTGTGAATCCAGTCTGCGCCCTTTGCCGGGACTATGAGCAAGCCGGATTTGTACATGGCGTGGAGGTTGGAATGCTTCTGGCAAAGGAACTGAATAAAGCATATACCTGAACAAAAAGCCCATCGAACGCGGCACGCAGCACGCTCGATGGGCTTTTCATTCCCGACTCACGCTTCACTCGGCACGGGGATGTAAACCATTTTCAGAGGAATCATCTTCCGATATTTGTCGCTGAGATGGTCATAATACTTCAAAACAAGTTCCACCAGCTCTGTACCATTGATACCACGGATGATAGGTGTGTTTTCCAAGTACTTCTGGGCATTTTTGGTGTAGTTGGATAGCGTAACAAACAGACCGTAGTCACCCTCTCTCATAGCACCTTGCAGAGATTGGATGGTTGTCTCTTTGATGTCGCTGTCCTGGCTTTTGACCTGAACCAATATCCGGGGAGGAAGCTCATCCTTGTATGCGGTGATATCAATTCCACTGTCGCCGCCATGGGGAGAAACCGTGCACCGATATCCCATAGCATGCAGCAGATCAGCAACAAATTCCTCCAGATCGTATCCTTTCAGGTTCTTGCTGAGTTCTTTCAAGATGAAATCTCTTGTTGATTCAATGATTTCATCTGCAGTGGCTGCCACTGTCTCGTCTGTTTCCGCCATGGCGGCTGCTGGTTTGAATCCTTTGTCCATTGCCTGCAGATATTCATCCGCATAGTTCTTTATTAAGAAAAACGACAATGCAGAGCCAACCTCATACAAGGCACCTTGGGAGAATGCAGTTCTGGGCAGATGTTTCAGCCATTTCACTTTACGCTGCTGAACATAAAGTGCTGCATCGGAATTGAAAATGAAATCGCTCTCAACAATGCCGATGTTGATCTTTCGATCCATTTTGGAGGGAAAAACAATAAAATCTCCCACTTTCATCTCGCAGGCAAAGCGGTACAGCATACCAGCACTTGTTGCGATGGCTCCTTTTTTGGCGGTAGGGTAAACCTTGAGATAGTGACTTTTATAGGCGTCTCGTGTAGGTTCCAGTTTGCTGCAGTCGCCAAACTCTTTCCACCCAATGGCAATCACATTTTGAGTGAGGAACAGGTTATCATCTGTCGTATGGATGCCCCAAACTCTCTTTTCTTCGTTTGCCATTCCAGCCACACTCCTATCATTTCTTCAAGGTATTTCTTCCGAAAACAGGAAGGTTGATAAAATCATTGTAGTCAGGAAACAGCAGGAAGTCAACATGAATTGTTCCAATCGCGCCTCCATTTCCGCTTTTGCGGAGGTGGGGGCTTTTCTTATGCCCGAAAGAATCATATCCCGGAAACACAAGAAAGGAATCATCGTGATCAACTTCGCACAAATCAAACAGTCCGTTACCACCCGGCAGGCGGCGGAGGCCTACGGGCTTTCCGTCAATTCCCGCGGCATGTGCCGATGCCCCTTTCACAACGATCACATGCCAAGCATGAAGGTGGATGAAACCTTCTACTGCTTCGGCTGTGGGGCCGTGGGAGATGTGATCACCTTCACCGCCCGACTATTTGGAATCAGCGCCGGTTCCGCTGCGAGGAAACTGGAAGTAGATTTCGGAATCGTCGGCGGCGATGTGGTTGTCGTCCGGAAATCCCCGGCGCAGCGAAAATTTGAGGACTGGGTGTATCACGCCCGGGAGGTTCTGCGGGAATACAATCTGCTGCTCGTAAAGTGGAAGTCCAGACCGCCCAATCCGGGGCAGGACTTCCCACCTCACTTTACGGAAGCACTTCAACACAGCGCCACCGCAAAGGAGCTGCTGTGGGAGCTGTCCTTTGGTACGGAGGAAGAAAAACAGGACATCTATTTACACTACAAGGAGAAAATCAAGGAATATGAACAGCGAATCCAAGACTATGACAAAAGAGGAAATCCGTCTGATGCTCCAGACCAACAGTAAGGGAGCCGTCATGCAGAGTCTCGGTAACTGTATGCTGGTCTTCCAGAATGACCCCCTTCTGAAAGGTTCCATCCGCCGCAACAGTCTGACCGAACGGATTGACATTGAGAAGGATCTGGGCTGGTGCCGCTCCGATACAGCGGTAACAGACACGGATATCAACTACCTGAGGCTGTATTTTGAAGAGAACTACAGCATCACCGCGGAAAAGAACATCCAGTGCGCGCTGGATATTGTGGCAAATGAGGCGCACTACCACCCAATCTGCGATGTTTTGCTGGGACTGCGATGGGATGGTGAGGAACGCATCTGCAACGCACTGACCAAGTTTCTGGGCGTGGAGAAAACCCCGTACACAACGGAAGCCTTCAAAATCTTTCTGCTGGGCGCGATTCAGCGGGTTTTCCATCCGGGCAGCAAATTCGATACCATGCTGTGT